>JAACVK010000092.1 GCA_009991595.1 bacterium | reverse complement strand
TCTCCAAGATCAAGCATGTCTCCCAAGACAAAGTAGAGGGGAAGGTTGAGGTCCTTTGCTTTTATCGCAGCTTGTGTTGTCGCAGCTGTCATGGAGCTTAGGTTGGCGTTGTAGAAGTCTTCTACAACATACTCTTGTCCTGAAACTCTATTTAGGGCACCTCGACCTTCTGGTAATTTGAGGCTAGGTAGCTGTGTAAGAATTTCATCTAAGCTCATTCCGACCTTTAAGGCACAAGTAATTGCCAAGCTCGCGTTTCGGCGGGCAATTCCCTGTATTTGTTCTAAGTGAAAGCGCGAATCAATTTCCAGCGGATCATCGGGACAAAGGGTAACGTTTTTTTGTTTGCTGAGTTTTGAAAGGAAAGGATCGTTTGCCGGAACAAAGGAAGGGCCTCCGTTAGAGGCACAGAATTCCACCAATTTAGACTCTTCCTCAAAAACTCCTTCGAGGTTTTTTAACTGTCTCAAATGTTCCGTCCCTATTGAAGTTAAAATCCCAATGTCGGGTTTAACAATGTCTAGATGGCTCTGCATGTCACCAGGTCCGTCGATACCCACTTCGATGACAGCACAATCTAATCCAGGTCGAAGGCGTTCAAAAGTTGCCGGGATGCCAAGGTAACCATTTTGCGAATGCAAAGTCTTAATGACGGAAAACTTTTTTGCCAAAAGTGTATACAGGAAATCCTTCGTGCTGGTTTTGCCGTTGCTTCCGCCGACGGCAATGACCTTCCCTTGAAATTTTTCGCGAAACAATTTGGCTAGTAGACGATGGGCTTTTGAAGTGTCTTCACATTTAATGATTCGGGGGTCTTCAATGCCGACGTCTTTTTGAGTGATGCAAGCGACAACGTCTTTATTCAGAGCGTCGTGAACAAAATCGTGCCCATCTACATTTGATCCGCTCAAAGCTACAAAAATTGTGCAATCATCGGTTAGTCGCGAGTCTGACGTGAAGAATGTCGCTTTTTCGACGGCCTGCTTTAGCGAGGTTAAGCAAAGTTCACCTGCGCTCATCTCAATAATTCCAAGAGCGGGTGAACAAAAAAGTCTGCTTATTCAAGGTGATTGGTTGAGGTTTAGACATTTGGCTATTTAATCATGAAAATTTCTGAGCACGAAGTCTTTAAAATAATTTCCACGTTCCTCAAAATCAGAAAACTCGTCCTGGCTTGCTCCTCCCGGAGAAAGTAAAAGTGCGCCATCTTCCTCAAACGGATAGCTTGAGTTAAGTGTCGCCTTTAAAGAGTCAAACATAATGGCCTTCGAGAATACTCTCATAATCTTAGGCGCTGATTCACCAAAGGTGATAATCTTGATTCCTTTGACGCTACTTAAGGGTCTCAAATCCTCCCAGTTATGGGCTTTGTCCTTTCCCCCAACAAGAAGTGTGAAGCCGGGCTTTTTTCGGGGAATTTTGAGCAATCTATTTGTGGCATAGACGACTCCTTCCATGGTTGTGCATTTGCTGTCATTGATCGCCAAGAGCCTAGAGTTTTCAATGATTTCGAAGCGATGAGGCAATCCTTTAAACTGAAAAACATTCGTGGCTTGTTCTTTGTTTAGACCTAGGTGTTTGCATGCTTCAAAAGAGAGTAATGAGACGGGGTCTTGATCTTTGTTGGCTGATTGCAATTGTAAATTGAGATTCGGGTTTTCTTTTGCCCAATCTCTTAGGTCTGTATTTGAGGCGTTGATCAACACTTTGCCCCGGCATAGTTCTACGAGTCTCCATTTTGTTCGGTAGTAGTCTTCTTTGCTGGGGTATCTGTCTAGATGATTGGCAACGAAGTTGGTGATTGCTGCAAGATCAGGTCTCATGGTTAGGAGTTCTAACTGGTAACTTGAAAGTTCGAGTATGATAACTTCGGCTCTTGGTTTCTTTTGCAGAACATCAATCGCGTAGCAACTTAGAGGTTTTCCAATGTTTCCTCCTAGAAACGATTGAACTCCGGCTTGCTCAAGAGCAAATGCTATTTGAGAAACACAAGTGCTTTTTCCAATGGAGCCAGTAACTGCCATAATTTTTTCTTCCTCGAATACAGCGCTTGCTAAATTAAGTTCGTTTGTAAAAAGTGTTCGAACTTTTAGGTATTTGTGTATCCAATCCTTATCGATTGGGTAACCAGGCGATATGATTAACGAGGCAAATGCTCGTTCTTTCGGGGTTGGAGGTTTAAGGAAGTCAGATTCGAGTTCGTTGTCGCTGTAGAAAAAGAAATCTTTTTTGTGTGAAAAACCTAAGGTCTCGAGAAGGTCAGCTGCGGCGATGCCAGATCGACCTTTGCCAACTATCAGAGCCGGGAGAAGCGAAAGGACTTTCAATTTTGTCGCTTCTTTCATGAGACCATCTAATCGTTCTTCCCTTGGGTTTTCAATAGATAACTAGGCGGCTTTGCTTTCTTCTTGAGGGTCACGATAAAGGACTTTAATTTGTAGGATATCCTCAATGCCTGCCATAAAGGCATCAAGCACTTTGGGGTCAAAGTATCTTCCGCGCTCTGCCTCAATCATTTTTAGCGCTTTTTGAACCGGATACGCATCTTTGTAGCAGCGTTTTGATGTTAGAGCGTCAAAGACATCTGCAACGGCAACAATTCTAGCGCTAATGGGAATATCTTCTCCGGATTTTCCAAGAGGGTATCCGCTTCCATCCCATTTTTCATGATGATTAAGGGCAATCTCTTCAGAAATTCTTAAAATCTCGGAGCGAGACTTTGCCAGAATTCTTCCACCGTAAGTGGTGTGAAGTTTCATAATGGTGAATTCTTCTTTTGTTAGAGGACCTTCTTTTTTTAGTATTCTGTCGGGGATGCCGATTTTACCGATGTCGTGCATGGGGGCTGCATAGAGAATTTTTTCTACATACTCTTCTGGAAGTCCCATTTTTTCTGCAATCACGGCAGAGTAGTGGGACATGCGTCTTACGTGGTATCCGGTTTCGTTATCTCGATATTCAGCGGCCATGGCAAGCCTGTAAATAGTGTCTAAATAAGCGTATTTTAAAGTTTCGTTTAATTGGGCGTTGTGAAGGGCGACAGCCGCTTGGGAGGCGAGGGCTTGAAGCAACTCGGCCTGATCTTTGTCAAAAGAGATGACCTGATGTTCGGGGTTTTTTGCGTTGATTAGTTGTAGGACGCCGATGGTCTCGCCGGATGGAACTTTAAGAGGTAAGATTAACATCGACTTAGATCGATACCCATCTCCTGCGTCGAAGTCTTTGTTGAAGCTATATTCTTCTTCGGAGGATAGTTGGTAGACGTCTTCAATGTTGAGTTGGGCTCCCGTTATGGCTACGTAACCGGCCATACTGTTTTTAGTTAAAGGTATACATTGCCCTCTCAATTGAAGGGAAGCTCCTTTGTTTTTGATAGAAGAGTTTTGAGTGACGGCAAACTTCAGATTGTCTTTGTCTTTTACGTAAAGAGTGCCTGCTTCTGCATTAGTGAATCGACGAGCTTCTTCTAAAATTTTGCCAAAGAGTTTTTCGAGGTCTCTCTCTTCGCTCAACGAAATCCCAATTTGGGTTAGCTTCACCAGCTGGTTTTTTGTATCCATATTAATTATCTGCTCTATATTTGTCGGCAGGCTCCCCCCTGATTCTGAGGGAAAAATGCCTTCTTAACGGAGTCTTAACGTTTATCCTTGAGATTTACCCCCCGGAGGCCTAATTGGAGGGGGAAATGGACAGGCAAAGATATTGGATACAGGACAAGTTTTTTGGTGGAGCAAAAGTCTTAAGGCGTGAGTTTGAAGGCGTTTTTGGAATGGCAGATTTGGCGAAACCAGCTCGTTTTGTCTGGGATTTTTGGAGTATTCAAGGGCAATATAAGCACTTAAGAGCACAGCCTGAGAGCGTCTTTTCCGCAGATTCCCTAGCCAATTTCTATGCTCACTTAGAGAAGTGGGGTCTCAAGAATCTGGGGTGTTCTCAGGTGAGCCCAGTTTGGTTAAGCGCCTATACAGAGGGGTGTTTTCAGAAACTTCATGCCGACTTTCCTCATGGTCCCTGGGCGTTTGTGTATTCGCTCACGCCGGAGGAATTTAAGGGCGCAGGAAGAACAATGTTGGCAAAAGACTCTCTAGTGGATTTGTGGGCTAGTTTTGACTCTTTGGAGAACTTTCACGAGGCAGATTTTTTTGAATACATTTCACCGGACTTCAATCGACTCGTAGTTTTTGATCCAAGGCTTCCGCATGCAGTTGAGAGGGTGGAGAATGCTTTAGGAGTTTTAGAGGGCCGCTTGGTTTTGCATGGGTGGTTTTTACCGCCCCAGCCAGTGATTCAAGGTGAATTGTCCGAGAAAACTTTTGGGGATGCCCTAAGCAAGGGGCTGGGTGATTGCCAAGAGGCCTTTATTTCTTATCCCAAGTTGCACGGACTATTAAGCTTTGAGTTTGTAGTTTCAAGGGCGGGTCGTGTAACACGATTAAAGATTCTATCGAACACTTTGATAAATCGAGCCGACCCAACAGAGTCTCTATCCCCTTTGATTGAGCTAGTGACCGAGAAGATATCGGGAATGACTTTCAAATCTCAAAAGGAACCTTCTAAATGTGTGCTCCCTTTGGTTTTTGAATAAGTGATAATTCTCCTCATTCTCTTTCGCTCATTGTGTATATGAGGTTTAATAGATTTTCAGTTATGTTGAAGGGTTTACTGTTTTTGCTTTTTCTTTTTTCACCGTTTAGTCATTCGAGTATAGAAAAGTTTGAAAGTGAATTGCAGTCTTTGAGGCAGGAGATTGAAAAAGTTAAGTTTAAACTGATTCAGACGGGCGTTGGTAGGGCGGATCTTGAGTTAAAACGTTTTGTCTCTATGCCGGGCGATACCTCTGGAAAATTGTATTTGCCCCCCCAAATCTTTTTGATGGAAATATTGGAAGACTTAAGCGGGTTTTCTGGAAAGGGAGAAGCTCGTTTTTTAGTTCATCAAAGAGAGCTCTTAGAGCAACTTCTATCCTTGGGATCGACTCAAAGAGAACTTGAGAAAAGAAGAAAATTGTTTCTTGCTTCTGCAAAGGCAAGTGGGTTTTCGAATTGGTGTGCGCAGACTTTGAAAAAGCTCGGGCGGCATCCCTAGTTGTGATATGCGCACTTTATTCAATAGGTGTATAATCGAGTTGGTGTATGAAACTTAACTTTAGCAATCCATATTTCCTAGCTGCTGTGTTTTCTCTTTTTTCGTCATGTTTGAGTGTTTGTGATGAAATGCCCGATTCTGCCAAGGTTCTTGAAAATAAGAGGAAAGACTGTGGAGTGATGCCGATACCATCTCTTGGTTGTCGTGTGAGTGATTGTAAGGATGGAAAATGGGTCGAGGATTGCAAAAAGCTGGAGCCAGGTGAGTCTGTAAATCAGATAAAGCCCCTTAAGGCCAGTTGCGGCTTGAAGCCCTTGTTGGGCTTGGGCTGTCGAGTGACGAAATGTTTTGAGGGAAAGTGGCAGGTTGAGTGTAAAGCACAGGGCGGAAGTGCTGTGGAGCCTGCTTCATAAACTTTTGCTTGCCACTGCTTTAAAGCTCTTTTAGCCTCTCCTACCATGATTAAACTTTTTGAGTATTCCAAGTCTAGATCGGTTCGGATTCATTGGTTGTTGAAGGAGCTAGGTGCTGAGTTTGAGAGCGTTTCTATAGATTTGCGTAAAGGAGAGCAGTTTTCTCCAGAATATAAGAAAATCCATCCACTTGGGAAAGTTCCTGCAATTCAAGACGGAGACTTAACTCTTTTTGAGTCTGCAGCAATTTGTAATTACCTTTGTGAAAGTTATTTTGAAAAAGGGCTTATCCCTGATCCGGCCACAACTGAAAGGGCGTTGTATGATCAATGGTTGTCTTTCACTTTAACTGAAGTTGATGCCAAGTTATGGGCTGCTGAGGGGCACTTATGGCGTTATCCAGCTGAAAGCCGTAGCCCTCTCTCTTTAGCTGTTTTGGAAAAAGAGTTGGTTGAAGCTTTAGCGGTTATTGAAAAAGAGTTGTTGAAAAAGAATTGCATTGTTTCTAGTCGCTTTTACGGAGTGGATGTCATGCTTACGCAGACTCTACTTTGGGCAAAAGCTCGGGGGCATTGCGAAGGTTTTACTAACATCAATTCTTATATTGAGCGCAACGTTAACAGGCCCGCGTTTCCCAAAGAGTTTTACGAGAATCAATAGCCTTGGATTGATGTCTATGTTCGTGGTGTAATCTTCATTGAACTATTGTAATATGTGAAATGTGATTTTCTTTTTATTTTTATTAGCTTTGCTAGTTTTTCATCTAAGAATGGGAATTACCTTGTTGAATCCCACGCAGATAGATTGGCTTTGGCAGGCCGATTGGGCAACACATTATTTAGGTTGGTTGTTTTATAGGAATGAGGGCTGGACTTTCCCGCCGGGGATTATTCAAAATTACCTTTTCCCAGAAGGAAGCTCTATTGGCTTAACGGATTCAATTCCTTTAGCAGCATTTTTTTTTAAGATTCTACGCGGGCTACTTCCCGAAAACTTTCAATTCCTTACTCTGTGGTTTTGCATGAGCTTATTCTTGCAGGGATATTTTGCTCAAAAATTACTTCGTCTTTTTCGTCCTTCGGTAGAGGGTTGGAAGATTGCTTTGGCCTCGGCTTTTTTTGTTATGGCGCCTCCACTTATGTGGCGAAACTGGCACATAGCTTTATGTTCTCATTGGTTGTTACTTTGGGGGATTTATATTTATTGTCGTGCTGTTAGGAGAAAAGAATTCTCCAACATTGAATTCCTGTTTTTGGCCATGATTGCGGCAACAATCCATCCCTATCTTATGGCCATGACTCTTTCCATTGCTGTTGCTTCGGCTGCTTTGAAGGCCTCGTGGGCTGATAATTTCACTAAAAAGCTTCAAGCATTCTTTGTTTTGGTGCTGAGCTATGTGGGGGTGACTTTCTTTTTTCTTTGGTTATGTGGTTATTTTTTGAGCGCTGGAGAAGTCAGCTATAGTGGATTTGGTTATTATACGTTTGATTTGTTGGGCTTCTTTCATCCTCATGATTTGCCGGTTATTATGCCCAACATTCCTCGAGCAACAGGACAATACGAAGGCTATGCCTATCTCGGCCTAGGTGTTTTAATCTTTATAGGAGTTAACCTCTTCCACTTGAGAAAGCGCTGGAGAACGACCTCGGTCAAAGATTACCGGTTTTTGATTTTCGCTGGAGTTGCCGGGTTGGTTTTTGCTCTTTCCAATCAAGTGCACTTTGCAGGACAACCTATATTGGATCTTAGTTGGTTTTATAAGTTTTTAGGAAACCTTCCTCATCAATTTCGTTCCTCTGGGCGATTTGTTTGGCCTTTATATTACATGATCTTAGTTTGGTGCTTTGTAAGCTTCTTTGATCTTCGTTCGAGAAAGTGGTCCATTTTTTTTGTAGTGATTTCCTCTTTGCATTTTGTCGATATAAATCGAATTGTGATCTACCCACGGAGTGTTGATATTGAATTTCCTAGAGAAGAGCTGAACTCTTTGATTTTACCCACTTTGCAAAGTGTTCAACTCACAGATCTTATTTTGGTTGATCATTCTAAGGTAAAGGATTGCTTTTTAGCTCCAATAGAATTTTCTCGCGATCCACTTTATTACCCATTGTTGGAGTTTGGCGCCAAGCATAAGCTAAGAGTTAACTATGGAGTAGCTAGTCGTCATAATAAGCCTCTGGAACAGCGTTTGTGTGTATCTCTTATTAATGATTTGGAAGCGGCAACGTTGAAGCCCAAGACACTGTATGTTTTTCGAAAGCCAGTTTCGAAGGCTTTTAACCTTGCCCTTGAAAAGCTGAGTTGCTTTGAGAACACAGTGGCTACAGCTTGTTCAACGGTAGGGCAACAATAAAGCTTATGAGTCTGTGATGTCTTTTATTTTTTTGTCTAGTTGTTGTTGCAGTTTTTCGAGCCGAATTAACTCTTCACTTAGGGCTAGGGACTCATCAACACTAATTTCTTCCATCTTTGTTTTCATGATGAGTCCTATTTGATTGGTTAAGCTATAACTGAGAAGAAACACTTCTTTTTTGAATTGGTCGATGTTTTCAGTGTTGTTTTCCAGTTTAATTTTCAGCTGATCAATCTTTTCAGTAAAAATCGGACTGTCTTCGATTTTTTTGCTGAGATTGTTGGAGTTTTCAATCATCTGTTTAACCTCTGGAACAGGTTTGGAAATATTATTTTCAGAGATTGCACTTGAGTCTGAGTCTGCTGCAGCAACATTGTTTTTTTGAAACAGTCCAAGTTCGGCGTAGTATATGGCTAGTTTCGTTTGGATATAGGACTGAGCAGAAAAGGCTGATTGATTGTAAGTGCTGTTAACAAGCTGGTCGATGATTTGCTCTAGAGCGACTCTTTCGGCTCTGCCAGAATAGCTTGAGTCCAATCGCTTCTTTTCATTGATGATTTTTTCAAAGTGAATGTTTAGTTTTGTGATGTAGTCGTAAATGCACAGTTCGGTGGCTTGAAGGCTATGAGTGTTGTTCTCAGGATCGGTCGCAGATTCTTTGCTTGCCTTGACGCATTTTTGAATCCAATAGTCAGTGTTGAGTAAATTTTTGTTTTCCTCAAGGGTTTGTTCTTTTTGTAGGGCAAGAGCATTCCCGTCTTGAAGTAGATCCACTACAAAATAGGCGCCACTTCCAACACCGGTTAAAACTAGAAATTGAGTCACTAAAGTTCCGGCTCTTTTTTTGAGATAGTCTTTTCGGGCAAAGTTCATCATGTGGCGATCCGCGGCTTGTAAATATCTTGGGTGGGGATGAATCATGCTTTCATGATGAAAGGCTTCCTCGAGATTTTTTTGTAGTTTGTTGATCCTTTGAGAGTGTTTCCCCTTCGGAATTGATGAGTCTTTTGCGATCGCCAAGAAGTTAGTGATCACTTGGCGTAGACTCGCATAAAGAATTGCTTGTTCTTCAAGTAATTCGTCTAGATTTGATTCATTTTGTATGTGAGACTCCAAACGATTAACGGCCTGATGGTAGTCTCGAATGTTCTTGATTTTTGTAACTTCTAAATAGATGTCACCATTTTCAGCGTTTACTTTGGGGATAACTACTTCCATGGGTGTTTTGCTTTTTTGAAAATGAGTTTCGAGAAAATTTTTCTGGTCGAGTAATTGATCGAGAGCCTTTCGAGCTATTCCAAATTCACTTTCAAAACTAAACTGGTTTCTGCTGGTGATAGATTCTAAGTCGTGGAAGAGGTCGTTCATTGCTTCAAGTGCTTTCAGGTCTTCTTCGTTTAAGGGGAGTTTGTTGTTCAATCTATTCAGAGCTTCTTGAGCGCGAAACAATTGCGCGCCCTCGTAGGTTTCTTTGAACTTTGATTTTAGAAAGGGTTCAACGCGAGTCGATCGAATGAGTTCGCTAATCTTGCTGTTTGCAGTCACACTCAAGCGCGAAGGAAGGTGTTCCGCGCTAAGCTTCAACCAGCCGAGTTTTAGTAGAAGTTGCCGAATAGAGCGCGTTGCTGGCAGGTTTTTCCCTTCATCTTCAGTGTGGTTGCGTCTTGCGACTTCGGTTGGCTCGAGTCCGAGTTTTTCTCTAAGCCAATTTTGAACAGAGCTATCGGATATCTGAGAGTGCCTTAGTTCTTCATCCAAGTTGAGTTCTTCCATCTCTTCTGGAGTTAGAAAGTTGGACAGCTTTCTAGAGTCTTTGGATACAAAGGCGCGATCTTTTCTTTGAACGGATAAAAGACTTCGATAGAGTGCAGGACAGGATTCAACGGCATAGGCCTCCCAGGTGTAAGACAGCAAAGAGAGCGCTAGTAATAGCGATTTAACGTATCGACTCATCCTAAGGGTTTTTCGGAAGATTAAGTCAAAGACTAGAGCATAGGGTCTTGGCGCCGAGCGTTGAAAATCTCTTATGTTTGATTTTATTTAGTTTTTTATCATGGCTTAGGTTCTACACCCAGCATTCTTGAGCGAGGGTTGGGCGGGGGGCCTGGCTAAAAGCAATCGAAGAAAAAGGAAAACGAGGGCCAATGCTAGTTTTATTAATTTTGTAGTGCTTCAAAGCACCGGAAAAAACAAACTCGCTTTGTTTTTCCTGCATAGAGAGGGAAAAATTGCAGTGCTTTTCATTTGGTTCGTGGTAGCTGAGGACAGATTCGAACTGTCGACCTGTGGGTTATGAATCCACCGCTCTCACCAACTGAGCTACCCAGCCACATACCAATATAGACACACAGCGTAGTAGCATCGCTTATGGCCCGGTGCAAGCTTCAATTAGAACTACTGAATGTTACTCTAATGCCCTGGGAGGAATTTTTTTATGAAAATAGTGAGTGTTATTGCACTTCTAGTTGTTGGAAGCGTTGCGCCGGTAATGGCTGCTGATGTTCGAGTGCCGGGTAAAGTTGAGGGCTTTGGAGCCCTACCTATTGACGACATCGTGAACGGTTCTTTGGTCTTAAAAAGTTTTCGCCCAGAAGACATTACCCAATTTAGGATTGAGCAATTTGTCTCTCCTAGCGAGCCACTTAAGGCCGGTCCAAAAACAATCAATGTGCCTGGCAATTTCTTTGTTCCTCGGCAAGTTGAGAACTGGGGCTTTTTCAAGATCACCATCGAAAAGTCTGAGTATGGATATTACTCAGCTCCCGGAGCAAAGGAGGAGGTGATTGCAACCTCCTTTACGGCGCCATTTTCTGATTTGATGGATGCAGCCCAAAGTGGGCGAACCTCCCCTTCACAGCTTCTTCCTATGGTTTCGTTGAAGCGCTTCGATTTTAAACCGCTAGCTGATTACAGCAAAAACTCCCGAGTTGATTTTAAATTGTCTGGCAATTTTGTGGATGGCCCGAATTTTAATTGGTCCCGCAGTCGTGCTGACCGAGGAGAGACCGATCACATCTTTGCTTTTCAGGAAACTCCAGCGTCTCGTTGGATTCTTTCTGACTTGATCGGCAATGCTGGCCCCAAGGGACGTATTAAGATGGCTGAAGGGTTTTCGGATAGGCAAAAGATTCTCTTCGCTCGTCTGCGAGAAGTAGACAATAATTTAAAAGGTATTCGCGCTCGGGTGAGCGAACAGCCTTTCGCAGAAGGCGTTCCAGATCGCATCGCTAACGCACGCATCGAAGGTGGTGCAGTTTTGTGGGATGCGCCTCGAGGTCCCGGTTGGATGAGTGTTCTTACCGAGCAAAGACATGTGTCTACTCTTAGAAATTCTTATTTTTGGTTTTTTGATTTGAAGGGCTTGTTTGATATCGGCACACGAGTTAGTCACACGTGGGTTGATCCAGCGGATGGCTCCTTTGTTATGTTGCCTCCCGATGGAACCGACCCTAGCACCTTGGCCGTAACATTGGCTTTCGTGGGGACGGATCGTGAGGTTGCTCACCCTGATTTGGATCCGAACAATGAGCTGTTCGAGCATATGGAGTCGATTGTGGTAGAGGTTTTACGTTGATCGAATGAGACTTTTTCGAGCTTTCTATTTAGCGCTATTGTTGGCCTCGACTGGAGCCTGTGTTTCATCGCAGGTTCCACCTCGTCCTCTTGATTATCCCTATTCTCGAATTTTTGTTGGAACCTTTAATGATGTTTGGGCTGCGACGGTGAGAGTGCTTGATCTTTATTCTATCACGGTGGCAAATCGTGAGGCCGGATTGCTACAAACAGAGTGGTCTCATTTTCGCTTTAATCCAGAGCTCTACAAACATCCAGACATTGATCCAGTTCTTGAAGAGGTTCAGTATCGACTGCGGATTAAGTTGAGCAAAGCTTATATTTCTCAAACAGGAAGACCCGCGGTTCGAGTTCAAGTTCTTAAGGAGCTTAAAGAATATAAAAACTTTTTTACGGATTGGGAGCAGATTGCCACCGATGGTTATGAAGAAAAAATTATTCTTTACAGAGTGGCTCAACGTTTGAAGATTATTAATACAAAAAAGAAAGCCAAAGCTCGTAGTAGCAAGAAGCCTCGCTCATAAAGAGTCAAAAGAGTTGGTTTGCCATGCTTTTAACATATAGCTTACCTGAGGATTTAAATCTGACTTAGCGGCATTTAGAACTTTTCTTGATGGTTTCAGATTTGATTCTCTAAGAATTCTTAAAATACTTTCTCGAATAAAGAGCCCTTCACCCTGAACGATGTTTTTCGAGTCGAGGAAAGCTGACTCAAGACTTTTCTTCCAAGCCTTTGATTGGGTGGGGCTCATTCTTACAATCCTTCCTACCGTTTCAACTGCAGTGTCTCGCACTAAGAGGGATGGATCTTTGAGTAAGGCATTTTCAATTAATGCTTTGGCTTGTTGTTGATGCTTTGAAATCTCTTTAACTTTAAGTTCTGGCGAAAAAAACTCTCCCAGACTATTCACCATTGCGGAGCGATGTTGCCACTCGTGCGCAAGTGAGGCGGTGGTGGATGCTTTTGCAATTCTCTCTTGAGAAAAAAGATTAGAGGCAAGGTCGAGCAGTCTTTTGGGGTATTTTGCTGTCATTTCCACAAAGCTAGGTAACATCCAAGAGGGGTTTCCCTTAAAAGTAGGGTTTGCTTTAACGGGAGTAGAAAACAAAACTGTGAGAGTTAGTGGGAGAAGTTTTTTTGAGATTGAATTCATTTTTATACCTTTTCACTTAGGAGTTTTTCAAACTCAGCCATGAGATCGTCCTCTCCTGCTTCCGCTTCTGGAGACTTTGTTTCGCTGGCTTCAACAGCTGCTTGGGCTTCTTCAAAGACATTTTCAATCTCAGCTTGGGAGTTGTCTTCAGTCGGTTTAGAGTTTGTTTCCTCTGTTGCATCGCCAGCAGCCGCAGCAGAAACTGCTTGATCAAAGACGTCGTCGATGGCAGCTTGGGCATCGTCAACGCCTTCGGCATTTATTTCGTTAATGGCATTAGTTGCAGCTTCCTTTGCCTTCTCTTCCTCTGGAGTTGAGGCTTGAAGATCGTCTGCTTCAGCTTCTGCTTCTGCCGCCGCCTCTGCATCTTCTTCTAAGAGATCTGAAGAGGATGGGGCTTCAAGATTAGTGGCTTGGTTGGCGACGGCTTCGGCGTAAGCTTCAGGTTCTTCTTGTCTTGGGGGTGGTGGCGCTGAAGCAACTGCGGCGGAGGGCTCTTGCTCCGTTGCCAAGAGGCTGTCGACTTGTTCTTCGTTCAAGCCTTCTTTGTCCATGAGGCGTTTGCGCAGCTCTTCGTTTTCTCTTTTGTATTTTTTAACTAGCGCAAAATCATCTTCGAAAAGTTGATATTCGCTTACGATCTTCTCCAGAAGATCTTTGTTCTTTTTGAGTTCTTTTAGTTCTTCTTCTTGTTTGTTTAGTTTTACTTGAAACTCTTGCCTTTGCTTTTCAAGTTCTGCGGCATCTTTCTCGCTGAGTTGAGAGGCGCTAGCAGCGCCCTCTTCTTCACTGGCCGTGCTTGAATTCGAGCCAGCTTTGCTTTGTGCTTCTTTGAGTTTGCTTTCAAGTTCAGTGATTTTGTTTTGAAACTCTTTGACTACGCTTGGGTCTGCCGCCGAGAGCGCTGAAGTGCTTTTGCCGTCCGCGTTTACAATGGCCTCTTGTTCGGGGTCTACTTGCTCTAGGTTTGCATAGGGTAGGATTCTGTTTCGGAGACTCCGGAGGTTTGTTATCTCAACGTCGATTTCGCCTGCAATTTTTTCAAGATCAAACTCAAGATTGCCTTCAAAGTTCGATTTTCGGTTGTGGTTTTTGATGACGACAAGAGCTCCTACAATGATCGCTGCGACAAAAACTAACAAAACCCCCCACATTGCGATAAAAAATACGTTGTCTTGTAAAATGGTGAATATTTCGGATCCTGAAGTCATAGCTACTACTATGTTAAGGCTAGCCTTAGACTAAATCTAAACTTTCGTAGCCAAAGTTTTGGTTTCAAGGACCTTTCCGCCATAGCTCAATGCGTCATAACCCCTTTCGTGTCCTTCTCTTGTCATCCAAGTCACATGCTGTTTGAGTAGAGTGCAATTTGAGGCTCCATAGTTAAATGGATATAACGGCTCTTTCCTAAAGAGCAGTTGTAGGTTCGATCCCTGCTGGAGCTACCATGTGAGTAATATTCAACCGTTAGTGAGGTTAAGATGAAGTTTTGTAGTTTTAAGAAAAGTGATGGACAAAAATCCTGGGGAATCCTTGGTGAAGGAGGGAGAATCGCTGAAGCCACAGCTTTGGCGCCGACACTTTTAGATTGGCTTCGTGGTGATTGGTCTTCTCAAAATTCAAAATTGAAGGAGCTTGCTGCCAAGGCGAACATTGAAGCCTCTAGCGTGACTTTCGACGCTTGCATACCGAACCCTCCTTCCATGAGAGATGGCTATGCCTTCAGGCAGCACGTAGAAGCGGCTCGAAAGAATCGCGGAGTTCCGATGATTCCTGAATATGATGATTTTCCAATTTTCTATTTTACCAATCACCAAGCAGTGGTTGGGCCTGGAAGTGTAAAGCTAAGAGAGAGACACTTTGAAAAATTCGATTTCGAACTCGAAGCGGCCATTGTGGTTGGAAAAAAAGGTCGTGATATTGCGGCAAAAGATGCCGATGATTACATTTTTGGATACACAATCATGAATGATTTCTCTGCGCGTGCGCTTCAGATGGAAGAGATGAAACTTAACTTGGGACCTGCAAAGGGCAAAGACTTCGCTACAGCTCTAGGCCCATGGCTAGTTACAAGAGATGAGCTTGAGGCTAAAAGGATTGCTTCCTCAGAAGGCGAGCGCTTTGACCTTGAGATGTCGGCTGTTGTGAATGACAAACCAATTTCAAAGGGAAATATGAAAGATATGACCTTCACTTTTGCTCAGATTTTAGAGAGAGTTTCCTATGGTGTTGATATTTTCCCAGGCGATGTGATTGGCTCTGGAACTGTTGGAACAGGTTGCTTTTTGGAACTCAATGGTTCGGGTGTGACTAATCAATGGATGAATCCAGGAGATCAGATCGTATTGAAGATCGATCAATTGGGAGAATTGCGTAACAGCTTGGAGCTCTATGAGCCTTAAGCTTTTTGGATATTGGCGTTCATCGGCCGCGTGGCGAGTTCGATGGGCGTTGAATCTCAAGGGGTTAAGTTGTGTGCACCATTTTGTGAATTTAAAAACAGGGGAGCAAAAATCCCCTGCGCATTTGAAAGTAAATCCTAGTGGAAGAGTCCCCATGCTGCTACTAGAGGACGGCACGAGGCTTAATCAAAGTTTGGGCATTATCTCTTATCTAGATTCGCAGGTATTCAAAAAAGCTACCAAGATTATTCCAGAAGATCCATTAAATCGGGCGCGAGCGTTTGAGTTATGGGAAGTGATTGCAGCAGACACTCATCCGTTGCAGAACATTAGCGTCATATCTCGTTACAGCGATGATCCTCAGAAAAGGGTGGAGTGGAGTGCCTTTTATATTCAGCGAGGGTTGTCCGTTTTTGACGAGACGCTCACTAGAGTTGCTTTGGCTAAAGATTTTTCTCTTGGAAATTCGCCGAGCTTACCTGACTTGGCTTTGATTCCGCAGATTTATAATGCTTTGCGCTTTGGTCTGGATGTTCAAGGGACTTTCCCTAGGTTATGGAAGATTTACCAGAACGCTCTTCAAACCGAGGAATGTTTGGTAGCTTCTCCCGAAAAGCAGCAAGACGCAGTAGAGGGGGTTTAAACCCTCTTTGCCCTTTGAAAATTTCCTCCTGAGCTACTAGTATGGTGGCCCTATGTCAGAACAACTTCCAAAAATTGAAAATACCCCTGAATCTGTTGAAAAAATCTATAAGCACGCTGCTGCTAGGCTTACTGAAATCAAAACCCGTTTAAAGCGGCCTTTGATTTTAGCTGAGAAGATTCTGTTTTCTCATTTAAGTAGCTTAGATGACTTGGAGCAAATTAAGCGTGGTGATTCATACTTAATGCTGAACCCTGACCGCGTGGCGATGCAAGATGCTACAGCCCAAATGGCGCTATTGCAGTTTATGCTTTCCGGCCGAAAAACGACGGCAGTGCCATCCACTGTTCATTGTGATCATTTGATTGAGGCGCGTGTGGATGCAGAAAAAGACATGGAAACGGCTTTGGATACGAATAGGGAAGTTTATGACTTTCTGGAATCTGTTTCAGGTCGATATGGAGTTGGGTTTTGGAAGCCAGGGGCTGGGATTATTCACCAGGTCGTCCTGGAAAATTATGCAATGCCAGGAGCTTTGATGATTGGCACTGACTCTCATACTCCCAATGCAGGCGGTTTAGGAATGATCGCCGTCGGAGTGGGCGGAGCCGACGCTGTTGACGTGATGAGTGGCTTTCCTTGGGAAGTTAAAATGCCCAAGTTCATTGGTGTTCATCTGAAGGGTAAGCTCAATGGCTGGACTTCTCCTAAAGACGTTATTTTGTATTTGTGCGGACTCTTAACCACCAAAGGTGGAACCAATAAAATTGTTGAATACTTCGGCGAAGGTTGTGAATCCATTAGCTGCACTGGTAAGGGAACGATCACTAATATGGGAGCCGAGCTTGGTGCGACCACTTCTTTGTTTCCCTATGACTCAAGAATGGAGTCTTATCTAAAGGTAACCGATCGAGCTTTTATTGCCGATCTTGCCAATACCTATAAAGATTGCCTAACGCCTGATGCGGAAGTTGTTGCAAACCCAAAAGACTTTTACGACGAAGTCATAGAGATTGATTTGGATAAGCTTGAGCCCTACATTGTTGGGCCTCATAGCCCAGATGTGGCGCGCCCACTTTCAAAAATGGCCAGTGATTGCGCTAAAGAAGGCTATCCAACTAGACTGTCGGCAGCTCTGATTGGATCTTGTACCAACTCTTCTTATGAAGACATTGGCAGAGCAACTCATGTCGCAAAGCAAGCTTTGGTGGCCGGCGGTAAAATGCCACAACACTTTTTAGTGACTCCAGGTTCTGACAAGATCTTTGAAACCATTAAGCGTGATGGTCAAATGGAAGTGCTTGAACGAGTGGGGGCTACTGTAATGGCCAATGCTTGTGGGCCTTGTATTGGTCAATGGCGTCGTGATGATATAAAAATGGGGGAGAGGAACTCTATCCTTACCTCGTTCAATAGAAACTTCCGTGGTCGAAATGATGCCAATGCGGAAACGCTTTCCTTCATTGGAAGCCCTGAGATTGTTATGGCTCTAGGCCTAGCGGGGCGTCTTGATTTCAATCCGATGAAGGATGAGCTTGAGGTTGGCGGGAAAAAAATTAAGCTAGAAGCGCCAAGCGCTCCTGAGTTACCAACTTCCTTTGCTAAGGCCGAAAGTGGTTATGTCGGAAGTAGCCAAGAGCGACTTAAGAATCGCGTTGCGGTTAAGGATGATAGTGATCGACTCCAGCTGCTAACTCCATTTGAGGGTTGGAATGGAGAAGATTATCTTGAGTTGCCTTTATTAATTAAGTGTAAAGGAAAAACTACCACGGATCACATTTCGCCTGCTGGAAAATGGCTAAAGTATCGCGGTCACTTAGACAATATTAGTGACAACATGTTTTTAACGGCTGTGAATGCTTATACCGATGAGCCCGGAAAAGTTAAAAATCAGCTCACTGAAGAAAAGTCTCAATCCGTTTCTCAAGTTGCAAGAGACTACAAGGCCAAAGGGTTTCGTTGGGCTGTAGTTGGAGACGAAAACTACGGAGAAGGTTCCTCGCGTGAGCATGCGGCGATGTGTCCAAGGCTTCTTGGAGCTGCTGCAGTTGTTGTTAAGAGTTTTGCTCGAATTCATGAAACAAACTTAAAGAAGCAAGGGGTTCTTCCTCTGACTTTTGTAAATCCGAGTGACTACGATTTAGTGCAAGAGGCCGATAAGATTTCTGTTCTTGGTTTGAGCGGTCTTACTCCTGGCAAGGATCTGACGCTTCGTCTGACAAAGGCTGATGGATCACAAAAAGAGTTTGCGGTTCGCCATACTATGAATGCCGAGCAGATTGAGTGGTTTAAGGCCGGCTCAGCTTTGAATGTGATTCGAAATAGCCTCGGAAACGTTTAATTTACAGAATATTGGCGGCCAAAAATAGTAAATATTTTTGGCGGCTAACACCTGCCCCATTAAACATACAATGAAGGCATGCAGTGGCTACGCCTTTTTTGTTTATTACTTTTGGTTTCTTGCACGACTTCTCATGATGTAAAGGAGAAGAAGCTTTCTGAAAGAAGAGCAAGGTTGATTGAACTCGCTAAGAAGAGGCGAGAACTGCAGTGGAAAAAGGCCCAAGAAGCAAGACAAAATGTAGCTGCAAATCGCCCTTCAAGAGCTACGACTGAAAATCCAACTCTGCCGATGGTGTCTAGTTCTGCAGTTATTGGCCCAACAAAGACCGCTCCCAAAACTAAGAAAAGTCCTATAAAGTCACTCAATCTAAAAAAGGTGGCCGCTTCTTTGAGAATGCCAGAGTCTGAAATGCGATCTCAGGTTTACCATTTAGACCGAATATTAAGAGGAGAGCGTAGGGCGGAACAAGCTTGTCTAGGTAGTGCGCGGATCAAGAACCGTCATTTATGTTCTTTCCTGACCTCTTTGAATAGTGGAACGAAGTCTAGATACAAATCCACATACAAGCCCTATGTTCCAATCAATCCTCGACATTTCCGTTATCAGCAGAAACTGTCTTATGAACAAGTTCAAAAGTCTTTGCGAAAGAGGAGCTCAAAAACTGTTCTAGAGTGGAGCTCACAGATGACAAAAATTCGTGGATGCCCGAGAAATCTTTCCGCGGCTGCCTTGAGAAAGTTAGAAGACCTTTTGCCGAGTGTTTCTGCAATTAGGGCCATGGAAAATCTCTACAAACATGCGTCTCCCTGTATTGGACCGAATGATTCTCATTATGAATACTTTCATTTTAGACAGGCGCTCTTGAGGCATTTGTGGAATATGCCAAGGCAGGCTGCCGAATCTATTTCTATGGCAGTTAAAGCCAAGGATCACTATGAAAGAAGACGTGTTTTGTATTGGGCTGGAAAACTAGAGAAGTCTCAAAAGCTAAAGCAGAAACATTGGTCTGAGTTGATTAGCGATTACCCGCTCTCTTATCATGCGTTGGAAGCGTGGAGAGATTTAGGTAAGGACCCTTACACCTATTACACTCAAAAGCCGGATATGGAGGCAAGTCGTGATTTAAGAGGGCGACGCCATTATCGAGCGCAACAAGGGATTTATTGGTTGGAGGCACTTTATCTTTCAGGAAAGCGACGAGGGGCGAGTATACTCTCCAGCAAGTTGATGAATCGGTTTTCAGATTCCTATTCTCCCAATAACGTCTATTATGTTGCCTCTCTTAAGGAGCAGAAAAATAACACTTTGGCCACTATTGGTTTCTTGAGTGGTCAGATTCGTGATGATTCTGCGATGTTGAACGAACAAACTCTTAAAATGCTTTTCCCCACTCCCTACTTTTCCTACTTTCAGGATGCTAGAGTTTCTCGTAAGACCGATCCGTATTTATTACTCTCTGTTGCTCGACAAGAAAGCGCTTTCAACCCAAGGGCTCGATCGGTGGCAGATGCTCGAGGTCTTATGCAGATTCTGCCAAGCACGGCTCGAAATCTGAGCGGCCGGCGCTGGAACAATCTTTATAGTCCTAAAACGAGTGTCGACCTTGGCGCTAAATACATGGCTCAGTTGATATCGAAGTTTGGAAGTGTTGAAAAGGCTCTTGCTGGATACAATGCAGGACCAAGTCGAGTGAGAACTTGGAATGCACGTTATCCTTCTGAGGACATTACTTTGTATATGGATTTGATCCCTTTTAAAGAAACGCGCAATTATGTTTCAAGAATTGTTCGAAACAACTATTGGTATGAGAGAATTTATGATGAGTCCAAGAGAAGTGTGGCTTCTATTGGGCCGGTTCATAAAAGCAGTTTGGTGGATTCACTTGTTCGGAATCACAAAAAGAGTGCTTTAAAAGCCTACGTTCGTTAGGCACAAAATATCCCGAGAGTTTTTTCAACTCTCGGGATTTTAATTCAATTTATCGGCTAACGTCGTGAATCAAAGTGTATAGGTTAAGGGTTGCTCCCTCGTCCCCAATGTATTCTGTCATCTTTTCATTAGCTACTGCTGTTCTAAGCAATTGGTCTTTGGCTTGATCGCCATACATCCAATAGTCCTGAGCCAAAAGAAGGGCCAATGCGCCACTTACGTGCGGAGTCGCCATAGAGGTGCCACTCATTTGAGTGTATCCGCCATTGAGGTGTGTAGAGAAAACATCTACTCCAGGTGCAGCGATGTCGACTGTCTCAATACCCCAGTTAGAGAATCCAGGTTTGTTTCCTTCTGAATCCACTGCTGCCACGCTTACTATGTTGTCTAGCTCGTAAGAGGCAGGATATTGAGGGCTTTGGTCATTGTCGGAATATCCATTTCCAGCTGCAGCAACAAAAGGTATGCCTGCATCGTTTGCGCGGCTAATAGAGTCAAAAAGGCTTTGAGCGTAAGCGCCGCCACCCCAGCTATGGCTAGATAGATCCACGCCAAGTTCCGTGCTCCAGTCTAAAGCTTTTACAACGCCAGCGATTCCGATGAATCGAGCACCAGCTCCTTCAAAGATTTTAATGGAGAGTAATTTTACATTCCAGCTTACTCCAGCCACTCCAACTTCGTTGTCTCCAACG
>JAACVK010000091.1:1133-20918 GCA_009991595.1 bacterium | reverse complement strand
TTTATGGTTGATCCTGGCTTAGTCAAACAAATTATACCTTCTCTCAATCAGTTCGTTGATAAGCTAGGAGAAGAGGGGATTAGTCCGGTTTTATTGGTAACTCCTATGATTAGACATCACGTTAAACGAATGGTGGATCGATTTTTACCACAAGTTCATGTGCTATCGCACAATGAAATTAGTCCGCAGTTACGAGTTCGCTCTGTTGGGACTGTAGAGGTTTAGGAATTATTTTATGGAGTTAAAAAAGTTTGAAGCACCCACTTTATCGGAAGCCTTGCAGGTCATCAAAAAAGAGCTCGGACCGGATGCGGTCATTATTTCTACAAAAAATATTCGTTCTAGTTTTGGCTTAATGAATCGTTCTTCCGTTGAAGTAACGGCTGCTATTAATGAAGACTCTTTAGATATTAAAAGAGCTGCAGAATCTCGCTTGAGTGAGGGACAGCGTCGCTCCTTGCTTTCTCAACCATCCCATCAAGTTGCAAGAGCTTATGATGTTCTTTCAGGAAAGCGTTTGACGAGAGCGCTCCAAGGGATGGAGAGTCCATCTGTAAGCCAAAGAATTCGGCCAAGTAATCGCTTGTCTGCACCGGCGTCTAGGCCTCAAGCAAGTATCACACAAAGAAGATATATTGATATTTTAGATGATGAATCCCCTGCGGAAAAAGTAGGAATAAACTATCGAGATCGAACAAGCATTGGAGCCACAGCTCGAAATTCAAAAGTTGCCACCGAAGGGGTTTTTCCGAAAGTTTTGGCTATGCTTTTAGAAAGCGGTGTCTCTGACGAACACATTAAGAAACTTGGTGATGAGTTAAAAGCTCTAATTTTGCGGGATCACATCGTCCAAGGCGACTCGGCAAAAATGGCTATGGCTCATTTGCTCATGTCTAAAATTCGAGTCGCAAAATCCCTTTCAGAGCGACTTCGCAATCCAGCGAACCCCAGAATGATCACGTTTATTGGGCCCACGGGAGTAGGGAAAACGACAACCTTAGCTAAGATAGCTGCAGAGTTAGTGATGCAGCGAAATCAGAGAGTGACTTTAGCAACTACGGATACTTTTAAGATTGCCGCTGTAGAGCAGCTTCAAACTTACGCAAATATACTGAGGCTGCCTTTAGAGGTTTGTCCGAATGCAGAGTCCCTGAATCAATTGGCTGAGAACATTGGTTCCGATGAAGTGGTTTTAGTGGATACGGCAGGTTACGGCCCTCGGGATCTAGAGAAATTAAATGAGCTTAAGGAAACTTTGTCGGGGATAAAAATGGAGATACATCTTTGTGTGTCTGCAACGACCACGCCGAGGGATGTTTCAGCAATTGCGGCTCGATTCAAAGAAATGAAACCTAACTATGCGGTTGTCACGAAGGTAGATGAAACCCTCGGATATGGAAATATTTTTAATCTGGCGCAAGGAGCTATGGCTCCCTTGTCATATTTGACAATGGGGCAGAGAGTTCCGGAGGATATCGAAGTGGCCTCGAAAGAGCGGATCGCCGATTTAGTGCTCAACATTTCTGGAGAGGGGATCTAAGTGGATCAGGCAGATAATTTACGTTCGCTGCAAAGTAGAAGAAGCCTAGGTGCATCACCTAAGATTATTAGCATCACAAGTGGGAAAGGCGGTGTGGGTAAAACAAACATTGCAGTGAACTTGGCTTGTGACTTTGCTCGACGCGGGCAAAAGGTTCTGCTGATTGATGCAGATCTCGGGCTGGCAAATGCAAACCTCTTGGTGGGCGCTCATGTTACCAACACAATTGACGACATTATGTTTGGTGAGAAGGCTCCAAGAGATATTTTTGTTAAGACCAACTATGGCTTTGACCTTCTTCCTAGTAGTTCGGGAATTAAAAGAATGTTGAACTTGGACCCATTTGCTCAGAGGGTTCTTCAGGATCGATTAGTAGAGGTAATGTTTGATTATGATATTGTTTTGTTTGATACGGCCCCAGGGATTGGGGAGCATGTGCTTAGTTTTAATTCTAGTGCTAACGATATTGTGGTTGTCTCTAGACCCGAACCAACAGCTATTCTAGATGCCTATGCTTTGATAAAAGTCTTAGCGATTGAGAAAAAAGAAAAAAAGTTTAGATTACTTGTTAATGATGCACGCAGGCCCGATGAGGGAATGGAATATTTTAGAAAGCTCACGGATGTATCTGCTGAGTTTTTAAATATTTCTATCGATTACTTAGGGCAACTTCCATCTGATGGTGTTGTGGAAACTTGTGTTCGTCGACAAAAGCCAGTTATGGCTACCTTTCCCAAATCCTCCTATGGAATTGCCATTTCAAGAATGGCTGAAAAATTGATGTTCTTATCTTCCTCCAGCGTGAGAAAGATTGATGACTTAAAAAGTACACATATTGCGCAAAGGGGCTCTGTATGAATGATGCACTAATTAAGAAATATAAAGCGAGCAAAAGAAAGATCAACAACAATCAAAAAGAGAAGTTGATTCAAGAATATGCTCAGTTGGTAAAGTTTATTGCTCAGAAGATATCTATGAGACTTCCGGCAAACATTGAAATGGACGACTTGTGGAGTGCTGGGGTTATTGGCTTGATGGATGCTATCGACAAGTATGACCCAAAGCGGGACAATAAATTCAAAACTTATGCTGAATTTCGAATTCGGGGAGCTATTTTGGATGAGCTTCGAGCTCAAGACTGGATCCCTCGCTCTATGCGAGAAAAGGCCAAGGGTGTAGAGAGAGCCAATCAACGCCTAGAGCAAAAACTGGGGCGAGCTCCCAAGCAAAACGAAGTTGCTAGGGAAATGAACCTGACTCTCGATGAATATTATGAGACTTTGAGAATATGCTCTTCTGTATCCCTAATTTCTTTAGATGAGGTTGGCTCTTTTTCTAATGGGGATCGAAAGAGTTTGCTGGCTCTTTTGGAGGCCAGTCCCGATACCAATCCACTTACCCAGCTAACAGGATCTGAGCTAAAAGAGCAGCTTTCCTTGGCCATTCAAGAGCTTCCGGAAAAGCAAAGAATGGTGCTTTCACTCTATTATTTTGAAGACTTAAACCTAAAGGAAATAGGAGAGGTTTTGAATGTTACGGAGTCTCGGGTTTCTCAGCTCCATACCCAGGCTGTTTTAAAGTTGCGTTCCAAGCTTAATCTAAGTTCATCTAAGTCTTGAGCTAAAGCGACTCTACCTGTAGAAAATCAGGTATGAAACATCCAGTCGTTGTAGGTCTTCAGTACGGAGACGAAGGTAAAGGTAAAATTACGGATATCTTGGCCAGCCAGGCCGAGTGGGTTATTCGCTTTAATGGCGGAAATAATGCCGGTCACACTTTGTATCTGAATGGTAAGAAGGTGGTGACACATTCTGTTCCATCCGGAGTCTTGTATCCAGGAGCAAAGAACTTTATTGGGGCCTCTTGTGTGGTCGACCCAATAGCACTCGCAACTGAAATAGAAGAAATCAAGGCCAATGGGGCCGCTCTCGACGGGGATCGTCTTAAGATCGATTTTAGGGCTCACGTTACCCTGCCAATCCACATTGCCTTGGATGAAAGCCGAGAAAGTGGTGCAAAAAAAATTGGTAGCACTAAGCGCGGCATTGGCCCTACTTATATGACAAAGATGGATCGCGTCGGTATTCGAATCAGCGATTTGTTTAGTGAAGATAGTTTAGAAGATAAGATTTCTTTCTTGTGTGGGACTTTGAATCCACGCCTGAAGGAAAGAGGGATGGCCGAGAGTTCAGTGAGTGTTAATCTTGAGGTGGCTCAAAAGGCTGCTGCTTACTTGAAGCCGTTTGTTTCTTGGGCGGAAGTTCCGTTTCATCTCGCCGCAAAGCAAAAGAGATGTCTCTTAGAAGGCGCTCAGGGGGTTTTGTTGGATATGGATCATGGATCATATCCCTTTGTAACCTCTTCAAATACCTTGGCTCCTCATGCGGCTGTGGGCACGCCTTTCCCAATGAAGAAAATCGGTAATATTATTGGAATTGCAAAAGCCTATCTAACTAGGGTGGGCGAGGGTCCAATGGCTAGCGAGTTAAGCGGAGACGAGGCCGAAGCTTTGCGTAAAAAGGGTGGAGAATATGGGGCCACTACTGGTCGGCCTAGAAGAATTGGTTGGTTGAATCTAGATGAGTTGCGTTTGGCTGTGCAGCTTTCCGATTGTACCGGAATTGTTTTGTCTAAGGCTGACGTGCTTGTCGGCGCTGAAGAAGTTGGTGTTTATAAAGAGGGCAAGGTTATTCAGTGCAAGCCTTGGGCACAAATGAGCGTCGACGGTAAGATTGATCCTAATTTAGAGGAGTTCATCTCTTTAATTGAAAAATATGTAGAGATTCCTGTTGTTGCAGTTGGCACTGGGCCTGAACGTAAAGATATGTTTTGGCGTACTAAGAATAAAGACCTTTGGGAGCCGATCTCAGGTTAAATCGTATGCTTCTGTCTGAATTAGCTGATTATAGCCTTCAGGGGTTAAGGTATTTTTCTGTAGTTGCATCAAAGGGCTCGGTTGCAGATGCGGCTAAGCTTTTGAATGTTTCACAGCCTGCCGTAACCCTACAAATTCAGAATTTAGAAAAGCATTTAGGCTTTAGTTTGTTTGAACGAAGTGGGAGAAGGAATGTGCTCACAGCGCGAGGCACGAATTTATTTGTTAAAATGTTACCTCAGCTCGAAAAGCTCAACGTTATTTTAATTGATGCTAAGTATGAAGAGCAGACCTTAAGGCCAAGGCTTTATATAGGTACAGTGCAAGGTGTTGGTGAATATTGGCTTAGTTCAATGCTGGCAGATTTTTCTAAAATTCAGAAAGATTACCGGATATTTCTCGAGTTTGAAGAAACTGCGGTTTTAGACGATCGACTTTTAACCGGTCAGGTGTCTCTAGTGGTTTCCCCTAAGAAAGTAGAAGAAGAAGTTGTTGTGAGTGAGCCTTTGATGGAGGAGCGCTTGATTCCAATTGGTCATCAGGCGGTGATAGATCGTTTAGACAAGGCTCTAAAGGATCGATCAAAAAATCCAAGGTTTTGGGAAAGCTTTGACTGGATTGGTTATGGGACTTCCACCAATAGCGATCCTTGGGCGCAACGTTGGCTAGAGGGGGCTGGAGTATTTTTAGATAGAAGGTTTCGCTTTACTCACGTCATTAATTCTTTTGAAGTGATTAAGAAGATGCTCGTGAGTGGCCACGGTGTAGCGGTTGTTCCTGAGCACACATGTGAAACAGAGTTAAAGTCCGGTGCTTTGGTCTCCTTAGAGACCAAAAAATATCCAGCTTTGAAGAACATTTTGTACCTTTGCTATAGGCAGGACTCTTTAACCAATCCTCAAATTGAGTTCAAAGATTGGCTCTTAGCTCGCGTCCGCGGATAGTGTCTGATTTCTCAAATGTTATAACCTGATTTGTGCTTAAACAAAAAGCTGGCCTTAGGGACTTTTCTTCGTGTCTACGAAAAGCCCCTAAGGCCAGCTTTTTGTTTAGATAACAATTAACTACAGCTGCTTGAGCTTGGTTTGGTAGTAGTAATTTTATAACTCTTTAGCCAAATGCTTTGGTTTGTTCCTTTAAAGCGAACGGTATGAGTCCCTTTAGATAGACAAACCTTATAATAACACTTTCCGCGGCAAGTATTGTCGGGAGCGTATATGTTGGTTTGATCGTTCAAGTCTCGGATGTTTTTTGAACTATTGTTATCCAGTGTAAAGGACATCGTTTCATTCTTTTGAGTCACACCTGTATAGAGACCATAGACTTCAATGTAATAAGGCTGGGTGACTGGAACATAGAAAGAGTCTGAGGCACTTGCATCATTTTTCCCGATCAATTGCTCAATAGAATGGGTCTTCGAGTAAGAGCTTCTAGTCGATCCACAGCTAGGGCTAGGGTTAGGGCTAGGACTTGGGCTAGGAGAAGGGTTTGGCGGCGTGTATGGGTCATAGTTTCCACAATGGATGCAGGTACAAGTGGCGCAAGGAGTTGGGTTGTAGACCATCCAGTCGTAGTAATAATTGTTGTAGTAAGAGCCAAAAATCTTATCAACAGAGTTACAGTTACCGTAAACCCAGTAGTAACCTTGGTACCAGTAAGTGGCGATATCTTCGACGACAAACCAGTTTACATTGTATTGATAGTCGAAGTGCCATTGGCCAGGCATAGTATAAGGGTTCACTTGGTTTTGGCTAATAGCACCGCAGTAGTCATAGTTGCCACTGCCGTTCTTTGAGCCAGGATCTACGGGAGGTGGTGGGTTTTCTATCGGTGGTTGATTGGTTGGGGGGTGAACATTTTTGTTCTTCTTTTTGGAACAAGCACCCAAGCTTGAAGCGACGCCAATTAAAATCATGCTCAGCAATAGAAACTTTTTCATACACCTGTGTAGAAGCAAAGGGCGTGCCAGATTGTTAAGATTTAGTTAAGGGGTTAATTTCCCTAAAAATCAACATCTTAGGCCATGCGGGTGAGGTTGGGCGAGTGTCTAAACTTTAATCAGTTGTTTTACTCTTTTTGGCAACCTTCGGTTCGTGTTTTCCAGGCGATTAGAAATTCCTGCATCGCTGGCTTAAGGTTCTGCTGCTAGGTTGGTCTAGAGTGAATGTATTGAATTTTTGTGTTTATAGAGACTTCTGTATCACTCCAGAACTATTGGAGCAGGTGTTTTTGTTGTCGTTGGCCGCTTTTCTCTTCTCGATTTTATTGTTTTCAATGTTCATCTATTGGGCCCCGGCTGATATTTTTTTAAAGCCGCGCACTTTAGCTTATTCCGTAAGAACTAAGGGGGCTGTCTTTGGCTATGGATATTTTATTCTTAAAAATGCGCTTGGGGGTCTTCAGCTATTGGCTGGAGTAGTGATGCTTTTTACTCCAGGCCAAGGAGTTCTCACAATTTTCATGGGTCTTGCCTTGGTTGATTTTCCGAGAAAGCAAAGGCTTTTACTTCATCTTGCCTCAAAGCCCTCTGTTAAGAAGGCTTTGTACCGCCTTAGAGTTAAGGTGAAAAAAGAGCCGTTTGATCTTCCAGATTTCTAGATAAAAGACTTAACTTTCTTTAGAAAGCTTCTCAGAAAAGATCTTTAAGGTTGGCATGATTGCTTCTTTTGAGTTGTCTGCAAAAGAGGTTGCTTCATCGAGGAAGGGAATAAGCTCTTCGAGAATAGCGTGCTCGTCCGCATCTTCTACGTAGGCCATATCCCAGTTTGAATAAAGTCGATCAGAGCTTTTGGTTTCGATCACAGTTTTTATGCTGTGATGTCGTGGATCTTGATGAATTCTTCTGAAGGTTGTTAAAACTTTATTTTTAGGGCCCTCAAGCAATTGTAAAAACACTTTTCCGCGCTTGATAAGAATGCCAGAAATACCTGCCTTCCTATTCAGCTTGTGTGAAACTCGCAAAATACCATCAATGCCCTTTTGGGTTAAATCATCTTCGGCAATGGAACGGTAAACCAAATGAAAAATTTCCTGATCAGAACTCATTATTTTCTCGATACCTCTGTGCTTCTTCAAAAATTTGTTCATTAGACACTTTTAAAGGTTTTCTATTAGCCATTAGGATTTCCCCATGGCAAATGACATCCTCAACTTCCGATCCATTCGCACTGTAGACAAGTTGCGCTAAAACATCGTGTTGGGGTTCTAGCCAAGGCTTTCTCAAGTCCAGACAAATGATGTCGGCTAAAAAGCCTTTTCGTATCTGTCCTAGATTTTCTAAGTGCTGGGCTCGAGCTCCCATTGAGGTAGCCATTCTGAGGCAATCCTTAGCGGTTAATGCGGTGTTGTCGCTATTGGCTAGTTTCTGTAATTTTGCGCCTGTGTCCATTTCTTTGAAAATGTTCAGATCATTGTTGCTGGCAACGCTGTCGGTACCAATTCCCAAATTCACTCCGGCCTTCAGTAGGGCGGGCACTCTACAGATTCCGGAGCCAAGTTTCATATTACTTTCAGGATTGTAAATAACTCCAGTGTTTGTGCTAGCGATAAGTTTAATGTCTTCGTCGCTTAAGTGAATCCCGTGAGCAAAAATGGAAGGTCTTTCCATGAGGCCTAGATCAAAGCAACGTTGAGTGGGAGATTTCTTAAACTTTTCCATACACTCTTGGTTTTCGGATTTTGTTTCCGAGACGTGAATGGAAATAGGGAGCTTGTGTTGTGTGGCAAAAGCGATTGCTTCTTTTAAAGTGTCATCGCTACAGCTGTAAGGTGCGTGTGGTGCAACAGAAGGGATCAGCCGTGGGTTGCTTTTTTGCATCTCCATCATTTTCTCTAATATTTTGAAATTGTTTCCAGGATTATCTCTTTGATCGGGGGGGCCAAAGTCTGCCACACTTTCTCCTAAAACACAGCGTAGTCCAAACTCGGTGGCTGCATCGGCTACACAATCTTCAAAATAATACATATCTGAAGCAGTCGTGTTTCCAAAGTAGAGATTCTCAAGCATGGCAAGCCGAGCGCCAATTCTCACAAACTCAGGAGAAACCAGTCTGGCTTCTAGAGGAAGAATGTTGTCGAAGAGCCATTCTTTGAAGGGGAGGTCGTCGGCTAGTCCCCGAAACAAGTTCATTGAAAGGTGGCAATGCCCATTGATTAGCCCGGGCATAACAAGCCTGTTAGAGGCGTCGATTGTCTTTTTAGAATTGATCTTTGAAGCCTCAGCTGCATCTAAGACAGCTTCAATTTTCTCTCCATTTATGGCGATGATCTTCTTTGTCTCTATCTCGCACTGGTCGTCTTTCATGGAGAGCAATTGTCCGCAATGTATGGTTAAGTCATATTCAGTCATTAAATTAATTCCTCGAAAAATGAGAACAGACTGTTGATAAGCTTTTCGGCAGACTGTTTCCCCTGGTTCAATACATCGTTGTGGTCTAGTGCTGAAGAGTCTACAAGCCCGCAACCATAGTTGCTGATAAAGGAGAGCCCCGTTACCTCTGCTCCTCTGTGTTTAAGGGCAATGGCTTCCCAAACCGTCGACATTCCCACGGCCCCCATTCCCCAACTTGAAAAAAGTTTCACTTCGGCGGGAGTTTCAAAGGAAGGTCCTAATACGCCAACATAAGTTCCATGGTGAACGTCAAAACTTTTTTGCAAGACCTTCTCTAAAAGGGCGCTAGTCTTTTTGTCGTAAACTGCGCTTAAGTCGGGAAATCTTGGGCCCAGTGCTTTGCCTTTTGAATCCTTTGGATTGGGGCCAACAAGAGGGTTGCGACCAGTGAAGTTAATGTGGTCGTCGATGATCATGAGTGAACCTGGGTGATAGTTTTTGTTCAATCCCCCGGCTGCATTGGTCAAAAGAAATTTCTTTGTTCCAGCTGCACAAATTTGAGTAACAGACTGAGCCACTTTGGCGGGCTCAAGCCCTTCGTAGCCGTGCAAACGTCCAAGCTGAAGGCTTACGACAAATCCCTTTTTATTTTTAAAGATTCTATATTTTCCCGGATGACCCTCTACAGTGGCACTCGAAAAATTTGGAATTTCTTTAAAAGCAATTTCTCCTATCTCGGACCATTGATCACTTAGCTTGGCTTTCTCAAGTGCATCGCTAAGTCCCGAGCCTAGTACACAATGAAGATTAGGCGCTGAACACCCAAACTTTCCATACATATCTTTTAAAAAGCTTACTGAATCCATCAGTCGAGAGTTTCTACGAGAAGTTCCTCTTTTTCCAGAACTTTTTCTTTAGATATCTCTACCAGGCCTTCTAGCTGTGCAATAATCGACGCGTTTAGACGTTCTTCTTCACCAAAAAAGGTCAAAATCTTATCGCCTTTTTTTACAGAGTTTCCAATTTTTGTGTGAATTTGAAAAGCCGCCTTTGGGTCTATGATGTCATCTTTTGTTGCTCGACCCATTCCAAGCTCCAAGCCAGAAAGTCCAAGTTTCTTGGAGTCTATTTGCTTAATCCACCCATCTTCTTTGGCGCTGAGTATCCATGCTGCAGGGTGCAGGGTAAAGTCTTTCTCCCAGTTCTGTCTGGCACCTTGTCGAATGGAAAGGTCTAAAAATACTTCATAGCCTTTGCCACTTTCTAGATATTCAATGGCCTCTTTGGTGGCGGCTTTGTAATCGTTGCGAGTACCAGCTAGCAGAGCCATTTTTGCAGCCATCTGGCAACAAAGGTGAGCTAATGGGTGCGCTATGTTTTTTTCTTCGGTTGAAGGGTATTCGTTTTTTAGGATCCAAAGGCTTTCTTTAACTTCCGATCGATTGCCAACCATCGAACCCAAAGGTTCGGCCATACGAGTAATCATTGCGGAGGCACGCATGCCGGCTTGTTTAGAAACCTCCACTAAGGACGCCGCTAGAGTTCGAGCGCGTTCAAGGGTGTCCATAAAGGCTGCCGAGCCGAATTTAACATCATAAACAATGGTTCCTACGCCTTCAGCCCATTTTTTTGAAACAATGGAGGCTGTAATTAACTCAACGCAGTCAATTGTAGAGGTTACATCGCGAAGTGCGTATAGCTTTTTGTCGGCAGGACACAAGTCTTCGGTTTGGCAAATCATCGCAGCTCCAAATTGTCCCATGCTCTCGTTTAATTGAGCTTCATTTAAGAAAAGTGAAAAACCAGGAATAGACTCTAGTTTATCGACAGTTCCGCCAGTGTGTCCGAGAGACCTTCCACTCATCATGGGAACTCTTAAGCCAAAGTGCAGGGCGAGTGGTACGAGGATGAGAGAAACCTTATCACCGACTCCTCCTGTAGAGTGTTTGTCTGCAACTAGTTCGGGCGATTGAAACCAGGCCTTATCTGTCCAATCTAAAGTTCTTCCCGAGTTTCGAATGGCGGTTGTTAGGTTGAGGGTTTCAGTTTTGCTTATTCCGTTAATGTAGGCTGCCATGAGCCAGGCGCTCATTTGGTAATCTGGAATCTTGTTGCTCGCGTAAGAGTTAGTAAACCAAGTAATCTCTTCTTTGCTGAGAACTTCTTTGTGCTGAGTTTTGCGAATAATTTCAGTGAACAACATAAGCTAGTTCTCCCATAGTTTTTCCCATTGCGAATCGAGGGGCTGAAGGTCACTTAACTCAGGGACGCACGACTTTAAGCCTAGAGCTTCTAGAATAATTTTCGAGATATGATGGTATCCAGAGAGCTTCCCTAATTGTTTGGGATTGAATTTTTTGTTTTTTGACCAAACAAGCAGAGGAACATTCTCTCTGGTGTGATCTGATCCGGTGTGGGTTGGGTCGTTGCCATGATCGGCGGTGATTAAGACAAGGTCTTCCTCGGTGCAGCTTTTTTCAAGCTCGGGCAGAAAGGCATCAAACTCCATTAAACACTTTCCGTATCCTTCAGGGTCTCTACGGTGGCCAAAGTGTTGGTCAAAATCAATAAGATTTGTGAAAATGAGACCACTTTGACCTTTAGTTTCTTTAATAAATTTTAGGGTGGCCGCCATGCTGCTTTTATTGTTGCCCGTGTGGTCGACAAGATTCACCGAACGATGAGCAAAGATATCTTCAATTTTACCTACACCCGCTACAAATCGATCCTTCTTTCGTAAAAGATCTAAAAGATTAGGGCTTGGTGGGGGGACGCTGTAGTCTTTGCGATTTTCAGTGCGCATAAACTCGCCGAGTTTATTTCCAGTAAAGGGGCGGGCAATGACTCTACCGACGCCTAGAGGGTCAACAAGTTTTCGTGCAGAAACACAGATTTCATAGAGACGCTCGAGTCCAAAGTGTTCTTCTGAACAGGCAACCTGTAAGACGCTATCGGCCGAGGTGTATAAGATAGGTTTTCCGGTTTCAATGTGCTCCGGCCCTAGTTCATCTATCACGGTGGTTCCTGATGCGATCTTGTTGCCTAGCCAGCCGACTAAGTTGTTTTCCTTTGTCCATTGCTTCAAAAGCTCTTCAGGGAAACCTTTTGGGAAGGTTGGGAACTGCTTTTTTAAAACGGTTCCAGCAATCTCCCAGTGCCCCGTAGTGGTGTCTTTCCCGGGAGACAGCTCTTCTAAAATTGCGGTGCTTGCCAGCGGCGAATTGTTCTTTTCTATTCCGTAACCGGAAACAATTTGATCGAGACCCCAGTTTGACAGATTGGGAAGCGAAAGTTGTTTTTTATTTCTTTCAAACCAGAGGCTGATGTTGCCCAGGGTATTGCTGCCGGTGTCGCCAAATTGTGCGGCATCACTGGCTGCTCCTACTCCAACCGAGTCGCATACGATAAGTATGGCTCGTTTGAGATCAGTCGACATTGTTGAGTTCTTTCATGATGAGGTTAGAGGCTGAGGTTCCAATGCGATTGGCTCCTGCCTCGACGAATGAAAGAAGACTCTCAAAGTTCTTGATTCCCCCACTGGCTTTAACTCCAAAATGAGGGCCTACACATTCGCGCATGAATCTTACTGTTTCAATCTCAGCCCCTTGCGAGGCAAAGCCCGTCGAAGTCTTTACGAATGAGGCACCGTGCTCCATGCAGGCCGTGCAGGCTTCCTTAATTTGAATTTTATTTAGATAGGCAGTTTCGAGGATTACCTTTAGGGGGAGGCCGTTGCATGCCTGGGCAACTTCTTGAATGTCTTTGCAGACACGTTTCCAGTTATCATCGACGGCTGCGCCAATATCGAGCACCATGTCAATTTCTTTGGCGCCATCCTCGATCAATGTTTTAGCTTCAAACACTTTGACCGCTGAAGTGTTAGCTCCCAGCGGGAAGCCGACGACCGAAATGGGAATGGTGTTGGAGCCTGCAAGCACTCCTGCGCATTTTTTGATCCACTTAGGGTTTACGCAAACGGAGTAAAAATCCCATCTGAGAGCTTCTTCACAGATCCTCATGATGTCGATTTCCTTGCGCTGAGCGTTCAACATCGTATGGTCAATCATTCTTGCCCATTTGTGGCTGTCATCTTTTGACATTTCGGCAATTCTCCTTCAATACTGAGCCTCGAGCAAAGGATAACAAGGCGTGATCAGTTCAGCGAGCATTCATCTTCTAAGTGCATTTGTCGCCTTTGCCGTGGTTGTTGTCTTGGTTCCTATCACGATCCATTTGGCTTTGGCCAGAGGATGGGTGGATGAGCCAGGAGGGCGCAAGATGCATGTCAGAGCGGTTCCTCGATTTGGAGGAATTGCCGTGTTTTTAGGCACTTGGGTGGGCTACGGCTTTTATTTGTACACAACCACCGGGTTACCAGAAGCGCCTCAATTGGGACAGATATCGGCACTTTTGGGCCCCTGTAGTTTGATTCTTCTGTTGGGTGTCTACGACGACATTTTTGGGGCCAATGCCGTTAAGAAACTTTTAGTTCAACTTGTCGCTGCAATTTGGGCGGTCAGCTTAGGCTTTGATTTGTCTTTAGTTCACAATCCGATAAGTGATCAGGTGGTCGCGCCTGCTCCTTATTGGAATTGGATACTGAGTGTGGGTTGGATCGTCTTTGTGACAAATGCAGTTAATCTGATTGATGGGTTGGATGGTTTAGCCACGGGTGTTGCCTTGATTGTTGCTTTGACCACTTTTTTTATCTCGAAACATCTTGGCCTCTACAATGTTTCCTTTTTCTCTTTGTCGTTGGCTGGAGCGTGCGTTGGTTTTTTATTGTTTAACTTTTCACCTGCTCGGATTTTTTTAGGAGACAGCGGCTCTTTGGTTATTGGCTTTTTGTTAGCCTCAATAAGTTTAGAGGCCAACGTCAAAAGATCGGCGGCGATTGTTCTTTTTGGACCTCCGCTTGTGATGGCGTTGCCCATTTTGGATAGTGTGATGGCTATGGGGCGTCGTTTCTTTCAAAAAAGAAAAGTTATCGAAAGTCGGTATGCTGACGGGGCTAGATTGCCACCTTTAAAACTTATGAAGGCACGTTTTTTAGAGATATTCCAAGCCGATCAGCAACATATTCATCATGCGCTCTTGAAGGTGGGTCTCTCGCCTAGAAGAGCGGTGCTGGTGCTTTATTGCGTTACCATGGTGCTAGGTGCAACGGCCTATCAAAGTACAATTTATGGTTCTTTGGCTTCGTCTGGAGCCGTCTTTGTTTTCTTATCTTTCGCCTTGATTTGGTTGCGCAGAACGCTTCGACGATCTAAATTAGTAGATAGGGGACATGAAAAAGCTTAACTTTCTAATTTTCGTTTTGGCACTAGGGGCTTTTGCTTTTCCAACTTCCACTTATGCACAAGCTGCTCAGGCGTCAGACGCTAGCCAAGAGGGCGATGCAGTCGGCTTTGATGCAAAGGGTGCCTTTAGCAAAATTCTAGTGGCTGGTTTGGTCGGTGGAATTTTAGGTCTTTCGACTTTAAGTTTCTATGAAAAGCCAAATCAACATTTAAGAAATATAACCTTTGGTGCCGGTGCGGCCATGATAGGCACAGCTTTGTATATGACTCTGTCTTTGGCCTCTGGTTCAACTGACACCGCGGCCGTTTTAGAAGATTTTGATCAGGGCTACCGCGTGGCCCCAATGGTAGCTGCGAACTTCGGTGGAATTAGTTTTTCAGCTCAATTTTAAGAAAGTTTCTTCAATCAATTAAAGTTAAAACGTCTACACCATCTTTTGTAATGGCAATAGTGTGTTCAAATTGAGCCGAAAGCTTTCGATCTTTAGTTTCAACAGTCCAGTCATCGTCCAGTAGGATGATCTCAGCGCTGCCGAGGTTGATCATGGGTTCAATGGTGAAGACCATGCCGGGCTTTACAGGGGCCCCTGTTTTAGGTCTGCCGTAGTGGGTTACGTGAGGATCTTCATGAAAGTTTTTACCGATTCCATGTCCACAATATTCTCTAACGACAGAGTATCCTTTAGCTTCAACAAACTTTTGGATAGCGTGACCAATGTCGCCGATGGTTGAGTGCTTTTTAGCTTCTTCAATTCCGATCCAAAGCGCCTCTTCTGCGGCGTTGACCAGTTCACGGGCGGCTCGAGAGACTTTGCCGACAAGATAGGTCTTGGAATTGTCACCGTGGTAACCCTTGTAAAAGGTGGTCACGTCTACGTTAACAATGTCACCTTCTCTAAGGCGATATTCATCGGGAATGCCATGGCAAACCACCTGGTTGATCGAAGTGCAAACACTCTTGGGGTATCCCTTGTAGTTGAGAGGACTGGGTGTAGCTCCGTTTGAGATTATGAAGTCATGGCAGATGGTGTTGATTTCATCTGTAGTTATGCCGGGGACTATAGAGGCTTCGATGTGTTTGAGCACGGCAGCAGCAAGCTGACAGCTCTCTTTCATTTGAGTGATTTCTTCCGGGCTCTTGTAGATAATCATTAGGTGCTTCTACCTCTTTTTTTTCTAATAATCATCCCGAAGTAGTTCATCGCCATCAAGGGAACCGCCATCTATCGGCGTGTCTGTTCCTTGGTTGTCTTCATTGTCGCCGTCTCTGGCTCTCAAGGTGTTGCCTGTAATTACTAGAGTTTTGTTTTCTACTCCGGTGCTCATTCCGTCTTGATCGAGGGCTTGTTGCCCAGGGGCAGTGCCATCAAGAAAATATTCCATGACTCGATTTTTTGTATATTTATTCGGCATGTCTCCGGTTTCGGCATCAATGCTGACTTGAATGATTCCTTGTGGAACATCAAAGTCTGTTTCTGGAATGTCCTTGGTTGCTACTTTCATGTATTCGAGCCAAATAGGAGCAGCAGAGCGACCGCCTGTTTCGTTTTGCCCTATGGGACGGTCGGCATCGAAGCCAATCCAGACGCCACTGAGAATATTGGGTGTATAGCCTAAGAAAAGCGCGTCTTTATAGTCGTTAGTAGTCCCGGTTTTTCCGGCTACTGGGCGGCCAAGAGCCTGAACAGAGGTTCCTGTTCCGATGTCAACTACAGACTTCAAGAGGCTGGTGATTAGAAACGAAAGCTTCGGATCTAAAACAGCTTCAACTTCATCGGGTGGGGTGAATTCTTCAAGAATTTCACCATTACGATCTTCTATTTTTGTAATGAAATGTCGGTTTAGATGCTGACCCTTGTTTGCAAAAACTCCCCATGGAACTAAAAGTTGCTCAAGGCTAAGAGCTGAGCTGCCTAGTGCTAGGGATAAATCTTTATTTAAGTCCCCTTCGAGGCCAAGTTTCCTTGCAAATTCTATTACTTTTTCAACGCCCAGATGCTGAGTGAGTTTAATGGTGGGCACATTCCTTGAAAAAGCTAAGGCTAATCGAAGTCTCGTGTCTCCATAAAATCTAGCTCCATAATTGTGAGGCTTCCAAATTTTTTCAAGTTCGCTTTTTTCGTCACGACTTCCGTAAACAATGGGAGAGTCAACGATCACTGTCGAAGGGGTTAAACCAGAGGCAAGGGCCGCAGCGTAGACAATGGGCTTAAAAGTTGAGCCCGATTGACGAATGGCCTGAGTAGCTCGATTAAATTCAGAGTTTGTGACGTAGAAATCATAGCCTCCCACCATGGCGAGAAGTTCACCCTTTGGGACGGAGTAACTGAGCAAAGAGCCTTGGACTAAGGGGCTTTGTTCGAGCTTAAAAGCGGGTGTTGTTTTTAAGTTAAATGGAGTTACTTCAATCACATCCCCGACTTTCAACTGTGAATAGGGGTTTCGAATAATCTTTTTACTGTAAACTTCTTCAGGGTTTGCAACGGTGGCCCAGTAGTAATCAGACTTTGAAATTTCGCCCTTTGTGTTACCAACCTGCACAACAAGAGCAGAGTTTTTTGGGTTTTTCCCGACCAATACGCCTTTGTAAATCTTTTGTGGCTCGAGCGGAGTTTTTGCTTCATCCGTTGCAGCTATAGACAAACTTCCGTCTGGTTGAAGTAATTTAAAATCGTAAAAGCTTTCTAAAAGGTCTTGGTGTTGTTTGTTAAGATATTCGCTTCGAAGTTCTTCGGTTTCAAGACTTTCTTCAGGGGATCGCAAGCCAAGACGCTTGTCTACATTTTGAAGTCCTTTGTTGAGGGAGTCTTGAGCGGCGATCTGTTTGTCGTGATCGAATGTTGTGAAAACTCTCAATCCACCTTCATAGAGTGTGTCGGCCCCGTATTTTTCTATGAGGTACCGGCGCACGTGTTCTGCTGCGTAAGGAGCATCGACATTTACATTGTATCTGCGATTCATTATTTTTACGGGTTCTTCTATGTAGCTTTCGTGTTCTTCTTGAGTAATTTTCTCGGTTTCAAGAAGTCGCCTTAGAACATAACGTTGTTTCTCTTTTGCTCCACTGGGGCTGGCGATTGGGTTGTCCCGAGAGGGGGCTCTTGGAAGTCCGGCGAGTATGGCTGCTTCAGGTAGGCTTAACTCAGCTGCACTTTTCCCGAAGTAGGTTCGTGCGGCGGCTTCAATTCCATAGGCTCCTTGCCCTAAAAATATTTGGTTTAGATAAAGGTTTAATATCTTGTCTTTGCTAAAAGTTCTCTCAAGTTTGAAGGCTAAGAAAACCTCCTTAATTTTTCTTGTCCAACTTCTTTCAGGTGATAAGAAAAAAGTTTTTGCTACCTGCTGGGTAATCGTTGAACCTCCTTGAGCCTTCCTCCCTGCTTGAATGTTTTTTATGGCTGCTCTTAGGATTGTTATTGGGTTGATTCCGCCATGATTAAAGAATTCATCGTCTTCAGCTGCGACGAAGGCGTCCTTTACTACGGAGGGAGTCGCCTCGACGGGTAGCGTAACACGGTTCTCTTTTGAGTGTCGCGAGAGGACTGTTCCATCTCGATAATAAACAACCGTGACAATGCTTGGCTCGTAATTTTCTAACGATTCTAAACTTGGAAGGTTTTGAGATTGATAGATGACGAAGCTTGTAAAAAACAGAAAAAATGTCACGGAAACAATGATGAATATCTTTAAGGGTTTTTTCATATGCGCTAGATTTTATATTTTATACCCTAATCTCGGCCGAGTCGCAGCCAAGAGCTTGTCAAAAGGTGCTGTGCAGCGGAGGTGTGTTTCTAGGGGCCTGAGCTATGCCCAAAAAGCTTTCTGAACGGTTCAATGCAGGCCTGCGTAAGCCCTGAGAGGCTTCGTCCAACTTTGCCATAAATTTTATCCTCCCAGTTCTCAATTTTTAAAGCTAATTTTGCTGCGGGGCCGAGTAATTGTGGTCGCATCATCATGATTACTGAGGCGGTTCCAACTCCCAGCATGGCGATGTGTCCAACGTTGAAGCCCATTATTAAACTTTCATGAGCTATAAGTTCACCGGCCTTAAAGTAAATTCCGTCGGCCGTTTTGGCTAAGCTGAATAAGGTGTCCTTTGTGATGATGGAATAGATAAAAAACTGAGTCATTATGTAGGACATAAACTTTTCTAAAGAGCCTGCAGCTTTTCTTGTGTCTTCATTGCCCTCAACAGTTGTTTGAGAGCCGTTTTGGATGTTCTCCCATTTATAGATCAAGTTATGATAGGGAGTTCTCCAAACACTGTTGAAAATAATGCTCGGCCATTTCTGCAAAAATAGGTTTACCCAACCTGCTAAACTTAAGGCATTGCTTATGGCAGCTCCAGCACCGGCCCAATACAAGTCAACTGTGAAGAAGGTTCCTAATGAGATCTGTTTCAGCCATGAGCTAGGAAAGAAAGTCTTTGATCTTCGGAACCAATTGGCGAGGAATGTTCGAAAAGCCCCCGTGCTGGCTGAGTTGATGGCATTCACTATGGTGACTGGAATCACCACCGCAAGAGGAAAGCCTAGAATGGCTTGGACTGTAAAGGTTAGAACTCCGGGAATGACGAGTTTCTTCTTCATCGCGGCCAGCTCACCTTGTGTTGGCTTTTGAAGGTCTTCGCGCATAGGGAAAAAGTATCGTAGGTTTTGGGCGATGTGTTTAATGGCCTCGGTCGGCTCTTTTATGGCTCTTTGTGCGGCGGCGAGCATTCCTGATTTAACTTTAATTTCTGTGTTTCCAACTTGTCCGAGAGATTCCTCTAGTTGTTTTCTTTGTTTGCCAAAGATGGGAGCTCCTACAACCATAAGTGCCCTTTTTTCAGAATCGAGTTTTTTGCGTAGTTGTGCGTCTATTCTGAAATCGTTTGGGTTGTAGGCGCTTATTTTTTCCATGGTTCCATCGGCATTAAGAGCGTAGATGCCTCTTTGATCTTCTAAGAAACTGCTCAGTCTACGGATGCTGTTGATATTTACATTCTTAAAGGAGGGATTCTCTTTTTTGTGCTCATCGACCAGGTGTTGGATCTCTGTAATCATGGCCTTGTGCTCGGCTTTATCAAAGGAGGCTCCAACAGCGTACAAATCTAGGTCCTCGCTGATATCTGGATTTGTAGCAAGCCAGTCTTTAAGCTCCTGAATCGAAAGGCTGTCGGTAACAGCTTCTCCAAAGGTTGTGTTTGATTTCGGGACTAGGTAGAAAGCGCATGAGGTCTTCTTTGGGTCTCGTATGTTGCTGCTATTATTAGAAAAAACATTGATTGAGAAGAGCGCCAGGCATAGCAATGCCTTCGTTAAAGTCCCTTTAAACATGTTTGCCACCTCGTTGTGTGAGTGCTTAAGACTCTAGGCCGCCTTGCGCAATAAAAAAAACCTTTCATAGCTGTTTTCAAATAAACAGGAGGTTAGTTACGAAAGCCAAATTAAGTGGTGAGCACTGTTTGCCGCCACTAAGAGGGTGTCATGACTAAAGGGAGCCGTGCGAGTTTTTCAACTCGTTGTGTAAGTTTATTGTTTTTTAAGTGTTTATTGCTCCTTTCGGCTTCTCTGATGCCCTTTGGAACTGAAGCTAAGAGCGGAGAGTCTCCGAGTGTTTTTGTGAATGCTCGTTGGAATCAGCGAGTGAAGCTACTTCCCAACCGAGGTGAGTCTGCAGTTAATATTCTTGAGCACACACTGAATGTTTTGAATCCAAAAAACATAGCAAAACTTCCTGGCTTTATTTCTTTCGCGAA
>JAACVK010000091.1:0-1066 GCA_009991595.1 bacterium | reverse complement strand
CTAAGCTAATTGTTGGTATTGTTATTGATCAAATGCGATGGGATTATTTATACCGCTTTAACCCCTTATTTAAGCCAAACGGCGGTTTTAAGCGAATGATGAACGAAGGCTTTACTTGTGATAATACGCAAATCAGTTATACTCCATCCGTTACTGCTTGCGGGCATGCAGGTATCTATACCGGCACTGTTCCTGCTATTCATGGCATTACAGGTAATGCTTGGTATGATAGGGAATTGAAAAGAGCCGTGTATTGTACAGAAGATAAAAACACAAACGGGGTTGGAACGGCGGGTTCTAGTGATGGGCAAATGAGTCCGCGTAACATGCTTACCACTACTATTACAGATGAATTAAGATTAGCATCAAATTTTAAAAGTAAAGTAATTGGCATTGCGATCAAAGACAGAGGTGCTATTATTCCTGCAGGGCATAGTGCCAATGGTGCTTATTGGTTTGATGCAAAAAGTGGGTATTTTATTACCAGCACTTATTACAGAAATGAGTTACCGGGTTGGGTGAATGATTTTAATAACAGAAAATTACCCGATTCCTTAATGAAATTGGGTTGGAATAAAGTATTAACGGATGAACAATACTTAGCTTATTCCACTGCAGATGAAAAATCATATGAGAGTACCCCGTTTGGAAAAGATCAAACTAAAATGCCTTATACTTTCAAAGCCAATGCAACGGGTTATGGTCTGTTACCATCTACTCCTCATGGGAATACACTTACGGCTGAAATGGCAAAAGCAGCGGTAGTAGCGGAAGGTTTAGGCGCAGATAACGTAACGGATTTTTTAGCAGTTAGTTTTTCTTCTCCGGATTATATCGGTCACGCTTTTGGTCCTAATTCTTGGGAAATGGTAGATGATTATGTACGCCTTGATGAAGAGTTAGGAAAGTTGTTTGACTTTTTAGATGCGAAAGTAGGTAAGGGTAAATATACCGCCTTCTTAAGTGCTGATCATGCCGTAGCACATGTGCCGGGTTTTATGAAAGAAAATAAATTGCCGGGGGGTATTATGGATGAAAAAAAATGGGCTACCGATTTGAATGCTTC
>JAACVK010000098.1 GCA_009991595.1 bacterium | reverse complement strand
GTCTTAGCGTCTGCAATATACTTAAGATCCCCAACAATGGGAAATCCCGCCTCGCTGCAATGGATCCGGAGTTGATGGGTTCGGCCTGTAATGGGACTGAGTTCTAGGAGGCTCAGATGGCCACTTTTTAGGGAGGGGAAGCAGCCTAGGACTCTGTATTCGGACTGAGCGCTTTGATTAGCAATATCACCTCGCCATTTTCCAGAAGCTTCAGGGAGTTTGCCGTGCACTACCGCCTGATAAACTTTTCGAATTTCTCTATTCTCAAAAGACCTGCTGAGATACACCAAGGCAGATTTCGTTTTTGCAATCAACAAAAGCCCTTGAGTACCATAGTCCAATCGATGGACGGCCCGAGGTTGATTTAGGGAATCTCCGAAAGGCGAGTTGGAAAGTTGGCCTCTTAACAAATTTTCTAAATTTTTTGAAGCTTTGGATCGAACTTCTATCCCCGGTGGCTTCTCGACTACAGCCAAATGATCGTCTTCAAACAAAACTTTAATTTCTACTGAAAAACTCGGTAGTTCAGCAAATTCTGCCCCCCAGAGTTCAATAATTTGTCCCGCTTCAATCCAATGTGCGCTCGTAATTTTTTCATGATCTACAGTAATCTGGGATCTTTTGAGAGCTTTGCGCACGGCGCTTCTGGTGTCTAGCAGAGAAAAAACTCCGATAAGGTAGTCGGAGGCTCTCGTCTTGTGAGTTCCAGCTGGGACTTGATGTCGGGCAATCAGCTCCATCATCTATAGCCTTTCGTTGCTCATGTTCCGCATGGAGATGTTCTATGCGTTAAATACTCGTGGATCAAGAAGTAGCCGGAAGATCGCTTTAATCTAGGTTGTTTTTCGACTAACATCCCTAACTAAGGATTTTTGATTATGACCGACTCTCACATTGCACTCCGTTCTGATATTGATTTGCTAGGTCGCACACTGGGCGAGATTTTACAGCAATATGAAGATCCTCAACTTTTCAAAGAAGTAGAGCGTCTTCGAATATTTTCCCGAGAAATTAGAGAGAATAAAAAAACGGTCAATCTTTTAAAAGACGAATTCAAAGGCTTGTCGTCCACGATGCAATTGCAGATTGCTAGAGCCTTTTCTTTGTTTCTACAGTTGGCGAACTTAGCTGAGCAGTACCACCGTGTAAGGCGTCGTCGTCACTATCGGGCTAACAATGCGACACCTCAGGTGGCCTCTTTCGAACATACGATCACTGAATTACTGGGTGAGGGCGTTTCACAGGAAGATATCATCAAAGAGTTGGCAAATGTTAATGTTGACCTTTGTTTTACGGCTCATCCGACTGAGGTAACGAGACCTACAGTTCTTGAAAAGTATTCAGCTATTACAGATATTCTAGAGGACTTGGATCAGAACGGAGGAAACTCTGTTATTTATTCAAAATTGAAGCAGGAGATTTTACTTTGTTGGAAGACCGCAGAAATTAGACCGACCAAGCCATCTCCGATTGATGAAGCGAAAAGAGGCTATTACTTTTTAGAAAAGACGATCTGGAATAGCTTGCCTGGTTTTTACAAGCACCTTGATCTTCAATCTAAGCGACTCCTCAATAAGCCACTAGATTTAGATTTTCAGCCGATTAAATTTAGTTCTTGGATGGGCGGGGATCGTGATGGGAATCCAAATGTTACTTCCACCACCACATTAGAAGTTCATTTAAGAGGTAGGCTTTATGCCAATAGACTCTACATCAAAGATCTCGAAGAACTTTATATGCAGTTATCAATCTCAGATGCCAGTGATGCTTTAAAAGAAGCAGCCGGAGGCGATTTTGAACCCTACAGAGCCGTGTTTAAAAAACTCTTGAAGAAGGTGAGGGCAGATCAAAAGACAGTTCAGGTATACCTCGATGAGATCAAGAAGTTTACTCCCACGAAGAGGTTGAAGTTTCTCCTAAACAAACAAGAATTTCTTGCAACGCTCCAACTTTGCTATGATTCCCTCAAGTCTGTCGGTTTAGATGAGCTTGCTGATTCTGAACTCAAGAACTTGATCATTAGAGTTCACACATTTGGTGAAACATTCTTGAAGCTTGATATCCGGCAGGAGTCGAGTGTTCATCGACGTGCGATGGACTACATATACTCAAAAGCTCATGACTCTAATTTTAACGAGATGAGTGAGGAGGCCAAGTGTCAATATTTGCTAGGTGCCTTGGCCTCAGACAAGTCTGAAGTGAGTCTGCAAGAACTTCTGAAAAATAATGATGAGCGTACGGCCGAGACGACTGAGCTCTTCCGCACGTTGAATGGATTGACCGTGATAGGTCCGGAATACTTCCATGGTTATGTCATCTCAATGACTGAAAAATTGTCGGATATTTTGATTGTAGAGTACTTGCTCAAGATAACAGGTATCCCATTCGGCTTAGACGTCATTCCTTTGTTTGAAACGATTCAAGATTTAGAAAATGCTCCTAAGGTTTTAAATCATGCTTTCAAAGAGAAGGCCTATTGTTCTTCTAGAAAGAATAAGTTTGAGATCATGCTTGGCTATTCCGACTCGGCCAAAGACGGTGGTCGAATTTCGGCCGCTTGGAATCTCTACGAAGCGCAAGAAAATATACTTGCCGTAGCTAAGAAGCATGGCGTTGATATTGTGTTTTTTCATGGACGTGGCGGCAGCATCGGTCGAGGAGGCGGGCCAACGTACCTAGCGCTCGAGTCTCAAGCTCCAGAAAGTTTGGCAGCAGGCTTGAGGGTTACTGAACAGGGGGAAGTTCTTCAGAAGAAGTTTGCTATTCCTGAACTGGCTGAGAGAAATTTTGAGATCTATTATTCATCGATTTTACGAGCTAAGCTCCTGAAGCCCGCTGAGGTTCCGGCTGAGTGGCGCAAATGCATGAAGGAATTGGCGGCCTCATCTTTTGATGAATACCAAAGAATGGTTTTCCAGAATGAAGAATTCATTCCGTATTTCAATCAAGTCACTCCTGTTCAGTATCTTGGAGATTTAAATATTGGGAGTCGTCCGTCCAAACGCAAGGGCGGAGCTGAGATCAAACATCTTCGCGCGATTCCTTGGATTTTTGCTTGGACCCAAACACGGCTTCTTCTTCCATCTTGGCTGGGGGTCGGATATGCACTGAAGTATGCGATAGATCAAAAACAACTCGATCTACTTCAAGAGATGTACGCCAAGTGGCCTTTCTTCCGATCTACAATGAGTCTTGTGGCGATGGTTTTGGCTAAATCTGATTTGCATATGTTTTCCCACTATCAAAATTTGCTCGGTGGCTCTCAATATCAAGCTCTCTTTGACGAGCTATGTGCAAAAAATAAGTTGTCGATTGAGATGCTTTGCAAGGTTAGTGGCGAATCGGAATTGCTTGAGAAGACCAATCCCGTTTTGAAAAGATCCATTGCAGTCCGAAACCCCTATGTAGATCCTATCAATATTCTACAGGCGGAAATTTTGTCTGAGATTCGCAAAGGAAATGAGCAGCCGGATGTGATGCATGCTCTTTTGGTAACCATCCATGGCATTGCCAATGGCATGAGAAACACCGGCTAAATTGTTATTTATCTGTGAAAAAGCACCGCAAGTAGCTGTTTTTTGATTCGCTCTAAAAGCCCCATCAAAGGTTAATTTGAGTTCTAATCCCTTTATTTTATAAGATTAAGGGATTGGGGGGCTTAAGGCTTTGTTGTACGTATCTGGTAAAAAATTTAGATCTAGTAGCGGAAGTATTGCTCTAGCGCCTATCATCCTGCTCGGGATATCGATTACCCTTTTCTATGTTTTGCTTACAGCCTACCTCGATGAACGTGAAAAAGATATTCGCGTCGTTTCAAGACATTTAGGTTTGAAACAATTAGAGGCTCGTCTTAACGGTGTATTTCAAGACCCTAAATACTTTAATGAAGTTTTTTGGCCACTGAACAACCTTAGAGGTGATAAAGCCGATGAAGTTGTTGCCCAGAATGGTATAGATCTAGAAAAACTTTATATCCCCGCTCCATTCGCATTGGATGCTTCAAGTGGAGATTTGAACGATAAGCATCCGGCGTGGATTGGGAATGGGGCGCAGCTGAGCTATCCCAATTTCGATGCGTGTCCTGTAGATGGACAGTGTCCTATCAAAAGC
>JAACVK010000090.1 GCA_009991595.1 bacterium | reverse complement strand
TCCATGGCCGACTTCAACACATCGAAAAGTTCCGTGGCACAGTTATTCGAGAAAAATTTGTAATCGCCCCCATAAGTCCAATGCAACTCTAAAGCTCGGTAAACAATTCTCTCCATCTCATCACGCGTTGCCTTTAGCGGGATACTATTCAGCGCTCGAAATTGCTCTTTGTTGTAATCTTTCTCTACAAGAGTCCATCTATAGAAAAGCAGTTGAGACTCATAGTAACCAGTGATGCCCCTGATGACACTTGTACTCAATCCAGTAACGTTACCATTAAACGCCATCACGACATGATGGCGAACATCCTTTAAGCAGTCTGGCCCAACCTCTTTACGAGAAGGGGCGCACATCACCAAACGCATTAAAGAATGTCCGAAGCGAGATGCCATAGCCTCCCCAGACTCCGCATTCAAAACATGAATCTCATAAAGTCTTGTAGGGTCAATGTCTTCGTATGAGGAACTATTTTTAATCGCCACCCAAGTATCGAGTTCACAATCAGAACTGGGATAGGGATCGTATCCAAATTTTTCTACAAAGTATTTATTCAAGGCTGGCATTCGACACTGAAAATTTGAGTCTTCAATAAACAAGGCGAAATGCACAGCAAAGTATTCACGAGTGTTAAGAAGAGCATGCTCAACGATTCGATTCGCTCTCGTATTTTTAAGACGCTGTTCACCTTTCCAGGCTCCTAGGTATTGAAATCTAGGATCTTCAGAAACGTTTGTGGACTGCTCTAACAGTAATTGGCACCGAGTGCTTAGCGAGGCAGATCGATCATCTAAAGTTGTTTTTCTAGCGCGATGACTTTGAGCCCTGCGACTCATGCGCTCCAATTTAGATTTTTTACATTGATTGATCTCAAGCAAACGAGCTGCATCCGGCTCGTAACGATAGTCGTAGATATGAGCAAGTTCATGAATCAGAGTTTCTCGTGCCTTGCTAAAATCAAATCCTTTGACTGGGGATCTGCCATTTAAGGCCGGAATAAATTTGTCAGACAAAACTATCCTGTTGAGTTTGGATCGCTTTGATGAGGAAGAGCTTCCAGGAATGTAAGCAAAAGCCTCACTTCCATCGAGAGGCCCGAAATCAACGTAGATCGTCGACTTAATCGTCTGGCGGAGTTTGGGCGGTAACTTATGTTGCACCTCATACAGAAGCCTAGGGAGCTTTGATCCAACCGCTTGGCCACGCAACTCAAAGGAGAATGAATTTGGAGAGAAAGACCCGAGAAGAAACACAAACAGCACAAACACGGATCGCCCCATAATGCGGTGCATTATAGTTTGTCTATAGACCAAGGTCAAGGTCAATTCGGATACATAAGTGACTATAAATAAAAGAAAAACCCCTCATTTCCAAAAGGAAAGAGGGGTTCAAAAGCTTAGCTAGGCCCTAGCTTTAACTAAGTTCTAATTTTGAGTCATTTACTCAGCAGCCAAGGCTTCTTCGATCTTGATCAACAAAAGTTCTTTGTTAACTTGGTCGTCGCCTTCCATCTCACTCAATACACTATTGAGGAGCTCGTTCTCTTCACCAGTCACGATTGAAACAGCAACGTTCTCAAGAACGGTGCGGCTGTAGTCGTCATCAACAGCGTCAAGCATCGTTGAAGAAGACAAGAGTCCAACTAGAACGCCAACAGCGAAAGCATCGCCAGCGTCGACATCGTTGTTGTTACGGTCGCGGTGATCGTGATGGTGCCCACCGCCGCGGTGAGCTTGAGCTGTGCCAGCTCCCATAGATAGTATAAAAAGTGCAGCGAAAATTTTCTTCATATTCATTCTCCTTAATGAGTTGTGGTGTGGGTCGAATGAACTTTTACGGGTCTAGACGCATCGTGTCAACGTCTTTGTTCGAGAAAGCTGAGATAGCGTTTCAAAAACGTAGATATTCAAAACATTGAGTGGAATGGGAACAATAACTCAAAAGAAGAGAGGGTGTGAGCAGGAACGCTTGCCCAGCGGCCCTCTCCAAGTTCCACTCATAAAATCATAAAGATAGGTTTCGGATTTAAAGAAACTATCTGGTGATCGAAATTCAACATAAATTTTTCCTGGATGGAAAGGGATACTACCGAGATCCAAGAACTCAGGCTCCAGCCCCAACTCGACAGGAGGAGAAACCCGTTTGAAGCTATTGAATTTGGAATCAAGAAACTCTAATTCAGCCCCAACCATCCGTGCAGCAACAATCTCTGATTCCAAATCCAGGCTTAGTTCGACCACATTTTCAAGATATTTTTGTGACGGCAGAATTTCTTTGGAATTGAGCTGCACCGACCATGTGTCGTTACGCTCCTGAATAGCAATGACTTTGTTACCCTTTGCATCCATCCCGAGCATCAAAACGCTATATCGGCTATTCGAGGCCTCTTTTAATTTGCCGTTATTAAGGTCTAGTTTGAGAATCTGAAATCGATTGTTGCCAGGATTTTTGAAGTTGAAATAAGCTTGGCCATCAAAAATCGTGACCAAATGTGATTTTTCCAATGCTAAGTTTTGAAAAGCATATACCAATTTAAGTTTATCTTTTTCAAAAGCATCGCCTGCATTTGTGGACTTATAAACACCCCAATACTGGCGATCCTTCACCGGCATCACGAACAACTTAGTTCCACTAACACTGGTTGAGCTACGAACCCATGGCAACCTTTTAAGTCGAGCGGGAATATCTCGTCCTGCACTCGACCACATATTTCGGTTTGGAATTTCAGTCCACGGCTCCCACAAAGCAGCTGTGTCCTTCCAATCCTTCAGAAAAGACAATTCAATTTTTTGAGTTTGGCCTCCCCTTGATCCGAGAGTTTTCAACTCTGCAATCAAGCTATCGCCAGCCATAACAGATACGCGCTTTACGTCCTCAACGACAACATTGGAATTCTTCATCTTCCAACGCAGACTTCTAAAACCAGCCTCCGAATTGGAAAATGCTGTTCCACGAAACAAAACCGGCCAATTTGACTGAGAAGTCCGCGGACTTTCACAGAAAAGAGTCACTTTCCTCAGAGAATCAGTCCAGACTCGGTCATCTTCAGATATTTCACTGTTAGGAGAATCGACCTTTGGCTTTGGCGGAGTCTCAGGTTTCAACTCAAAGGTAGTCTCGGACGGCGAATTTACGCCACACGAGACACTGAAAAGCATAACAAGAAACATTAGACTGAGACGTGTATTCACAGTCCTTGACTTAACGCATCGTAACTGACTAATCAAGAGAATGATGAAGCTGGAACTAGTCCGTAAAGGTTTAATTTTTGGAATGATTCTTTGTTTGGAGACGGCAATTGCCGGAGGAGCTGGCGCGCCGGCTCCAAGCCCTAGACCAGATCGTCCAGGAACAACGGCTCCTTTTATTCTCAACCCTGAGAGTCTTCAGACGGAACTTCTCGAAAACAATTTCAGCTTAGCTTACGGGGCACACGAAGTGCACAAAGCTAGGCTACAACTGGATCAGTCTAGAAATGCCTTACTACCTTCTCTGAAGCTAGGGATGAGTTTCCTCAGCTATGGCGCCGTAGGTCTGGCGTTTTCCTCAGCCGACTTTCTTCTAAACTTTCTAATCCCAAGTCTTTGGTTCGATAATGCGAAACAAAAGTTTGTCATGAAGGCGCAAGAAGACGCTTATTTAAGTTTGAAGCTAAACCAATATAACTCCGCCTTAACAAGCTATTACGGGCTTTCGTCAGACTTAAAACTAAAACAGTTTCTTCTCGAGGAGTATTCAGACGCCCAAGAGATGGCGATCTTGGCCGAAGAAGCGCTACAAAATGGTTTTGGAAACGAACTAGATTTAGAACAGGCTTCGGCTCAAGTTTCTCAAAGTCGAGTCGACTACCTCCAAGTGGACTCTTTGCTTGTGGAGCAGCTTGGCAAAGTCAAACAAATGCTTAGACTAGGGCAGGAACGTGAGATCATTCTGCAGTTTGTGGAACTGCCTGAATCAAGCTTCGAAGACACAACTGAGCGGAGAGCTTTCGACTTAGCCTATGACAAAGCCCCTGAAAGACAGCAGATATCCAATCTCATCCAAGCCTCTAAACAAGCTAAGTGGTCTAGCGTCTTTGCCTTCATCCAAAGCTTCACGGCGAGCGCTGCAACTGGAGCAGACGGCGTAAGCACCGCCTTCAATGATATGACAGGGCGAGGGACCTTTGATTTAGGTTTTACTCAAATTTCAAAAATTCAACTTTCTCAAGCTGAGATATACAGACTTCAAATGCGCGGCGAAGAAGTCTACGAAGAGATTGAAAGACTGGTTTACACGGCACTCAGGCAGATTCGACTAGCCAAAGAAACTTACTGGGAATCAAGCAATGCGGCCGAAACACTCGAAAACGTCTATGAAAAGCAAAAGCTTTTTTATGTGGAGGGGCGGGTCGATTTTGCCAATCTTCTCCAGACCAAAAGACAATTACAAGCCGCCACTTTGAGCAAAATTCAGGCCAATGCCTCTCTGCAAATCCTCCGTGCCAACCTTCTCCGAATGAATCTTGAGGGCTTATTTGGGAAAATCAGTCGCTGCCACGCCTCTGAACTCGAGTACAGGAGATTGACCAAGTTGATTGAAGCTCGTTACAGCGTCGAACAAATTTGCGAAATCTCCCGTTAGACGCGCTTTCTTTCAATTTTGATTTCTGCTAGAACTATCCATAGGACTCGATCTTCTAAGACGGGTACCCAAGTTTATGAAAGAAAACAAAGCAGGACACTCCAAAATGTCCACGACATCGTCTCTCCAACCTAAGAGACTCCATCTCCCAAACAAGAGATATTATCTTATTGGGAAAGGAAGACTCGGTCTTCAGCTTTCTAGATACTTTACGAAATCTCAGATTCCCTTTGCTCACTTAGATCGATCAAGTTTTTCCAACACAAAATCTAAGGACATCTTAGCCATTGCAGCGGCTCCAGAAAATTCGATCGTATTGCTAGCCATTTCTGATCCATCCATTGTCGAGGCTTCAGAAGATCTATTTTCTACTTACGGAGAGGATTTAACCGTTGTCCACTTTTCCGCATCCGTACAAAATAAAAATCTACATTCTAATTTCTACGGCTTCCATCCTCTCTACTCTTTTACGAGCCGCAATCTTAGCTCTGAGGAATTTGAAAAAGTTCCTTTCATCGCAGACGAGGGCCTTTCTCACAAATTCACTGAAATCTTTCCAGAGTTGAGAAACCCCGTTTATGAGTTGAACACAGTCAAAGACCCTCTCTACCACGCCTTGGCTGTGTTGCTTGGAAATTTACCCATCACTCTTTCCAAGTTATCCGCAGATGTCCTTTCCAAAAAAGGACTTCCTAGGGAAGCCCTCATTCCTTTTTTAGAATCAGTTTTAGAAAACTTCAAAGACCCAAACAAAGCAGTGGCCAGTGGACCCATCGCAAGAAAAGACAAGTCCACACTGACAAAACACTTAGAAAGTTTGAATAATTCTCCATTCCTCAAATCTGTCTATTTGTCCTTCATTGAGAATGAATGGCCTAATTTTTCAGCAGAAACTTCAAATCATAATAATTCCAATGCCAGCAAAGTCCCCAAGGAGACATCCCTATGAAATCTATTCACAGCTTCAAGCAAATGAAACAAGAAGGTAGAAAAATCTCCATGGTCACATGCTATGATTCTTGCTTTGCAAAGATTCTAGCCGAGACAGAAATTGACATGCTTCTGGTGGGAGATAGTGTTGCGATGGTTTACCATGGCTTTGATTCGACGATTCATGCCACCATGCCCATGATGGTCATGCACACTGCCGCTGTGGCTCGAGGCGCTCCCAAAAAATTCATCATTGGAGACATGCCTTTTTTAACCTTCAAGAAAGGCCCCACCGTTGCATTAGATGCTGCAGCCGAACTTATGAGAGCGGGAGCAGATTGCGTGAAGCTAGAGGGTTTAAAGGGGCACGAAGGAAGTATTGAAGCTCTCATCGGAGCCGGCATCCCAGTTATGGGTCACCTCGGACTTACTCCGCAATCCGTACACCAACTTGGCGGACACAAAGTCCAAGCTAAAGAATCTAGAGAAGCTGAAATTTTAATTGCAGAAGCGAAGAAGCTCGAAGAAATGGGCTGTTTTAGTCTTGTACTAGAGTGTGTCCCCTCAGAACTAGCTCAGAAAGTTAGTGTCTCTTTAAAAATTCCCTGCATTGGTATCGGGGCTGGAGTAGGGACCGATGGACAAGTCTTGGTTCTCCACGACATGCTCGGAGCCAGCCCAGAATTCAAACCAAAGTTTTTACGACAGTATTCAAATCTATCTGAGAACACAAAAACCTCGATCAATCAATACGTCAAAGATGTGCAGGAAAAAACCTATCCATCAGCCGAAGAATCCTACAAGGCATAGTGGGAGACAAGATGAAGATCATCAGATCCATTGCTGAGCTAAAAGATTGGAGAAAGGGCATCTCGAATTCGGTTGGTTTTGTCCCAACCATGGGGGCTCTTCATGCCGGGCATTTAAAGCTTGTAGAAGAAGCGCAGAAGCAATGCCCCACCAACATTGTTTCTATTTTTGTAAATCCAACCCAATTCAACAATCCTGAAGATTTGGAAAAATATCCCTCAACACTTGAGGAAGATCTTAGCAAGCTTCGAAGAATAGGCGTCGATGCTGTTTTCATCCCGAACACTGCAGAAATCTATTTTGATGATTTCCGCTTCAAAGCCATTGAAGAAGATTATAGCCTCAAACTTTGCGGCAAGAATAGACCAGGTCATTTCACTGGAGTTCTTACCGTTCTCCTAAAACTCTTCAACCTGACTAAAGCTCAGAAAGTCTTTATGGGCGAAAAAGACTACCAACAGTTTCAGTTGGTCAGGGACTTCACTCAAGCTATTTTTATGGATATCGAAATCATCCCGGTTTCGACAGTTCGAGAGTCGACAGGCCTAGCCATGAGCTCTCGAAACATGAGACTCAGTGCTACCGGGAGAAAAACAGCCGACCAATTCGCACAGATTTTTTCTGACGACACTCTCACCATTGAAAAGATGAAAAGCAAGATCCTAGCCCTCGGCATTGAAATTGATTACTTGGAAAATTTAAACGGCAGAAGATTTGCAGCTGTCATCGTTGACGGAATTCGACTCATAGATAACAGACCTATTACAAGTTCAAAAGAAACACTCGTAGGAAATTCATCGACGAGCCCCCGTTCACAGAAAAACTTAGGAGCATAAATATGATTTTAACTTTAGACGTAGGTAACAGCCAAATATACGGAGGCATCTTCAAAGACGAGACTCTTGTACAACAATTTCGTAAAAGCAGTAAGCAAGGTTGCAGTTCTGATGAGATTGGACTTTTTTTAAAACAGATTGTTCAAGAACACGGTTATTCAACTTCAGACATCACAGAGATCGCACTTTGTTCCGTGGTTCCGGATTTGATTCACAGTGTGGGAAGTGCCTGCTTGAAGTATTTCCAGAAACAGCCGTTCCTACTTAGGGCTGGAACAAAAACAGGACTCAAGATTCGCTACCGCAACCCGCTAGAAGTTGGGGCCGATCGCATTGCCAACGCCATCGCCGCGACAACTTTATTTCCCAGGCAAAACCTCATCATTGTGGATTTTGGGACAGCAACAACATTTTGTGCGATCACTGCGCAAAAAGACTATCTCGGCGGAATCATCATGCCAGGTCTTCGACTGGCGATGGAAGCACTTGAAAGCAAGACGGCACAATTGCCAGCTGTACAAATTAGGCGCACATCAATTGCCATTGGCAGGTCCACCACAGAAAGCATTCAATCGGGGCTATATCTCGGGACCCTTTACCAGGTCAAAGGATTGTTGGAGCAAATCAAAGCTGAAGGCTTCAACGGAGAAAAATGTCTCGTCATTGGCACCGGTGGATTCTCCAGACTTTTTGAAGACGAGAACTTGTTCGATCAGATCATTCCCGAGTTAGTCCACCTCGGACTTAGAGATGCCCTTAGCATCAATCATAAATTTCAAGAAAAAGAAGGTGAACGCCATGCAACGAAACATGCTGAAATCTAAGATCCATAGAGCGACCGTTACCGAAGCCAATCTAAACTACGAAGGTTCAATTTCCATTGATACGACATTGTGCGAAGCAGCGGATCTTAAATTTTTTGAGAAAGTTGAAGTCTACAACTGCAACAACGGTGCCCGATTTGCTACATATGTTATCCCTGGAAAAAAGGGGGAAATTTGCCTCAATGGGGCTGCAGCACGCTGCGCTCATCAAGGTGATCTTGTCATCATAGCCAGCTATGCAAATGTCGAAGAAGACGTATTAACAGAATGGAAACCTCAGCTTGTTTTCGTAGATGACAACAATCACATTGCAAAAATAAGCCACACTCCCTTGCTATAGCCGCTCTATCACATCATAATGATTCAAAGGTTCGAAAGACCGATAGAAATCATTATGGTGGTTAAAATACAGTCCTGGCAGCAATTTTTCCTAGCACAAGGACTCTTCTTTTTCGGATTGAGTATCGGAATTCTCGGTGAAACCTGGCACAAAAAAACCAACATAGTTTCTTGGGTCCTTTTGGGTGTGGGTTTGGGTAGTCTGGCTCTGAGTGGTCTTCTATGGGCGCTTCAAACTCAACGAAAATTAAGAAAACGTGTTCGGCACTCAACTCTGCCTCAACCGATGTCTGTATCTCAAAATTTTAAAAATATCATTCGAGGAGAAGGCTCTACCGAGCTTATGCGAGGCTACAACTTCAGCACATCCTGCCGAGTCCTAATTAGTAGCCGAGAAAAGTACACAGTCGAATTAGATTCCGAATGGATCATTCATCACTATGAGGGAGCTCAGATCAAATTGAGCCTTGGTGAGAACTCGGCCATCATGGGACAGGGAGAAATTCTAAGAATTCCTATGTTTCACGAGGATCGAACCCTGATAGTTGAGGAAAATGAAGACATTGAGGGATTGCAGGAAAGGGCGCCTCAATTAATCTTCCATAAGGTTGCTTGTAGAAATCACGTCTGAGCTCTAAACTATTACTGTGAACGGTCCTCAAGAACAATTCAAAACGCGGTATCCTCACCTAGCGAAAGAACCTCTGATCACGAGTCGAAAACGCGGTCATGCGGAGAATCGTATTTGGGCCAAGTTCATCGACATTTGTCTTGTACTTCCGTTGATTTACATTACTCAGTTAATGTTTCCGCTGTTAGTATTACCCCTCTCAATATGTATCTGGGCCTTATTGGATGCTTTAGGTAAAGGACAGTCTCCAGGAAAGTGGCTCCTCGGCCTTCACACCATTGAAGTGGTTAGGGGCGAAGCTTTAAAATTCTATAATGGGATGATTCGAAACATTGTATTTGCCATCTTCTGTACGGCCCTCGTCAAAACGGGGCTTTTTTGGGGACTGGTTGGCTTAGTTTGTGCCATCGGCATTTTGCTAGAAAGCTATTTCATTTTGATACTGCGCAGTGGAATTCGTGTCGGAGATATATTGGGCTACACTAGAGTTTTTGACTACAAAGATATTCACACCCAATTCATCGAACAGTTTCTTAAAAAAGAAGAACCTCAGTAGTTAGCAGTTCCTTGAACTGCTCGGTCGTTAGCAGCTCCTTGAACTGCTCAGTCGTTAGCAGCTCCTTAACGCGACGCACTTAAGTCTTTCAATTCTGACATAGGCAGGCAGCCAAACTATCGAAATTCCGTTAGAGTAGGGGCCTTATTATAAGGAGATTAATGTGAATAAAAAATCACTCATTCTGACCTCTCTATTTGGAATTGCCTTGAGTGCATGCACGGGCGGAAGCTCGCCGGCACGAACTGCAGACCAACTAGTTCGACCACTTGCAGACGACGTCGTCATCCTGGAATACACAGGCGGCAAAATTACAGCCAAAGATATCAACGCTCGAGTAGACGCTCAAGTGAAGCAGTTTTCTGAAGAGCTCATTGACGCCTACAAAAAGAATGCTGAGCAAATGCTTGTCATGCAATTGATGGAAGCGGAAGCCAAAAAACAAGGCGTCGCAAATCCTCAAGAATTGATGGCTCGCGTAGCTCAAGACGTTACTGTGACAGACGAGCAAGTTGCGAAATTTATTGTCGACAACAATCTTAAAGACGGCATTCAAGACCCTCGTACCGGTGAAAAACGTAAAGTGAGCGATGAAGAAGTCAAAGGCTTCCTCATGGAACAAGAAATGCAAAACAAGCAACAAGCGTTCTTTGGTGAACTACGCCAAAAGGCGAATGTGACCATGAAACTTGAGAAGCCTCGCGCAAAAGTTATTAGCAGCGGTAAAGAGCCCTTCAAAGGTGGAGCATCAGCCAAAGTTGTAATTCACGAATTCAGTGATTTCCAATGTCCGTTCTGTTCACGTGGAAATGAAGTTGTGAAGCAAATCGTCACTGAATACGGCGACAAAATCAAGCTTGTTTTCAGACACATGCCTTTGAGCTTTCACCCGGAAGCTGAGCCTTCAGCGATCGCTTCAATGTGTGCCTTCAAAGAAGGCAAATTTTGGGAAATGCACGACAAAATGTTTGAGTTCCAAAAAGATCTCAGTACAGAAAGCTACAAAAAATGGGCTGGTGAAATCGGTCTTAATCAAGAAGCTTTCGACAAGTGCTTCGACAACAAAGAAACTCAAGCCGCTGTTAAAGCAGACATGGATGCTGCAGAAGCCATGGGCGTAAACTCTACACCGACATTCTTCGTAAATGGAAAGAAGATCGCAGGAGCTCTTCCCTTTGGTCAGTTCAAGGCCATGATTGACGAAGAACTCGCGAATGCCAAGTAAGAGTCACCAAACTTCAATTCAAGCACCAGCCCTTGGTCCTCGCAGAGGACCTGGGGCTTTTTTTGTCTTTGAAGGCGGCGAGGGCACCGGGAAGACCACTCAGATCCACAAAATCAAGCGCTCCCTAGAAGAAGATCTCCAAAAAGAAGTGATAGTCACCTGGGAACCGGGCGGCACAACGCTTGGTCAAAAGATTCGCGAGATGCTTTTGGATCCTGAAATTCCAAAAATGGACGCCAGATGTGAGGCCCTACTTTTCGCGGCTGCAAGAGCGGAACACGTTGCCAAAATTATCGCTCCAGCCGTAGCGGAAGGAAAAATTGTTTTGTGTGACCGCTTTTGGGATGCTTCACGAGCCTACCAAGGATCAGGAAGAGCCTTGGGATTCCAAGCCATTGACCGATTTAATGAATGGGGCACACGAGCCTATTATCCCGATCGAGTCTATGTATTTGATCTCGATCCGCGCAAAGGCCTTGAGAGAGCTTCCGCCAGAACAGGTGGAAAGTTGGACCGCCTGGAGCAAGAATCTTACCGATTCCACGACCTCGTTCGAAACTCCTATCTCAAACTTGCCGAAATCAATCCTCGGCGATACCACGTAGTTGAAGCAAGTTCTTCCATCGACGAAATCCATGATGACATTATGGAGGATATGAAAAAGTGTCTTTTGACGCCAAACCTATCCTCGAACGTCTAGCTGTAGCCGAAAGTAAAGGCAGGCTTGGGCACGCTTTACTTTTCGTTTCAACAAACGCCAAACAATCTGAATTCGCAGAATGTATTTTAGCGTTCAGCAAGGATCTTATGTGCGTGAGTCCGATCAATCATCTCGCCTGCGGTAAGTGTGAAAGCTGTTTAGCATTTCAAACTTCAGAAGAAGGCGAGACTTCTCAGATTGATTTCTATCATCTAAAGCCAGAAAAACTCGATGCTTACGTCCTAAACCAAATCAAAGAACTCAGGTCCTTTCTTTCTCTACGAAAGGCTTTAGGAAGAATCAAAGTCATCTACATTGAGGACGCCCAAGCCCTAGGAGCTAGCGGAGGAGCACCTGCCAATGCTTTACTTAAAATCCTAGAGGAGCCACGTAATGATGTAAAAATCATTCTAAGCAGCTCCAGACCGGAAGGCATTTTGCCAACCATTCGGAGCCGGTGTCAGACTTTTCGCTTTCCCATCAATCAGGTTGTTTCAGGATTTGAGTCTGCTCAGCCTGAACTTTTGGATGCTTGGTCTGAGCTTTTCCAATGGATCGAAAGGGGTGCCCCCTTAAAAGATTGGCCCCATTTGAGCCTTCCAGCTGATCGAGACCTCTTTTTCAAAGACCGAGAATCGGCCAGAGATACCCTAAAAACCGTATTTTTGCTGGCCTGGGAGAAATGCCGAAATTCCTGGTCCAATTGGGACCTAGAAGACTCTAGACAGGCCCTGGAATGGTTTTATGCCTTCGAAACTATGATGAGCTCATTAAAGGCCTATGGACAAGCCAGCTTACAGTGGTCGTCATTCAAGTATCGTGCTAAAAGCAGTTAGGAAACTATGGATATTATTGAAGTCGTTCGGGTCCGATTTTTATGGTCCGGTAAAATGTATGAATTCTCCAACCCTGAGAAGCTTCCCTTAAAAAGAGGGCAAGAAGTCGTCGTTCAAAACGATCATGGTGGATCCCTTGTTGGCAAAGTCATGATTGCGCCGCGAATTCGAATGGCAAGAAAAGAAGACAAAAGTCTCAATCCTGTCTTGAGACTGGCAACTGAACAAGACAAACAGTTTGCTTCAACCACTGACGATTTTAAATTGGACGTAAAAAACTTCTTTGAAACGAGACTGCGCGCTCGCAATTTAAATGGCGTAAAGCTCATCGACCTTGAAAAAGCCGATCAAGGCCAACGGCTTATCGTTTATTACAGCTCAGAACAACGGAAATTCTCCGCACGTGAACTTGCTGTGGAGATGGGGCAGAAGTTCAATCTCAAGATCGATCTTAGATCTGTTGGCGTGAGAGATGCGGCACGCCTTTCAGGTGGTATCGGCAAGTGTGGGCTCAGCCTCTGCTGCAGCACGTGGATTCCGGACTTCGCTCAAATCAGCATTCGTATGGCCAAAGACCAAGGTATGTCGTTAGACCCCGACTCCATCAACGGCATGTGTGGTCGCCTTCTTTGCTGTCTCGGCTACGAGCACGATAATTACGTTGAGCTAGGAAAAGGATTGCCAAAGATTGGGAAGAAAGTAGTTACACCGATCGGAGACGCTCGCGTTGTAAAATTGGACATCTTAAAAGGTCTAGTGACCGTCAAATCTGAAGATGGGAAGTATGAGACCTATCCCGGAGACGTAGTCTCCAGGAAATTTGGCCCAGGTGGTGCGACTGAGAATTCAGACGATTCCTCAGAAGAAGCTACTGACACAAAGCCCCGCACTTCATCGAGCAGAGAAAAATCCGATCGCCCCAATAAAGACTCTCGGCCAAGGTCTTCAGCTCGGTCCTCAGACCAGAATTCTCCAGACTCACCTCCGCCTAGAGATCTACTCGCTAGAGCTGAGAGTTCTGCAAAAGGTGCGGATCGTGCAAAATCGGCAGCTCCAAACTCTGAAAATCCTAGCCCTGAAAAACCTGTAGGAGAGGGCAGCGAAAACAAGCGACCGAAGAAACGACGTCGCAATCGAAATCGAAAACGCAACCCAAATGCTTCAGGGACAAAGCCTCCTGCAAAGGATAGTTAGTCAAAATGCGGCTCTTCGATACGCATTGCCACCTAGGAGATGAAAAGCTCAGGGAACATAGCGCAGAATTATTGGAGCAAGCGGTAAGTGCGGGGGTCGAAGCCCTTACTGTCATCTGTGCAGATCCAGAAAACATTCGTGAATTCGATAGCTTCATTCCGAAACTTCGAGCCCTGAACAAGAACATTACTGTTTATCGCAGCGCGGGACTACACCCCCACGAAGCCCAACATGCCTCACCTGAACTTTACCAGTTGATTGAATCCCAACTCCAATCAGACGCCATAGGAGTTGGCGAAACTGGCCTAGATTTTTTCTATGACTTTTCTAAGCCTGATGTTCAAATTCCAGTTTTTGAAAAGCATATTGATTGGTCAGTTCAATACAACAAGCCCCTAATCATCCACTGTAGGGAAGCAGCTAAAGATACCCTCAGACTCCTAAATAGACCCGACGTTATCTCGAAGCAGAATCCTGGCATTCTACATTGCTTCACGGAAACTCTAGACACAGCTAAGCAACTTGTGGATTGGAACTTTATGATTTCCTTTTCTGGTATTTTAACCTTCAACAACGCAACAGACCTCAGAGAAGTCGCCAAATGGGTGCCCGACACACACCTGCTCATTGAAACGGATTCACCCTACTTAGCCCCTAAACCACACCGTGGAAGAACCAACCAACCTGCTTATGTGGCTCACACCTTTGAATTACTCTGTCAGCTAAGAGGACAATCCCCAGAAGAGCTTAGTGAGATCCTTTGGCACAATAGCCAGAAAGTGTTCGGCCTATGAAAAAAACGGGCTCACACAAAATTGTTGATCCTGGCCAGCAGCACATCGACGAATTTTCCTATGAAGCTCCTTCAGACGTCAAAAATGTCCTCATAGTAGGAGCCTCCGGCTACCTCGGATCGGCCTTATGTCTAGGACTTCGAGACCAGTTTAACGTTACAGGAACCTACAACGAGAGAGTGTTTAGACTCGAAGGCATTTTAACCTGTGAAGCTGATGCCTTGGATGCAACGGATTTACTAAATGCGATATCCAAGTCATCTCCGGATATCGTTATTTACTGTTCGGGGGTTACCAGACTAACGGCCTGTGAAGTGCAATACGATTTAGCCGAGGCTCTTAACGCTAAACTCATGTCGATTCTATTTAAGGTTCTGCCCAAACCAACACCGCTGATTTATTTATCTTGCGATCATGTTTTTGGCGAGCGCACCAAGCCCGAGCCCGTCAAGGCCTCGGCAGAAGAGGGGGCTGATTTTGGCACAGAAAAGGCAGAAGCTCCCGGCATCGAGACAAACCATCAAAATTTTTTCCGAGAACACGACGCCTGCAATCCACTCAACGCCCTCGGACAAACAAAACTTAAAGGGGAAAAAGCCGTACTAGCGCAACCTCATCTCACCTGGGTTATACGACTGCCACTGCTATATGGAGAGTCACTTGGATCTCCATTGACTCCAAAAAAGTCCTGGCTCAGATTGGTACAAGAACAGATAGAGCAGGGCGAAACCGTAGAACTACCAAGCGATCAAAAGAGATCGAGTCTTTATGTCGGAGACTTTGTACGAGGGATGAGACGCTTTATTAAGAAGCTTCCCGAAAGCTCTGGTATTTACCAAATCAGCGATAACGATGTCATCTCGCCATACAAAATTGCAAAGACTTACCTTGAAGAGTTAAAGCTAGATACCAGCAATCTGAAAGAAGTTTCGCTTAGCGAATATTTAGAAAAACAAAAAGTTTATTGTGAGGAAGCCGAAAGCTTTCCCATTCGCTCGGATAAATTTAACAACAAATACAAGTTTAGCAGCCAAAAGATCGATGGTGGAATGAAAGAAATGCACCAACGTCTGCTCGAAGGCTATTGTGGAGACTGGCTTTAGACGGCCGTAACCATCTAACAAATTGGATCGATTTATTTGTAACTTTGGCGAATAAATTCAGAGACGAAATAACGAACCACATCCTGTACCTGGATACGTTCGCCACGGTAACTCCAAAAAAGTCTATCAAAAGGACCCCACTGAGCCTCAAGCTCAACTTGTGGATTTTGATTCGGAGCAAACACTTGACCTAAAAACTGATTAAAAACAAAAAGGATGCGGCCTGAACGCTGTCCTGAGACGACAAGCTTTACGCCGTTACGAAATAGCATAAAGTCATCTTCAGTTCCTGATATGTTGTACAAATGGGCGGCGTGGGCCCCTGATTGACGAGCCTCATTAAACATGTCGATGTTTCTTGAGAATTCAGCCCTTAACACTCGAATGTATTCAGAAGTTTGTATTTTCAACAACTCTTGTTTCTTAAAGCTATTGCTATATTCCACCTCTCCACGTCGCTCCATTCGGCGCTCGGTGAGAGCCAAATCGGCTGCCCAGGGTAGATTTCTTTTTTGTGGCTTCTCTGCTTCTTTTTCTCGCGGAGGAAGCGGTGGCACTTCGGGTGCTGAAGTTCCGATGCGAGTGGATTGCATTTGCGGCGCTACTTTAGTCTCAGCAGAAATAGCGGCTTCGTAAGCAGCTGGAGCATTGCTTCGAGTGATCTCTAAATCTTCTTCCCAAGCCTTCCAGAGCTTCGACTGATCTAGACCTGAATCATCATGATCCCATTCTTGAACCGTAGAGGTTGGCATCTGCCTCATGGCCGTCTTTTGCTGAGGCAAAACATGACGATCTTGTTGTTGAAGTGAAGATTTTACAGAAGAGACACTAGAAGAAATTTCAGAGGACCCAGAAATGGAATCCACACGAAAATCTCTCAAACTTCCCCGTGACTTAGAACCACCCATGGCACCAGTTTAGGGGCCTTGCATCATAAATGCAAGCGTCAAAAATCGTGCGAACACCTTAAAGGGGCACGATGAAATAATAAAACTACGGGACACCGCCTTGGCCGGCCGGGGGATCGCATTTTGACCTCTAATTATAGAGGTGGGTGTCCTCATTGCCAGGGGCCCCAAAGGCCACCTGAGCGTTTTACAGGTTTTAGGCTTCCGAATACTAGTCCGGCATGCACACCATCTGTAGGAAGGACTCCCGAAATGAAAATATAGGACAAAATGATACTTGTCCCCCATATCGCACCAGAAAGAAATTCCCGAGCTAATTACAAGTCTACACCCGCATGGGGTTGCGAGAAATGAAAATTTCCATAAAACTATTGTTAATGGCTAAGTCGTCGGATTCTAAAAAGAAAATATTACTTGCAGATGACTCCGTCACAATGCATCGAGCCGTCTCTTTGGCGCTTAAAAACGACGACTACGAATTGATATGTTGTGACAATGGGAAAGACGCACTCAGGCTAATGTATGAACACCATCCTGTTGTGGCTCTACTCGATTTAGATATGCCAGAAAAAACTGGAATCGAAGTTGCACAAGACGCAAAAAGCGATCCCAGCTTATCATCAACTCAACTCGTTTTATTGTGCGGATCATTCGATGAGGTCGATGAGAATGAAGTTGAGAAAGCGCCAGTAGATGGTCGTCTGTGGAAACCTTTTGAATCGAACGTTCTTACCACTTTGTTAAAAACTTTGTTGGATGCTCGCAATCAATCCAATGCCCAAAGTCCAACAGGTCTTGCTACCCCGGAAGCACAAAGTGCTATGGAATCCACGAGTGAGAATTCCGGATCTACCCATGGCAAAGAAAATGTTTTTGAAGCTCCCATAAGCAAAAAAGATGCTCTACTTAAAAAAGAAGAACATCGCGTATCAAAATCACTCGAGCATGAACATGCCCGATCTCAGCATATCAAATCATCTGTAGAACCCACATCAGCTATGAGTGTCGATGATTTGTTTGCACCGAAACATGTCAGCACCGCCCCGACGTCGGACAATCTGGGAGATATTGAATTCAATCCAGCTTCCAACGACATTGAAAGTAATATGGATCTGGAAGATACCGGTGCACGTGAGGCCTTCGAAGAAACCTCATTTGAATTGAGTGAATCGCCACAATCAAGTGATTCGATCAGTGATGATGATTCTGACTTTTCTCGCAGCCTTACAAATGAAACCTTCCACAAGATCATTCATGATGACGAACTACCACCGCCCAAAGGAGCCAAAGAACAATCGGCAGCTAAGCCTAAAGAAGACCCGCTAGCCCAGAACCTTTGGTCGGCTGAAGACATGTCTCCCATGTCAGAAACAAGCCACTTTTCAGACGACGATGAGGAGCAAACTAGAACTGAGTATCACGCGATGGGGACTTCTAATCTCGATGATATTGATTTTGAAATTCTTTCACACCATGAGTCTCCGGCTTCGCCGCCGCCTCAGCTGCAGGACAATGTGCAAGAAAGCGCCAACGACTGGCTTGGGGAACAACATCGGAAGATGGCCACTCCCGAGTTAGATGAAGTTGTGAAACAAAGTGAGTTTGATGCGGCTCAAAGAGTTAAGGCAGAATTAAAATCACCTTCTTTTCAAGATCACCAACGAAACGAAGGCACGAGAGTCGAACTACCAAACGATGAGCTTGTAAAAAATCTAGTACAAGCTGAGGTTCAACGTGTTTTCAACGCCTGGTTAAAAGACGAATTAAAAAGACAACTCGACCAAGTCCTTACTGAGCTAGACAGTGATCTGTAACTGCCCAAGTCGTTTCTTTTGTGGATTCTCCTTTAAGCCATGATTCTAAAAACAGTAAAAGAATGCGATAGCACTCAAGAAATCGCTATCAACGAGATCAAGACAAGACCCAACCTTGATGCTATCTGGGTGCGAAGCTTGAAAATGCTCAAGGGCAGGGGACGGCGGGGAAGAAGCTGGCACTGCCTTGAGGGTAACCTATTTTTGTCGGGCGCCTATCGAATACAGCAAAGTAAGCCCCGGGGGGCCATCCTTGAGTCAACACCGCCAACCCCTCAATGGCCCTTTGTCAGCTTGATCATGGCTCATGCTCTCGCTAAAGGTCTTGAGGAATTGGGCTATTGGAAGGAATCATTTTTCATCAAATGGCCAAACGACCTTTGGAGCCAAGACTCCATTCATGGCTCCGGGAAGATAGGGGGGATCCTGAGCGAAATCAAATCAGGGATCCTAGTCGTAGGTATGGGGCTCAATACCGTTGCCCATCCTGAGAACAACCCTGAATACCCCGCCCTGGACTTAGCCCAGCTAGGTGCTTGGAATGAAGAGGACTCCAAGAAAAACGAGGGTCCCAAAAAGGATCTTCCTGCCGGTGAAGTCCAAACGGCAAAGATCGCCCTGAAAACTTCCGAAAATTTTGATGATGTCTTCAAAGAATGGCTAATAGCCCCTGACGCCATCCAGGCGAAAGTATCTTCAGATCTATGGGAAAGATATATGAAGCCTCTTTCAAACTTCGAGCTAGTGCATCTGGAATCGAATCGACTTCTAAAAGCAATTGGGCTCGATTCTAGTGGCGCATTGAAATGCATATATAAGGACAGCACTGAAGAAACTCTAGTGATGGAAGGAGAGGTCGCACTGGTTTTGTAGATTCCAAGCGCCTCTTCTTCATACATTTTAAAGCCCATTTTTCCCATTTGTGACATTTCTCGCGTACAGGGTGTCTAAGTTCTGGGCAGTTTTCGGCCCCAAACCCACTTCACATAAATGACTGTTTTTAATGGGCTTTTGCCGTAATTCTGTCAATCAAACCGACATGGCACGCTACTTGAATCATCTCATACATCAGCGATTTTGAACCGGATACGTTAGTTGAAGCTCAAGTAGAAAAAAAGATTATTAGGAGATTATAGTTATGAAAAAGCAAATTCAATTTTTAGCAGTAACAGTACTTGCATTCGGACTCTCTGCTTGCGGCGGAAACGACGACGTGCCAGTACAAACCACTTACCAAGTTCCACCTGCACCAACATCAGGTGCCTTCAGTGATGTGACTCGAAGAGCTGTTGAACAACTTCAACACACCTACGGAAACATCCAAACATTGCAATCAACTGTTCTTGGTAACCAAACCTTGCCTCAAGGAACTCACAGCTGGCAAACAGTTTATGATCGTCTTGCTCAAGCAGCTCGCGATTGTGCTTATTGCCAATATAGCGGTTGGGGCGGTTACTCCCACCAAGGTGGACTTTCAAACATCGACATGAACAAGTTCAAAAACTACTTGAACATGAGCATCATCGACAACACAGATGTTCGCTACGAAAGAGACCCAAGCTTTACTTACTCTATGGCACACACAGTTGACACGCTCCTTAGCGTAATGAGCCAGAGTTTTGGATACATGTCCAACTACTGGGGTTACTCTTCATACCCAGTATATAGCTACAGCCCTTACTACTACGGCTACCCACAAAATAGCCTTAGCGTAGGAGTTGGATTTAGCAACGGTAACTTAAGCATCGGTGCTGGTGGTAACTGGAACTTCTAAACGAAGTTCCCGTCCCCGACCCGATCTGATCGAACCCTGAAGCTGAAGTTGTGTTGAAGCAGTATTAAGTAGAAGTTGTGCGGAACCCCCACTCAATTAGCCCTCTCGGAAAAATTTCCAGAGGGCTTTCGGAACCCTTAACTAAAAGTTTTGGACTCCAAACCCTTCCCCCTCACGCAGTACGTTAGTTGTGTTCATTGTTCTGGTTCTTCTTCCAACCCCCTCTGGAAGAAGAACCTTTTTTTATTTCTGGCATCGAGCTATAACCCTAAGCTCATGGGCCGCAAATCAAACACATTCATCGACGAAGAAGGCCGTCAGCCTAAAGATCGAAAATTGACAAGAGAAGGGGCCCTCACCATCGTTCTCCTTCACCCCCGAATTCCCCAGAACACTGGCAGCATCGCAAGGCTTTGTGCAGCGACCGGATCCAGACTCGATCTTGTAAGACCACTCTTTGAGATCGATGACACCAAACTCAAACGAGCAGGTCTCGACTACTGGCACCTGCTAGATGTGAGACATTTTGAGTCATGGGATGCCTGGCAACTGGCCAACCCCGATGCCAGGCCCTGGTTTGTTGAAGTGGGTGGATCCAAACTTCATTCTGAGGCCAACTATCAATCTGGAGAATTTATCGTTTTCGGAGATGAACAAGACGGAATTCTTCCCAGCTTGCTAGAAAAATATTCCGACCGGACATTGCGACTTCCGCAGCAAGGCGTGCGTTCGATCAACCTCTCCAATGCCGTGTCCGTAGTGACCTACGAAGCTTTAAGGCAACTCAACTGGCTAGGGCTAGAAGACTAAGCTCAAAGAAATTCCAAGACTTAAGCTTCAATTTTCTGTCTCCAGAATCCGATAAGTCTCAGTGAGCTGTTTCAAACATATGACACTCAAAGGCACCCTGCTTGCCTTTGTCTTGTCGATTACTTTTGTATCTCCATATAGCTTACAGGCCGCAGAGTCTAACTGGCATATCAAAGCCGCCGATGCAGGAAATACTTTAGTCATTGGAGATATTCATGCTGACGCAAAGGCACTTCTTTATATTTTAAAGGAGTCTGGAGCCATGACAAAGGAAGGGGCCTTCACTCGAAAATATCAAGACATCGTGTTCGTGGGGGACCTTGTAGGGAAAGGCAAACAGAATATTGAAGTGCTAGATATCCTGATGGATCTTGAAATGCACTCAAAAGTTCGAGGCCCAAGAATGCATTTTCTTTTAGGCAACCATGAAGTCTGGATGCTCGATGGACACTTCAAACACCTCTCAAACAAAGATCTCAAACGACTAAAGCTAATGGGTTACAATAGCCCCGAGAAAGCATTTGGATTAAATGGCCGATACGGACGATGGCTTTCAGGCCTAAACACTATGGTTCAGATCGGTCCGGACCTTATATCGCATGCTGGGTTTGGAAGTCTTGATCTTGATCTGACCCCACAGCAGATAAATGAAAGCGTTCGAGGGTGGCTAATCTATCTACAGGGTGGTGCAAAACCCAAAGACGGGCGTTCATGGCTGATTGGTCTTGATCCGAACAACTTAGAGGAATACCAGTCACTTGGACCGATATGGACGCATGCCATGGCACCCGGCAAAAAGAAGCGTGCCCTTGTTGATGATGAAGTTTTAACACCCGGGAAAGTAGACGCTTATCTCAAGAAGCTCAATGCGGAGCACATCATTGTGGGACATAACCCTACACCCAACAATAAAGTCATACTCGAACACAAAAAGTTTGGAGAATCAGTCATACTCATTGATACGGGGATTTCTTCAGCGGTCGGTGGCAACCTAGGTGCCTTAAGCAGAAT
>JAACVK010000089.1 GCA_009991595.1 bacterium | reverse complement strand
AGGGAAGGAGTGATAGTGCAGACAGTGTAGATACCGAAGACAGTACGGTCGATGCAGAGGGAGAAGCACGTTTGAACATGGTGGATGAGGCAATTTCGGTTGCGAATGCAAGGGTAAATGATGTTTTTGACAAAGAAGGTGTTTCTCTTTCTGTTGATCAACATTTGGTTTTGTTGAAATTTTTAGAAGCATTGGCGCCTTCTGTTGCCGTGGGGTTTTCAAAAATTCGTGAAGGTGAGACGGCAACTCCTGAGGCTATTGCGAAGGTGCTGAAACATGTATTTGACGTGGGTATTGATTTTACTGCTGATGATAATGAGTTGCCGCTTGATGTTATTAGTGCATATAGAACATTTGTAGCAAGTTTATCTGATGAAGATAAGGTTTTGTTTGAGGCGTTACAGAAAAAAGATGCAACGACACCTGCTGCTGCGACACCTGCTGCTGCGACACCGGCTACTGCGACACCGGCTACTGCGACACCGGCTACTGCGACACCGGCTACTGCGACACCGGCTACTACAACTTCTGCCGCTGAACTTTCTGCTTCTCCAGAAGATACCACAACAGAACCACCGCGTATTCCACGTGATAGACAAAATGAGCATGTTTTAAAGGAACGAATGGAAAAAGCACGAATAAAGTATGCTGAAATACATGATAAGTATGAACGTGAATCGAGTTCTTTTTCTCAGGGAAAAGGATTTCTTCGTGGGGTAACTGGATTTTTGGGTGCTGCCGCTGGACTTGGCTATCAAGATTGGGAAAAAATAAATAAGAATCTTGATAAAGTAGAAAAAGCAAAAAAAGAATATGAAACTGCCATGGCTGAGTGGCGTGGAGCAAGTTTGTCTCGGGCGCTTGATGAGGGATTGGAACTTACGCGAGCATTTTCTTCTGCGAAGTATGAAACAAGTCCGTGGTATTCAAAAGCATTTACTATTATTACCAAAGGAGCAAATTGGATGGGAAATCAGAATCTGGAAACACTGTGGAATAAACATGCTGAGGGTCCAATTGAAAATCCTATTTTGCGAACACTTGCAAAATATGGATCTCTTCGGACTGCCACGGCGGGAGCATTGTTACTTGGTGGTGGGGCGCTCACTGCTGGTGGAGCTGTCCCTGCTGGTATAGCATCTATGGCGTTAGGAAGGGTGTTGCGAGGAGCTGGAACGAGTGTCGCTGTCTATGAAGGATTGAAAAAACCATATCAAACAACGCTAGAACAAGGATTGACTGATACACAAATTGATAAGATGTCTGATGAAGATTTGTACGAACAGATTGGCTCTATTTTTCATCTCACTGCAATGGATGGCAGAGAAATATCGCAAACATCATATGCTGATTTGTATGATAAATTGGTAAAAGCATTAGAAAAACGGTTTGGCGAAGGAAGTGATGATGATATTAAGAAAAAATTAGATGGCATGCATCTAGAGGTAGAACAGCAGTATGATGAATTGGAACGTGAAATTGCTCAGGCGGAATCGGCGATTAAAGCGACTGCGGCACTTGCGGGAGTCGCTGTTGGTTCCGGACTTGTGGGAGCGGCATTTGAGTATTTGAGTGGTGAAGATGTGGCAGAAGCTGTTGCGGCAAAAACAGACGTTGCCTCACAAACGGCAGAGCCTTCTGCGGCTGAATTGAAAATGCAAGCACTTCGAGCAAAAGAAACGATTATGATTGATTCGTATCTGCCTCGGCTGGATGATCAGTTGATTGATACATGGACGAAAAAATTGGAGACAATTCATCCATTTTCGGTAAATGGCGGTGCGGATGCTATTTTGGCAGAGACAAAAGCAGATATTGCTCATTTGAAAGATCAATCGGTGGATGTTCGTGAATATTTTTTATACGATGAACAGCGGCTTCTTTTGGAAGATAATTATGACAGAGTTGGTGATTATTTGGTTCAGGGAAATGGGAGTCATGCATTGAAATTCGTTCCGACAGGTGCTTCTGAATCGGAGCCAGTATTTTTTGCTGATCAGTTTCGTGGTACATTTGATGTTCGAGGAGGAAAGATCTATGAAGTGATTAATGGTAGTGAGCGTGAAGTTGCTATCAAGCTTACCGAAGATTCTGGCAGTACTGGCGTATTTACTATAGAACCGGTATCTGGGGGTAGTAGTGAGATAGAACTTGCGTTTGGTAATGAAGTTTTGAACAATACATGGATTCCAAATGCGGAGCGAACATATCATTTTGTAAATGATGGTGGATCGGCTATTTATAACAAAACAATGGATACATTAGTTGATTGGTCAAAAACAGGAATTGATGCAGGAGATTCTGGATATGATCCAGCGAAGCATTTTTTGCATGCAGAAGAGCGATTGTTTTTGGAGGATAACTATACTCCATTACATGATTATATGGTGCAGGCGAATGGGAGCCATGCGGTGAAGTTTGTTCCGATTGGTGGCTCACAAGATTCCCCGTTTTTCTTTGCGGATCAGTTTCGAGGAACGTTTGAGGTGCGGGATGGGAAATTATTTGAACATATTGGTGATGAGGTAAAGGAAGTGACTATTCGGAAAACGACTGCTGATGGTGGAACGAGTTATGTGATAGAAGCTGTGGAGGATGTACCAAGGTCTTAATGTTTTTTCTTGAATTATATTTATGTATTTTTGTACCTTTTGTCACCAAAAGGTATCCAAAAGTGCTGGGGGAGGCAAAATCGCTTTTCTTTTATAAGAGTATTTTGTGGCTCTAAAGAGGTGAGCGCTAGGATGCCTCCCCCAGACCCCTTTTAGTACAAAAATTATTTGAGTAAGTTGTATAACTATCTTCAACAGACGTTCAGTCTGTTTTTTTGTTGACAGGGTCATGTTTGCATGGTACTAGTGTAGTATTATCTTTATGATTACCTGTTGTTGTGTTGCTGTTATTGTGGTGCTTGGCATAGTAATGGCAATACAACAAACCAACAAGACGAAGAGCAAATCGTCTTTTGTTTGAGAGGAATATCATGAGTGATAATCTGGGGCAGCCAGATGCTGTCTTGAATTCTACGGAGCAACCCGCTAATGGCAAGAATGCCACGATCGCGTGGTTTGCCGGTGGATGCGTGGCAGCGCTGTTGACCATCATGGTCTGTAGTGGCTGTGTTTTTTCCGTGGTCGTGTCTCAACTGAGTGATCTGTACGAGAAATGGTCTTTGGAAGAAGATCGTTCCCTTGTGAAAGATCCTCCTGCACCTACGGTGTCTCCACCCCCGGTGGAAACTGAACCTCCGAGGACTGAAACTGATCGTTACGTCATCGTCCGGACAGTTTCGGCAGAGGATGGGCATAGCTGCTATTATCGGCAGCGGTGTTTTTTCCTTTTTCCGAACCTTCATAATACGTGCCGGGCGACGCCGCAGGAGCGTGCGTTCAACCGGTTCGTGTGTACGGATGGCAGACCGATTGGGGGCGATGGGGGACGACGGCGGTACTATCCGTCTGTTGCTCTCTATCGATCGCCTTCCCCCTTGGGGGGGCAGGAGGATCGGTATCGTGTGAAGCGGTCGAGGTAGATTTTTCAATTTGGCGCCGCGACCATCTGGCTACGATAGAGTCGGCGCTATAAACGGTCCCTCACAGATGGACCATGCAAAGGAGTATATCTGTGGGTGGAGGAGTGAAATGAGATTCGTTCAGATTCTGGCAAAGCCTCCTTCACACTCCACTTGCTTTCTTTATTGAATAATAGAGGGAAGAAGTGGAGTTATTTATGAAAGGCTCTAGACTAGCAGAAATCTGATATACTACAGATACTATGCTAGATAGAGCGAAAATTAGTAAGTACAAATTGAAAAAGCTTATATTGTTATTTTCACTAGATATACAGGCGGATAAATCGACCGTTTTGGCCGGTGTGAACCGCAATACAGTGAATCGCTGGTATATGCTTTTTCGCAAAGTCATTTATGTGCATCGCACTGCTGAACGTCGCAAGTTGACCGGTGAAGTCGAATTGGACGAATCATACTTTGGTCCACGTCGCATTCGTGGTCGCGCAACAAGACGTGGCAGAGGGACACACAAACAACCAGTATTTGGTATTTTTGAAAGAAATGGTACCGTGTATACTGAAGTGGTACCAAATTGCCAAAAGTCCACGTTGCAGCCACTCATCCTAGGGAAAGTTGCTAAAGAGAGCATGATCCACTCGGATGGCTGGCGCGGCTATGATGGACTCGTGGATGTCGGATATGACCGGCATCTGCGAGTCAACCATAGTAAGCATGAATTTTCCAACAAGGAACGTGGTTGTCATATTAACGGTATTGAGTCATTTTGGTCATTTGTGAAACGTCGTCTCACAGCATTCAATGGTATCCAGAAAAAGTATTTCGATCTTCACCTGAAAGAGTGTGAATGGCGATGGGACAGAGATTACAAAAAGTTACAACAGGAACTCTGGACCCTACTCAACACAGTTGATGAACATGATATTAATAGCGTTTGCTAGTCTAGAGCCTATGAAATTATTGAGTGGGAGATAAAACCACCCCTAACCCCTCCTTGAAAAGGAGGGGAACTATTTTTAAAAATGGCTTAATGTAGCTGTTTTTTTTGTTTTTACTCCGTAGTATTCTCAAAACAAATGCGACATAGATGAAGGTATAATAGGTGTATCTTACTCACCTAATCAACCAATCTATGCCGCATGAAGACAGTGTAACAAAAATTAAACTTTGTTACAGCCTCTGGAAGAATGGTATTTCTCCAGAGGAGCTCCCAACACAGCTGGGGGTACACCGTGCAACGGTGTACCGATGGATCAAAGGATTCAAAGAGAAAGGAGTACGGAAGTTTGTACGAGACTATGAACAAGCAAAGAGAGGCCGGAAACGACCTCGGAAGACCCATGGCATGGTCAAAGCCAGAGTGTACAGAATCAGAAAAGAGCACCTCGGGTGTTGTGGAGAAAAGATTCGGTATCACCTCTTGCGAGAGTATGGAGAGAGTCCTTCTGTCGCTACCATCTACCGCATCCTTCGAGAGCGATTCCAGTTGCGAAGCAAGTGGAAGAAGTACTCAAAGAGAGGCTTCGTACGAAGGGGAACGACCCCTCGAGAGGTCATCCAGACCGATACGGTGGACTTTGGTGGCCTGTATGCCTTTACTGCCATCGACACATACACCAGAGAGGTGTCGGTAATCATGAGGCCACGGCTCACTTCACGAGACGGCAAAGTCGCCCTCAAAGAGCAGCTCACAGCCTTTGGCCATATCGACCACATTCAACGTGACGGCGGCTCTGAGTTCAAAGGAGCATGGCATGATCATGCGTAAAAGCACATTCCCAGCATCAGAACCGCACGACCATACAAGAAGAACGAACAAGCCTTCATTGAACGCTTCAATGGCATTCTCAGAAAAGAGTGCCTGGGCTACGCCCATTTCAACAAAAAAGAACTTCACAGGGTACAAGACCGGGTCAACAGATACCTCACCTACTATCACACACAACGCCCACACCTATCCCTCGGGATGCTCACTCCACAGGAGTTCGCATCCCGCCAATGTCGCATTTGACATGACAGAGAACGTACTCTTGATAGAATTGGTGTTTTGGGGTATACTGCTCTATCTTTTGCATGGAATGAATTGATTGAAAGAAATATGTGGTTGAGGGTCTTGACAAATATTGCGTTCTGTGATACAGTCTTCTATCTTTTTAATTAGGTGATTTGGCCTTCTGTAGTAGCTGTCTTGAAAGCATATCAAGCAGGCTGCTACAGGTGGCAGAAATGCCCCTTTGCCCTTTACATATTTATTGACGAATAGTTCTTGTACTGAAAGAATCTGGTAGCTTGGTCGTCAACATAAACCTAGGATAACAATATTCTGGGTATTGTTGAAAAATTTTTTCCTTTGTGGTGTATTCTCGTGCGAATTTGTTGCTTTATATCAATAGAGTAATGAATTCGTACGGGAATACCCTTCGGGTTATCTCGTAGTGTGGCCAATGGTTGGCTACAGTTCGATGAAAGCCCGAAGGGCAATCAACTAAGGAGAAAAAAACTATGACCAGCACCACCGCCGCCCCCGCCGCCCCCGCCACCAGCTTGCTCGAGCAGCTCGTGGTCATGCAGGCCACGCAAGGAGGACGTCGTGAGGAGATCATGCTTAACGGCCTGATCGGCAACAACGGCAACGGCAACGGCAACAACGGCAACGGCAACGGCAACAACGGCAACAACGGCAACGGCAACGGCAACAACGGCGGTACCAACAACGTTGGCTCCTTCTGGGGCTGGCTGCTCGGCGGCCTCGGCCTGAGCGGGGGCGTTCTCGCCCTCGTGATGGCTGTGATCTTCCTGATTTTCGGTTCTGGGTGCTTGATCGCCATCTTTGGTGGCGTTGAGCACTTCGACAACCAGGCCGAGATCAAGGAGAGCATCGAGAAAGGTTTTAGCGCGAGCGAGACCAATCAGGCGACGATCGTTGAGAACCAGAAGTTCACCCACGGTGAGTTGGAAAAAGCGCAGCGCGATCGCGACAACAAGGCCTCTACGGCCCAGGGGGAGCGGCGTGACTACGCGAACGACGCCGCCAAGGATCGGCAGGACAAGCACGAAGAGATGGGAAAAAATGTGGAGGAGGGCAACAAGCACTCCAAGGCCGCCGCGTATCATGCGCGGCAGGCCAACAAGCCGCGGAGTTACACGATCAAGCGTACGGTTCGTACGCAGTGATGGTGTGTTCGTCAATCAAACCTAGGGATAGCAATCCGACCTAGGTGGGTTCCACAGGATGCACCGTGGAGGAAATCTACACGATTTCCTCCACACTTCACTTGTTTTCTTAATTAGTCTATTGAGGAAAGAAGTGGAGATTTCATGGAACACATACCATGGAGCATGGAACATTATACTAATGATCTGTGATCCAGGTTACGTGTTTCTAAGCGTAACACGATCTTTACAAACAAAGTAGCTCGGAAGACAATGGTAGGAGAAACTGGTATTTCTTTTGCCATCGTCTTCTGCAGCTGCTTTATGTAGTTGCAGAGAGTTCCATAGTGTTCAAAAACTTTTCTCAAGGAGAAAAATCATGAAGACCATCGCTTTTCTGGTTTCGTTCGTGTTCATGTTCATCAACCTCTTCAGCATCGTCGCTTTCGCGCAGCAGTGTCCGGACGGGGAGACTCCTCTTTACGAGGAGCTCTACGACCAGAAGGGCAACTTCTTGAAGACCAACGTCTACTGTGCGACTTCCCAGACGTTCGACTGCCCCGAGGGCAACTGTCCGGATGTCCTTGACATGCGGCTTCAGTCGCCTACCATCGTCAAGAATGACGGCGGCAGCGGCGACGAGGACAACAACGACAACGACAACCCCAGCGACCCGATCTCGGGGAGCTGGGGGTTCAACGTGAACCCTCTCACGATTTCCTATGGGATCGAGACGGGTGCTCCCATCATCTACGCAACTGAAGTCGGCATGCTCGTGTCCTTGGACATGAGCGATCGCTGGGATTTTCTCGGCGATGCCAACATCGGCTTTGTGTACGGTGATAGTACCCTCGTCTCTTCGGAGTACGTGGGTGCGGAGTACCAGATGGCCAGTGGCCTCGGTCTCGGCGGTGGCATCCGCCACCGCATCACCTTCCTGAACAAGGATCTTTCGAACTTCGTCGCGGCGGCCATTCGGCTCCGTTATCTTTCCAGCAACGGCTTCGTGGTCGGTGCCGAGGGAGGGTTCGGAGTCATGGTCTACGAGTCGGAGGAGAAGGTCCTCCGCACCGAGGTCCGCGAGGGTCTCGGTGAGGGCGAGGTGCTCGGCACCGAGATCCTCGTCACCCCGGCGTGGCAGCTGGGGTTCAACGTGGGATGGGAATTCTAACAACTACAACCAACGTGGAGGAAGGAATGAGACTATTTTCAGAATACGGCAATACTTCCTTCACACTCCACTTGTTTTCTTAATCATTGTATTGAGGGAAGAAGTGGAGATTTCATGGAACACATACCATGGAGCATAGAACATTATACTAATGATCTGTGATCCAGGTTACGTGTTTTCCTATCTATTGATAGACAGGCGTAACACGATCATTACAAACAACAGATGGAAATTATCATTGCCGGATAGGCAAAAGGTAATAGCATAGATGACAGATCATTTATGTTGTTACCTTTTGCCTTGTCTCATAAGAAGAGACCAGCAATGGGGTTTTCAAATTTTAGTAGCGGCATTTTGATTGATATTTTTTCTTTCTTTACTGTGAGCGACATAGTTCCCTTAGAGGAACATGCGTGAATTATTGCAGATACCTGTAGGCATAGCGCCTATATGTGGGTAAGACCACTGATGTGTAACAACATCGGGGAATGCAATATGAAACGGCAATACGCAGTAGAAAAGGAATGATTGATATCTTTTGCCATGGGATTTCCCCATCAACCGCGCAACCAAGAGGAGGTTCAAATGAACTACTCGCGCATTCTCAACATCGTGATGGCGGGTTTGCTCGCCTTTTCTTTCACGGCCTGTCAGGGCCAGGAAACCGGCTTTCGGGCCGGTGAGACGGAGTTTCGCTCCGTCGACAAGGACTTGGATGGCATCCCCAACGCCGAGGACAACTGTCCCGGCGTGCCCAACGTCGACCAGCTCGACACCGACAACGACGGCGTGGGCGACGCGTGCGACGACGACGACGACGGCGATCTGATCGCCGACGACGACGACAACTGCCCGCTCATCGCCAATCAGGACCAGTCCGACAACGACAACGACGGTCTCGGCGACGTCTGTGACGACGACGGTGACGACGACGGCATCGGCGACGGCGAGGACAACTGCCCCGGCATCCCCAACGCCGACCAGGCCGACGCGGATGGCGACGGCATCGGTGATGTCTGCGACCCCGACGACGACAACGACGGGATCAACGACATCGTTGACAACTGCCCGCTCACCGCGAACGCCGATCAGGCCGACGCGGATGGCGACGGCATCGGTGATGTCTGCGACCCCGACGACGACAACGACGGCGTGCTCGACGGCGTCGACAACTGTCCCTTCATCGCCAACTCCGACCAGGCCGACGGCGACAACGACGGGCTCGGCGACGTCTGCGACGAGCCCAACGACCGCGACGGCGACGGCGTCCTCGACGAGGATGACAACTGCCCGAACATGGCCAACCCCGACCAGCTCGACACCGATGGCGACGGACACGGCAACGTCTGCGATCCCGACGATGACAACGATGGCCGCCCCGACCCCACCGACAACTGTCCCCTGATCGACAACTACGACCAGGCGGACAACGACGGCGACGGTCAAGGCGACGTCTGCGACACCGACGACGACAACGACGGCATCCTCGACGGCAGCGACAACTGTCCCTTCACGTCGAACTCCGCTCAGGCGGACAACGACAACGACGGGCTTGGCGACGCCTGCGATGATGACGACGACAACGACACCGTGCTCGACGTCAACGACAACTGCCCGTGGATCAGCAACTCCGGTCAGGCGAACAACGATGGCGACAGCCTCGGCGACGCCTGTGACCCGGACGACGACAACGACACGGTGCCCGACGCCACCGACAACTGCCCGCTGACCGCCAACGCCGACCAGGCCGACGCGGACGGTGACGGCATCGGCGACGTCTGCGACGACGCCACCGATACGGACGGCGACGGCGTGCTCGACGTGCAGGACAACTGCCCGTTGATCGCCAACGCCGACCAAGGTGACTTCGACAACGACGGCATCGGCGACGCGTGCGACGCCGACTGTGACGGTGACGGTTGGGTGGAGCTTTGCCCCACCGACGAGAACCGCGACTGTGACGGCGACGGCTCCGACGACACCTCCGCGACCCTTAACCCCTATTGTGGGGCCGGGGCGGACACCGTTGACTTCGACGGCGACGGCTTCACCCGCGCGGAGGGCGACTGCCTCGAGGGTGAGGCGTCGGTTTACCCCGGCGCTCCGGAGCTCTGCGGCGACCTCGTCGACAACAACTGCGACGGCAACGTCAACGAAGGTTGCGACGGCGGCGACGAGCTCTGCGGCGACATGATCGACAACGACGGCGACGGGCGGACCGACGAGGGCTGCATCGATGTCCGGGGTCGGACCGTGTCCGGTATGTCCGGAGCCAAAGGGGGACGTTTCCCCGACGGCCTCGGCGACGGCTACGACAACGACGGAGACGGGCAGTGCGCCGGCCTCGACAGCGACAACGACGGTCTCGTCGATAGCTGCGAGGACGGCAGCGTCCCCGGCGACTGCGACGACAACCCCAGTGACGCCAATTGGAGTCTTTGCTGGGAGACGTCTTCCTCGAGCTTCTTCGTGGTTACCGCCACGAGTGAGTGCTTGGGCGAGACACTCGTTGCCATGACGGATGGCTCGTTCTTGAACAACACGTTCATGAGTGATACTGGAGGTGACGGATTCGACAACGACTGCAATGGCAGCGTTGACGGGACTGATGGGATCGCCAGTCCGTGCACGTTCGTCACGCTGGATGCGAACACCGACCTGGTGTACATCCAGTGCAGCTGGTTCGACCAGCTGCCGGCGTACACGCCGCAGCCCTAACCCCCCTTCCATCTGACCACCGTCCAGCCATCTTCGCTGGCAATTCCCAACGCCACACTTCGTCGTGCGGCTGGGCGGTGCGTTCCTTCCCCTGAGGGAGCTCCTACAATCCTGTAGTCGAGCTCCCTCACCAATCTACAGTGATCATCTTTATCTCAAAGGTGGCAACTGACAGAGAGGATAAAGGCATGTACCATGAATTATGGAACATGTAACAATATATATACATAAAAAAAGTATACTTCGTGAAAGCGGGGTTTTTTTGTTTTTATCGTATGTTCTTTTGTCGCCAAAAGAGGCATAAGGTACAAAAATGTAATGCTTTTTTAAAGAATTTCATCAAGAATTGTTTTATTTGGAGCAATCGTAGAAGCAAGTAAAAGAGAGTTAATAACTTTCTTTTTTTGTTGTTTGGAGAGACCTCTATGAATAGCAATAACTTCGTTAATGTGCGAAAATCTTCCTTCAAGAGAGTTTGTTGTTTTGGCAATGTGTGTATTTGCTGCGTAGGTAAACAGGTACGGTTTATGATGCATAAGAGAAATAACTGCTTTTCGTAGTTCTTTGTGTGTCCAGTATCTTTCTTTTGTAACTGGGTTCGTTGTCCGTTCGTTGAGAAAGTCTTGGTAGAAGAGTATGTATTTGCTCTGACGTTTGATAAATATCTTTTTCGTGGTGTTGTGTACTGAGCGAATAAGTGCAAGCAGGACTTGTCCTGCTTCTGTTTTATCTAACTAAACCACCAGCGTGAGCTGGTGAGTGCGTTTAAAGGCGGAGCCCTTGGTAAAATAAAACCACCTCACAAAGAAGGGGGGTGATTTTAACATATGAACAACATACGGAGACAATGCTATAAACTGGAACATTGTACGTACGATTGTCATTACCATGTCGTCTGGACACCAAAGTACCGTGGGAAGGTATTGTCAGACACCTACATTAAACAAGAATTGAAACGACAATTCAAGCAGATAGCACGATGGAAAGGGCTGACGATACATGCGTGGCACATCGGAGATGAGCATATCCACTTGTACTTAAGTATTCCACCAAAATACTCAATCAGTTATGTCATACAGATACTGAAAGGGAAAACATCAGGTTGGATCAAGAAGAAGACAAAGAAGTTTCCAAAAGGGCCACTGTGGGGCAGAGGATACTTTGTTTCAACAGTAGGAGCAGATCGACATGCAGTCATGAGGTACGTGAAGAACCAACAACATCATCAAGTGGATCTCGAACAACTAAAGTTCAAGCTACCAACCAAATGATGAAGCTGACGTAGTCAGCAAGAAGAAACCACCAGCAGCTAGCTGGTGGTTTTCATTGTGGATTTTTCGTAGTTCCTCTCGTCACAATCCGTTCCATGTGGACATGACACATCTGGTATGGGATACCATGAAATGCGCTTCGTATACCACTAAATCCGTCTCCTGTGACAGATTGAATGGAATACCCTAGATCTTCTAGTTCTGCACGGATGGATGCATATACACTGGTGGATTCTGTACTTGCAAATCTCCATACGAGGTCTTCACCTTGTTCATGATCTCTCGCAACTACGACGCACCAGGACGTGCCTTCTATTCGTTCTCCAAAGTATGTTGCATCTACCACCAAATGTACAGATCTTGGATGATGTACTTTCTCTGGCGGTGTATACAAGCGTAGTAATTCACGTATGGTTCGTTTGTCTTTTTCATACGTTTGACTCAGTTCACGCATTGTTTGCTTGTGGAATGTGTAGTCTTGCCACAGGTGTTTTATGAATATGTTTTTCTTTCTCCGACCGTCGTTAAATTGACATCCACAGATAGTACAACGATACCGCTGTACACCTCGTGCATGTCCATATTTTCTTGTTTCATGTGATCCACAACGTACACAAAATCTCTTTTTTTTTACTCATAAACATCAAGTTACTAATTTGTAAATTAAAAAAAACGCATTTCTGCGCTTATTCTACCATAATTTTACACTTTTTAGCATTACATTTTTGTACCTTATGCCTGAATTCAAGAATGTGGTGGACAATTTGGTTTGTTTCATTGAGGCTGGATTCAAACCGGTCCATGCGTCTTTCCATTTTTTCAAAACGGGCATCCATTTTATCGAGTCGATGTTCTATTTGTTCAAATCGTTTATCGATCTGTTCAAACCTGCTATCTATTTGTTCAAACTTTGCGTCTATTTCACTAAATTTCCCAATAACGGCTTCACTGAAAATAGTGAATTTTTCTGTGAGCAAATCAATTTTTTGTTCAATGGAACTCATTTTTCCCTCCATAGGAATGTGATTAAAAATAGTGTTGGTAGTATAATTGATCTTGAGAAGGGAAGCAAGGTGGGGAATGGTAACATGGAACAATATACTCAGAACGGCTCCACAGGGCTACGCCACTATGGAGCCGGCGGAGGTCGATTCCACCAATGGGTGGATAAGACGGACGAAGTCGAAGGATCTCGAAATATTTGAATAAAAAAGCATACAAAATATCAACGGGATCCTTCGACTGCAGTCGTCGTTATACTCCTCCTTTCGCTCAGGATGACATACAAATAAGTAATAATGCATTTCATGTTACGTGTTTCATGAATATGATATACTATTGTCATGAAAAAGAATTATACGCATCCAAGTATATTGTTTTGGATATTGTTTGCCGGGGTTGCTGTGGCAGCACTCTTTTTGGTTGTGTGGAAAGGAATATTTTCTCTTGTATTATTGGGTTCATTATTTGCCATTTGGTTGCTATCGTATCACTTAACATTTGGGTGGTATGTCCTTGTTTTTCTTTCCCCAATGATTCATTGGTTTTTTCGATTTGATACCTATTGGTATTTGTTTCAAGATTACCCACAGCTATTGGACATTTATGCACCAGTCGTAGAATTTTGGGCATTGGGATTAACCATTGCATGGATTGTATCGCTCGCTCGTGATTGGTTTCAAGGAAAAAAAGTTACTATTTTTGCGCCAGGATTGCCGTGGTTTTTACTGTTTTTGGCAAGCGCTGTTATTTCATTGATTAGTTTATCTGCTGCTGATTTGGGGGAGGGGATGAAATTTATTGTTCGTGTTTTGCTGTTGTGGTATGTGGGATATGTGGTACTGGGAGCAAACATTGTTACCAATAAAAAGATTTTGCATACCAGTTTGTATCTCTTGGCATGTACTGGGCTCCTGGGAGCCCTGATGGGATTTGCTTCTTTTTTTAATGGGGCGTGGCAGATTTATGGGTTTCCTCGGTCAACTCCTTTTGCCATTTTTGGTATAGCTCCATTTGGCACCCAACATATCTTTTTGGCGGAAGTAATAACCACAACGTTGCCGCTGTGGTTATATTTTTGGTATACACAAAAAGATCAGCAAAAACAAATTTGGCTTGCGTTTGCATCAATATTTATTTTTTCCATTGGGTTGTTTACTCTTTCTCGTGCGGCATGGGTAACCTTGTTTTTTGAAGTATTGATTTTTCTTTTCTTGATGCGCAAACGAATTGACTGGCAGAGATATAGTTCGGCGGTGATGTGGGGAATATTTTTATTGTTTCCGTTATTTTCCTACTTGCTCTATTTTTTGCTGACGAGCTATGCGGCAGGAAGTTCTACCGCAGCTCGAGTTGCCCTTACTGAAATTGCGTGGCAGTTCTTTTTGAATCATCCTATTGTTGGAAATGGTGTGGGAAGTTTTATTCCATTACTCTCTGACGTATATGCCTTTGCCGTTGATTTTGGAGATCCTATTGATGCTCATGGATTAGGACAAAAGTTACTGGCAGAACAGGGGATTTTGGGACTGCTTACCTTTAGTTTATTTATTGGGTGGATTGTATATCATGTGTTTTCTCGATATTTTAAAAAATCGTACACGCATGAAGCACGGCTCATGTCTTTTGTGTTTTTCTTTTTAGTATTATCACCACTTATTTTTCAGCTCTTTAACACACAGTATTATTCAAGTAAAATGTGGATACCGATTGCGATTGCGATTGCGGGAACGATTGTGTATGGAAAAGAAACCTGGTCTCCAAGTTTTATTTTGCGGCTGCCACATGTAAAAAAGAAACATCAGGTGAGCATGAGGATTGATTAGTGAATAGCCAATAGATTATTTTGCGCTGTTTGCTCGCTAGTAGTTCCATTATTATGAGTACCAATACACAACATACGAATCAACATGAACAAAGGAAAAAACCGGTATTGTTGTTTGTTATTCCTCAGTTTGTGGTGGGAGGAGCAGAAATGTTGGTATATCAATATGCGGTATACTTTGCAAATATGTATGACGTGCATGTGGCAAGTACGGTTGCTGGTGGAAAGCTAGAAGAATTGTTTGCCAAACATCCTCATATTTCTCTTTTTGTGGGTTCCCGAAAAACTATGGGCGGGCGTGGTGGTGTGTATCGAAATCTTGCTCGGTATACCAAAAATATTCAACCAGACATTATCCATAGTCATTTATTTGGGGGCGATATTATTGCTAGTCAACTTATTCGTCAGGTAACGAACCGTCCTTTGTGGATTAGTACGCTTCATAATGTCCAGTTTCATCAGTCATGGATTCGTCGATTTTTGTGGAAGCGATTATTTCGGCACGTTGATTTTGTTATTGCTGTGTCTGAAACGGTTGCCGCGTATGCAAAGGATCATTTTGCGCTTCGCTCACCTCGGCTTGTCACTATTTTAAATGGGGTGATGCTGGATCAATGGCTGGCTATTCCAGATAAAGGAGAAGCCACCACACCGCTTCAAATTGCAACCATTGGACGATTGGAAGTTCAAAAAGGACATCGGTATTTACTTACCGCATTATCATATATTGAACGACATTTGTGGCAATTGCATGTATATGGAGAAGGAAGTTTACAACAACAATTGCAAGTACAAGCAACAGCACTTGGCATTGAAAAACAGATTATATGGCATGGAGTGTCTCATGATATCCCTACTGCTTTGCAAGATATTGATGTGGTGGTTCAGCCGTCGCTGTGGGAAGGGTTGAGTTTAGTGGTAATGGAAATGATGGCCGCAGGGAAGCCGGTTATTGCGAGTATTCCTGCCGGATCAGAACTTATTGCCCACGAAAAAACAGGGTATCTTGTGCCAGCCGCAAATGGTGTTGCGTTATCAAAGATGATTGACTATGTGATGACATACAAAACAGAAGCTCATCGTGTGGGGAAGGTTGCTCGATTGTTTGCCTGTGACCATTTTTCATTCGATACGCATATTCAACAAATTGCCAGATTATATACCGATGTATTATGACAAGAATAGTTTTAATTTTTTTCTCCATTGTAAGCCTCCTTTTGGGAATGGTCTATCGGATTTCTCCGGTATCTGCTGCAGTAGCGGATCATACCTTTCCCAAAAAGGCGAACTATTATTTACCGTGGGATCTTACGGATCAGCAGGCGCGTGAACTCTCTAAGTGGGATGTGGTTATTTTGGATATGGAAATCCAAGCACGACGACCTGATTTGTTAGTAAAGTTGCGAGAGTGGAATCCTGATATTGTGCTTTTGGTGTATATTACTTCACAAGAAGTTGTTTCCTCATACGGTTCTTCTGCGAGTATTATGCGGCGACGATGGGGGAAAAGTATTGATGATTCCTGGTATTTGCACAATAATGCCGGGAAGCGATTATCCTGGTGGAATGGAACCTATTTGCTTAATGTCACTCAACGCGCTCCTTTTGTGAATGGAGAGCGGTTTAACGATCATTTGGTGGATTTTGTGGTGAACGAATTGCTTGGTAGTGGATATTGGAATGGCGTGTTTTATGATAATACGTGGGATAACATTACCCATTTTGCTGGAACGAATATTGATTATGATGGCAATGGAATAATAGATCCTACTATTGATGCCTCTTGGCGAGAGGGAATGTCCTATATTTATGAACAAACACGAAATAAAGCACCAAAAGGAACTATTGTTGTGGGTAATGGAATTACGCGAGAATATCGGGATCAGTTAAATGGAAGATTGCTTGAAAATGTGGCTCCTTCTGCATGGAGTGCTACTATGAATACCTATCAATATAATTATGATGGGGGCTATCGTCCACAAGTAAGTATTTATAATGTTAATACGGGAAATAAAGGGGGAGATTCTCGATATCAAGATGTTCGGTTTGGATTAACTAGTGCCTTATTAGAAGATGGGTATTTTTCCTATGATTTTGGAGACAAGGATCATGGGCAATTATGGTGGTATGATGAGTATGACGTTGATTTGGGGAAGGCTATCTCTCCTGCCGTATCGGATTCGGGTCTGTCAAATTATGCTCCAGATATTTGGCGTCGAGATTTTGAAAATGGGTTGGCTATTGTCAATAGTACCGATAAGGCGCAACGCGTTGATTTAAATGGAGAATATGAAAAAATTCACGGCGTGCAAGATACGAGTGTTAATGATGGTTCGATTGTTTCTGAAACAACGGTTAATGCGGATGATGGAGTGGTGCTCTTAAAAACATTTTCTACGTTGAACAATATTGTATTTAACAATGGTGCCTTTGCTCGTTTTTTCCGTCCAGATGGATCACGAGTACGTAACGGATTTTTTGTATTTGAAGATAGCTATAAGGGAGGAAATAAAATTGCGCATGTTGATGTTGATGGAAATGGAAAATTAGATTTGATTGTGGTGTCCAAAAATAAATTGACCGTGTGGCGAGATGATGGACAAATTTATATGAAAAAATATCCGTATACCACAAGATATGATGGAGAAATTCAGGTTGCTATTGGTGATATTAGTGGTGATGGACAAGCAGAAATTATTGTTGCGCCTGGTGATGGGTATCCTATGCCAATAAAGGTATATTCGTATCAGGGAACAAAAGTGCGACGTGATGTATATCCATTTGGGCAAACATACATGGGAGGGTATTCATTGGCACTAGGAAATGTGCTGGGTGCTTCTCCTCAAGAAATTATTATTGGGACAGGAAAAGGGGTTGCTTCACAAATATCTGTCTTTGGCGATGGGTTTTCTTTACGTGAGCGATGGCCTGTGTATGAATCGAGTTTTTTGGGAGGAGTGAGTGTCGCTGCAGGGAATATTGATGGACAGGGATATGATGAGATTGTGGTTGGAGCTGGTACTGGAAAGAAACCCGAAATACGTGTTTATGATAGTATTGGGACACAGCTTTATGATCAATTTTTTGCCTATACAGCCCTTAATGAACCCGGTATTGATGTTCAGGTGCTTGATGTTGATTTTGATGGGAAAGACGATATTGTGGGTCTTGGTACGGGAGTGGGATTTTAGAAAATGTTGAATTTTCTTCTAATATAAAAACTGCCCTTTTGGGCAGTTTTTTATGTGCTGTGTGCGATTGATGGACGGAATACTTTTTTTGTATGGCTTTGGTTTTCGTAGACAGCAATTATTTGTGGGATAAGCATGTTCCAACTATATTGTTTGGTAATGATCTGTTTGTTTTGCTCAATCATTTGAGATTTTTCTTCTTTTGACAGTTGGATAAATGCATAGATTGCCGAGGCAATGGCATTGACATCATTTTCTGTAAAGATTGCTCGTGGATCATGGATCAATTCAAGATGCTCGAGAATGTTTGATACCAATACGGGGGTTCCTATCCCCATTGCTTCAAGTACGGTGATGGGTAATCCTTCGTTTAATGATGGATGAATAAGGGCTGCGGCATGAGCGTATAGTTGTTTGAGTGCTTCTCCTGATTGGAAGTCGGTAAATACAATATCATTGCAGGGACTCGCTTGTGTGTGAAGTAAACGAACATAGTCATTGGTGTATACTTCTCCACCCACAATCGCCAGTTTCAGTCGTTTAATGTACGGATCTTCACTATGAGCTTGTTTTACTTTTTGAAATGCTTCAATCAGTAAGTGGGCTCCTTTGTGTGGTACAAGTCGTGAAATCATGACGAAGTATTCATTTTTTTTCAGACCAAATTTTTTTAATTTTTGGGTTTCTTGTGATGGGATGGTAATATTTACTCCATTTGGAATGTAGGTCGTTTGTTTGTTGTATTCATTGCGACAGTATTGTTCGAGGCTTTGTGAAACGGTGATTGTTTCGTGGGCAAATCGACATGCGGTCCATTCTGCAATGTGAAGGGCGATGCGTGCGGCAATATTCCATTTTTTATGATATCGATCAATAGAGTGGAATGTGGTAATTACGCGTGTTTTTGGAGAAAATATCCGTGGAATCCATGATACGAGTGACGGACCAATTCCATGATAATGGATAATATCAAAGTGTTTTCCTACTGCATCAATGGTGGCAATAAGAGAGTATGTAATGGTATCTAGATGTTTGGTACGAATAGAGAGCATATTTTCAATATGTACTCCTTCGACCATTGTTTCTTTTGATTTTGTATACCATTCTCGGCTATATGCCGTTACTTCATGTCCAGCCTCAACAAGCCCTACAGAGAGGTCATGCACGTGGCGCTCTACTCCACCGTAGTGGGCAGGCATACCTTTTTGTCCAATCATTGCAATATTCATATACGTGGCTGTTTGTGCTGGATATATAGTATTAATGTGATAGAGCAGTCTAGCAGTTTTTGCTGAGTTTGTCAAGGTAAAATAGGCATTTTTTCGCTTATTTAAGGCAAAATTATGATGTTTTAGGCAATAAGGTATATGGATTTTTCCTATAATAAGCTATTTTTGTGATAATTATTGCTAATAGTTTGTGAAAAAAATACGTCAGAAGGGGAATCTGACGTACGTTGTTATGGTAGTGTCATTATTCGATTTTTGTTCCTTTTTGATTGCCCATAGGGTCTTTTGGAAGTGTTATGTCAAGCGGGGTAAGATAGGTGGTTAGTGTTTGTTTTATATGGGGATCAACTGCCGTAATGGTGATATTTTTGAGGAGTTCTGGGGATTGTCCTTGTTGGGCTTGGGTGGGAGTAATCCCAAGTTCTATATAGACCCCTGCTTTTTCAAAGGGAGCAAGAGAAGTAATCTGCCAGCTAATCATTCGTGTTTGTGGATTATACATTACGTCATTTCCATGGCTAACGCTCGTTTTTCCGGTCCATTGGGCGCTTGGGGCAAGTGTTGCTTGCAGGTGTATTTGTTCTCGGGTTCCTGCTGTATTTTGTAGATTAATAAGTGCCCAATATTTTGTTTGTTTTCCTACCACGGCAGGAAGTGGACCGCGTCCAATTTGGTCTCCTTCTGTGGTAAAGTATCTGAGCGTAGCTTCTGAAATAAGTGTGGTTCCTATAGGTATTGAAGCTGTTTTTGTTTGTGTATTGTATGTTGTTTCAATATTGTTTGGCAGTGCCGCATGTATTTCTGGTTGGAGTGTGAGGTTTAGCGGTGTTCCATTTCCTTTTGGTATTTGTGCTATGGGGATAAATAGGGGAATGGTGATGCTTCTGTGTGGTTGGAGTACAGCTAATCCTGGATGAAAATCTTTTGTTATTGTGAGGATATTTTTTTTGAGAATCCCTTGATTTTTTTCTTTTGCTGATATGATGTCAACAATATCTGACGGTAGTTCTGTGGTAACAAGTATATCAACAAGATCGGTGTTTCCATTATTTGTGAGTGTCAGGTTTAAGATATTTGTTGATCCTGGAATACCGCTTGTTTCATTTGACCATGTTGCATACACGCCCATATTTGGGTGAAGCACCGTAAGAGTTTGCCGTACTGTTTCTTGAGGAATTTGGGTATTGTTTACTACAATTGATGGAGTGATCTCTATAGGAAGATTGGTAATTTCCGTATTGGTTATTCGTGTGGTGAGTTCTCCTATAATGTGTTTGGTTTGTCCTGGAAGGAGGGTATCAATGGCTATTTTTTGTGAGCTTGATGAAGAGAGCGTAAACTCTTGGGTGTTTGGTAGTGCAATCGTGATTGACTCAATGGGTTGGTTTCCGGTATTGGTAAGTGTGATGTTTATTGGGGTGCTTCCCTTATCTATGATGGTGTCCGATATCTCTAGTATGGTTTCAAGTATAGAATTTCTTGCAGTGCCAAATATGGTAGTCCGTTTTACTTCTATATTTGTATTTTGTTCTTGTGTATAGGTAAGTGTTGCTATGGTTTTTGTTTCTTGGTTTGGGGTAGCAAAGAAATATCCGCTAATGGTTTTTTGTCCTTGTGAGTGTGGTTCTATTCTATCAATACGTGTTATTTTTTCCGTTGTTGTTGACATGACAAATCCTGATGGGGGAGTTATGGTAAGTGTTGCATTGGTGAGGGAAATATCGCTTTTGTTTTCAAACGATATTGTATATTCAATGTAGTCGCCACTTTTTATTTTGTCTTTTGATGCAGTTATTTGTAATGAAACTAGTCCGGATATAGTGGGGTCAAAGGTAAACCAGGTAATACTGGCAATAATAAGAATAACGATCGATGAGAGTAAACTCATGTCAAAGAAAAAGAGTTTTTTGGCATGAGAAAATTTGAGATGATAGGTTTTTTTATATTTCATTTCTGCTGCATGGATGGGAAACAAGCAAAGGGCAGCAAACCATTTGTGTGGTGCTTTTTTGAGATGATCGATAGTAAAATGTTCTTCAAAAAATTTCATAGAGTAGGCAAGTTGTTTTGTGGCACAATAGGTAGTTATTAGTATATCAGATTATAGAGATGTACAGAAGAAAAAACTGACCAGTTAGTGGTCAGTTTGGTGGTGTTTTTGAGGAATAATGGTTTTTGTGCTTGGTGAGTAGAGTGGGTTAGAAATCTTCCATTTATCAATATATTGTCCAATACCGAATTTTTCTGATTTGTGTTTTATGGTGGTTTTTTGTTGAGACCAGGAAACAAGGCTTTCAAAATTTATTTTGTATCTGCCAGCTACTACAATATATGTGATTTCTCCTGCTTTTATCGCTCTTCGTATCGTTTGTGGATTGACGCCAAATAATCGTGCAGCCTCTGAGATTGATACGCGTATGACTTGCTTGGTATATTCTTGCATATATTTCCTATTTGTATAAAACATTGTATACAAAATACTATGCTTTTTTTCTTGTTTTGTCAAGTATGGGCTGGTTTTTGTGCACTATTATTATTTTTTGCTTTTTTTGGGCTAATTATCTTGTTTTTTTGTACTATTTTTGGTATGCTAATGACACTTTTCGTTTACAGGGTGTAACACTTTTCCTGTATTCCCGTCTTATTATATGAAGGAA
>JAACVK010000003.1 GCA_009991595.1 bacterium | reverse complement strand
CTTTCGTCCGTCATTGCGAGCCAGCAGGCGTGGCAATCCCTCCCTTCCGTCACTCAATGACTTAGCCAAGATTGCCATCGGCTACTGGCTCTGAGTGATGTGGGCTTACTAGGTTCAGAGCGATAAGATGCGTGAGTTGTAAATAATAAATTAAACAGGAGTTCAAATGGAAACACACAACCAAGGAATTGAGAAAACAAGGGTTACCAGACGTAGCCACATTACCATCAAGCCCAAAGCGCTGGCGGTTTTCGCCATTATTATCTTGGCAATTATTGCTTATTATGTTAATTCCGGTGGTTGGAATATTCCGAGCGTAACCAACACCTCTGGCACCAAAGATAATTATTACGCAGTATTTCTAACAAACAACCAAGTATATTTTGGGCATCTGGAAAACCAAGAAAGCCAATATGTTGAGCTGTCAAATATTTATTACCTGCAAGTGGCTGGTCAAAATTTGCAACAAAAAACTGACGAAACCGACAAAACCAAGCTTGAGCTGGTTAAGCTGGGAAACGAACTGCATGGACCAGAGGATCAAATGTCCGTCAATCGCGACCAAATATTATTTATTGAAAAATTAAAAGCAGACAGCCAAGTGGTTAAAACCATCAATGGAAATCAAACCAACATTAATGCCAGTCAATAAAAAATTAGTCAAAAAATCGGTCGCAATCAGCTCAAAATCCAACCATAGCGGGCACGGGGTGGTGATTAGTTGTCAAGATGTGACAAAAAAGTTCCAGCTGGCAAAAGATAAGATAGTGGAAATTTTGCACGGAGTAAGTTTTGAAATTTTTGCGACCGAATATGTGATTATTTATGGACCGTCTGGTTGCGGGAAATCAACTTTGCTCAATTTGGTGGCAGGACTGGAAAAATCCAGCTCGGGCAGCTTGAAAATCAGGGGGGAGGAGCTGTCCAAGCTTTCGCCCACCGAGCTTGCCCGGCACCACCGAACAAAAATCGGTATGGTTTTCCAGCAGTTTAATTTGATTAACAATCTGTCTGTGATAGAAAATGTGGCTTTGCCCAATATTTTTTCTGGCACAAAATTAAGCACCCGTTCCAAACGGGCTCAGCACCTCCTTGATCATTTCAAATTAGGCGATTTAGCGGATAAAATTCCAACCGAGCTGTCCGGTGGCGAGCAGCAAAGAGTGGCTCTGGCGCGCGCGCTAGCCAATAATCCGTGGATTCTTTTGGTGGACGAGCCAACCGGGAATCTTGATTCAAAATCAGCTGGCGAAGTAATGGAATGGCTCGAGCATTTGAATAGCAAATCGCGGAGAACTATACTACTTGTGACGCATAACCCCGATTATCTGCATTACGCTCACCGAGTGATGTATATGAAAGATGGGCAAATAATAAATATCAAAAAAAATCGTCCGGTTGGCAGGCGGATGGCTTCTCCCAGCGATGAGTTATCCACAGAAAAGTTGGATTCGTTTTAATGGGTAGCCAATTAGCATAAAAATATCAGCGAAAAAATATGAGATTTATTGATGTAATCAGGATCGCAACCAGAATTTTCAAAAATAACCGCTTGCGGACTTTTTTGACAATACTCGGCGTGGCAGTGGGAATTGGCACTATCGTTTTTTTAATTGCGCTTGGGTATGGTTTGCAAAAATTAACCATTGAGCAAATTACTGGCACAGACGCCCTGACCGCGCTTGAGGTGACGCCCAGCGTTGGCGACCGACCCAGGCAGATTACCGATGATATGATTAAAAAAATTAAAGCATTTGACAATGTGGAGACAGTTGAGGCAGTGATGGCGCTCAATGGGCAAATGAGTTTTGACGGACCGCCGGGTGATGTGGCGGTCTATGCTGTGAGTGATGATTATTTTTCACTTGAGGGATTATCGTTTGCCATCGGTGGAAAGATCAATACCAGCGCGAAAAATGAAGCGGTTGTTACCACCGCGCTCCTTGATCAGTTTTCCAAAGACACCAATCAATTGCCTGGTGAAAAAATTAATATTGGGTATTCTAAAGTTGACACAACTAACGAACTGGTTAGCGACAGCGTAAAATACAAGGTGGTAGGAATTGTGATTGACGAGTTTGAGCCAAATATCTACTTGCCGTATGAAAATGTCCGTCAATTTTCTCCTGAATCGCCGATTCATAGTTTAAAAATAAAGGTAAATTCGCAGGAAAATATTGGCGCCATCAAAGGACAAATTAGCGCTATGGGGTATCCAGTGACAACTGTGATTGACACGGTTGACCAGCTTGAAAGAGGGTTTGCGGTTGTCCGTTTCGCGCTGGGACTACTTGGAGTCATCGCGCTGATTGTCGCTTCGATCGGGATGTTTAACACGCTGACAATTTCACTGCTTGAACGTATCAAAGAAGTTGGCATTATGAAATCGCTGGGCGCGTCTGACAAGGATATCTGGCAGATATTTTTGGCGGAAGCAATCCTGATTGGTTTTTGTGGCGGGCTGGTTGGCTTGATTATGAGCTTTGTCGGGTCTAGTTTTATTAATTATATTTACAATTTCCTGGCTACATCTTATCAGGCGCAAAAAGTAAGCTTGTTTTATTATCCACTTTGGTTTGTGTTGATGATTCTGGCATTTGCTTGTCTAGTGGCGCTTATCACTGGATTTTACCCAGCTCGTCGCGCAGCCAAGCTTAATCCTTTGCAGGCGCTGAGGTATGAATAATTTCAAAATGCAAATCTCCCCGAAAGCTATCGCATCGGGGCAGGCAAATCTCAAAATACTTGTATATTTACGGAGACGAAAAGCGTTTTTTTACCAGAACTTCCAACCCCAGGGGCTGGAAGTTTTTGGTTAGCTTTTATTATAATATCTAACCTGCTATACTAGATTTATGGAAAATCAAGAAAAGATGGAAAAAATTGTTTCGTGGGCAAAGCGACGCGGTTTTATTTACCCGCAAGACGAAATTTATGGCGGTCTAAACGCGATCTATAATTTTGGACCTTATGGCAGTTTAATGAAAAATAAACTGCGCGAGGAGTTTTTAAGTCAATGGGTCAAAAAGCAACCCAATATCGTAGGGATTGAATCAGCCATTATCACCAAAAAAGAGACCCTGCAAGCGTCCGGGCACGAGGCGGGTTTTACTGATCCGCTGATTGAATGTAAAAAATGTCATACGCGATTTCGTCCTGACCAAGTTGAGAAAAGAGAAGTTTGTCCTGATTGCGGGAGCAATGATTTGACTACCACCCAAGAATTTAATCTGATGTTTCGGTCGTTTTTAGGACCAGTTGAGGACGATAATAATAAAATATATTTGCGACCTGAAAACGCGCAAGGTATGTTTTCGTCCTTTGGCTATATTGCCGACACAATGCGAGTGAAATTGCCGTTTGGCATTGCCCAAGTGGGTAAATGCTTCCGCAATGAGATTACCGCTCGCCAGTTTATTTTCCGCTTGCGTGAATTTGAAATTTCCGAAATAGAGTATTTTGTTGAGCCAAGCACAGCTTCAAAAGAATATGAAAAATGGATTGGGCAGTGGGAGAAATATATTTTATCATTTGGTTTGTCCAAAGAAAATTTAAAGCGAAGAGCGCATCAGAAAAAGGAATTAGCGCACTATTCTCAAGGCACGACCGATATTGAATACAAATATCCGTTTGGCTGGGGGGAGCTGGCAGGGATAGCCAATCGCGGGGATTTTGATCTGGCGCAACACGAGAAACATTCTGGGCAGGAAATGAAATTTTTTATACAAGAGACAGGCAAGAAAATTACGCCCTATGTGATTGAGCCGACTTTATCTTTGGAGCGTCTGATGTTGGCGATATTTTGCGAAGCTTATTTTGAATCTGACGGAAGCGACGGGCGAGCCAAGGGCGAACGGGTGCTAAAAATTAAGCCAAAATTCGCGCCAATAACTCTGGCGGTTTTCCCACTGATGAAAAAGCCAGAGCTGATAAAAATTGCCCAAGAGATTTTTCAAGATTTAGCCAAAGATTTTTCCGTTGAATACGACGAGTCTGGCTCAATCGGCAGAAGGTATCGTCGCCAAGACGAAATCGGGACTCCACTGTGCGCGACAATTGATTTTGATTCGCTGGATGATAACTGCGTGACAATTCGTGAACGCGACACTATGAAACAGGCGCGCGTGTCGCGCGCCGAATTGGTGGAATATATTGCGAAAGCCGTTAGTTAGTTCTCAAAAAATTTGCGTCAAACCATCCCAAAGTTTGGATACTAATTACCCGTCTTACGCAAAACTTCTATTTATTTCAAGACGGCTGAATACCTCGGAGCTTGCTCCGAGGATTAAGCCATTTCAAATAGCAAAATAAAGAATCTGACGGGGCTTTCCCCGTCGGATTCTTTATTGTTATTTTCAACTCATCTTTTTATTCCCGTGTCTCCTCTCTGTCATTCCCACCCCTTCCGTCATTCCCGCGCAAGCGGGAATCCAGTCCGAATGGATCCCCAATCCGAAG
>JAACVK010000088.1:22089-22592 GCA_009991595.1 bacterium | reverse complement strand
CTTTACTATAACTTGACATTGGTTCTGGGTATAGCCTGTGCAGAATAGGTGGGAGACGTTGAAGCTTGGACGTTAGTCTGAGTGGAGTCACCTTTGAGATACCACCCCTGCTATACTTAGGATCTAACTGATACCATTAATCTGGTAGCCAGGACAGTGTTTGGTGGGTAGTTTGACTGGGGCGGTCGCCTCCTAAAAGGTAACGGAGGCGCGCAATGGTTCTCTAGGGCCGGATGGAAATCGGTCCGATAGTGTAAACGCATAAGAGAGCTTAACTGTAAGACATACAAGTCGAGCAGATGCGAAAGCAGGTGTTAGTGATCCGATAGTGGCACGTGGGTGCGCTATCGCTCAACGGATAAAAGTTACCCTGGGGATAACAGGCTTATAGATTCCAAGAGTTCACATCGACGAATCTGTTTGGCACCTCGATGTCGGCTCGTCCTATCCTGGGGCTGGAGAAGGTCCCAAGGGTTTGGCTGTTCGCCAATTAAAAGGGTACG
>JAACVK010000088.1:0-22032 GCA_009991595.1 bacterium | reverse complement strand
AATTTTGAGAGGATCTAACCCTAGTACGAGAGGACCGGGTCGGACGAACCTCTGGTGGACCAGTTATCGCGCCAGCGGTAGGGCTGGGTAGCTAAGTTCGGATCAGATAACCGCTGAAAGCATCTAAGTGGGAAACTGACCTTAAGATAAGAATTCCCAAGAAGTTAATTCTTGTAAGGGCCGTTGGAGACTACAACGTTGATAGGCAGGAGGTGTAAGCGCAGTAATGCGTTCAGCTGACCTGTACTAATCGCCCGATTGGCTTGCTAATTTGTTTTTTCTTCAAATGTTTCATTTCGGTGAAGCTTTGAGAGAAACAAGCTAGTTTTGTTTTATTGTTGCTTGAGATTTGGCAACGAATTTATGAAATACTAAATTCGGTGCATAGTGAAGGCTCATCCTTCACGTCCCAAGCATTCAAATTGATTTTTGATGTTTGATTGGATTCAGCATTACGAATTAGTAACAAACTACTAGTAAATTACCAAACCTACGCCGCTTTATATCCTTCGAATTAGAAGCGATATAAGCAAACATGTTTTTGCAGATAGCTTTGGATTCATACCAACGAGGTCATGAACCAATAGTCCGTTAGAAGCTACCAATGAGAGCTATAGCTAAAACTATAGAGCGACCTGGAAGCGACTAGCACGCAAACTAACTACTGATCATTCTACTAAGGTAGAATGATCGAACGACCCTTGTGAATATGAGTTGATGAACTCACCATATTCACGGTTCATGACTTCCTGGTCATGAACAAGACTTTTCTAAAAGTCTTGAATTTTACTCTTACCAGATTGTTTTTTCTTCTGAAATCATCGGCAGCGATGAGATCAGCACTTTAATGTGGAAATACGATTTGGGGGTGTCCAAAGAGAGAGGGAAATACCTGTTCCCATTCCGAACACAGAAGTCAAGCCTTTCATCGGCGATGGTACTGCAGGGGAAGCCTTGTGGGAGAGTAGCACGATGCCCCCATATTTTTTTGCCGTCTAATCCTTCGGGGTTAGGCGGCTTTTTTTTGTCAAAAATTTCTTTGGGAATGTTCGTGTTGTAGAGTTTTGCTGTGAGATCGAATAGTCCCAAAAGCAATAAGAGAAGTGTTTCCTTTCGAGAGCTAGGAGTCTGGGAAAAAGAAGAATTTAGAAAACTTCAAATCCATGAATACGGAGATTCGATGCACAAGGCAGGATACTTTCCTACGGAAGCCGATGCTCATCAACATGCTTTAGAGTCCATGCGACTTTTGTGGGCAGAGAACTCAAAAGAAAAACCTCACTATTTTTGGTCGATTATGAATGATGAAAAAGATGTTGGTTTTCTATGGGTGGCTGAGAACACCAGATTCAATAATGCCTATATATACCAAATCACAATTTTTGAAGAGTTTAGACGTAAGGGACTTGCTAGAGAAGCCCTAGTTAAGCTCAGTGCGGATTTAAAGGCGAAGGGGATAGATTACCTGAGCTTGAATGTTTTTGCCTACAATCCGGGAGCAAGGGCTCTGTATGAAGAAGTTGGATTCCAGGATGCCGCTCATTCAATGCGTTTGAGACTTCAAGATTAAACTGCGCGCTGTTAACTGCTTAGTGCTGAATTTTAAGTGTTGGAAATTCGGGAACGTTTTTTAAAGCTTATTCTTTTTCTTGGACTGTCAGGCCTCCGTGTTTCTAAGGTGTTGAAATATTTTAGCTTTATTTTCTTAATCAAGACTTTATCTAGGTTGGCTTTCGTTTGTGAAATGATGGAGTTCTCAAAGAAGTAGTACGTTTGCTGGAGGGTAAGATAATGAAAGTAAGAAAGATTGCATTAATTATTGATGACGAACTGGATCTCAGGGAGCTGATTTCCGAGTTTCTAGAATCATTTGGATGGGAAACTTTTTCGGCTCGTGATGGGAATGAAGCTGTTGATTTGCTTGAGCAACATGCGAATGAAATATCAGTGATTATAACGGATTTTAGTATGCCTAAAATGAATGGACTGGAGTTTCTTAGAGAAGTTCGTAAAAGAGCTTTTCTGAATCCAGTTCTATTCTTCTCAGGGTATGGCAAAAAAGAACACGTGGTTGAAGCCCTTCGATTAGGTGCTTCGGACTTCCTGGATAAAGGATTCGACTATTATAGCCTGCTGGAGTCGGCTGATAAGGCTCACAAACGCTGGGAGAATTTGTTAAAAAATGCGAAGCTCCTGTCCTCGGATCCAGATGTTTTATTGGATCTTAGGTCTAGTGAAGCTCTCACCGCGATCGGTGCTGCTGATCTTGATCTGAAAGATGCCGCGTAGATTTTACAGCACAAATAGTTTTAGGGCCTTAGAGTCATTTTGGCTTTTAAGGCATCACGACGTGTTTTGACGCAAACGGGTTTTCAACACCCTTGATCACAAGCTCCTTATTTCCTCACTTGCCAATTTGGATCCAATGGAATGAGCTTGGGGCCATGGGATTTAAATGGCCAAACGAAGCAATCAGTTCAGAAACTTCTAGAAAAGCGATGAGACAGGCGATCTTGGAGCAGATCGCAGCCGCGAATTCAGGACACCCAGGCGGAAGCTTGAGTCTTGTGGAAATCATGTCTGCCATTTTTGATGGCCATTTCAAACACGATCCAAAAGATCAACTTGCTGCCGATCGCGACAGACTTGTTCTTTCAAAAGGACATGGCGTTCCTGCTCTTTATTCAGCATTAAGTTTCTTGGGTTATTTCGATCCAAGTGAATTAAAACACCTCCGCTCTCTAGGACATTTCCTACAAGGACATCCCGATCGCAATCATTATGAGTTGATGGAGGCTTCTACTGGCAGTCTCGGACAGGGTGGTTCTGTGGCCCTCGGAGAAGCTCTAGGTTTGCGCCTGAGCTTTCAAAATAAAAAATTAGGCAGGTTACCTCGTGTTTACGCTGTGATGGGGGACGGGGAAATGCAAGAAGGTCAAGTTTGGGAAATGCTGATGGCGGCTCCTAAGTTTGAGCTTGGAAACTTGGTATGCATCCTCGATTACAACAAAGGCCAGATCGATGGTCCGGTGAAAGAGATCATGGATTTAGAACCTATCGCCGACAAAATTAAAGCTTTCAATTGGAGCGTCCAAACGGTGGATGGCCATAATGTCGATGAATTGAAAGCGGCACTCGCAAAATGTGAAATTTCTGAAAAAGGAAAACCTCACTTCATCATCGCGAACACGGTAAAAGGAAAAGGGATTTCCTTTATGGAACATCCAACGGCTTGGCATGGAGCTGCGCCAAGTGCTGAACAACTCGCTGATGCCTTGAAAGAATTGAATGGCGGTAGTGAGCCGTTTGGAAGAATTTTGAGCTAAGGGCCGTTTGGATAAAAGGAATACGAAATGAGCTTATACGAAACATTAGTAGACACAAACACAAAGGCCGTAGCTTCGAGACAGAGTTTTGGTTTGGCAGTAGCTGAACTGGGAGATTCACACCCTGAAATGGTGGTCTTAGATGCTGACTTATCGAAGTCCACTCAGACCCAACATTTCGCGAAGAAATTTCCTGAGAGATTTTTTAATATGGGAATCGCAGAAGCCAATATGATTGGTGCAGCTGCAGGACTCGCTCGTGCGGGACATGTGCCTTTTGCAGCAAGCTTTGCCTGCTTTCTTACAGGTCGTTACGATCAAATTCGAATGAGTGTTGCGGCGTCTAAAGCCAATGTGAAACTTGTAGGAACTCACGCGGGTGTGGGGATTGGTGAAGACGGCCATTCTCAAATGGGATTGGAAGATTTGACTTTGATGCGTTCGCTTCCGAATATGACTGTGTTTCAACCATCGGATGATTGGGATACTCGTGAATTTATCAAGTGGAGCATCAAGCACGATGGTCCTGTTTATATGAGACTCACTCGGCAAGGACTTCCTTTGCTTAAGCGCCCTGCAGGCACTGAATTTAAGCCTGGTGTTTGGGGTGTTTTGAATCCTGAAGTTTTGGGAAGCGCTGATGTTGTATTGATGGCTAGCGGTGGTGTGATGGAGCCGTCTGTTAAGGCGGCTGAGATCCTTTCAGAGAAGTCTTTGAAGGTTTGTGTGGTGAACGCAAATTGGATCCGTCCTATTGACGAAGCTTTCCTTCGCAAAGCTTGTGAGAGTTCTGCGAAATTGCTTGTGACTGTCGAGGATCATTATGATGTTGGTGGACTTGGTGGAGCTGTGGCGGAATTTATTTCTACGCTTCCAAACACGAAGAGACTTCTTCGTATTGGTGTTACGGAATTTGGTCAGTCAGGATCTCCTGCTGATAACATGGAACACTATGGGTTTACCGGAGAGAAAATCTCAGCACGAATTGCTAGTTCTCTCGGATAAATTTGCGAGTGGGGGATTCTTTTCGTCAGAATTGGCGAAATAAACGATTGGCCAGAATGAGCGGGGAGTTTTGAAACAGTGAGAAGCTCTATCATAGCTTTTATTGTCGGAATGATTTTTCGTGTCTTCAGGTGGACCTGGAGAATTGATGAGGGAGCGCTTCCTCTTGAAGCACAATCCAGACTAGATGGTGGCGGAACCGTCGTCTTTGCTCATTGGCATGGAGACGAATGGCCACTACTGGCTACCTTTGCTTATCGGAAAATGGGTGTGCTCGTTTCTGATAGTGAAGATGGAAAAATCATGGCGAAGTTTACGCAGTCGCTTGGGTTTTCGGTATCCCGAGGGTCTTCAACTCGTGGGGGGGCCAAAGGTTTCCTGGGCATGATAAAGAACATGAGAAGAGACAAGCTCCCGATGGTGAGTCTTGCGGTTGATGGTCCGAAAGGACCACGACATGAACCCAAAAAAGGAATTCTAGCTTTGGCAAAGCTGTTGAGGGCAGGTGTGGTTGTGGCTTGCGTGGGGTGTGATCGCAAATGGGTTTTTGAAAAGTCGTGGAGTCAGGCCTACTTGCCTAAGTTCTTTGCAAAGATACGTGTGGAATACCGCTATGTGGATCTAGTTGATGAGGACCTTAAGAAGGAAGAGATAGGCCTGGTTAAGGTGAAAACTTCTTTTGAAGCTTTGGCCTCGGAAATGTCATCTATCGCCAGCAGCTAGTCCGCTCTTATATGAAAGTCTTTTGACGATTTAGTCTTGGATCTAAAGATCCCACCCATGACGCGACAAACAATTGGCGAGCGAGAGGGCTAAGAATTTGTGACAATAGAGGGGTGAAGGTTTCAAATTTTTTATTGTGCTTCTGCATGGGAACTTTTGCCAACATTGTTCTCTCTAGTTCTAAGAATGTGAATTCGAATTTTGTTCCCATAAAAAAATTTATTCCTGCGAGAAGCCTAACTGCCATCGAAAAAAACTCCACCTCAACAAGCGTCGTGTCGGAGGATATGAAGATTGATCTGAGTAATTGGAGTTTGGATGAAAAAATTGGCCAACTCTTGATTGTTGGTTACAGAAGTCCGCAGCAGATTCAAAATTTGAAAGTCGGTGGTGTCGTTCTTTTCTCTTGGAACCTGGGTGACAAAATTGAAGCCACTAAAGCCAAGATCCAGGACATCAAAAATCTAGCCGCCAAAAATCTTAAAGCGCCCTTGTTTATAGCAACTGACCATGAAGGCGGAAGAGTTTTGCGCATTCGGAAAGGGATGACTCCATTTCCCGATGCAGCTGCAGTGGGTTCTGTCGATGATCCTTATCTAGCATTTCAAGTGGGAAAACACATGGGAATAGAGCTGGCCTCGCTTGGAATCAATATGAATTTTGCACCAGTACTTGATCTAGGGAATGCCCGATCGTTTCTTGGGAACCGTGTCTGGGGAGATCATTCTCGAACTAGCGCCTACTCTGCCGTGAGTTTTATGAGGGGGCAAAGGGCAGCTGGAATTCTGGCCGTAGCAAAACACTATCCTGGTCATGGGCTAGCGAGTGTTGATTCGCATTTCGCTTTACCTAAAGTGGATAAAACCAAAGATGAATTGATGGAGAGTGATTTGATGCCATTTCGCTCTGCAATCGGAGAGGGTGCACAAGCGTTTATGACTGCGCATGTTGAGTATCCTAAAATTGATAAAGGCCCCGCGTCGCTTTCTAAAGTATTCCTAACTGACATCCTGAGAGATGAATTAAAGTTTAAAGGACTCGTTGTTACTGATGATCTGGAAATGGATGGCGTAAAGGTAGATCAAGCTAGTTACGGAGAACTTTCAATCAGAGCCTTGAAGGCTGGAACGGATATGATCATGCTGGTTTGGTCTCGCGATAGGCAGCTGGAGGTTGTGGCAGCGATTAAGAAAGCGGTAGCAGACGGTCGCATTGAAGAATCGTTAATCGATGAGAAAGTGTCTCGTATTTTGAGAACCAAGGCTGAGCGAATAGGTTTAGATCATGAGAGATCTCCTAACCCGTTTTGGAAAGAAAATCTTAGGAGACCAGAATCAGTTGCGGTTGCGAAAGAAGTTAGCCGTCGAGCTGTGAAGTGGTGGGCTGGTGAGGCAAAGACTCTGACTGCTAGCTTTCGGGATAAAGTGAACGACTCGTGGAAGGTATATCTGCCCGCCTTTAAATGGAAAAGGATGTGGCGGGAGTACAGACAATTCGATCAAGTTTTGCGATATGACTCAAAAGGAAAGCCTCAGACAGAATTCTTAGCAAGTTTGAAGAAGAGCCTATCTTTAGATCGAGAGCCGGTACTCGTGGTGACTCCTCCGCGCAGAGAGATGGATGATAAGCTTTTTGATGAGCTTACAAAGATATTGGGTCATGCTGCCATGAATAAGTCCCGGAAAATGCCTGTACTCTGGGTGCACCAAGGTCTGAAGCCATTGAGAATTAAGGGAAACCCGAAAAGCTTGTCTTTGGGGATTGTCTCCCTATATAGCGCTTCACCTTTGAGTTTTAGAAACGTACAAAACCTGCTAGAACACCCTCAGGGTTATTTCTAAGAATGGATTTTAGTTTTTCTGAATTGATACTGGTTGCGATGATCGCTTTTGTGGTTTTGGGGCCGGAACAATTTGTTGAAAAATCCCATAAATTAGGTGTTTTCGTTGGGAAGCTAAGAACTCAATTCAATAATTATAAAGTTATGGCTCAAGAAGAGATGGTTGCCAAACCAAGTGTGCCCCCTTCAAAAAAGGATGATAATGTCTGAGTTTGAAGAAAAGCGGGAGCCTCTTCTTCATCACATGAAGTCACTAGGTGTGGCTCTCAAGAACGTCATTTTCTGTATCTTTATTGGTGGAGCATTGGGGTATGTGTTTTCCTCGGAGATTTTGGCGTGGCTGACAGCTCCCTACTCTAAAGTCATGGGGGCCAATGCAAGTTTGATCTACATCAGCCCTTTCGAGAAAATTTGGGTCCATTTGAGAGTCGCTATGTGGGGAGGCGTGTTTGTCGTTCTGCCTGCCATCTATGTTTCGGCCTATGGATTCTTTAAGCCAGCGCTATTGAGTTATGAGCGAAAGAGCTTGAACATTTTTGCCATTTTAGCGTTTGGTGTAGCAGTTTTGGGGCTGGTTCTCGGTCAGAAGTATGTCATTCCTTTGCTTTTGGAGGCTCTGGTTGGGTTTAAGGGGGCAGGAGAGACCGCCTTTATTTCTTTGGGGGCTTATGTCGGAATGTCTTTGGGGGTGCTAGTGGCAACGGCATTGCTATTGGAGCTTCCGCTAATCATGCTTGAGTTCAGCTTGTTGGGATGGGTGGATTCCACGACTTGGAGAAAAGGACGCCGTGTGGCAATTGTGGTTAATGCGGCAGTTTCGGCCTTTTTAAGTCCTCCCGATGTCCTAAGCATGTTGGTTTTGATGCTACCCATCCAAGTATTATATGAATGTGGAATTATGGTCTCACGCATGGCAGAATGGAAACGGCATGCGACGGAACATCCATAAATCATTCATCATTCTATCTGTTTTGACTTTGGCTTTCGGCTTGTTAGGTGGCTGTCAGGGGCAAAACTCTTCGACCTCAAAAAGCTCAGATTCTTCGGTTATTCAAATAGGGCTTCAACCCAATGAGGGGACGGCCGATATTGAGACCTTCAAGGAAGAATTGTCGCGTCTATCTGGATTGAAAGTCAATTTGCTAATTTCAAAAGATTATCAAGACTTAGTGACAAAATTCAAAGAGGCACAAGTCGACTTTGCGTTCTTTTCACCGGTTAACTTTGTGACAGCTGAAAAAGAAGCAAATGCAAAAGTTTTACTCAAAAAAGTTTATGGAAAGAGTGAATTTTATTTTTCTGCCATAGTTGTAATGGCGGATTCAAACTTGAAGACAGTTACTGATTTGAGGTCAAAAAAAGTTGGGTTTGTGGATCCTAAAAGTGCAAGTGGATTTTTATATCCGAAATCAATTTTTAGTCAGGCTGGTTTGAGCGACGATATGTATGAGCATTCCTTCACAGGAACGCATGAAAATTCCATTCAGCAGTTAGCCGACGGAAAGTTTGATGCTGTAGCCGTTTGGTCCGATACTCCGGAATCAAATGATGGAGCTTGGACTGACTTTTCTAAGAAGCATGTGGATAAAAAGTTTAGAGTTATTCAATATTCTGACCCGATACCGAATGATGCTTTTGCGGTAAGAAGTAGATTTTATAGTGAACACCCGGAGAAAGTCTTCAAAATAATGGAATCGTTAATCTCCATGAGTGATACCGAAGCTCAAACACTGAAAAAAGTGTTTGATACAGATAAAATGACAACAGCGACTTCTCGTCACTACGACGGAGTTAGAAAGATGCTTAAGGCGAACGGACAATGACCTACAAAATTCCTGAAAATTTCGAAGTTCTTTATAGTAAAGAACAGATTCATGAGATGGTTCTACAGATCGCCAAGAAGATCGATGACGCCTACCCAGAAGGTGAGGAAATTGTTTGTGTTGGAGTGTTGAAAGGAGCTTGGATCTTTCATTCTGATTTGGTTCGGGCTTTGTCTAGGGATGTACAAATTGATTTTATGCGTGCAGCTTCTTATGGCCATGGAACTGAGTCCTCCGGAGTTGTGAGAATCTTGAAGGATATTGAGACCGACATCCGCGGAAAACATGTCCTGCTCGTCGAAGAAATTGTGGATAGTGGGCGTACTTTGTCTTTTATTAAAGAACGCCTCAGAGCTAGTGAAGCTAAAAGTGTTCGAATTGCGGCCTTGCTCGACAAGAAAGAGCGAAGAGAGGTTCCTTGTGATCCTGAATTTGTTGGCGCCGTTGTCCCGAATCATTTTGTTGTGGGATATGGACTCGACTGGGGTGAGAAGTATCGCACTTTAGAGTCGATCTATATGGTTAAGGACGAAGTCCTAAGATAGTTTTTCAAATAGGAATTAAAAAAGGGAGCTTCCGTTTTGGAAGCTCCCTTTTTTGTTTGAGCTAATACCGTAAAAAAAATAGTCGTAAAAAATATTAGATTAAAGGTTCATCAATTCTGGAGGAAGATCTAGAACGCCAACTACAGTTGGGGCTTCGACTTCCGGCTCTTGTTCTGGTGGATTGAAGCGAGGTGCTTCGAGAAGCCACTTCATCGCAGGACCGATGTTGAGTCGCCAATCTTCTTTGATCTCATCGAAAGACTTTTTCTCCGAATCTACAGACAGAGAAAGCCATAGAACTTCTTTCTCTTCACACCATTTGCCGATGTGTCCGTCGAAATTTCGATTAGGTTTTGGAGACTGAATAAATCGAGTAACGGGAGTTGCTTGAATGGGCATCCCAAGAGCGTTGTATGTGACTTCTTCTTCTACTTCTTCAGATGGCTCATCGCCAATGCTGAGGATGGGGCGCTCTGCTAGGGCAGAAAGTTTTTCCATCAATTCGTCTGTGATTCCAAAGTGATTCAACAAAGCTTTTTCCGACTGGAGAGTGATGACTGCTTTTGGTTCAATTTTTTCGATCCAATGAAGGATGGATTGAACTTCTGGAGTTGTCTTGTAGGTGCCCTTAAGAGCCTTTTCTGTTGGAAAAGCGTTGAGGATGTCGACTTTAGATTGGTTAAGGTACGGAGCTTTTGAACTGCTGGTAGGGTTCACGATAGGGCAAAGATAAATATCAGATGCCGCAGCAATCACGCCTGATGAAAGAGCTTTTTGAAGCAATTGTAAAACGCGGCTGTCGTTCTTTGTAGCTCCGTTAAATCCTGACAACAAAACGATGGGGCCTTGTGAGTCAGGTTGAACTCCAGAAAATTTAAACCATTGCATTGGTGCACCGGCATCCATGTCCACAGGGTCATCGGTTACCTGTACCATCTCCAAAAGTTTCCACTGCAAATTCGGCTGAGAGTTTACAGGTGTATTGGAGGGAGTTTGGACCGGAGCACTTTGTGAAATGCTCGCTGTTGAAAATGGAGTTGTCAGAGAAGGATTTGGAGAAGAGTTTGGAGAAGGAACTGTTGTTCCTGTCGTCGTAGGATTAGTTGTAGCTTCCGATGAGTTAGTTGCCGTTGCATCGGATGCGTTAGTTGTTGATGACGAGTGTAAGTTCAATACCGTTTGTGAAAATGTCATAATTATAAAATTGTTCCTCTTTAAGTTCTTCCAAGGTTAAAACTTGGAAGAAGCTCCCCGACTTAAAGTCATATGATGAAAGTTCGAGATATTCAAACTTTTGTTTGCATACGAGGATAACTATATCGAGATTGATATGTTCATGAACTCAAAAGGATGGTACTTATTAGGGATACATGACGGGTGAAAACAAACCAAATGACGAAACTAAAATTAATGAATCTGGGGCTAATGACTCTGGACTTAATAACTCCGGACTTAATGACTCCGGACTTAATGACGCCGGAGCCGACGAAATGGTCGACGGAATGGTCGGCGATATAGTCGACGAAATAAAAGACATCGACTCATTCGAAGCGCTTGGACTTCACAAGCTTCTCGTTGAAAGACTTGAGCGGGCAAAAATTCTTAAACCAACTCAGATCCAAAAAGAACTTTTTCAACCCATTCAAGATGGAACTTGTGTTCTTGGCCTGGCCAAAACCGGAACAGGTAAAACACTTTCCTATCTGGCGCCCTTAGTACAAAAGTATTCTCTTTCTGAACTGGATCAACAAAAAAGCGACATAGAAAATGCAGAAGGACCTTTGGTTTTTGTCTTGGTTCCTACGCGAGAATTAGCTTCACAAGTGCAAAGTACTTTCGTTGTTCTCACCGAGGCAGAGCAGCAAGCCGTCGTAGTTGTTGGTGGAGAGTCTGAAGACAAACAGATTGATGCCATGGGTCAGGCAAAGTTTGTCATAGCGACCCCAGGCAGACTCCTTGATTTGATGAAAAGAAAAAAGATCTCAACGCGTAACGTCGACGTTGTGGTGATGGATGAGGCCGACCGTTTATTGGACATGGGCTTTATTGACGACATTAGGTCTATTCTCAAATTTTTGAATAAGCCGCAGCTAGTCTGTGTGTCCGCAACGCTTCATCTAGGTGTGGAAGAAGTTGCTTACGAAATGGGACTTGAACCTCAGCGTTTTGGCGAAGAAGAGGCGGAGATGACTGTGAAGGGACTCGATCATCGAGTGGCCCACATCGGAGACCGTGAAAAGTTTCATGCTCTCGCGAATTTTATTTATGAGAGAAAAGACAAGCGCGGAATCGTATTTTCAAATTATCGGGACCGGGCTCATGAAGTCGCGTCACGACTTAGAGGGCTTGGCTGTAAGGCCGACGCTTTAAGTGCTCAGCTTTCTCAGTCTTTAAGAAAACGCATCACTGACGCCTATAGAACTGGCGACACGAAAGTTCTTGTGGCGTCCGATCTGGCGGCACGTGGATTGGACTTTTTGGATATCGATTACGTTGTAAACTTTGATCTGCCAGAAGACCCTGCGACTTACGTGCACAGGGTTGGACGAACGGCACGTGCTGGTCGTGAAGGACGAGCTTTGTCGCTACTTGGTTTTGAAGATGTTTTTAGAATCGAAAAACTAGAGCGCTTCCTAGGAGATAAGATTGAGGTTGAGCAATTCGACGCAGATAAACTCTCTGGAGATCTCCCCCGTTTTGGTCCGAGAGAAGAGCGTTCTGAAGAGGAAGAGTATCGTCCACGGCATAGCTCTGGGTCAAGGCCGCACCAAAAGGGTGGACGCTCCGGTGGAGGCCCTAGGCATGATTCTAAGAAGCCTTATCGCAAAGAGGGACGGCAGGGGTCTGATTCAAAAGACACTCGTTCTGGTGGGGCAGGAAAGGGGCATTCGTCGCAAAATTCTCCGTCGTCAAGTTCTCGCTCTACTTCTCAGTCAGGCTCTAGATCTGAATCGAGACCAAGACCGAGTCATCATTCAAAAAATAGGCAAGGACCGAATTCTGCAAGGCAGGGGGCTGCGTCCAGCGGAGCTAGGACGGCTAGCTCGAAGCCCGAATCTCAAGGAATCTTTTCAAAACTCTGGAAGAAAGTTTCTAAAGTGTTTGGAATTGTAGAGGCTTCCGAGGTGAAGACGGCGGTTGATCCTAAGGGTGCTTCAACTTCATCGGGTCAAGGGTCAAGGTCGCGATCAAACAATCGTAATCGAAATAGAAATCGGCCCGGACAAAGAGGGCGTCACCCTAATTCTAAGCACGCGGGTTCAAATCAGTCGGATTCAGGGCAAGGCGGCAAAGGGAATAGGAATTATCGTCATTCGAAAAATCCTAATTCCAAAAGTGGATCTCAAAGCAAGGGGCCTAAGCCGTCCGGGCAATAAATCCGGACAATAAATCCGGGTTTCAGACTAAAGCTCTAAAATCAGGGTTATTGCCGCATGGTCAGTAATTACTTTTTACTTTTGTGATGGCTGCTCGGGATCGAGGGTTTCGAAGGTCTTTGAGTTTGAGACGGAGCGCCTTTGGTCTGAGCTGGGGATTTCGCAGATCTTTTATGGCGAGGTCTGCTGGAGGATTTGTGGGGCGACGATGAATTGTCTCCTGTGCTCTCGTTAGAATTCTGCGAAGAGTTCCCGTTTGGACCACGACTTTGGAAGGAGCGCTTTCGTCCTTTGGATGATCCTCTGCGCGGAGGGCGTTTGGGGCCGCTGGATTTAAGATCTAGAAGCTGCGGCACCAGCCATGCGAGATGTTCTTCCCATTCCAACTTGTGCGAATCCCAAAAGCTCGACCATTTTCTGGGGTCAATGTCTTTCAGAAACGACAGGGTCAGAGTGAACTGAATTTGTCTCATGATGAAATTGGGTTTTTGCTCCAAGGGGAAAGAGTGGTTCGGACTCTGTAAGAAAGACCTTAGTGATTTGTGCAAAAATTGAATTTCTTCGCGTTCAATTTTTGAAATTTTCAATTCATCAGCCGTCGCCTTCAGCGTATCGTTAATGAGTGCAGACTTTTCTCTCGGAAGGGTGGTGAGAGGTAAGAGGAAAATATAGAAAAGGGGAGCCGCGCCAAAGGACTGGTGCCAGTCGTTTGCTTTCATTTGTCCACAGGCTTTGAAAAAGTATTCGCGTTGCTCATCGTGCGATTTTAAAAACTGAGTCCATGTGGCACTGATGTGGTGCCAAGCATTGAGCTTCCATAGCCAGCGGAAAGCCTCTTCGGCCGTGCCTTCTTTGAGAAACTTCAAGATTTCTTCGCGCACACGTTCTGGCTTAGCTTCTGCCAGACAATTGATTTCTTTGACGAGGGCGGCCTCGGTTTTTTTCTCCAAAGTGAATCCACTTCGAACGCAGAAGCGAATCGCTCTTAAAATTCTTATAGGGTCTTCACGGAAGCGCTCGGCAGGGTTGCCGATGATACGAAGCTTTTTGTGTTGGAGGTCTTCGACCCCGCCAACGTGGTCCACGATTTTTCCTGTGTTGGGATCGAGGAAGAGTCCGTTAACAGTAAAATCTCTGCGGAAGGCGTCGTCTTTGGAGGATCCAAAGACATTTTCATTAAGTTTATCACCTTGCATTTCGGGCTCGCGCCTGAAGGTCGTGATCTCAATTTCTTTTTCGGTAACCTTTCCGCCTTTTAGAACGGGAGGGAATAAAGTGTCAGAGTCATGAGTATCGTTTTCGAGTTGCCTCTTGGCGAGCACGATTCGAAAACGCTTGCCGATGATAAAACTTCTTCGAATGAGGTTTTTAACTTTTTGCGGAGAAGCAGACGTTGCGATGTCGAAGTCTTTGGGCTTTTTGCCGATGCATAGATCGCGGACGCAGCCACCGACGAGGTAACTTTCAAAACCAGCTTTTTGAAGTGCGGTTACGATTTGAAACGCGTCTGGGTCGATGTTGGACTTGTAACCCTTAGGTAGAAGGTGCTTCGAGCTTTTATTTCGTAACCATTTCAACATGAACTTCGTTAGCACCTTTCGTAAGCATTTTTTTCGAAGATCCAATTGACCGGCAGCTCGCAAAAGTTTTGAGCTAAGCGGGGCTCAGTCTAGGTGAGGCCTACTTGGAGATGCTGATCGAGTTGGATTCTAGGGAGCTCCGAATAATCAAATCCCGAGCGAGTCTTTCCTAGAATTTCTTCTGCCTGTGTTTTGTAAGACTTCAGGGCAGAAATCAAGGGGGAAAGGTCAATTTGCCAAGGATTTTCTGTAGGGCCTTCGAATTTCGCCAAGGAGTCCTGGCTAAGCTTGATAACACCGCGGGGATTGGCGTTGAGGACGTGGTAGAGGGCAGCTGCTCCCTGGATGATGGCCTGGTAAAAGGTTCGGGTTTTGCCCGTCTCCTCCAGCCAGAGTTCTTCTAGGACCTCGTGGGTTTCCCAGTAATAACGGCGATTGAAGAGACTGATAGCCTTCACAAAATCGTTTGGAAGGGGAATTTGGGCTTGTTGGGCAGAATTAGGAGTCTTTTGAAGGGATTCTTGGATGAGTTGGACGATGAGTGGCCGGCAGGATCCCCCGCACGGGCCACAACCTGCGGATGTAGCGTCTTGGATCGCAGGTAATGATTTCTTATTCTGTGGTGATTTAAGCCAATCACGCAGTTCTGCAACGCTGACGCGATTGCAGAAACAGGCAAATTCAGAACGCTTTGGGGGCATACCCCTTCAACCTACGCTACCTTGGGTTCTTTGTCGTCTTCTAGGAAGATGGCTCGACCGGCATCCATCTCTTGGTGCGCCTTGATGAATGCTTGCGCTGCGTCAGGATCAAACTGGCTTCCGCTGAAGCGTTCAAGCTCTTCAAAGGCTCTCTCTTTACTGAGGCCTTTTCGATAAACCCTGTCACTAGTCATGGCGTCGAAAGTGTCGCACACAAGAATGATTCGAGAAAAAATATGAATTTGGTTGGCTGACAATTGGTCTGGATAGCCTCGTCCATCTACTCGTTCGTGGTGCCCACGAATGGGTCTCTCTAAATGGGCTAGGTCGGTAATACGTTTTACCACATCACCCGAGTCAGATGAATGCATTTTCATTACGGCGAACTCGGCGTTTGTGAGTGCTCCAGGCTTCTTAAGAACTTCTACCGGCGTCATGAGTTTGCCCACATCGTGAAGTAGCGCGCAAAGATATAGTTCAACCCTCTCTTGAGAGTCCAGGCCAAGCTGGCCGCCGACCCACTGAGCCCAGTCAGCGACACGGTGACTATGGTTGTAGGTGTCAGTGTCTTTTCTCCACATGAGAGACAAGAGTCTGTTCACCTCAGGGTGAGAATGTAGCTGTGCCATACTCTCTTTCGCTTTGAGGTCACCAATAAGCTTTGGGTTTGGTCTCAAATCTTGGCTCTCTCGATTAACAAAAGACAAGATCGGATGATGGTCATTTTTAGCACGCGGATTCCCCATAGTTCTCCCTTATCCTCTAATGTAGCGGTAAATGGTGCGGTGTGGTGTTAAGTCTTTGTTAAAGGCTGGCGAAACAAGCTTTAAGTGAGTAAATTTGAAAGGTCTGGAGCTTCAAGTGTCGAAAATCTTTAGAAAATATGTAAGTTCATTAATAAACCTTTTTATTCAAAAAAACCCCGGAATTCTTTTGAATTGGGCAGCTCTCTTCTTGTTGAGTGTTTTCTTTGGGGTGGGTTGTAGTTCAAATGGGAATCATTCAGGCTCCAAAAATGCCCCCAATGCGAAAGTGCAAGGACCTAGTCCCGTTGATCCACAGAACCCTCCACAAATTCGTATTGAAGGTATCGCGGCTGATGCTTTGTATGAAGAGGGGTCGTTGATCAAGATACTTGTGTCGAATTACCCAGTGGGAAAAGCTTGGCAAGGTTTTGAACTCGTTTTGAACGATGGTGAGCCGGAAAGATTTTATGAATCTAGAATTGATTATAAGCTTCCCGTTGCGAAACTTAGAAAAGGCGCGAACTTGTTGAAGGCTTACTTGGTAAGGTCTTGGGGTGAGGCTGTAAAAAATAGAGAAGCCTTTGCTTATGTTCCATTCTTTTTTGAGAGCAAAGGACTGTCTTGGGTGGCTCCCGGTCGTCCGATCGTTACGCTCGTGAGTCCTCGAGGAGAGTATCGCGGTGAGGATGCCAAGAAAGTTCTTTTTGATTTTTTGGTTCATACTGCTGGGGCAGAAGAGAAAACTTGGAAAGTTCATTACAATCTCAACGGAAGTAAGTTGGAATTGAGTTCTGGGAAGGCTTACTACTTTAATGATCTTGCCTCTGGTGATTACGAGCTTAAGGTTGAGGCGGTCAACTCCAGAGGGATTCCTTTAGGTCAGGTCGTGACGAGAAGTCGTAGCTCTTTTCAAATCATTCAAGAGACTGAGGACGAGAAAAACAATAACTAACTTTTTTAGCACCGATCGGCAAGTTTTTCTAAGCTCGATGCCGGGATGGGGCCGCTAGGCAGTTTGGCTGGTTCTCCCGAGTCGGAATCGAGAATTTCAATTTCACTCAGTCCAGCGGTGCTTCCGACGATTCTCATTTTATAGGCAAAACTCATCGTGCCTTGGAGAAAACCACTCACTGGCTGGTCGGTGATGATGAGCTCAAGTTGAAAGAATTTGTTTTCATTACCTACGAGGTCTTCTCCGCCAATGATGTCAGCGGGGTTGAGACCCGAGATGATAAGGTTGGCCGTTCCGCCCGTTTCAAAGGTGAAGGTATCGCCACAGACGTCGATCTTACAGTTGCTGATGATCATGGGAAAAGAAGCGCTTCCCGTGCTTGCTCCGTCCAGAGGGTCAAAGTCAATGAGGTCGAAATCACCAGAATAACTTAAGCTGCCCCCCGATGAGCAGTTGAATGTAATGGTGTCTCCACTTTCTGCATCGTTCAGTAAGAAAGCCTCCGCTGAATTCGACATGATCGTTTGAATGGCATTGGCCATTTTGGCCTCTAGAGTCACTCCACCACAGCTTAAAAGCAGGCCCGTGCAGGCTAAAGCGTTGATCGTGCGAAAAATAGCCTTCATAGGCTTATTATGCTCGGATTACGTGGCAAAATGCAATTGTCCATTTGGAGAAAGAGTATTAAAAAGGAAGCCATGTTGAGCTTAAACCGTCAGAGATTTTTCATGCTTGCGCAGCTATCTGCAGTTCTTATTTTCACGGGAGCCTGCTCCAAAGAGAAAGTTGCAGCGAAAGAGTTTTATTTTGCAGGACCCTGCAAGGTTAGTGTGAAAACTGTGCCTGCTGGGGCTGAGATTTTTGTCGACGGAATATCTGTTGGAGATGGAATTGCATCTGTTGAGATCCCCTGCGGCGAAAAACAAATCATGGCAAAAAAGGCTGGCTACGTGACTCATAAGTCGTATGAAGTTGTGGCAAAGGGAAGCTCGCTCGCCGTTGAGGTTACTTTGAAACCATCGCCCAAGCACGCTGAGAATTTTGCTTTGTCTGATGATTTCATCGGACAAATTGATGAAGGACAGCCCATTCATCTCCCAGGAGAAGAAGCTAAAGAATTGGCCGAAGGCCAATACCCAGCTTATATGGGCGACATGAATTCATTGCTTGCTGCTGTTAAAGGTGAAACTGGCTCCGATGCTGGTGGTAGCGAGATGATTCTAGAAACGGGTCCTTGGACTTCAGTCGACGACTGGCGCTAGTTTTTTTTCGCTATTTCTGGCACGCAAATTGAACAGGATCCTCGGTGGGGGATATTCACGAGTTTTTTTCGAGCTGGCAAGTCCACTTTTCGCGTATCATTCAAGGCATTCCTCCGGGGGATCGGCGTGAATTTTGGCTGCTCATCGGCACGGGAAAATTTGAAGACTTTAGCGACGCGGGTCAAGTCTTCGACGTTTTTAAAGATGTAGGGCTACTGCATTTGCTGGTTTTATCAGGAAGCCAAGTGGGCATACTGATTCGAATCTTTCGTTATCTGGGAAGATCTTTCCGAGTTGTGTTGGGGATGCACCCTGTGATGAGTTGCAGTTTAGATACCTTGTTGCGATACTTGATTTTGTGGTTCTACGTCGGAGGAACGGGATTCTCGGCGCCGCTGGTGCGAGCTGCATTGGTTCAAGAAGTTAATGAGGCGACTATAAATCCATCTGAAATTCTGAAGGTGACAATCGCATTCCTGATTCATATCTGCTTTTTTGGCGAACAACTAACTAGCACCTCTTTCATTCTCTCTTGGGCATCCTTCGGAGGCCTATTGGTGCTGGGGCAGCTAATGCTGCCAAAATGGTTTTTGCAATGTTGTTTGTCGGTGCTTTGTCACCTACTTGTGGTAGCACTAAAAGACCTTGAATTGCCTGGCTTCGGTGTTTGGCTCAAAATTTTAGTTTCTAACGTCCTATTTTTGGGTGTTTTTGACCTAGTTGTGTTTCCTTTGGTGGCGGTATTGGTTTTGATGAGCCTTGTCATATGGTTTTTGGGTGATGGAAGCGTCTGGGGAGATGCGATTGTCTATTTTTTTGACTCGTTAATGCTTATTTATGACGGGATTGCTGGAGTAATTCTTTGCGCTATAGAAACCATAAGGTATATTTAGATACATGACTTTTCGAGAAAGAGTGATTGAAATCCTCACTCAACGTTCATCCGAGATCTATGATGGAGCTACCAAGCTCGACGTGATCGATTCTGCTGACTTCGAACAAATTGCCATGGACTTAGAAGAACTTCTAAAGACAGAGTATTCTTTTGAAATCGAAGAAAAATAATTCTTCCCGTTATTCAAAATAGAAATAGGGGATTGTCATTTTTGACAACCCCCACTGCTATTTTTTTTTTGTATCGTCTTTGCTTATTCAGTTAGCTTTTAGCCGAGAAGCTTAAGGGCCATTCCCTGACTTTGGTTGGCTTGGCTGAGGACTGAAACACCAGACTGAAGCATGATGGATGTTCTCGCCATTTCAGCACTTTCGCTTGCTACGTCAGCATCTTTGATACGACTTCTAGCGGCACTTAAATTCTCTACAGCAACTTCCGTGTTATTGATCGTAGAATTCAAGCGGTTTTGCAAAGCACCTAGCTGTGAACGGTTGGAGTTCAATGTTCCAAGTGAATCATCAAGCTTTTCAAGAGAGGCTTGAGCACCTTCTTTGGTTGCGAACTCAATGTCTGCGATTCCGAGTGATTCAGTTGTCACGTTAGTGGTGCTTGGGTCGTAAGAAATTCTGTCTAGGAATTCGTTGTTCTTGATGCCAATTTGAAAGTCCATTTTGGTGCCTTCACCGTTCAAGAGTGACTGACCATTGTATTCTGTACCTTGGGAAATACGTTGAATTTCAAGTTTCAATTGTTGAGCTTCTTTGTCGAGGTAGCCTCGTTCTTTGGGGCCGATCGTGTCTGAGGCAGACTGTACAGCTAGCTCTCTAAGACGAACAATCATGTTTCCGACTTCGTTCATTCCGCCCTCTGCGACTTGAATAAATGAAATTCCATCCTGAGCGTTTCTTCCACTCTGTTTGAAACTTCTGATTTGTGCAGACAGGTTTTCACTGATTGCGAGTCCTGCAGCATCGTCAGCAGATTTGTTGATGCGGAATCCAGAAGATAATTTTTCTGAAGTTTTTTCTTGAGCTAACTTCGTCCCCCGTAAGTTGCGGTGAGCGTTGATAGACATCATGTTTGTGTTGATACGTAGTCCCATTGTAAAAAGCCTCCTAATTGCTTTTGACCCAGGCCATCCGTGACAGGTTTCAACACTACCGTGCGTTGAAGAGCATACTGCTCCTATGTTTATAAATTGTTTTGTAGTTATTTGAGATACGCGTAGAACGGTTGGGGCAGATAAAGAAACACCTGCAACACTAAGCCCTCTTCCGTGACGCTATTCGTAGGATCGCTCCGCAATCCACTATTCGCTTTTAACCAGCTAGAAACCTAATCGGCGCCTTAACAGAAAACTTAAATAATATTTGCACAAAATTTAACAAGGTCGTTAGACGGGCTTCGGTTGGGGCCTAAGGACATGATTATAAGTGTCTGAAAATATGTCAGATTTAACGCTTTTATGGAGAGTTAAAAGCCATCAGGGCTTTTGGCAATATAGACATAATTATTCGGGTTACCAACTGACTTTGTTTTGCTCAATAACTCGCGAGCTTCGCACAATTTGCGCCAAAAGGGTCCGATATTGAATACTCCTTGGCTTTAAGTGCTTGAAAAATATCATGTCAAAACCTGGCACTAGCTTTGCTAGATTGGCATGTTATGAAAAAAATCAATTCTCAAAATATTGCTGTATTTATTGTCACTCTCACAAGTCTTTCCTTGTTTAGTCAAGGATTGCAGGCGAAGGAGGCGGCAGCGACATGTGCCGATGCCTATATTGAATCCAATTTTGTGGGACGGTCGGGTTCCCAAGCTCTAGGTGCGGGACTCATGTCCTCCTTGGGAGTGCTTCATCCTTTTGGAGTTTCGGGATCTTCTACCGTGGGCTCACTGACAATTCGAAGAGAACGGCAGATGAAAAAGACTTATGAACTTATTGAGCAGTCATATGTTGGTGACGGCGAAAGACTGAGAGAGCTTCAAAATGCGCTGAAAGAAGGCGGTGGAAAAGTGCCGACTATGCCTGAACTCGCTAAAGTCGTAAGAGGCTTGAATGAGGACGGTGCGATTTGTACGCCTGAGTTTAAAGGTGATCCGAAGTTTAACGGGCGAAATCTCATAATGTATTCTCATTTAGAAAATTGGCTCATTGATCAATCAAACGGAGAATAAGACTTGCGTTCATTCTTCCTGATTTTTACTTTAATGCTCATTCCACTTCAGACCTTAAGGGCTGAAGTGGATGTTGAGCTTTTGGATAAAATGGAGACTTTAACCAAGGATGGTTATGCGGGACTAGAGGTTTGGACTTCTGCCCCTTCAACTAAGACCAAAGGGGCTACCTTCGGTCATACCATGTTGCGCTTTGTGGATGATGATAACAATCCCCTCAATGACCTGGTCTTAAGCTTTAGGGCAACGATTCCTGAGGGAGAGCAATTGAAGATATCGAAGGCCTTGGCTCATGAATATGAAATGGGAATGGACCACGGCAGTGTTCAGTCTTTTTGGTCACTCAATTTGATTTGGCAAGAAAGACCCATCTATCGGCATGTTGTAGTGAGCACGGCTCAACTGAGGCAAAACTTGGTCACAAAATTGCGCGCCGATCTCATTCGTAATGATGGCAATTTTGGAAAATACGCTCTACTCGAGAACAGTTGTTTGTCCGTGGTCCTTAGGTTTTTAAAAGGTGCCGGTTTTCCAATGCTCGAGCGTAACGAAGTTCTTCCGACAAAGATTGATGAGTATTTGAATAGCACGTTTCTTTCTCCTTTTGTTTTTGATGACATTAAGATGCCAGAAAACGTGGCATCCATTCGTGCAAAGGTCCAATTAGCGTTAGTGACTAGTGACCTTTCTCAATTGCGACCCATTGAAATTCAGAGCTTTCTTCAGTTTCCACCTGCTGGATTTGCATTCAGTTTGCGCGGAAAGCTGGCTGATGAATTGTCTAGTCGTATGAAGGGCCATTCCACAAAGCTAGTTCCACTAGAAAAATTAATGAATTTGGATGTGCTTCCAAAAGAATTGTATGAGCTTTGTCTTGATGGGAAATGCACAGAAACCGTAGCGCAAAGTTATCAGCGCTTTAGCAATGAGAATGGCAGTGAGGCTCGCTTAAGGCTTCCGAAGCTTCGAGAAAACTCTTCGATTGTTAGGTCGAGGAATGCTCGCGCACGTGGAAAAAATTTGGAAGAAGCCGTTAGTAAGGTCTCGGACCCACTGAATTTACTGGATCTATTTAAGGC
>JAACVK010000002.1 GCA_009991595.1 bacterium | reverse complement strand
TATCAACCACCTCGAAGTAGGTAACATCAGACCACGCAACAAGATCGGGATCGGCGTACATAGAAACCATTACCTCATGCCCTTGCTGTTTCCAGTGGTCTATTATCGACTGACTAAACTTATATTTCCACGGATCGAATACGGTTATTTTCATAGTCCTAACTTACCCTTCTCGTACATATCTAACAGATCACCGACTACGTGTCGTGTTCGTAGATGGGTATCAGCGAAGTTAAATACACGCTCACGCTCGTTTTTTACGAAATTCGGACTATTAAGAATCACCTTGATAAGGCCGGTAAGCTCCTCGTAGTCTTTCCAATACATAACATAATCGCCAAACCGCTTATTCATACCAGTGGTGTACTTGGTCAGTACTATCCCACCACAACACATAACCTTAGCTATGCGATTACTCCAGTAACCCTCAACGTGCTCAAAGTCTACCGCTATACTAGCCTTCGCCTTGGCAACTAACCCACCATAGTCCTTGTCGTATACGCCATCATAAGCCTTGATTCCATAAGCAGCCCACTGTTCTTTGTTTCCATATATTCGTAAATCATATCCGTGTCTTAGTAGTCTTTGTATAATATCTAACCGCTCGCCTTCTATGGGCTGGCCTGTAAATAGTAGGTCGAACTCTGGTTCTACCCCCCACACAGGCCGGAACCAGTCAGCGGCACTATCAAGGGATAGGTACTGGAAGTTGATTCCCATCTTTTTGTACCCCTTCTCGAAAAATAGATCCTTGGAAAGCATACAATCTGCTGCCATAGCCGTACTCAGGTGCCATTCAGGTGACTTACCGTTTCTAACCATGAGATCAAATGGCCAATATATAACGGGTGTCCCGCTGCTCTTTAACCACTCGATGATTGCAGAATTGAGGTTGTGCCATTTGGCAACAATTATGAGGTCATGTGTCGTACCGCCCAAAGATTGATTCTTCTTAAACAAACTAAGCATCTCGTCTCGCTGTAACCGAGTGACCTCGTGGTCGTAGAACTCAAACGCATCAGCTACAGAGATCTCGTCTGGCAATTCAGCACCATGCATTGGGTGTCCCGTAAAGTTACCTATAAATAGTATGTTCATGGTTTTAGTGCTACAAATAACCCATACGTACCGCCCTGATTAGCCTCGTGGAACATTACCCATCCTGCCTCCGAGATTAACTTTTTCACTCCGTTAGCGTCCCAGTCGTGCTTATGAAACTCGTTACCGTGCATGGTTGGTATGACGGGTGTTGAAAGGAATAGCGCCCTCCTAGTTCGGTCAAAAAGCATGGTCAAAAACCGTAGTGGATCTTCGAGGTGTTCAAGGGTTTCGATACTTACGGCGTAGTCGCAGTGGGGGATGGAACTGATGTTAGCGGAGTTAAGATCAGTCCTGTGAAAGACGGTTTTTTCGTTGGAGTGGGTAAGTGCTGCGGTTCGAATAGCGTCGGTACTGTAATCGATCCCGTACACCCGATCACATAAAGATCGTGAGAGCAGTTCCGTTCCATAACCCGTTCCGCACGCGCAATCAAGAATAACGTCATTAGGTTCAACAAAACCACGAGCACAGTAATACCTAAAAGTATGCGGTGCATCAGCGCCTGTTTTTCTTGATTCATCGGCATTATACCTTTCGCTCATAGTGGTTCAAATGTCTTACTATCAACCGCTCGTTCGTAGTGAGATGTTGGTGGCCAGATAGGATTGTGTCCATGCTCTTCGATGGGCTGATCCCCATACCCCCAATTGTCATCACCAAATAAATGGTAACACCTTATGTCTCTCGCGTAACCAAACTTGCAATCAGCCAGATCTTTAATCTTAGAACAGATCCAACGCTCCTCGTTATTACGCTTCGAATCCCACACGGGTCTCCAACCACCAGTAGCCTTAACAAGATCTGTTCTCATAATACGCCCCGATGCCCCAACCCACGGGAAGTCGGCTACCCCACTCGACCAATCTATCTTTGATTCGTCAGTACCAACAAATACCTGAGGACGCATAGCTATTGCTGCGTATTCAGGTCTCCCATCCATGAGATCCACCATCCGAGTAAGCCAGTCTGGATCAAGATCAGGTACAAGAATATCGTTGTCAAAGTCAACGTAATACTTACTCCTAATAAGAGGTAGATAACTGTTTTTAGCTGCGTGTATACCATAGTTCTCCGACAATATAATCAAATGATCGATAGTACCGTGGTTTTGCGCCATAAGGTACATATCTTTCTCGTTCTCATCTAGCTCATCCCACCCATTAACAACGACAGTAAGGCGATACGGTGTTCTTGTACGCTCAGCAAGATACCATATCGCCCTCTCAGTAAATAGGGTGCGCCTATAAGCAACCATTGTAAGGTCAATCGGTTCCTGCATCGTCTAAGACCTCCTTTAGTTTCTTGATATCGTCTTCTCTAAGAACTATAGAAACGGTATCCACGGGACCGCCTACGGGTCCAGCAACCAATCCGATTGACATATCCTCTTTGGTTGCCTCAATCCATAGTCTTTTCTTTTCCTTAATGTAATCTATCTTAGTTATAGCCATGTAATCACCTCACATGTTGTACATATAGCACTATATCTAGCGGTGTGCTGTCGTATTTTCGTGTGATTCTGTAGAACATTTCAAAATCGTCGCCCCAGGGATTTCCCATTGGCGGGAAGCTACCTTCCGAATTAACAGGATAGTTGGGATTATTAGCACGAGCACTAAAGCTATCAGGCGTACCGTAAGGGAAAGTGGCCTCAGGGAGAAAACCAACTTCGCTAAGTATAGAGCGACGGAAAACAAAAGAACCTGTGGATATACGACCCGACTTAAACTCGCTTCCCACAAAAGTTGGAGAGCCAAGCTCCTGAGGCTTGAACGTATTCCGTACCGTGCTCGTTCCATTCTTCCAGAATACTAGACTACTAAAGTTAAAACAATCGGACTTTGGGTGCTCTATCATGGCGTACTCCAGCTTTTCAAAGTAACAAGATAGATACTCGTCGTCAGAATCAAGCCAGCAGATCCACTCGCCCTTAGCCTCACGCATACCTAGGTTACGACCTACCACACGCTCGCTCTTATATCCAGTAGATAGTACCCGTATTTGTGGATGTGATTCTATCTCTGCGGGTAATTGCAGATCAATACCATCAGTAGAAACTAAGAGAACTTCCCACGAAGGAAATGTCTGGATCATTAAGCTACGCAACGCTCGCTGTGTCTTGTCGTTCCTATCCGATGTTGTTGGTATTATTACCGAGTACTTAATCATCTTCTATTAAGGGTTCTAGTTGGTGCTTCCATACGTAATCGAGGTTCCGCTCTTTACGGATCTTGGAGTGGGTCATAATCAACCCATTAGCATAAATCTTTTCTATAATCTCCTTAGTTATAGCCTCCATGTACGCTTCGCGCGAAGGCATGTAGTTAGGTGTAGATTCCCCATCTAATCCAGTATCCCTATTAACGGCTGAACCTATTCGTATAGACAGATTATTTCCAAAGATCTCCTTAAACGGCGGGAAGTCATCGTTTAAGATAACGAGATTCTTTGTAAGGATAGCTTCCTGCGTAACGAGTGAGTAGCTCTCGCTACGAGACGCAATGATAAATATGTCGCTTAGTAGCATGAGATCCCTGATAACGGAGTGGGGAACACTGTATGACATTGCAGGACTTACCTCTGAGGTGAATATAAGGTCGTCGCTATACGCCCAGTCACTAGCCATATCCTTAAGCTCCTGTCTCAACTTAAACTTGTCGTCGTTAGGATCCTTAGAACTAGACGCAAAATCAACTATTACACACTTAGTGGAAAACCCTTCGTTACGAAGCCGTATCATCATCTCAAGTACAATGCTCGGCTGCTTCCCCCTGTCCATACGTATCGGGTACGTGGCGATGAGGTCTGCGCTAAGTAGGTTACCCTTGGTTATAATCTCTCGGGTAAGATCGCCGAGCCCAAGGAACTCCTGTATGTCGGTAGGGTGATATACAGTTTTGACCCGATCAACGGGAACCCTAAAGTTAGCCGCGATCCTCCGCTTTGACCAGTCGTTAAAGAACACGTAGTACGAGTTAGGGAACATCACCCCTATCATGGCCATATATTCGTCCTCGTAGTACTTCCGCTCCTGTATAAGTATGTGGGGTGTTGTAGCTGAGTGTATCCAATGCAGCCATTTAATATCAGGTCTTTTCTCGGCGACCTTACGTGCCGCTATCTGGTGCTTAACATTGTCGGGGGTGTATACGAGATCGTGGGTGATAACTACATCTACGCCCTCAAGCCCAGCAAGATAGGAGTCATATAGCGCCTCTATATCTTCCTTGAATGTTTCGTCTTTAGCAGAACTAGCGTTATTTGTTACTCGTACTTTGGGTATCTCGAATAGTGTAACTCCGTCAAGGGCGTACGCTTCTATGGGAACGAACCCTTCGGCAACACATACCTTTGGGGTATATCCAGCAGTCGTCAGCATCTTTATCTGGTTCTGAACAACGTGATTAAGGGAATAAGAACT
>JAACVK010000021.1:78253-164047 GCA_009991595.1 bacterium | reverse complement strand
AAATCTTGCAACGTTGCGGAATCCTCGGACAGCTTTACACAAACTTTACAAGACACAAGCCCTTGAATTTACCCACTTGATGTCGAGAAGAGCCGGGCCAATATATCGGATTTTGAACAAGCTTTTGACAATTTTGCCAAGGGGTTTTCTTCAGCTCACTGCTACACTGGTTCTTTGTGGCCAAGTTGCTCAAGCAACTAGGTTAATAGGGGTTTTTCATGTCTGAAAAAGGGGTTCTAAAGCCGCTCTTGGGGCTTTCCATTATTGTGCTTATGCTGGGCTTTGTTACTTACCTGCCTAGTTTCCTTCCCCAGAATGCAGAAGATTTCCCAGGGTTATCGTTGAAGTTCTCTCGAAACCCTTCGACTTTAATAAGCTGGTTGAAGAACCCTGAGGTCAAAGAATTTAAATTGAACAATGGAATGGAGATTTCCTCAAAACTGGTCGACTCCAATGGTGTTAGCTTTAAGCTCACGAGCAGGGTCGCCGGTGAAGTTGTTCAATTCACCGTAAATCTTGTAGAAATAGAACAAGAGTCTCGAGAGACTTTTAATATTTTAGGTTATTTAGTCGATTCTAGCGGTAAGGAGTCTTTCTTTCGTTCTCAGATGAACGAGGAGCCCTCATCAGCCATTTTCTCTTTGGATATCTTTCAGTCAGATTACTCCAGCTCTGAGTTAGCTCTCCTTTATAGACACGCTCAAGGAATGGGTTTACGTTAGGCAGCCTTGTGGCAAGGCAAAAGGGCGATCATTTTTACAAAAAAGCAAAAGAAACGGGCTTTGCGGCTCGCAGTGTTTTTAAGTTAGAAGAGATTGATCAAAAACACGCTCTCTATCGAAATGGCGGCAAGGTCTTAGACCTTGGCTGTTCTCCTGGGTCGTGGATGCAATATGCCGCTAGCAAGGTTGGGCCCGAGGGGAGGGTGTTAGGGGTCGACCTGGCGGAGATCACCGTTGGTGCTCCAAACTCTATTTTTCATCAAATGGATATTTTTGATCTTAGGATCGACGAAGATCCCATTAAAGATTTAGTGCCCTTTGATTTTGTTCAAAGCGATGCCATGACCAAGACTACTGGGATACCTGCCGTTGATTGTGCGGCTTCCATTGGCTTGGTTGAGTATGCTTTGTATTTGAGCGGCAAAGGGGCGCTTCGGCCAGGGGGCCGCTTGTTGGCTAAGGTTTTTGAGGGGCCTGGCTACCAGGAGTTTTTGAAGGATTTTCGCAAGGCGTTTAAAAAGACCGAAATTGTGAAGCCGAAAGCCACTCGAACTCGAAGTCGTGAAGTCTACCTTCTAGGCTTAGGCTTTCTGTGTTAAATTTCACTTAATGAAGCTTAAATCATCTTTAGTGACTCTTTGTACTTTTTTATCTTTGTCCGCGTCTGCGTATTCCCAGTTTAGTGAGTGGAACACCACCATTGGGGGTGGGGCAAACATAACGACCTTTGATAGCGCTAACACCGAGTCCGGAGTGGGGTATTTTTTTGGCCTCACTCAAAGGTTTTTCTTTTCGGATCATGTAGGACTTTTTTCCGGTGCAGAGTTGATTCAGCGAAAGCTTAGTTTTCAAAGCTCCACACTCTCTGGGGCTAGCAGCTCGGGGTCGGCTAACTATATAGACGTTCCAGCAGGACTTAGTTTTCAATATGGGGCTTGGGGGAGTGGTCTTGGGCATGCAGATGTTGGAGTGAGTTATGGCATTCCTCTAGGGGACTATAGTATTAATGGCGCAACCTTTGATGCCAGATCCTTTTTAAGCTTGCTTCTTAGCTTTTCTACCGCGTTTCCTGTGAGCGAAGATTTCTACTTAGGTTTCAAACTCGCTTATAAATATGCGCTAGCAGATTCTGTAGATGACACAACCGGTGGTGGCTCAAAAAGCCGCGACTTCAACTTCGGAATTATCTCCCACTTCACCTATTAGTGAAAAGGTATTCGTTTACTTTTCACTCTAACCCGCGACCTTTTCACGCGGCTATAGATGCCAGCTGTGAATGAGTTCGTTGGTGTGGGAGCTTGGTTTTTGTCGAAGTTTTCTTCTAAGCTCCATAGGCAATTGTGCGTCTAAAGCTAGAACGTTTGCTACGAAATCATTTTTAGCAATTTGATCTGCGGCTACTTCTTCTAGATTGGCGATGCTACGCGCAGGGTTTTGGAGCACTCTACCAAGAACAAAAATATGGGTTTCGTTTTCAGTTGATTCGGTGATGTCTGCTGAAGACAGGATGGGGATACGGGCCGCATAGCCTCTGACCATGGGGCTTGGGTCGCCGTTGAGGAGGCGTCCAAAGTGGCGCGCGATTTCAGTTTTTGCATGAGGGTTGATTTCCCAGTTAGGAGGATGCTCGAGTAATCGCCTTGTAAGGCTGAGACAAGAACTAGCTCTGTGGTCGTCGTTGCTAGATGTTGAAAAATACAAAATTGCTTCAAAGGGACAAAGGGGGTGACCTAGAAAATCTTCTACCGAATGGTCTGGTATGTTTTCACAATCTCCTTCAAAGAGCGGAGGAGTAAGTGTGGTCAGTGTAGATTTTCTGATTTTTATTTTTTCGGCGGCCCGTCGAGAAATAACTTCATCGGGATGCTGTAGCAGCGCCTCAATGGTTTCATCATAAACATCGCTACGATTAACAACCCAATTGGTTGGTCCCGCTTCGTGGCAAATGGTTAACAAAAGCTTGGGGTTCACAAACGGAGAAAGAACAAGGTCGGCAACATCGGCAGCCTTCAACTGCTCTAATTGAGCTTGGAGTTCTTTTTCTAAGGCGTTAAACATGTAGATTTTCAACGAGCACGGAGACGGCTTCACCACCACCTATGCACAGGCTGGCAACGCCGTATTTCTTTTTCTCTTGTTTAAGGGTGTGGAGTAGGGTGACAAGAACTCGGTTGCCGCTGGCACCAATCGGATGTCCCATAGCAACCGCCCCCCCTCGGACGTTGAGTTTTGATAGATCGATTTCAAGGAGCATTCTGTTGGCAATGGCAACAGAAGAAAACGCTTCGTTGATTTCCCAAAAATCGATGTCTTGAACTTTCAGAGATGCTTTAGTGAGTAGCTTCTTTATGCTCGCAGCAGGTGCTGTGCTGAACCACTCTGGTTTTTGCGCCGCTTGAGCTTGTGCAACTATTCTAGCCATAGGTTGAAGATCATTTTCCTTAACTTTTTCTTCAGACAGAAGCAGGGTCATGGAGGCGCCGTCGCTTAAGCTGCTGGCATTTGCCGCTGTAATGGTTCCGTTGCTAGTAAAGGCAGGTTTAAGGTTGGGAAACTTGTCGAAATTAACTTTCTGAAGTTCTTCATCGTGCTCAAAAAGCAGTTCTTCTTTTCTAGATTTGGCTCTGACCGTTGCGATCTCGTCTTTAAATAAACCATTGGCATTTGCGTTAATGGCTCGTTCGTAAGACATTTTTGCATAGGCGTCTTGTTTCTCGCGGGAAATTGAATACTTCTCCGCACAGAGCTCTGCTGCATTGCCCATGTGGTAGTCGTTGTAAACGTCCCACAGTCCGTCTTTGATCATAGAGTCGATGAGTTGCCCGTGACCAAGCCTTAACCCGTTGCGAATTTTTGGCAAAAGGTATGGGGACTGAGACATGTTTTCCATGCCTCCAGCAAGAACAACGTCTGCTTCACCGGCACGAATGGTCAAATCGGCCAACATCACAGATTTCAAGCCCGAGCCACAGACCTTGCTGACGGTCGTGCAGGGGATGCTGTCGGGAAGGCCGGCCTTTAGAGCGGCTTGTCTGGCAGGAGCCTGTCCCATTCCAGCGTTGAGAACGTTCCCAATATAGACTTCCTCAATATCTTCTTTTTTTAGGTTTTGGGTGTCTTTAAGCATTTCGGTAATAACTTGTGCCGCTATGTCTGGTGCTGAAAGCGATGAAAGGGTACCATTGAAAGAGCCGATGGCGCTGCGTTTTGCCAAATAGATATAAGAACTCATGAATCAGCTTTTAGCACAGACTACTCCCGCTAGACAAAAGAGACTTTGGGCATGGTTTCTTTTGGCTGCAGTGGCATTCCTGCCCTTTATATTACGTCTTGGCTTAGATACAGAAATAGTAAAGCAGCAGGCTGTTTTAGAGCTTTATCAAGGTTGGCGCTGGTCAAAGACTGGTTCCAAGGTCGCCAAGGGCAGTGAAATTAGTTTTGAGAGAATTAAGCGGCTTTCGGTGGATGAGGATTATTTTGAGGCACAGCTTCAAAGAGACTTTATTCTCAAGAACACGGGGAAGGGCTACAAAATCAGGGCTTTCTTTGCGCAGGACAGCAAACTCAGAGCTCGAATTGAGCTTTGGGACCCTCAATCGGGTGTGTGGGAAGCGTGGACTGGAGATAGCCGCCTTACTAACAACGGAATTTTACTAGGCCCCTGGGTTACACTTTTCTTTTTACTGGCTGGAGCGGGGGCGGCGTTCAGCGTAATTTTTGGTTTAGGCACATCGTTGGTTTGGGCGTCTAAATGGAATTTACTGGAAGTGCCATCCTATCTTTATAACTTTATAAGTGATCTCTTTCAGGAGGCCTATCGACGCAGCATAAGTGGAGAATGGTTTATACAGGACATGTATAGGCTTCCAGAAATATCATCTTTTTTATGGATCGTTGTTACGGCACTGGTCCTTCTGGCAATTCGTAAACCGGTGAAGAGGCTTCGACTTCATCAGTTTCTAGTTTTAAGTTTTCTCTTAGAACCGATTATGATTTGGGGAAGCTCTCAGTTTGCGGTTTGGTCTGACGATGCTTCTTGGTGGAAAATTTATTTAGGGTCTTTTTGTTATCGATTTTTTAGTTTCTCGATACTTCTTCTTTATTTGATGGATCGCAAATACTTTCAAAGAGCAAAAGAGGCCTCTCGAACAGAGTTTTTGACTAAATTCAACCTTGGCTTGGCCGCACCTATTGTGTTTTTGATTTGTAAAGGTTGGAGCTGGTTGAGTTCAGTGCTTCTGGTAAGCGTGGGCGATAGCCTAATGAAGCTGAAAGTGTTTCTTGTGGGTTTATTGCTGGGCTTCATGCTCGGGTCTCGGGTTTTCTCAATGTGGTTAGGGTGTCTGGCTCTGGCCTTGATTTTACCGCCGACTAAAGGGCATTGGTTTGCAGCGTCTTTGTGTGGTTTTTTCTTCGATGCAGTTCTTTTGGGTTGGTTTATGAGTCCGTTTAAGACTTTCTCGCCTTCTTTTTTGCATTTGCTGCCCATTCGAAGCTTTATGGCGGTGTTCGTAATAACCTGGGTATTTGGCGTCTTTCTGACAAGTGTGGGTGTTAATATTGCCATAACATGGTTATTATTAATCTTAGTGCTATGGGCGTATTCTCAATTATCACAACTGCAACAAGATTCAGGGCAGTCATCTTCTGTTTCTTCCTAGTCTTTTTTTCATTTGGTAGTTTGGCTCAACATTCTCGTTTTTCATCGATTTCACCAAACGCAAAACGAAATGAGCTTTTGTTAACCCCTCACTTTATGAAAGGCCGTCGCAAAACACCTTTGTTTCTGGGGCCTGGGAAAAGATATGGCAGCTCAGATAAAATGCTCGAAAAAGGTGAAATTGTTTATTTTGAAGGTTTATCACTTAATCAAGAATGGGCAAAAGTTATTCTAGCAACAGGTGTTGAACTTTGGACTCCGTATTTTAATCTTGAGGAGCATACCGGGGTTGTAGAAAACGAGGAACAGTTTCTATACAATGTGAAAGCACGTCATGCTTTGACTTCAGGGCTTTCGCTACAAGGTGGATTTGGCTATGGTGGACGCCCCATGTTGGGTCGAGCTGTAGGGGCTCTCCTCTGGAATTGGTTCCCAGATGGATTGGTTGATTTTCGCTATGATCAAACAGAGCTTGGAATTTCGGGTTCTTATTTAGTGTTGGGTGACGAGGAAGCTTTTTTTCATGGAAGTGTCTTTATGCAGTGGCTCTACCGAATGGGTGAGTTTAGAGACTTCATGATTGGTCCTAGAATTGGTTGGGCTGTTATGAACGATCCGACCTCGAAGTTTAGCTATTCCAATTCTCTAGTGTTGGGGCTTGCGGCCCGCGCTTATCCCACCGATCATTTTGGAGTTTTTATTGAAGGTGAAACCTTTATACGAACAACGGTCTATGTTTTAGGCTCGGCGGGCATCAGCATTCGTTTCTAGGCTATTGGTTTAAGGATGGGTTTTTGATGAGCTATGCTCGCAACGAATATAAACGGAGTGTCGCTGAGAAAGTCTTTTTGGTTTTTTTCTTGCCAGCTGTTTTTTTGATGTATGCAGTTTATAAATACCCCGAGGTGTTTGTTTATGCGGGTTTAGTCGACGACATTTCTGTTTTTTACCTTTTGGGAAAAAGTCCTGCTTTTTGGTATGGAACTCTTTATTCTGGAGTTGTTTGTTTTGTTGCGGGTCTTGTTCTTTGGAGAAAAAAATCGCCTTATAAGAAGTCTAAGGGACAAGGTATTTCTAAATATCAGTATCGTAAGTTTCTAAGTATATTTTTAGTTCAATTAGTTCTTTTGTATTTACTTCCTTTTTACGTCGTTCCCTTTTTTCAGGGGAAGGCCCTTTTTGCTGATTCAATTGCACCAGCAAGTCGTGACGCCTACGTTTATGTTTCACGAGCTTTCAAGTCTTGGAGTGGGATGGGCTATGTCTTTGTTTTGGTGCCGGCTTCGGTTTGGTTTTTTGGAAAAAGATATTGTTCATGGTTTTGCGCCTGCGGAAACTTGGCCGAAGTTATTGGTGTCACCAAATGGGGTTCGAACTGGGTTAAACACAAGACGCCTACGGGTGCTACCGCTAAGAGGTTGGAGCATCTTCAGACAGTTTTTCTATTCTTTGGCTTAGCTTATGGTTTGGTTATATTTTTTGATTTTTTAAAGATTTTCACAGCCCAAGGCCTGCTAGAAGCAGGAAAGTTGTTTCAAGACTTAGCGGTTGATTTAATCTTTGGTGCGCTTATTGGTGTGGGAGCCTATCCGTTCTTGGGCACCCGTGTGTGGTGTCGCTATGGCTGTCCATTGGCAAAGATGATGGAATTGCAGGGACGTTATTTCGGTTCTAAGTTTCAAGTTGTGGCCAACGATAAATGCAAAGGTCTAGATTTATGTTCACAGGTCTGCCCGATGGGGATTGATGTTGCTAGCTTTGCTCACAAAGATCGTAAACCTATCATGGGTAGTTTTGGTCTTATGGAGACTCCTTGCATTGGTTGTGGTGGATGCGTAGACATCTGCCCTGTGGGTGCCCTCGATTTTGGAAAACTAAAACAAGCTTAGCAAAGGCAATTCATCGCTCGATCAATGTCGTCTTTGTTGTTGTAGACGTGTGGAGATAGTCGAATTCCGCCAAGGCGATGGGCAAAGAGAATATTTTTTTCTCGAAGCTGTTGAATGCTCTTCTCTAGGTTGTTGGGAAGCACTGTAACGGTTGGGCTTAGAAACTTTCCTTCTTGTTGTGAGAGAGTTTTGAAGCCTCGTGTTTCGGCTGTAGTGGTAATCAGATTGCGTAAAACTCTTGTTTCATGGTTAATGTTTTCAACGCCTGCCTTTAGGATTTGCTCAATCGAAGCAGCTGCGGTTCTGGCCATTATAAAAAAGGGCGAGCCAGGTTCAAAGCGACGATAGTCTGTGTAGGGTTTTCGTTTGAGATCTGTTGCAAGCTCTTCATAATCTGTGAAGGTGTTGGAGCCTACGCACAAGGGTTTAAGCTGCTGGATCAAGTCTTTGCTAACGGCTAGAAAACCAAGTCCTAGGGGGCCACAGAGCCATTTGTGCGTGCCTCCACAGACAACGTCAACACCCAGCTCTTTCATGTTGAAGGGGATTATTCCCAATCCTTGTATTACATCGACTACTAAGAGTGCGCCAACATTGTGTGCGGCCTCGGAAATTTTTTTCAGGTCGATGAGCCAGCCATTTTGAAATTGAACCCAAGAGACTGCAACAACTTTTGTTTTTGAGTCAATTTTATTAATTATCGCTTCTTCAGTGAAGCGAAACCCTTCTTCTGCTTCGACTTGCTTATAACTTGCACCACTTCGTCTGGCAGCTTCAATCCAGGGGTAGGTGTTGGAGGGGTATTCGCCAGCAAAGTTTAGAATTTCATCACCTGCCTTAAGTTCCAACCCTAAGGCCGCTTGCGAAATAGAGACTGCACAAGTTTGCGTGAAGGCCAGGCAGTTCTCGTCGCAGCCAACGAGTTTTTCGAAAGTTGTTCTGTCTGTTTGATATTGTGTGATGAGACTTTCCAAATTGGAAAAAGCTTGAAAGGTAGCCGCTTTTGAAATCTCAACTAGGGCATCGTGAGCATGGGTTGTCATGTGAGAGAGGCCCGCGTTGTTAAGTGGAGTGTGATGAGGGCTTCTTTGAAAGCATTTCGAAAAACTCATGACTCTAGACTTAATGGAAAAAGCGATTAGGTTCTAGAGGAAGTTCTTTTTTGTCTTTTAAAAGAGGAATGATTTTTTTTACAAGCACATTACAAGTGTTTCTATCTCTTTGAAGCCGACCTTCAATGATTAAAAAAGCTTCATGATAATAGGCTTCTTTGTAGTCTTCATACACTTGGGGGTGGATGACTAGGTCCAAAAAGCCATGCTCATCTTCTAGTGTGCTAAAGGCAACACCCTTAGCTGTGGGAGGTTTTTGCAACACCAGGTTGAGGCCGGCCGCACGAATCCACGTGCCATGTTTCTTTAACTTTGCTTGTCGTGAATTAAGAGCCTTGGTTTTGTAGCGTTTTCTCAAGAATTCCATTGGGTGCCCACGAGTAGTGAGGCGATAGGCCTCAAAATCGAGCGCGGTTTTCTCGACCTCATCAAAGTCCTGAAACAGATCGACCTGTTTGCCTTTGTTGGAGTTTGCAAATTGAAAGAATGGAACTTGAGTCTCTGGTAAATCTTTTAAAAGACTCCATAGTGTGTGGCGTCGATCCAGCTTCCAGCAGTCAAAGCAGCCGGCAAGAGCTAAGCGATATAGCAAGTCTTTCCGAAGAGAAGTTCTTGTAACAAAGTCTTTTAAATCAGCATAAGGTTTGGCCTGTGCGATTAGCTCTCCGTCTTTTTTGCCAAGCCCTTTTACGATGCGCCAGCCTAGCTGAATTGCGCTTCCTGTAATGTGAGAATCCCAGTTTGAAAAATTGGGATGAACAGCTAGCACTTTAACGCCGTGTCTCTTTGCGTCGTCGACAAGGGTGTGGGTGGCGTAAAAACCCATCGGTTGTGAGTTCAGTAGAGAGCAGGTGAATTCACTCGGGTGGTGGCATTTTAAGTAGCAAGAGGCATAGGCTAGTAGGGCAAAGCTTGCGGCATGACTTTCAGGGAATCCGTATTTTGAAAACCCATAGATTTGTTTGTAGATGCGATGGCAAAATTCCTCGGGGATTCCTTGCTTTCGTAAACCATAGAAAAGCCGCTGAGCCATTTTGTTGATAGAACCTTCGGATCTCCATGCCGCAATACTCTGCCTAAGTTCATTGGCTTCTCCTGCAGTAAAACCGGCGACCTCTATGGCAATTTTCATGACTTGTTCTTGAAAAAGGGGAACGCCTAGAGTCTTTTCTAGTATTTTCTTTAGCTGAGGGTGGTGGTATTCAACTTTCTCTAAACCTTGTCGTCGTTTTAAGTAAGGGTGAACCATTTGCCCGACTATGGGGCCAGGTCGCACAATGGCTACCTCTACAACAAGATCGTAGAAATTTTTAGGTTTCAATCGTCCGAGCATAGACATTTGTGCGCGTGATTCAATTTGAAAGGTGCCGACCGTGTCTGCCTGTTGAATCATTTCATAAGTTTTTGTGTCATCATGAGGGATTTCGTAAAGTTCTTTTCCGGTCATTTTTAGAGACTTCTTTAGAGCGCTGAGCATGCCAAGGCTTAGAATGTCGACTTTTAAGAGCCCGAGATAGTCCAGATCGTATTTATCCCACTGAATCACTGTGCGTCCTGGCATACGTGCAGGCTCGATGGGGACAATCTCACTTAAGTCTTTAGAGGAGAGAATGAATCCTCCGCTATGAACGCCTGGATGGCGAGGTAAGTCCGAAATTTCTTCACAAAGTTGTGCGACTTTGGACTGAGAGTCAGGGATGGGGGATTCTTTGCAGAGCTCTGTCATTTGCTTTTCTACTTTTCGAGCAGAAAGTGTGCCGATTGGTATGTGGAAAGCCTTGGCCACATCACGCAGGGCGGACCTTTTTCTATAGGTAATCATGGTGCAAACCATGGCCGCTTTGTTTCGCCCATACTTTTCGTAAATGTGTTGAATGACTTCTTCTCGCCTTTCGTGTTCAAAATCCACGTCGATGTCGGGAGGTTCTCCGCGTTCGGCAGAAATAAATCTTTCAAAAAGAAGATTCATCGCGACAGGGTCAATTGCGGTGATCCCAAGACAAAAACAAATAGCCGAGTTGGCTGCCGATCCTCGACCTTGGCACAGAATGTCTTTTTTTTGAGCATAATCAACGATGTCGTAAATTGTGAGAAAGTAATCCGCAAAACTTAGCTCGTTGATTAAGTGTAATTCATGTATGAGTTGAGTTTTCACTTTTAATGGAATGTTTTCCTTGTAGCGACGTTTTGCTCCCTTCCAAGTCAGTTGTTCTAAGAACTCTTGAGCTGAAATACCTTTGGGTAACCACTCGTCTGGATATTGATAACGCAATTGACTCGGACAAAAATCGCAACTTTCAGAAATGAGAAGTGTGTTGTTTATGGCCTCGGGTAGGTCGTGAAAGAGTTCTCTCATTTGTGAAGGACTTTTAATGAAGCGTTCCGCATTAGGTCCGAGTCTAAAGCCCAAATCATTGAGTCCTTTTTTGTGATGAATCGCCGTGAGCACATCATGAAGTTGTTTCTTTTCACTCTTGGCAAAAAGCACGTCGTTGGTGGCGACGATAGGAATACAATGCTCTTCAGAGCTCTGAAGTGTCAGTCTTGTATTCTCTTTGTCGTGACCGTTGAGATGGCGGCTTAAGCTAAGAAAAAGCTTTTCTTTAAAAAGTGTCTTTAGTCCTTTTAGTTGTGGATGAGCTAGGCTCAGACAAAAGAGGTCTTCGTTGGATTTCTCTTGCGTGATCGATGTTAGTTGCTCAAGGCTTAGGCTAGCTTGTCCTTTCTCTTTGTCTTGGAAGGCTTGTGTGATGATTTTACATAAAAGACTGTAACCGCTTTTGTTCTGAGCAATCAGAGTTATGGGGGGAAGTTTTTCAATACTTAGTTCAGCACCCACCAGTAGCTTAAGTTTTGAATGATGGTGCTTGCGCCTCCAATAAGCTTTGGGGATTCCATAGACTCCGTTCACATCGCAAAGGCCGAGGGCAGAGAGTCCACGCTCGGCGGCTACATCCATAAGCTCTTCTGGGCTGGAAGCGGCTTGAAGAAAGGAATAGTAGCTTTTTGCCTTTAATTCTGAATACATATGCTTCATTGCTTTGTTTTTCCAGACTAGCAATATTGAAAGTTAATTGAAAGTATAATAGTTAGTCGTCTTGAGGTAGTTCGGTGATTGGCATGAGAAGAGGTCGAAAGTTTTCGTGGACAAGGCTTTCGGGCGTAATCTTGCCGTTTTGGAGTTCCTTCAATTCATCGTGAGATGGTTGGCGTTGTCCGATTGCGTCTAAAAGATGTCGAACGCCCGAGCTTTTGATATAAGCGCTTCCATCTTCGTCGCTTCGGAATGCGAGTCGGAGTGTTACAGATTCTTTTTTTGCGTCATACAAAGCATAGCGGTGATTGCCATCAAAAAGATAGAAGACACCTGTTAAAGCCAAGTCGGCTGGGTAAGATCTTGGAGGGCCAAAAGAATTTTGAGCTGCACCGGTCAAATTTGTAAGAGGATTCCAGGAAGCGTGTCTGATCATTGAGGTGGGCACTTGCAAAAATATATTCTTGCCTTTCTTTGTCCCGTAAAGCACTTGATCCTTGATTTTTACACTAAACTTACTTCCCTTAACCGGGGTTAAAGGAAGTTTCGTGAAGTAGTAGGAGTTCCAAGCGTTGGAAGCGATCTCCGACTGAATAAAAGCACGAGCCTGTTTGGCGAACTCAAGTTGCTCCTCTGAATCCATCTGTCTATACTTTTCAAGATCGAGACGTATTTGCGTCGAGGTTAATCTTTTCTCAATCAAGACTTGTAGGAAAGTTTTTCTAAAAGTTATGCCCGTGAGCTTAAGGAGCTTGTCCTCGATTTCGGATGATTTTATCTTTTTTTCTCGATAATAATCTAAAAGTTTTAAGAGGCTTTCTTGAGTGAGGGGATGTAGCTGGCTAAAAATGGACAAGGTTAAATTATGGTTTCTATTTCCAAGGGCAGAGACGTAGGGAATTTGTTTTCTTGCGAATTCTTGCCTCAAAAAACTCAGTTCATAAGCGCTCAGCATTTGAGACTTTTTGATGACTAAAGGCTCTTTAACGACATAGGGAGCTTCAAGCAGAGGTTCTAGAGAAACTATCTTAACGTCGATGCTACGATTGTTTTTCAGGGCATTCTTTAAGCGATGATGGCCTTGAATGACAAAGCCAAGATGATTGACCTCGATGGGAATGTCTCTAGCGTGCTCCTCCACGTTTCTTAATCGTTCTGAATCAAGAGAGTTTAAATCTTTGTTGGGAATCAAACTTTGTGGATCAACGCCCACCTGAACCTTGCCGATGGGGGCTTTCGAGTCAAAGGGCTCTCCAGCGTTTCTGTTTGTGCTTCCTAAAAGAAAAGTCTCACAGAGTTGCTTAAAGCTGAAAGACTTTGGATCTCGAGATTGTTGATTTTTTGACGGTGTTGTCGAGCATGCAGTTGTGATGAAAATCAAAATAAATAGAGCTAGCTGAGTTCGTTTCACCACCTAGGTATATTAGCAGATTTGTTTGCTTCGGTCGTAGCCAAAATCCACGCTTCTTTTTCGTTAAAAATATGTCAATATAGTTTCTAATGCTAAGAAATATTTTAATCTCTACGCTTTGCCTAGGTGCATCTTTGCTGTGGGCCGATGATAAGTCTGCTCATGGCGACACTGATCAAGAGCTTCAGGCTCAGCGTTTCTTTGCTCCCGGAACTAAAGAGGGGCCCTATGTGGAGATTGTAGGTAAGGGGCGATTTGTGTGCGTTTTCCGAAACGAAATAACCCAGTGGCCTATCATTGCTCGTGCTGCTTCTAGAGATGAATCCAAAACATTAGCTCAAACAGAGTGTTTAAGTAGCCCTCAAGGGAATAAGGCAAAGTGTTCTTTTAAAGAATGTGAAGAATCTGAGTCAGAGGCACCAAACACGAGTATCGAAAAATTAAATAGAAACCTGCCTCCGGTAGGGTTGCGAGCAGATATTCCTAACGCTGATCGGAAGATCAAGCGCTATATTTTCAGGGCAGGATCGCCTCAATCGGCACATGTTTTTCAAGTGGAGAGCTCCACGCGAGCCTTTCAATACCAGGCAATGGCCGAAACGGAAATTGAGGCGCGCGCTTTGGCGATGCAACTTTGTTTAAGCGACTCTGGCTTAGAGGGCGGTGAAAAGTGTGATGAGAAGCCTCTTTTTTCGAATAAACCTAAGCCTGAGCCCAGAGCTTTGAAGTTGCCGTCTTTTCCTCGTCGGATTGATATAGAAATTCGTAAAAAGTAGTTAATTCAGTAAATGGTTGAGTAAATTGACATTTTTGCTTCAAATCATTTGACAGTTTCTTTGAATTTCTACCTGGAGCTTTCGTTCTAAATGAGTAGAATAGGGGCATGGAATTAATTTCAAAAGAAGTCGCCGCAGAATTGAATCAACAAATTGGTAGAGAGTTTAGAGCAATGTTGCAATATTTAGCCATTGCTAATTATTTTCACAGAGAAACTCTGCCTGAGCTGGCTAAATATTTTTATGCACAATCAGACGAAGAGCGAACTCACGGTTTGAAGGTGATTCAGTATCTTCACGACACAGGGGCGGATTTGGATATCCCTGGAGTTGAAAAATGTCAGTATCGTTTTTCAACGGTTGAAGAGGCTGTTTCTTTTTCTTTGAATGAAGAGGTTGAGTTGTCGAAGTGCATTAATAAACTGGCTTCTTTGGCTCGAAAGAAAGATGACTTTGCGACTGAGAACTTTTTACAGTTTTTTATCAAAGAGCAGCTTGAAGAAATTTCCAGCATGGAAGATTTGCTTGCAACTGTTAAGCGTGCAGGCCCAGATCGTCTTCTTTTGGTTGAAGAGTATATTCTTCGAAAAAAAGGCAGCGCAAACCTTCGCTTAGGTGAGTAAGGCTTCTATTTAAGTTTGGACCAATTTTGAGACCTGTAATCAGAGATCTCTTGATAAACTTCTTTGATGGAATCTATTGCGTGTTTTCTCATCTCAACATGATCTGCGGCAGGGCTGTTTTGCTTTCTTAGGCTTGTGCTAAGCAAATCAAAATATTTTGATTGGTAGGCGATGTAATCTTGAATCATTCCACTCAAAAGCGGTTTGGCGTTGTTTTTAGAGTCTAAATCAATTTCCATGGTTTCATTTAAAACTGATTTCAAATATTCGGAGGCGAAAGCTTTCTCAGCTTCAACGTCTTTAAGCTTTTCAAGGTTCATGTGTCGATAGTGAAGGTATCCTTCAATTAGAGGAACAAAAAGCCCTTCGGCTTTTTGCCAGTCATCAAACTCCTCTTTGTTGGGGTCCACTCCTGATATAGTGGACCATGGGTGATAAAGAGGTTCTTTGGGCTGAAAGTCAGGACTTTCGATCTTCATAATTTCGCTAGAAGGTTGATAGACCCCTTGGAGTTGTTCAGGGCTTAGGCTCAAGCCTGGAATAAATCCTCCGTCATAGATGGTCTTAGTGTCTGGGCTTTCCTCTATCTGCTCCAAAGGCTGTTCAGCAGTGTTTGATTCTGTTTGAGCTTCTTCTGGGTTTAGCTTGTGAAGCTTTCCGTAGACCTTTCTATAGGCTGCTTCGTCTTTAAAAGATTCTCGGATGATTCTTTGTCTCTTCTCTTTTCTTGTCTCTGCTTTTGTTGCATTTACAGAGATGATTGAAAAGACGATTAGGGCCAAGGAAAATTTTCTCATGCCTTAAGCTTAGTGATCTTAACGTGAATTTTTTGTTAAGATTGCGTTAAGCGACTGGGTAATTGAAGGCTCGTTTGTCCATTTTTGAGTGCCTTTGTTTGAAATTTATACACTGCTCTTACAAAGAGAAGTAGGCCTTAATATGAGTCTGTGCTCAACATGACAAGTGTGCAGTTGGCGATTACTTGGATGTTGTTCTTTTGAGCCTTTTCCATAAAAGAGGGGTTTTCTGTTCCTGGGTTAAAGATGATTCGTTTGGGCTTTAGGGCAATGAGTTTGTCTGTCATTTCACTTTGATTCTCGGGTGAAAGATACATGGTTATCGTATCGAGGCCTTCTATTGAAGAGGGGAGTTCGTTTGTGATTGTTTCTCCTGCAACTTCGCCTTGTTTGTTTCCAAAAAGAACAATGGGATGATTGTTCTCTTTAAGGCGTTTAGCGGCTTTGTATGAGAATCGATCGGCGTTTGTTGATGCGCCCACTATGAGAGTTTTCTTTGTATCCATTGTTTTTGGAGTATATCAGTCAAATAGCCCATGAAGATAGTAGGGACCGGAAGCATCTTGTTGATATATCCAAAGGGTTTCACCGCTTTGCACTGTGGTTGTGTAGTAGTCTCGGTGAAAGAGCTCTTGCCACCAATAGCCTTGTAGGCGTTCTGGCCCCTCTTCGTCTACAATTTTCATACTAGAGCCTTTAAAGATAAGTAGGTTGTTAACTCGCTCTAAGGGAATAGGGTTCTTTAAAAGACGAATAGGTCGCTTTGGTAGTGGTGTATCAATGTCGGAGGGAAGGCTCTGAACTCTTGTCCAAGAACGCTCGGGAATGTAGGAGGCGATAAGGGAGGCTTGAAAAACTTTCTGAGAGCCCAGCTTAGCTTTAAGGCGCTCGAGGAGGGATTCAATTTTCTCTTTTTTTTCTTCTTTTTCGTTAAATAGGTTTTGCTGAGAAATTTGGGCTGGAGAGGTTTCCGTGCATTCAATGCTCAGGTGAATAATTGGGGCCTCTAGAGGAGTTCTTTGAAGATGGTGGGCCAATTTTTCTTTTAATATTTGGAGAATAAAAAAAGAGCAGCCTTGTGGGGTTGAAAAATAGAAGCTCAAATCAAGCACGGGTCTTTTAACGGTAGAATATTTTTCTGTTTCAATTCTTAAGTTCAAGCATTGTGTTCTTTCCATTCTTCCTCGAAGTCGAGAGCAAGCTCTTTGAAGGGGGTTTTTGAGGAGGAAGAGAAGGGGCTCTAGGCTTTGTGCGTTTTGGGATTCATCAATAACGATTTCTTCCCTAATTCGAAGTGGCTTTTTTAAGGAGGGCCACGGTAAAGCCGAGAGCCCCTGGACTCTCTGATGAAGGTGAAGACCTAGACGTTGAAACCTTGAGCTAAGAGATTGGCTAGGGAGGGCCAGGAAGGCGCTCAAGTTTTCAACGCCTAGTCTTTGTAAAAGTGAAAGCATGGGGAGGGCCTCACTTATGTGTTCTTTATTAAGGGGAGAGGCGTAATCAAGTAAAGCCTCTATAGGTAAGTCTGCTTTGCGAGTTTCTTCAAAGCGAGCAAAGGCAAGAGCGGTTGGAGTGTCTGATGCAATTCCTATTCGAAAGCTAACTCCAAAGCGCCGTTCAAAAATGCGGAGTCTCTTTATGAGAGTTTCTGTAGAATAAAGTTTTTGGCAACCTTCTATGTCTAAAAAAATGGCTTCCGAGTTAAAGTAGATGCGGGGGGTAAAGCTATAGCAGCATTCAAAAAACTCGAGAGGAGTTCCTTTCGTAAAAAATAAGCAAATAATGTTCATCTATAAAAAGATCTCTTGCGTCTAATTTGAACTTGAAAGTCCTTGTTGAAGAATCGATGTTTTACCTGCAGGCTTAAGCTAATAGGCCAAGCGTTTAAGGGGGTCTTTGCTAGAAGAAAAATCAGTTGATTATTCTTTTCTGCCATGAGTTGAATTTTTCTAAATTGTTTCAGATCCCAGTTGGGTTGATTGATGACAATCGAATCGTAAAGACCGCTGCTAATGACTTGAGCACTTGCCCAAAACAAATTGTGCTCGGCTTCAACAAAGTGAATATTCTTAAGAGAGATTTGGCGTTGTAAAAAAGCGAGTGGGTTTAGGTTGAAGCTTTCTTCTAGCCAAATGGCTTGATGTTTGTGCTCAGCTAAAAATTCGGCAACGAATTCGCTCTTTCCAAAGCCGGTGACTTCAATAAGGGCTCCTCTGGGAAGGGGTTCTGGGCACAAAGAAAAACGCAAAGTTTCTCTTCGGGTATAGCCCGACGCCTTTCCGACAAGAGCTTTTAGCTCTGCGGTTTCCATTTCTTTCCTCTCTTTAAAACTGTGAGTGGGTCGCTTTTCTCGGCTTTGGCTAAGTGCTTTGGCCTACCTTCTTATTTGTAACATGTTTGAAAGTTATTTGAAAAGAGGGGCTCTAGTCCTTTTTAAAGGCCTTCTCAGACGCGCGTTAAGTGCTTGAAGGTAGGGTGAGGCGGCGACTTTTTTACTCATATTGTGCTCCGTTTTGATTGTATTCTTTTGAAATGAGTAAGAGATACCTGGAAAATACGTGGGCACTGATTTTCATCATTGGGACCTTTCTCATTATGTTCGATTGCTTTGCCTAAAACGTATCCGTTTACTTTTCACACATTCTATACACAATGACCGCAAAATTTGCTCTTGGGTCGAGTAAAACCCTCGTTGAGTGCCTCTAAATGACTAAAAACAGGCACGATGTGCTTGGCACGGATATCGCACAGTATGAGGCGAAGCTTTTTCATGTTTGTTGTTTTAAGGAGTGCGTTAGTGGAATTAAAAAAATATATATTTAGCACGGTGGCAATTTTTAGCCTGCTTGTTGCTTGTACGAACAGAAAAGAGATTGTGGCCGAGGGTGATGGTTTGTTGTATCAGCCCAAGCCTAAGGGAGAAGATGCTCAAACGACTCCTTCCTCAGTTGTAGCTCTCAATTGTGTTGTTCGAAAGTATGAGGAAGAATCTCAAAGCGAAGTGCGACTCAGTTTGGATGGAAAGAGTAAAACTCTTTTTGAAGATGAAGTGGAAAGCTTGAGTGTGTCTTATATTCAGGATGCCCCTGAGATAGGTTCAATTAATTTTCTTCATTCGAAAAATGGTGTGGTTGATATGGCCGCAAAAATTTCCTTTGATTCTGAAGTCTATGGCCTAACAAGCACTCTTGAAAGTCTTGTTGTTAGCTGTCACTTGGACTCTGATAAAAGTAGTTTGAGTGCTAAGATAGTTCCCCAAAACCTATCTTCTGACAATTGGTCCTGCCAAAGTGGGGTTAGTGATTTGGTGGCTTCTTCTGGAGTTCACACACAATCCTCCCCAACTTTAGTTTCGAAAAGCACGGCGGCAGCCGAGCCTAGCGAGTTGAGCTTAATGTCGTATCCTGAGCGGAAAATGTTAACAAAACTTAGGTGGGCTAACCAACGGGTTTTCCTAAGAACACAGGTGGAAGATCAGCCCGGTGGAGGTTTTGAAATTCCTTTGCAAGTTTACGGCTCTAGGAAGGCGTCCTTTTTAGGGCAAAGTTACTACGAAAATAAGGAATTCACGAGCTGGGCAAGTTGTAGTCGAGAATAGATGTAAAAAGCCCCTTTAGTGGAAACACTAAAGGGGCTTTTTTTGTCTAAAGAAAGTTAAAATTTCATTGAAGCAGCAAGCTGAAGTCTATTTTCTCTCGCTTTTGCGCTTCCAATCGCGTCAGTGGAATACCAAGTTAGGCTAGAACTGACGTTGTCAAAGAGTCCAAAAGCACCCGAGAGAACAAAGCCCTGGGTTCCTGTGCTCTGTGAGTAGAAGTTGCTATCGGTTAGCGCTCCTAAAACCGCATCTGCCTCTTTACGTAAGAAGTAAGCAGCAACCGAAAAATCTTTCCAGCCTTTAACATCTCCTAGCTGGGCACCAAAAGTCCAACCTGTGTTGTCGTTGCTTGCCTCAGTGTTATAGACAAAATCAAAGTAGACTTTAAAAGGGATGTTCGACAGGCGAGTGTTAAGCTCGATGCCTGGGTTCATAAGAGTGTAGTCTTCAGTATAGGTATACGTGGTAGAGGTTGTGCCTACGATAGCGGTTCCACTGTTCCCGTATGTGTTTTCGTTGTCGAAAAGAGTGCTCTTCCCTCTAACCTGAGTGTAGACAAAAACGCCAAAGCCCAACTTAAGGCTGGTCTTTTCGTTTAACTCAATTGGGAAATAGACATCTCCAGCGAAGAGCAGGGAGTCTTCGTCAACAGGACGTTCCTGAAGAACAAAACCACCTAAATTAGCAACCACTTCTTTGTTATCAAAGTTTAGTGAAATTCCTTCAGGCCGAACATCGCTATCCCATTGAAGCTGAGACCCTCCCACTCGGGTGAATGGATCTTTCATCTTGCCGAAGGTAGAGTGAATCTGATTCTTCCAAGTGCTCAACTGAGCATTGGCCTGATCGAGATTAACGGCCATCGAAGAAAAAGATCCTCCAAGCGTGTTGTAGGTGGATGTGGGAGTGGTGGGCCCTGAAGCGAGTCCAATGGTGACTTTGGCATTTTCGTTGAGGGTGTGATTGCCAGTTAGATAAGCTTTTACTCTTTGTCTATGTCTTGCTTTGATGCCTTTAATTTTGAGGTATTCTTGTTGAAAGGTGAAGCTCCCATCAAGGTCAACGGCGCTAGCCAAGCATGAAATCGCCAAGGCGAAAGTAAAAGAAAAAATATATTTTGTCATAATTTAAAACTCCTGTTTAGAGACCGGAACAATAGTTCAGTGGTTCTTAAAAGCCAATGAGGGCCTCTCTAAATTAGAAGTGCGCTATGACACAAGTAGAAAACTGGCTCCAGCCTCCCTAAAAGGGGTAGTTGAGTTTAGCTACCCGAGTCTTCTCCTAGTAATTTTTGAAGATTTTTTCTAGCCCGTTTGTATCGACCGTCTTTAAGCATGCTTAAAATATCTTCAAGTCTTTCACGATGATCTTTGCTTAGTCTGTGCTTATCGTGCTTTTCTTTCTTTTTCTTTTTTTCGACCCATTGTTGTCCAAGTTCATTGAGACACTTCATCTTGTCTGAACTCATCATGTTGTTCTTGCAGGCAACAACCTCTTCGTCCCTGTAAACCTTATTGCTAATGGATTGAATGCATTTCAACTTGAGGTCGGGCATCGGAAGGCTTGTGCAAAGGTCGATGGCTCCAATGGACATAAACTTTGCAGAAGAGACCTGTTTTTGGCACTTCATCTGACTGCTGTTGAAGCTAAGGCTTGCACAAAAGCTAGAGGCTTTTTTAAACCATTCGGGGCTTTCTTTGGCCTGCGAATAAATTGGAAGTAGTAGAAAGTAGATTAAGAATTTTTTCATAAAGATACCTTTCAAATATTAGACGTATTTAAGTCTTAAAAGGTTCTCTAGTCTAAAAAAAAGTTTCAAAGAGTTGTTTTAGTATTCGGAGACAGGTTAAATATTGTTTATGGATCAATTTAAGACTGTTTGCGCAACTATCTTTACTGTCTTTTTGTTAGTAGGGTGCACCGCTGATAAGTCAGAAAGCACTTCGTCCGTTCTGGAGGCTGAAGATGGAACTAGTTGCAGGGTCGACTCAGGCAGTGTTTGTGGTGGCGATGGAAAAACCTATCCTAACGAATGTGATGCAAGGGCGAGTGGTTTAGATTCGTATGAGTCAGGAACCTGCGAAGAAATGCACTAGGACAAGGCGGTCTTGGCTAGATAGAGGGTATTTGTTTCTTTTCTTGTTGTAGGGCTTGATCGATGACGAGGTCAGCGCCAAATCGAGTTAAGTGGGCGTGATCCGAATACAGTGCTTGGTCTTTTATAAACAAATGACATCCTTTTTCATCACAGAGGCTTTCGTAGGGGTCGATGAAGCTAAGGTTAGCATTTTCTAGGGTGAGTTTAGAAAGCATCTCATTAACTTTGAGTCCCTCGCCTTTTGTTTTGGGGTAAAAGAGGGGACATTTTGCGTCAATGTATTTTTCACATCGTTCGTATCCAGAGTGCATTCCAGGGCTGGCTGAGGCAGCCGATGGTACTGAGCCAATGAGCACAATTTTTCTTTGATGATTTTCTGGCCAACTCAAAAGCATTTTTAAAGACTCTGCTAATGCGTTGATGCCTAACTCTTCTTGTGTGTTCCCGATTCCTTTTTCTGACCTAGAGTCCAGAACTTTCAAATCCCAGCGATAGGCTATGAAAAGTGGTGTCGTGGGGTGTTGTTTTAATAAATTTTTTAATTCTAACAAGAGCCCAGCACATTTTTTTGAGTTGAAGTCTGCTCCCTCATACTTTCCTAAAATACCGGGCAAGGCTAGACAAGCTCCTTTTGATAAAAGAGTTGATTCACCATAAACCTCTTCCAAAGAACGAAAATATTGCCGTGCATGGCTATCTCCGTAAAGAATCAGTCGAGGATTACTGTTTTGAACTTTTTCAACCCATGCAAGACCTTCTCCTGCATAGAGGGCACGTTCATTTTTGCTGAAAATAAAGGCACTGCTGAGAGCTGTAAAGAGAAGGATTCCTAAGCCAGAAAATTGAAAAACACTCTTTTGAGAAAGAAAGTTCTTGTTTCGCCAGGGCTGTTCAATCCAGCGCCAAGAAAAATAAGAAAGCGGGAATAGCAGAAGTGAGTAAAACATCATGAGCTCGGATGAAGGTTCTAAGAGGCGTCGATATTTAACTATTGCAAAGAGGGGTTGATGCCAAAGATACAAACTATAACTAATAAGGCCACACCCAACTAAGAGTCTTGATCTCAAAATATAGTGAGCAAAGGTCTGCGGTCGAGCAAAGCCCAAGATAAGGACAGAACCTATCGTAGGCAAAAGAGTGTAGAAGCTTGGGAATGGGGTTTCGGGCGAAAAAATGAAAATCGAAGTGATAATGAAGACCAGGCCAATGAATGAAAGGCAATTGCTAATTGAGTGATTAATTTTTTTGAGTTGCTTAGGCCAATAGACTTCAAAGCAAGCCAGCAAGGCACCTATGAGGATTTCCCAGCCTCGAAAGGGTAGTAAGTAAAATGTAGCGCTTGGGTATTCCTCCACAAAGGCTTGGGCAAGAAGCAAGCTGCTAATGGTAAGCAGCAATATACTTGCAAACACTTTCTTTGAGTTCCAGCCTTTTAGCATCAACAAGAGCAGGGGAAACACGAGGTAATATTGTTCTTCTAGGGCTAGGCTCCAGGTATGCAAAAGTGGCTTTGTGTCCACAAGAGAATCAAAATAGCCACTTTCAAAAAAGAATAGGATGTTGGATGAAAATAAAGACGACGCAATCAAGCTTTGCGCATAGTCGTAAAAATCTCGATTTGAGAGATGAATGAAAGCGAGGGGAGAGGTTATCAAACAGACAGCAAATAATAGTGGAAGGATTCGTCTTGCTCTTCGTTCGTAAAAGTAGAGTAATGAAAAATTGGATTTTTTGATCTCTTGAGTGATTTGAGTAGTGATCAAGTAGCCGCTGATCACGAAGAATATATCGACGCCAACATAGCCACCAGAGAAGTGCTTGAAGCCAGCGTGAAAGAAGATGACTGCCAAAACAGCAATAGCACGCATTCCATCAATTTCAGCCCGATACTTCACTTTACTCTATGTTCCTAGAGCAGGCAGTGCCTATTTTTGTGAGATGTTTGGTAGGAAATGCTAGCGGAAAAAACCGATGTTCATCGTATACGGGGACGGCTCCACGAATGTCTTTCCAAAATTCTTTTTTAAACACGAGTTAAGATCGGCATATCTATGGCTTGAGCTTAGGCTGTTTATGTTTAAATTATCTATTCTAAGAATGTTAAGATTGTCTTCTTAACTAAAACTTAACTGGTTTGGCTGGCTAGATGGCTTACCTTAAGAATAGGAGATGTTTTTTATGAGCCAATCTTTCATTTGGAAGGGACGAATTTTGTTGATAGCTGGGACGTTGCTTGCTGTTGGGTTGTTTTGCGTTTGTTTCAAGTATGGAGTTTTAGATAACCGATCACAGGTTTCACAATCGAAAGATTGGTCGATTGAGTTGCGAGAGGGCTTTATTGACGGCTGCAAGGAACAGGCTCCCAAAGAACACTTTGCTCTTTTTTCAATGTATTGCCCTTGTATGGCCACTGGGATTGAAAAGGCTGGAGTGATTCCTACAAATTACAACACTCTAGAAGAATCTTCGGGGGAAGTTGAGCAGCGCATCTCAGAGCTAACAGGAGTCTACTTAGAGTCGAGCGATGGAAAAAATCTTTTGCAAGGCTGTTTTGAGCGAGCTCAATTGGCTCTTCAACTCGAAGGTCCTAGAGGTGGAAATGTTCACCCCGCTTCGGTTGAGAACTAGGAATTGTTCTAGGACCTTGGGCTGAGCACTCCGACCAGAATTCCTTCAATTCTAAAATCGTCAGAATCGTTAGAGACTTTTATAATTTTGTAGTTCTCATTTTCTGGGTGTAGCTCGACACTGCTGGATTTTTTGAAAAAACGTTTAATCGTGGCCTCATTGTTTATCTCAGCCACAACAATTTGACCGTTGTCTGCTGACTCTTGCTTTCGAATAATCAAGAGGTCGCCATCTAGAATATGGGCGTCGATCATAGAGTTTCCAGAGGCCTGTAGAACGAAATGCTCTTTATTGCCTTTTATGAAACTGCTTGGCACTTCTATGCTTTCATTGCTGATTCTAAAGTCGATAGGGTTACCAGCAGCAACTTTGCCCAATAGCGGAAGTTGATTGTCTTTAGTCTTTAGTTGAATGCCATACTTTGCATTCTTTTCAGTTTCTTCTAGGTAGCCTTGTTCTTTCAGCCCTTGTAGGTGGTAGTTTATGGTTCCTACGGAGCGAAAGCCAAGTCCCTTTGTTATGGCCTCTTGGGTGGGCGTGTGCCCATGCTTTTTGCTGTAGCGTTTGATGTAATCCAAAACGAGTTTTTGTTTGGGGGTAAGATCTTTGTTGGCCATATGTGCTTTTCAATCTATCATGTTTGAAAGTTATTTGAAAACGCTTTTTGAAGAATTTTCAAATATTGGGATAGCTGTTCTTAAGGCGCAGTTGCTCGGCCACAATCTTCCGGTAGGGCACTTCAGTGCTAAGGCGAAGGCTCACAGACTTGGCGCTTAGTCGAACCACCTCTGCTGAGCTACTGAACTGTTCGCCGTCTTTGAAATGAAGCTTGAGGTTGTAAACTTCTCCAGTAAGAAATTGTCCAACGTCGGTAGAGAAGGAAAGGCCGCCTTCGGATAGATCGATAACAGGGTAAACCCCTTTTGACATTTGCATGGTGGGGCCTTCTCCTGATGGATATTGCACACGGTAGCAAGAACGTCTTTGAATACCCGACATCTTCTCTATTATTGCTTATTCCTCCCTAAGGTTAAAGCTTCGGTGAAACAGGAACTAAGCAGCTTTTTGGCTCTTTGTAGATTTGTTGACGCTAGGGGGAGGCCTTTTCCTAGTTGTAGGTGTCATCGCAGGTCCCTATGGGAGGGCCTGCATTATCGCCAGCAAAATTTCCTGTGTCTAAGCCAATTCCGCCATCGTCAGCACCCAGGTTGATTAAAGAGCGTGTGGCTAGGCAGAGGACCGCGTCAGAGTCAGCAGAGCAAGGGATGGGCTCAGTGGGGGCCGATCCAAGGCCAGAGAAAGAGCTTCCTAAAAGGGCATCAAAGGCATCGCCCGTTCCTGAAATGACGGCCGCGAGCTCTACAATCCTGGGAACTGAAACCATGATTTCATCGACAGCGTTGTCAGGTAGTCCTGTTCGGGCTGAGCCAATGCTTGAGCTTAGTTTGCAAGCATCAAAGTTGCTCGTTAAAAGTGTGTTGCTTGAATAGGAATAGCGATGAAGAACAATTCCAATTCGGGCCCAGTTTGCAAAGAGAGCTAGAAAATTCATGCGGGCAGAGCGATCGTTAACTTCATCAGCCGTGAATTCAATGATTCGAATAGCTTCTTTTATGTCACTGATGTCCTCATCGTCGGCGTCTTCAAAAAACTCACTAATTCCTTCGACGATTGTTTTTGAGCTGAGATCCTCTGCGAGTTCAGACACTAGATCAATGATGTTGAGGCCTGCTCTGCCTGCGTGAGCAATGGCAAAATAATAGGCAACTTCTTCATTTGTAACGTCATCAATCCATTCTGGATAAAGTTGAGCAATAGCGTCTGTAAATTCTTCATTGTCTATGTGGTTTCTAGCTTTCTCCAGGCGATACTTTCGGCTGTTAACATTATTGTAGGAGCTATAAAAATTTTCACAGGTTTGCAGGCCTAGGCTCACTAGTCCGATAATCAAAACATACTTCAGCCGAGTGTGCATATAGAGCCATTATAATACGAAACTGGCGAGCGAAGGTGTTAGTGTTTTTGCTTCTCAAGTCAAACAAATGGCATAAGCTGGCCGTCTTTATATGGCGATGCTTTGGGTGCTTTTCTTCTGTTTGGCGGGTTGTTGTGGGGCGTTGCGCTTTTGAAGCTCTTCAAATAATCCCTGCATTTTTTGTCGCTGGGTTTGAATTCCATTCTGTTCAAATCGGGACAAGGTGGGTAGTGCGTTTTGATAGTTTTTAAAAAACAGTTCGGCGACGACACATTGACTTTCGTCTCCCGACTGACAGGCAAATAGGAGTCGCTCTAAGATAATTTTATAAAGTTTACTGACATCGAGAACGGCGCGTGGAGTTTTGGGGGTTGATGAGTTGAGAATGCTTACAAAGAGTTCGTTGACATGATGCACGATTTGTTCTCTATGGGCTGGGGACCAAACATAAAGAAATTCGGCAAACATAGGGCAGTCCAGCGCGATTGATGTGCCTTCGCTTCGAGTGTCATTTATGGCATCAATGCTCGCACCAGAAATAATCAAGTGCTCTGCAATCTTGTTGTCACAATTTGCGCGAGAGGCGATTGCGTAGTCTTGAAACAGTTTGAAAATGTAATTTCGATCTCCTGGACTGTAGGCTAATTTTTTTTTGCTAAGGATCTTCTTCACATACTTAAGGTTATGAGTGCTCAAGGCGACTTTAAGGACCCGCTTCTGTTCCTTGTCGTTTTCTATCAAATCTAACGAGATGGTTGAAGGGAGCTCATGGTAAGCAGTTTCCTTTAACTGGTTTAGGTCATAGTTTGATAGGGTAAATTGCGTAGACCATTCAAGTATAGAGGCTTTTTTTGGAGAGTCCTTTTTTAGAATTAAGACGCTTCCTTCGGAAAGACTTTGAGGGAATTCGGTGCAAAAAATGTTGCTTAAACGAGATGTGGCAATTTTGATAGGAGTGGCCTCTTTTGAGGTTGTATAGGCTATTCGATAATCCTTAAAGAAGTTGGTGAGAGTCTTTTGCTCCCCGGTGGCTCGAAAGCATCTTCGATTTCGAAATAGATTTGTAAGAAGATACTCGTATTCTTCTTTGAGTAGATCTGGTGGCACAACTTTATTGTTAGAGTGCTTCTTCTGAAAAATTTCTTTTATATTGTCTTCTAGAAGAATTTCGATTTGAACGACTCCTGAGTCGATTTCTACTTCTCTTGTTAGTTGTTCGGCTTTCTCTTCTTGCGTCAAGGTAGGGTCGCCAATGTTTAAATGCTTTTTCTGACTTTGACACGAGGTCAGTAGAAAAATAATCAGGGAAAGAAGTCTAAGTTTAAGTCGTTTCATGTATCTAGCTTTAGGATAGCAATTAATTAGCTTAGTTTTCTTAGAAGAGGGGATAATTCGTCTGGCGCGCGGCATTAACCCTGTTCTTGCCACTTTGATCCGATACAATTGTTTGTGTGAAGAAGGCAGTTGTAAATAAAAAGTTTGATCAAGTGTTCAGCATTTCAATGCAGAATGTGCCGTTGAATGAGCCCATGAGTTTTGACTTGTATACAAACTTTTCCGGGGACGGATCCTCTAATAAATTTATGAAGGTTTTCCCAATAGGGGAAGTGTTTGAGGTTGATGATTTAAACGAAATCCAGGAAAAGTATGGAAGGCTTTACGTATTAGAAGAGCAACGGCACCTGTTTCTTAGTGGACTTATCTCCGGGAATGATATCAGCGAAGAAAAGAAGTCAGAGATCATTAAAAGTTCTGCAATTGAATATTTGGATCAGCTTTTTGAACCTAATAAGAAGTTCAGCACAGAGCTGCTAACTCAGTCGGTAAAGAAATGTCAGGACGCTGTAGCGGTTATGGTTGATTTGGTTCAAGACTATTCGATTGATGCGCTTCAAGCACACATTGCTCGTTTGAGCTTTCATGACTTTTATACTTATGATCACTCTGTGAATGTGGCTATGTATTGCATTGCCTTTCAGCGATTTTTAAAGCCAGATTCTAGCCAAGAAGAGTTGAGCTTAGCTGGGCTTGGTGGAATGTTGCACGATATTGGGAAGATTCAAATTTCCACGAGTATTATCAACAAGCCTGAAAAATTGAGTCCCCAAGAGTTTGCAGAGATTCAAAGACATCCGTGGTTTGGGAAGGAATTGTTGTGCGAGGTTGATTTTGAGGCACCTAAGGGCGTGGATTTGGATGTTTTAAAGAGGGTTGTTTTTGAGCATCACGAGAGTTTTGATGGTTCGGGCTATCCAGAAGGTCTTAAAGGTGAAGAGATTCATCGCATGGCTCGTTTAACCGCAATTTGCGATTTTTTTGATGCTATCACCACGAAGCGTGCCTACAACACAGTGGTTTCAATCCCAGATGCCTTGGCCATTATGTCTAAAGCGGCAGGCGTAAAAATTGATCCAAACTTGTTTAAGTCCTTTTGTATGCATTGTGGGGGAAAAGAGCCCTCGTCAGACTCTGTTTCGGTCTTAGCGTCTGATTTTGATCCCTGCCAACCCACGAAGGGTTTGCCTCTTAAGGGTTATAGGCAAAGTTAAGAGCAGTTTTGTTCCCTTACTTTTGAAAGAGGCTTTGCTTTGAAAAACGAACTTTCCCCTTAGGTTGTTCCTGTGAACTTCTAAATCCAACTGTTAAAAGCACGGCCGTTTTCTCGTTTTTCGGAAGCTGAAGTATCTTGTCTAACTCGTCCGGAGAAAAACCTTCCATGGGACAGCTGTCAATTTTAAGCTCTGCACAGGCTGCCATAGCAAAGCCAAGGGCGATGTAGGCTTGCTTACCCGCCCAGTTGTGAAGCCAGGCCTCATCTTTGCCTTCTAAAAAGCCACGCATCATGGATTCGTAGCCTTTAAGCTTTTCGGCAACATCGGCGTTACCGCCTGAGGCGAGTTGAATGTAATCAGTGATACGCTTACTAACGTCTGAGCTTGTTACAAAGGCAAGAATTGTAGAGCAGGTAGAGTATTGAGGCTGATTCCAACCAGCCTTTTGGATGGCTGCTTTTCTTTCGGAATCCTCGATTACAAAAACTTTAAAAGGCTGCAACCCAAAAGAGGTTGGGGCGTCTTGAATGGATGAAAAAAGTTTTTCTTTTTGATCTTCAGAGAGTTTCTTTGAATCATCAAAAAGTTTAGTCGCGTAGCGCCATGATAAGTTGCCAATGAATGTTTCCATTTTGGCACCCTAGCCAACTATGAAATGTGCAGCAAGTTGATTCTACCAAAAGCCTTTGACACCTAGAGCGAAGCCTAAGGTGTCGTTGGTTAAGGATTGGTGCCATTGCGCGTAGACAGAAAGAACTCCCATCTCAACTCCGCCACCAACAAAATATTTGAGGCTAGCTAACTGTGGTTTTTTTGTTTCTGCTATATCAAGAGTGCCCGTTGCCGAGATTGTTCCAGCTCCACCAGAGGCAGTAACACTTGAGTTAGAAAGTGACCCACTCGCCCTAGATTTTCCAAATGATACATCGGCTCCTGCGCCGCCATAGGCGAAGATTGAATACAGGACTCGAATCGCACTAGAGACTTCTAGAGGAATGGTGTGGGTGGCTATATCTAGATTGATGTCTGCTAATCCCGAGAAACTAAGGGTTGTCTCGCCAAACCCATCTATATTCTTTACGCTATTTTTACTAAGGGCGATGTCTGTGCCGCCTTCAATTGAGTTGTATCGATAGCCGGTTGTGAAATCAATTCCGTGCCATCGAACGAGGCGAGCAAGAGAGACCGGATCTATGTATTTATATTGTGCGTGAAGCCCCCAGGACTTGGCTTCAAGGCTGAGTTCATCTTGTTTAAAAGTCTTTTTAAAATAATGAAGATAAACTTTCACTTTATTGAGGTCTATGGCTCCCAAGGTAGCAAGTTTTAGAGCCTCTAAGTTCAATCCAGCGGTGATTGCAAATTGTGGAGCGAATCCCCCTGTTCTCTCAGGCTCTTCGGAAATTTTACTTAATTTTGTGTCGCCTAGATCGACGCCAACGCTCGATTGGAAGCCAAGCAACCCTAGACTAAAGGGTGAGGCGTAATCGGTCCCCGAGCCGGTTCCAGAAAGCACTGAAGCGTTTGAAACATTTTTTACGTATTTTCCTGCGTTAGTAGTGCTTGGTAAATCGGAGTTAATTTTGTCCTCCAGGGCATCGAAGAGTAGATCTGCTTCATCGTGAAGACTTTCCGGAAGAGAGCCATAGTCACGATTTTCTGCCGGAATCTCAAACAGCCCGGCTCGGACATTACTGTTGGCCAACAAGATGCTTAGGAATAGAAGTATAGATTGTTGTTGAGTCTTCTTTAAGATTTGCATTGTCTTGTCAGAATATTTTAAAATTGGAATCGGTGCCACCGAGTTAAGGTCAATGATTGGTTAGATGCCGCGGTGAATTTGCTGCTTTACAAAGCAGAAAGGGCGGTGTTTGTTTGAGTCGACTTACCCATACAAACACCGCCCTCTATATCTAACAAAAATTAAAAACGGACTATTCGCACATAAAGCCAGATTCAACTAAGTTGACCTGAATCTTTTCAGAGACGCGGTCGCAATGGCCCATGTCTTTAGCGGCGCTAGCAATTTCATTGCTTGTGCCAAACTTGGTGTAGTTCACTGCACAACCGCCATCTTTTTCTACAACTTCAATGTGGCGAACATCTTTTTTGTTCGTGCACGTGCGCTTGCCTTTCGCAGTCGCTGATTGCTTGTGCGACTCCATTTTGTCCACTTCTTTGCTCACGGGCTTGTCAGCGGTGTCTTTCATTTCTTTTTTTGTGCTTTCTGATGAGCAGGCAGAAAGGATTAGGGTTAATGTGACTAAGGTGATGATCTTGCTAAAGTTTTTCATAATAAAAAAGATTATGGGGCACAAAGGCATCAAACTGCAACTAGACTCATGTCAGAACTTATTTAGTTGCTTAAATCGGGCTGCTTATGGGACGCCGCATTTGTCAAAGTTGCCATTAAATGGGTGAGTGTGCCCTCTACAACATTCACTAAGACGAAATCTCCGGGTTTCATGCCTGCTTTGGCAGCAAGGTGGACGGGAATGTTCTGGGAGCTTCGACCCGTCCAAAATTGAGGATTCTTTTTACTCGGGCCTTCCAACATGATTTCAATTTTTTGACCTTCCCACTGCTGATGACTCTCTTTAGAGATTTGGCGAGCAAGGTTTTGAAGTTCCATGAGCCGACTCTTTTTTTCAAGCTCTGAGATTTGGTTGTTGCGGGTAGAGGCCGAGGTTCCAGGGCGCGGTGAGTAGGCAAAAGAGTAGAGGTTGTCGTATCGAGAGGCTTTGACGACTTCAAGAGTCTTTCGAAAGTCTTCGTCTGTTTCGCCTGGAAAGCCAACGATGATGTCGGAAGAGAGAGCTATGTCAGGCCGAGCCTTTTTTAGTTTCTCTACCTTTTCCATGTATTGCTCAACTGTGTAAAAGCGTCTCATCGCTCGAAGAATTTTGTCTGAACCAGATTGAACGGGCAGGTGAAAATAGCTGCATAGTTTTGGCAGGTCTACGTAGCATTGAATAAGCTCGTCTTGAAGGTCGCCAGGGTGGGAGGTTGTGAAACGAATGCGGCGTAGTTCGTCTATTTCGTGAGCTCTGTAAAAGAGTTCGTGTAAGGATTCGTTGTTGCGCTTTCCAAAAGTGTTGATGTTTTGGCCGAGGAAGGTGATCTCTCGCACGCCTTTGTTCACTAAGCGGCGGGTGTCTTCAATGATAGAATCAATGGTTCGAGATCTTTCTCTGCCGCGGGTCCAGGGAACAATGCAATAACTGCAATAATGGTCACAGCCTTTCATGACTGAAATAAATTCTGAGGGACCTGGGTTTTTGATGAGTGTTTTGCTTTCCCAAACTCGGGACTCTTGATCGAATTCAGTTCGAAGTATGGGGGTGCTTTTGTCTTCGTTAAGCTTTTCTAGAGCCCAAGGGAGTTCGTCAATGTTGTCGGGTCCCAGGACCAAGTCTACGAAGGGCAGCTCTTTAAGGATTTGTTCTTTCTCTTGTTGGGCAACACACCCGGTAACTCCCAGTAACATGCCCGGCTTTTGGCTTTTTAAGCTTTTAAGTTCGTGAGCAAAAGAGCTCATTTTGTTTTCAGCTTTTTCTCGGATGCTGCATGTGTTCACAAGGACTAAATCAGCGTCTTGAGGTGTTTTAACGGTTTCATAGTGAATGGAATCCAAGATAGCTTCCATTCGATCTGAGTCAGACACATTCATCTGACATCCGTAGGTTTGTATGTAAACGCCCTTCATGAGGGGCAAGTGATAGACCAGCTTTGGTAGACTCTCAACAGAAAGTCCAATTGACGCTGTTGGCATAGCTTAATTCAATTGAGCTTTTACAATAAGGCTATAGGGGGGAATTCTTTGGGGTTTTTAAGCTTTGGCCTGTTCCTGCTTTGCGCTTTTATGGGAAGCGAGAGTGCCCTCTCTCAACAAAGAAGCTATTCGATGTCGTCTCATCCCTTTTTTGAGGCTCAATCGATCAATTTTGACCCTAGACCGCTGGATGGCATAAAAATAACGCCTCAGTGTTTGAGGGCCAAGGGCTATAAACTGTTTCTGATGGACTCCGGACACGATGAATCCCCTTTGTCGATGCGAAGCGAAGCGAGACGAAGTGAGCAATCTAGGGAGAAGGAGTTTTTGAGGCCCCGCATTCACGAGGGAAAGCTCAATCAGCTGGTCTCGTGGCTAGTTTATGATCTGATTTTAAAGGGAAGCCATTTGAATGCACTTGAGCGTCGAGAATTAAGCACTATGATTCGCTTTACCCGGCATCCTGGGGAAAGAGTTTTTGGGGATTACGAGCAGCGTGCCGGCTATAGCAATAGCAATCAAGGCGAAATGGATTCTAGCGTTCTCAATCGAGTCGATCGAGTAAATTTTGCAATGAATAAGCACCGGCTGTTTGACCCTTCTCGTGCAGATGGTTGGTCTCAACAAACAACAAGCGTTCCTGATGAGACTCTTTTTGTCTCGATCCATTCAAATAACTCGGGCGGTGTCTACGATGATGCCGACTATTCCTGGATTATTCTAGATCCAGAGGCTCATTTGGGAAGTATGGATTATGTGGCGGCAAGAAAAATGGCTGAGAGTTTCGACGAGATTTTGCCGGATTACTTAGAAGAAAGCTCAAACGATAGTGCCGTAGACAAAAGGTTGAAGTTTGAAAGCCGTGATGCCTTTGCCCTATCGAGGACAAAAATAATGCCTCTGACTCGTCCTCTAAAGATGATGTCCCGAATGGTCGGATCGGATAATACAACGAAGTTTTTAACAGAGTCCTTTTTTATGACGGGAAAAGTAGGGCACCTGCTTCATAGAGAATTAGAAGACTCTAGTCGCTATAAAGCCGTTCAGTTTTTTCGAGGCTCTCAAAAAGTAGCGGACTATCAAGTGAGTCGTCTTTATATGATGTATGCCCAAAGCGTTGTTCTTGGAATCAATCGCTATCTTGGATGTGACTAGATTGTCGACTTAATGGCCGCGATGCTCTTAGAGATTCCCTCTTCGAGAGAATGCGGCTTGTAAGTGTAGCCGCTTTGTTCGAGGCGACTTAGATCTGCTTGAGTAAAGTATTGATAGTGTTCCCTGAGGCGTTCGGGGGTTGGAATGAACTCAATTTTAGCCTCTTTATTGAGGGCGTTTGCAACAGCTTGAGCTAAGTCTATAAAAGTGCGAGCTTTGCCTGTGCCCAAATTGTAAATACCGTTTTTGTAGGAATTCTTCCAAAACGCAATCAAGGTCTGCGTGATGTCATCGACCCAGACAAAATCTCTTTTTTGTTCACCGTCTTTGAAGTCTGGGTGATGACTCTTAAAGAGTTTGATGATCCCGTTTTCTTGAAGTTGTTTTTTGGCAACCCAAAGAACGCTTGCTTGGGATCCTTTGTGCTCTTCGCCTGGCCCGTAAACATTGAAAAATCGAAAGCCAGCCCATTGTTTTGGGGTTAAATTGCTTTCCACCATGTCTTTGACCATTTGATCGAAAACTAGTTTGCTTCGGCCATAGGGGTTTAAGGGGAAAAGCTTATGGAATTGGTTTGGGTTGTCGTCAAAGCCTAGGCTTCCATCCCCATAGGTAGCGGCCGAGCTTGCGTAAAAAAATGGAATAGAGTTTTTAGTGCAATGGTCCCAGAGAGAATTTGAGTAATCGATGTTCACTCGCTTAAGGAAGTCTTCGCGCATTTCTTCGGTGCTGGAGCTGGCTCCCATGTGGAAAATAACTTTTGCTTTTGAGAAATCAGAAAGATTTTCTAAAAAATCGTCGGGATCAACAATATTCACTCCACGGTTTCGGAGCTCTTCGCAACAGGGTCTAAGTTGAAAAGCATCGTGGGCGTCTACTAATAGCAATTCTTCGGCCGTCACGCCCTCTTTGAGAAGGTGTAGGGCTAACTGTGAGCCAATAAAACCGGCTCCTCCGGTGATAATCACGGGTTGTGAAATGATAGGCTTTCTCATAGGATACCTATAGTTTTAGAGGTTTATTATGTGGATCGCAACCAATCGCTTTCAAATCAAGAATGAATTTGCCGACCTTTTTGAGAAACACTGGCGAAAGAGAGAGTCTTTCTTAGGGCAGATGCCCGAATTCATGCGCTTTCGTTTTTTAAGAGCACCTGCTGAGGACTCCTCTACGGAGTTTGTTTCTTATACAGAGTGGCTAACAAAGGCTGGATTCGATCAATGGATTGAGTCTGCCCAAATGAAAAAAGCCCACGGGAATTCTACTGTGCCGAGAGAGGCCTATTGCGGTCCTCCCCAGTTTAAGGGCTATGATTTGGTTTTAGATGAAGTGCCGGGAGGTCGAAGTGATTATCGATCCACGTGGCTGGATCTTAGGATAGAGAAAGATTTCTCAAACGAAAGTTCTTCTCAAAGAGCCATTGTAGAGGCCTCTAAGGAGGCTGGTCTTCCTAAAATTAATGTCGGGCCTTTTGAGGGGCGTTTGTTAGAGATATTGGCGAGATCGGTTTCTTCTAAGTGCGCTGTTGAAGTGGGGACGCTAGGGGGCTATTCGGCCTCATGGATTGCTCGTGGCTTGTCAAAAGGGGGTAAGCTCTACAGCTTTGAAAAGAGTCCAAAGAATGCTGAGGTGGCTCGAGAGAACTTGCGCAGAGCAGAGCTTTCCCAGTGCGTTGAGGTTATTGAGGGGGATGCTAGGAAGCAGTTGGCCAAGTTTTTAGAGGGCTCAGCGCCTTTGGACTTTGTCTTTATTGATGCCGACAAGGCTTCTTACGGCGCTTACGTCGAGATGTTGGTGCCAAAATTGAGCTCAGGCGGGCTCATTGTTTGCGATAACTCCTATCTTTGGGGCGCCATGAATCACTTTGAGGTTGGTAAGCAAGCGCCTAATATTAAACATGAAAATGGAGATCACTCCTTTAATTCCGATCAGGTTTCGGGAATGTTTTCTTGTTGGCAACAGCTCGCCGTTCATCCAGAGTTGGCCTCTATTGTTCTTCCCACCGGAGAAGGTATGGCAGTTGGGGTGAAGCTCTAGGCCTTAAATAGTGTGTTTATTCTCTGATTAAGGCTTTGAATAAGCTCTATCTTTCGGCTAATTAACTACGACTTATGGCCAAAGAAAAAGAAACAGACATCAAACACGTTCGTAATATTGGTATTTCCGCGCATATTGACTCGGGTAAGACAACTTTGTCTGAGCGAGTTCTCTTTTATGGTGGGAAAATTCACAAAATTGAAGAGGTTCGCGGAAAATCTGGCGTTGGCGCCACCATGGACTTCATGGAGCTGGAAAAAGAAAAAGGTATTACGATTCAGTCGGCTGCGACTTATTTGACCTGGAAGGATTATGCGATCAACTTGATCGACACCCCGGGCCACGTGGATTTTACGGTCGAAGTAGAGCGCGCATTGCGAGTTCTTGATGGAGCTGTTCTTGTCTTGTGTTCGGTTGCAGGTGTTCAATCTCAGTCGATCACTGTAGATCGTCAAATGAAACGATATGGTGTTCCTCGTTTGGCCTTTATTAATAAAATGGATCGCGCAGGAGCTAACCCTTTCCGCGTGGTTGATATGCTTCGTGAAAAACTTAATCACAATGCTTGGATGGTGAACTATCCAATCGGTGCAGAAGACAAATTCTTGGGAATGGTTGATTTGGTTACTATGAAGGCCATGTATTTTGATGGCGAGCATGGCGAAATTATTCGTTACGAAGACTGCCCAGCTGAGTTGGTGGACAAGTGTAAGGCTGCGCGCCAAGATTTGATTGCTGCACTAGGTGATTTTGATGACGTTGTAGCTGAAAAGTATTTGAACGAAGAAGAAGTGGGCGAAGAAGAGCTAAAAAATGCGATTCGAACAGCGACTTTATCTTTAAACTTTACTCCTGTGTTTGTGGGGACGGCCTTTAAAAACAAAGGCGTTCAGCCTTTGTTGGATGCTGTTTGTCGTTATCTTCCAAGCCCTGATGAAGTTGAAAACAAGGCGCTTGATCAAAAGAACGAAGAAAAAGAAGTCATTGTTGAATCTGATGCTTCTAAGCCTTTCGTTGGTTTGGCCTTTAAGCTTGAGGATGGTCGTTATGGTCAGTTGACCTTTATGCGCGTCTATCAAGGGACTCTTGCCAAGGGCGAGTTCATTTTCAATATTAATGCTGGTAACAAAAAGATTAAGGTTCCAAGAATTGTTCGAATGCACGCAGATGAAATGCATGATGTCGAATCAGCTCGCGCTGGTGACATCGTAGCCTTGTTCGGTGTGGAGTGTGCTTCTGGTGATACTTTTACCGACGGTAAAGTGGATTACACGATGACCTCCATGCACGTGCCTGAAGCGGTTATTTCTTTGGCAATTCAGCCTAAGAACCGTGACAACCAAGTGAACTTCTCAAAAGCATTGAACCGCTTTTCCAAAGAAGATCCGACTTTCCGAGTTTCTCGAGACGAGGAAACAAGCGATACGTTGATTTCTGGAATGGGTGAGCTTCACCTTGAGATTTACGTCGAGCGTATGGCTCGCGAATTTGGTGTTGAGGTCGAAGTTGGTAAGCCTCAGGTGGCTTACAGGGAAACGATTCAGGCCCGTGCTGAATTGGATTACACCCACAAGAAGCAAACAGGTGGTGCCGGACAATTTGCGAAAGTGGTTGGTTATATGGAACCAATTCCAGCTGATAGCAATGAAACCTATATTTTCGACAATAAAATTGTCGGTGGATCTATTCCGAGAGAATACATCCCAGCAGTTGATAAGGGATTCAAAGAGCAGCTTACAAAAGGTTTGCTCATTGGTGCTCCTGTCGTGAACGTTCAGTTTACAATCACGGATGGTTCTTACCACCCAGTGGATTCTTCGGAAATGGCCTTTAGATTAGCGGCTATGGCTGCTGTTCGAGAATCTTATGGTAAAGCACAGCCAACCATCTTGGAGCCTATCATGAAGGTGGAAGTTTCTGCCCCTGAAGAGTTTCAAGGTTCTGTGATTGGTCAGCTTAACCAACGTCGTGGAATGATCATGGAGTCAGGCACTGAAGATAAATATTTCACAGGTGTAGCTGAAGTTCCATTTAGTGAAATGTTTGGTTATTCAACTGACTTGCGTTCGGCAACTCAGGGTAAAGGTGAATTCAGTATGGAATTTGCTCGTTACGCTGCTGTTCCTCGCAACGTTCAGGACGAAATGGTTAAGGCCTATCAAAAGAAACGCCTCGAAGAGAGTAAGTAAACACCGTTTAGGTGTTTACAGGTTGAGTGCCGTAAGAGCTATGCTCGCATGGATATGAAACCCAAAGGCCTATTTCCGCCAGGATCTTTGTCGCTCGGGCGCTCGTGTATTTTTCAATACACGTCGCTGCTTGCTCCTCGTCCTGACGAAAATCCACTCCTTTTATAGGATAGGGCTCGCCATGAGACTCAAAGGCTCTTTTTCTTGGGGCTGAGAGACCTTTTTTCTTTTTATGTTAAACTGAGTGCGTGGGGGTTCTTTATTTAACAGTTCGAATCGGTCAGCGAGACCTTCGTCTTGAACTTCGTGGGGCGACTAAGATTGTCTTGGGTCGAAGTGAAGATTGTGACATCGTTTTAGAGAGCCGCTCTGTGAGCAAAAAACATCTTGAAGTGTCTTGGGATGGGCGCAAGGTCAGCGTCCGGGACTTAAAGTCGACTCATGGAACGAAAACATTTGTAGAAAAAGCTCCATTTGAGAAGAAGGTTTTTCCTCCTTCCCCCACAGAATTAAGTCTTTTGTTGGCTGATGTTCCCTTGGTTTTGGCTTGGGGGTTACAGGGCTTTGATGAAGAGCACACTGCGTTTGTAGATGAGGATGAGGGTGCAACTAGGCTCTTAGAGAGAACCATGCTCGAGGGGCTTCCAAGCAAATCCAAAGAGGAAGCTTCGTTAAAAACTAAGAGCACGCTTAAGCAGGCCGATTCCGGTGTTGAACGATCCAAAATTGAGGCCAAGCTTAATAAAGAAAAGCAGCCCGAGTCCGAAGAAAAACAATCTGAGCAAAAAGTCGAAACACACTTCGTTGGAGTTTCTTCGCTAGGAAGTTTGCTTCTGAGTTTGCTTTTCTCATTTTTCATACTTAATTTTTGGAGCCGTTCTTCTCTTGCTCCCATACTTGAGGCCGATGCCGAGTTGCTTAAATTGGGTGGGGCTTTAGATTACTTCCTTTTATTTGTATTGATCCTAAAAACACGTTGGTATTACTTTTTACTAGTTGTTCTGGGCGCTTTCTTTTTGAATTATAAACTTTCTTTTGAAGGTCTAGAGAAACGCCTCGGGGATTGGCGCTTTAAAATTAAATCGATTTGGTCCAAACCCTTGGGAATGCTCCTCATTTTATCTGCGTTGTTTTATCCTGTGATGAGGGTTGCTCGTTATCAACATTCATTGGAAAAGTATGACTCAATAACCGCTCTGATTGAATTAGAGAAAGAGAATTTGGGTGGAGAGTCTAAAAGTCGAGCTTACTATGATATTGCAACTAAACTTCAGGGGTCTAGCTATTTATACCTAAGGCTTCTGAATTTAAGGTTTGCTCGAATTTATACCGAATGTGCAAAAGAAAAAAATCAAAGCTGGGAACAGAAGAGAATGTGCTTAGTTTTGTTTTTGGCAGCCAGCATTGAGAGTTTTGATGAAGTTAAGCCAGCCTTGTTGGCTGAAGTTTCTCTTAGGTTGAGTTTATTGTTATCTTTAGATGGGTTGATTCGGATTATTCGCGTAGAGGGGCTAGGATCTGAAGCTGTTACTTTTTTTACCAATGCTCTGGATGCAACGGGCTTGTCTTCTGAAAAAGCCAAGATCAATGCTCTTATTTATTCTCCACAGGCTACCAAAGATCAAGTTTTAGTTGATCTTATCTCGATGCGCAGAAAGTTGGATCAAAGGATTGTTAATCGTCAAAAAGAATTGAATTATCCGGCCGAATTGCAATTGAAACCATTTAACCCTTTGAATGTTGGTTTGTAGGTGCCTAGCGACTTTTTCCATACCCCCTGCTACCTTTTTCCAAAAGTATTACGGAAAAAGGTAGCAGGGGGTATGGAAAAAGTCGCTAGGCGCCTTAGCTAAAAGGCGAGCTGGTAGACGCTGTTGATGGAGGGGAAAGCTTTGAAGTGATGTTCACGAGCTCCCTGAAAGTGTTTCCACTGAGCTCCGAGTGAAAAAGATTGTCTGCTAAAGCGATATTCCAAACGTGGACCCCAAAATATGAGGGACTTTAAATCGTCTGCTTCATCTAGGGTTCTGTTTGTTGAATAAGATCCAAAAACTCCTAGATCAAAGATTGTTATAAGGTTGCGCCAGGTTTTGAATAGGCCTTGGTAGTGAATAGATCCCCTTAGTTCATCGTTTTGAAGAGGTAGAGAAGCATTGAAAAAAAGACTACTAGAGAATCTTCCAGCTTTTTGCCGAACGAGGCCATCACCAAGAGGGCTGAAGCTTGTTCCCATTCTAAAGTTCAAGCTGTATCGATGTTCCTCAACAATGCGGTTGTGATCGGAGAGAACTTTAGCTTGGTCTCCTTTGGTGTTGGGGCGCTCGTCTTTTATTGTGACTTCAAAGAAGCCTAGTAATCCAGTGCGAATGTTGCGATCGGAGTGGTTAGAGCCTCTTCCAATCATAAATTCCCAGAAATAGAGTCCTGGAGAAAGTAAAAGCTGTGGTTCGTATACATATTCCGAGATGCCTGCTGCAAAACCGAAAGCCCATCCAGAGTTACGATCATCTTCTTTAAATCGAAAACTGAGCGGAAAAGACCCGGCTAGGGCGAAGGCAGATGAATCATTGCGCTGTGTGCCGATTCTGCCGTTTAGTGCGACGCCGTAGTGCCCCAAGGTGGTGGTGTTCTGGAGTATTCCTGGGTAAATGAGCTCGGTGCCATGCGGGCTGTAGACGGGCTGCAATTCTGCCCAGGTCTGAACTGGTAAAAACAGCAAAAATAACCTAAAAAAAAGTTTCCAATATGAGCGCACCACTATCTTGTTTAACCCCGGAACTCTGCTCGCGTCGATACCCAGAGTTTAAATTTAAAGTGAGCTCTCTTTGGGTGAGGCAATTTAAAAGCCTGATGGGCTATTCTGAAGAAAAAGTGCACGATGATACTGTGCCCGACATTTTCATAGCCTGTTTGAGAGAGGCGGATTTTAAAATATTTGAAGTTTTGGATATTGATTTAGATCGCCTTCTTCATACCACGCAGACCTTTGATTTTATGAAAACCATTTTTGTGGGTGATGAAATTGTCACTCGACCGGCCGTAACAAAGGTTAGAACCAAGCTCAATTCGGCAAACCCTTTTGTGACTCTCGAGATCACAACGGAGTATTTTCGTAACGAAGAATTGATTGCTCGGACCAGTGGGACGATTTTTGTTCGTGAGGCTTTGTCGTGAGAGTTCGTCTGTTTGAAAGTAGCGGATTAAGTCGTGCAGAACTTATGCAATATGGCTGGATATCAGGGGATCATAACCCTATACATTTTGATGAAAAAGTCGCCGATGGACGAGGTCTTCCCGGGTTGATTGTTCACGGAATGTTTTTGTATTGTATTGTGTATAAAGCCATTGATGATTTTCTTTTAGAAAAGTCACCAGACTTTAGGATCAAGGAACTAAGTTCAAAGTTTTCTGGAATGACTTTTGTTAATGACTCTTTTCGAGTTGAAGTTGAGCTGGATGAATCAAAGGAACTAAGCGATCCCTCTGCTCGTAACAAGGTGTTTTTGCTGAATAAGGATGGCGAGGCAAATTGTATCTTCCAAGCGGTCTTTATAAGAAGAAACCCTTAGCGTAGGCGAGAAGCCGTTGCTCTTTGAGCTGACTTTGGATTGGCATCACCCTTTTCTTGTTTTTCACTACGGCTCAACAAGGGAGCGTTGTTATCCGTTAAAAGCTCTGCAGCGTGGGCTGAAAGCCTAAGTCGAGCGCGTTGTAGTAAGACGAGCATTCCGCCATCACCACTTGCGGCAAGACTTCTACCTTGACCAGAATCTTGGCCCCATTGAGCAAAGCTGTTGAAAGCATCTTGGGCGCTGTCAAAGCCACCAAATCCGCCGCCACCGAATCCACCGCCACCGGTGCCGCTAAATTTTCCTTTGTCTGGTTGCTCTGGAAGTCCACCGCCACCGGGAAAGCCTGCGTAAGAAGAGCCGAAGGTCCATGGTGATCCACCACCGCCGCCGGCGCCACCGCCGCCACCACCGCCGCCGCCTGCAGCGCCAGCTTTGTCGTCAGAGTTAGAGTTTTGTGCAAAGCCCAGTGGGCCGTTTGATCCATTGCCTGGAAGTTCCGGGTCTCCCACAGTTGGGCCAACCGCAAGAGCAGCATTGAGCCCTCCATCGCTGTTAGGAAGTGTGGACGGATCTACTACTATGCCTTGTGGGTCAGGTCCGTAAGTTGCTTCGAGTGCTTGTTGAGCAAGCTCTGCTTTAAGAGCGTCGTTTGCAAGGTTTGCTGAAGCTAAGGCTGCCTTCAAGGCTTCTTGCTTCTGCCCCTCTAAACTAGAGAGTTGTCGTTTCGTTTCGTTGACGGCAATGTCTGCGTTGGCATTACATTGTTGTCGTGCAGATTCGGCGGCCTCCTTGGTGCTTTCTAAACCTTGTTCGGCACCTTTTTTAGTTGTGTTGTATCCGTATAAACCAAGTCCGATTGGGATAGCTGCTTGAAGCAGTTTCCCTGCTGTGTCGGAAGAGGCGTTTTGATCCACGTTGAATTGAGTAGCCAAGTTGTTGAGTGCAAGCTTTTGGCTTTCAAGATTGGCGACAGCTTGATCGCACTGTCCCTTTTTAATATCGCCTCTTCGTGGGTCAGTTTCTGATAATTGTAGGTTTGAACAAGCTGTTCTGAATTGATTGTAGTTGTTTGCATTTAGTCCAGAGGGTGGGTGGTGAAAGGCGGCAGATCCACCTAGTTGAAATTCTCTAAATGTAGAGTCGACTTGTGAGTTGAAGCTTTGAACTTGTATGTCAAAGTTCTCTTTTTGTTTTTCGTCTTCTTTGTTAAGAAGGCCGCCCAATGCTTGAACCGTTGGTCCCATGGCTTGTTGCATGAGTCCGTTCAAAGCACCTGACTTTTGATCTTGCGCATTTGATTCGGCGTCGCCAATGGCTTGTGCATAATCGATTTCACACTGGTTCTTTTGAACTTGCTGTTGAGCTAGCTGGGTTTGCAGGCTCCCGATCTGGTTGTTGAAGCCACTATTAATATCGTTGATTTGTTGAGTGTATTGAAGGGCGGCTTGTCTTTTGGCCAAATCTGCTTCAGCAGAACTAGAGTTGTTGACGTTACCAAAGTTAGCATTCTCGGCGTGTCCCAATACAGAGTTCTGAGCATAAGCCGAGGTTCCAAAGATGCTGGCAGCTACCAATAAGTAAATTCTTCTCACTCTTCAATTATGCTCTAAAACAAGCCTTCCTAAATCAAATCTCTGTTAAGAAAGTGCCAACTTTGTTTACAGGGCGCCTAGCGACTTTTTCCATACCCCCCGCTACCTTCTTCCAACTGCCTGGAAAAAGGTAGCGGGGGGTATGGAAAAAGTCGCTAGGCGCCTAAAAGCGGCCTAAGATTCCTTCGCAGGAATCGGCAGGCAATTGGCTGAGTGTTTTGGCGGCCTCTTGGGCGAGAGGGATGCTCTCAGTGAGGGCGTGGCTTTGGAACTCTAAATCTGAGAAAATAGGATATTTGCTAAAAAGGTTTGGATTTCGAGCAGCGCTTTCTTGAAATTTAACAAGCGTCTCTTCCATGTAAACAAGATCAACGCTTTGTCTTTGCTTAGCTATTTTTTGAAAGAGTGTCTGTGGTCTATACTCGATTTTTTTTGTGGCCGTTGTGCTGAGTTACATACAAAATATTACGAGGTTCAATTCCGGGACAGGTGGATAGATTCCCAAAAACCCAATCTTTAACTTTTATAACTAGAATTTAGCGATGCTAAAAAAAAGAGGAATCGATTTCATTTGAATCGATTCCTCTTTGCCGTTTTAATAAAACAACTTAAGCGGGTCGGGGTTTGTGGTCGCCACGCCCGCCGAGGCATTTGTTAAATAGTTATGAAGTCGCAGTGAATGTTTTCTTGCTCAGCATTTTTCTCCTGCGAGTCACTTAAGACCTCTAAACGTCCAGAAGTTTTGATAGATGTGGAATTACGACCAAAATGTATTTCATACAAATAGTCTAACTTAAAGTTGGTAGTAGTTTCTTCAGCGGAAACAGACATCTTAAATTGAGTCGCCTGCATTTCTTTGCTTTGTAGGTCTCCATTATAACTCACAACTAGAGTTTTTTGCTCTACACCTTCTTGTGGCAATGTTGTGTAAGTTCCTGGTGCTGGAAGGAGCAACTTCATGCCCTGGTGGCTGTATAGTGAGGAAGCCACATTAGCAAAAATAGTTTGCTCTAGCTTTGTCTGTTTCAAGGGGGTTGCATTCGGGTCCGTGCATTCTACAAAATAGGTGTCACCCTCTGTTCGCACAATAGACTCGGCTATAGTGGAAAAGGACACGAGCATTATTGAGAAAATTAACAAATATTTTTTCATAGGAACTCCTTCTAAAATTAGTCTGGTTTCCCCTCTTGGCACACGGGAAGGGCAATGACAATTTTAATATAAAGACGTATGTCTAGAACTGGTTAGATGAGAATTAAAAAACGGTATCGCTTCTAGCAAGGGGCGATACCGCCCGTTTTTACTGCTTTCGTTCCCGAAGAATTTGATTCGACTAATACGGAGAACTCTCTTGCTGCTGGTGATACTGCAATGACGCCTAGCGCCTTTCTCGCTACAAACCTGGAACTGGTTTTGATCCGTCGACGTATTCAATGCCGCCTTTGGGGTTGAAGTCTCCCCAGGTGGAGGGGACAGAGTTTTCTTCAAACCAAGTTTCATTAAACACTTTGGACAAGTAACGTGTTCCGCTATCCGGCAACAAGCACACTGTAGTGAGTGGTCCTGAGCCTTGAGCTTCACGCATTTGCAAATATTGGAGAGTTCCAAAGAAAGCACTTCCACAGCTTCCGCCAACAAGAACACCTTCTCGTTCCGAGAGCACGCGCGTGGCATTAAACGATTCGTCATCCCATACGGTGACAAGTTCATCGATCAAGTCTCGGGTTACAGTTCCAGGAATCATGTCTTCGCCTATGCCTTCGACCAAATAGGAGTGATAGCCGTCAATGTTTCCAGACTTCATCCACTCAGCGTAAACGCTTCCTTTTGGATCTATGGCAATAATCTTGATCTCGGGGTTTTTTTCTTTGAGATACTTCGCAGTTCCAGAGATGGTTCCACCGGTGCCAATGCCGCAGGCAAAAACTTTGATGCGACCTTGGGTTTGTTCCCAAATTTCAGGTCCTGTGGTTTCGTAGTGGGATTGTGGATTGTCGTTATTGAAATATTGATTGGCCAAAAATCCATTCGGACTTTCCTTAGCAAGCCGTCTTGCAACGGAGTAATAACTTCTAGGGTCTTCTGCTTCAACGTTGGTCGGGCAGATCATAACTTTCGCACCGTAAGCTCTGAGGGCATTAATCTTCTCAGAGCTCATCTTGTCGGGCATGCATAAAATAGCATTGTATCCACGACTGGCTGCAATCATGGCTAAGCCCGCTCCGGTGTTTCCTGAAGTGGCTTCTACAATGGTGGCTCCCGGTTTGATTTCGCCACGATCTTCTGCAGAGTCTATAATTTTCCTGGCAATGCGATCTTTAACCGAACCGCCTGGATTCAGGTATTCCAGCTTGAGTAGAATGTCGCTTTTGAGTTCTTTTGGGGGTTCAACTTTTTGAATTTCACTCAACCATCGTCCTGTTGGAAGGTTCAAGTGGCTTCTTCTTACCTTTAAGAGAGGGGTGTTCCCGACTAATTCTTCGATGCAATTGGCAATTTCAACTCTTTTCAAAAGACCTCCATGTGAATCTGCAAAAAAGGACATTAGGTAATTTCTCAACAACGGTCAAATAGGTTATAAAAGTGCCGACAGGGAGACCTAAACGCCTATGAGTTTATTCTTTGATGAAACCCATAAAACACTTCAAGAAACGGTGCGTCGTTTTGCGGACCAGGAGCTCCGGCCGAGAGCGGCTGAGTTGGACGAAGAACAGGGTTTCAACCTTGAGGCCATGAAAAAGCTGGGAGAATTAGGCTTGCTGGGAGTTACCGCTGATCCCAATCATGGCGGCAGTGGAATGGATGCTGTGGCTGCGACTCTGGCGATGGAAGAACTCGGGGCTGCTTGTGCGAGCACGGCGCTTTCCTATCTGGCTCATTCCATTCTGGCTGTAAACAATTTGAGTGTGAATGGCAGCGAAGAACAAAAGGCAAAATATTTGCCAAAACTCTGCAGCGGAGAATGGATCGGTTCCATGGCCATTAGTGAGCCCGGCTCGGGTTCCGATGCCTTCGGTTTAAAAACTGAGGCCAAGAAAAAAGGCGACAAATACATTCTTAATGGAACTAAGATGTGGATTACCAATGCCTCTCATTCGGATTTCTTTTGGGTTTACGCGAAAACAGGTCCTACTAAAAAAGACATTAGCACCTTTATTGTAGAAAAGTCCTTCCCCGGATTTTCCGTTAGTCGCAAACTCGATAAGTTTGGTATGAGAGCTTCTCCGACCTGCGAGCTTGTTTTTGAAAACTGCGAAGTGCCTGAAGAGAACCTGGTAGGTTCTGAAGGCGGAAGCATTGCTCACATGAACCACAATCTTTTGATTGAACGTGTGACGATTTCTGGAATTTCTCTAGGGATTGCTCGGGAGTGTATTAAATATTGCACTGCCTATGCAAAAGACCGTAAGCAGTTTGAAAAGCCTTTGATGGATTTTCAAATGATTCAAAAAATGTTGGCCGATGCGACAGCCGAATATTTGTCTGCTCGAAGCCTTACCTACGAAGCAGCTGTAGCCATCGACCGATTGGGGGTTGAGTCTCAAGAAGCCTTAATGTTGGGAACTTCAGCGAAACTGTTTGCTGCGCAAGTGGGCACGAAGGTGGCTTTGGATGCAATTCAGATACTTGGAGGCTACGGCTACACGAAAGAATATCCCGTTGAGCGTTACATGCGTGATGCAAAGCTTATGGAGATAGGTGCTGGAACCAATGAGGTAATGCGCATCATTTTGGCTCGCCTATTAATGAAAGATGTCTTTCCTGGAATTTAAATGAGTCTATTAAAATATAATTTAGAAAACCTCTTTAGCGATGACGTGCAGGCGCTTGTTCGCCATGAATCGGGTTTTGACTTCAAAGAGGCTAAGAGTCGCTTCGAGAGTTTTACTCAAGACGCTTCGGCTTCAATTTATTCGGGTTACCGAGAAGACCTCTTAAAGTCCTCTGACTTGTCTGAGTTGAAGGCTTGTGCGGAAAAATTGCAGAAGCTTGCCGATGTTTTAGTGGTTTGCGGTATTGGTGGTTCTTCGTTGGGCGCACAAAGTGTTTTGTCGGCACTTGGAAAAAGCTCAAAGGTATTGTTCTTAGATAATTTAGATAGTTTTCATTTTGAACGTAGTTTTGCACAACTTGATTTAGGTCGGACGGCACTTTTAATTATTTCAAAATCAGGCGGAACCATTGAATCTATGGTCAATGCCGCTCGAGTGATGGATCTTTACAAAACTAGCGGTATTGATTTCAAAGAGCGCACTGTGGCCGTAACGACGGATGGGGCTGGGTCTCTTTATTCGTGGGCTCAAGAAAACAATTTGGATTCATTTTATATTCCCCAGCTGGTTGGAGGTCGTTTTAGTTTAATGACTCCCGCAGGTTTGCTTCCGCTAGCTTTTGCCGATGTGAACATTGATTATTTTCTCGCGGGAGCCCGCCAAGAGCTAAATGCCCCCGAGCCTCAATTATGGCCATTGGCAAAACGCTTAAACGAATTGGAAGTCGCTGGAATGGGAGTTCTCACGTTGTGGCCTTACGCCAGTGTCCTTTTTGATTGGGGGCGTTGGTTTCAACAACTTTGGGGCGAGAGCTTAGGAAAAAGGGCTAAAAACGGCGTTGGGGTGGGGAGTTTTCCTGCTGCCTGTGTAGGAGCCAATGATCAACATTCCTTGCTGCAGTTTTTGATCGAAGGCTCTCCTCGATGTGTGAGTATGTTTGTTTGTTTAAAGAGTTGGGAAGGTGCAGAGGATTGGATGGTCTCCTTGCCAAAATCTTTTCACTCTAAGTTGGGATTTTCTCAAGGTAGAAAATATTCTGAGATTTTGAATGCCGAGGCGAAGGCCACCCAAGGAGCTTTGAGCGAAGTGGGCCGACCTAGCTTTGAATTACTTGTCGAAAAGTTAGACGAAACAAATCTTGGAGCTTTGTATGCGCATGCCATGGATTTGACGGTCGCTTGTGGGGCACTCAAGGAAATCAACCCTTTCGATCAGCCTGGAGTCGAAATAGGCAAGAAAATCTTGCCCTCAGTGTTAGAAAGCTAACTCTTGTAGCTAAAGCTAGTCTGGACCATAATATAGACCTTGGGGGGATCTTAACATGCTTAGCTTTACTAAAGCCTTTATCTTGAATTCACTGTTTGTTTCTTTTTCATTTGTTACTTTTGTTGGTGTTTCACAAGCCAAAGCTGATCGAAACAAGGTGGCTGCCGAAGTTGCAAGCGACATGAAGAATCTTAGAGCTCATTGGAGTCGTTCTAACAAAGCCAAGTTCTTAAAGGAAGCCTTTCCGTGGTCTTCTCAAAAAGATAGGGACTATTTAGTGGCTGAGTGGGAAGAACAAACAAAAGACTCTACAGACTTTCCATTCCCAACCATAAGCTCAAGTGGAGACAAGGTTCTGATTGGCGATGAAGGCCAAATTAAAATTTCTCTTGTTGATGCAAAAAAACATGAGTTTCTCATAAATGGAGTTCCCTTCATTTTGAACCCCAAGATGGGATTGCGATATACTTTCCTGCAAATGCGAAAGCATTTTGAGACGGTTCTTGCTCAAGAGCAAAGCTGTCCAATGTTTGAGCTTGTTCCCAGTGCTCATGCTGGACTTTTCCAAGGTGGTCTTTTCAAGGGAGGCTTTTGGAGGTCTGTTGGTGAGGCGGCTGTGATTGGTTTTGGTGTTTATGGTGTTTATAAGTTTGGTCAGAAGATTGGCTTCTTTGAAAATAGCCCGAAGGAAAAGCTAAAAAGACTAGATGAACATATTCGGAATGAGCACGAAGGACACTAGAGCGCTCATAACTAATTAGGTCTGCTATACTTTAAAAGGGGTTCTTATGGACGAGACAAAATACGCAATTTCAAAGCCGGTTGTGATCATTGCAAGTCGAGCCAATCTTGAGTTTTCTAAGCACAGAAAGCTCTTTCGAAGAAACGGAATGGAATGTCTCCAAGTTACCGACCGTTTTAAACTGATTGAAGAGTCTATAAAACCCAGTTGCTTTTGTGTTTTTATGGACGATAATTTCTGTAAAGAATCCACTCGCGTTTTACAGGAGCTTAGGAAGCACTCCAAGGCGGCTTGGGTTTTTTGTCTTCGTGATCAATTCGGCAAGGTAATAAGCCATCAAGCTATGGCGGCCGGTGCGGCACTTGTTCTTTTTAGGCCGACCGATCCAGAGCAATATCTGCTCAGAGCCAAACAAATGTTGGCAGTTTTTGAGTCTTCAAGAAAAGTGGCTCCAGAATCTAAACCTGTTGTTAAGGTTGTTCAAAAGGCCCCTGTATCGCTTCAATCTACGAAAACGGACGAAATAGAGGATTTGATTCAAGAAGAGGTTCAACAAGAGCCGGTGGTTGAGAAGAAGGCCAAGCGCCTTTCTTCTGCGTCGTTGATTTCCGATAAGGAGCGACCGATTTTTCAGAAATCATTTAAAACTCTAGAGCAGAAGGTAGATTACCCCGAGCGAAGACCGGCATGGGATGGCTACGCTCAATCTTACGTGCGAGGTCCCTTTGAGTCGCTAGAAGTTTTAAAGCAGAACCATAAAACCCTATTGAAGAAGTTGCTCAAAGACATTGGCATGGGAAACATCTCTTTGTTTAGTGTGCGCGCGCAGTCGCCTTTAGATCATAGTTTTCAAAAAGTAAGAGTGATTGCCGGTAATGACATCAATATGAGTTTCTCGAAAGAGCTTTCAATTTCGACTTTTCCGGAGCTTCGTTATTGTGTGGATCAAAAACTTCCTGTTTTTGTTTACAATGCCGATGAGTCTGTTGTTTACGACGCTAAGCCAAGAGCCAAACGAGATTTGAGTTTAGCTGCCTTGCCTATTATTGATGTTCATAAAAACTTACTGGGTGTTTTGAGGGTCAGTTTCCCGGTGGAGACTAACTTGAGTTTACAGAGCTTCTTAGAGGATTTGTCTGGCTTTGCTGCAAAGCTAGACGTTGGTTTTAAGACTTTGGATTTTTTCTCCCGTATCTACTCCGAGGACTGTTCACTTTATGAGCGCCCATCCTTAACCAACGCTTAACTGGTAAAGTCTTTTCCAGCTCCTTTATAATGAGGGTTGAAGGTCTAGGGCTGTGCCTTTTTGGCTTCTTGAATACTCAAAATACTCAGCTCAAAGTTCTGCTCTAATGTGCCGAAAAGACTAAAGGAATGATTAAACGAAGGAAAAGACGAGAGGGCCAGGTTTTGGTGTTGATGGCTTTGCTTGCCTCGACTCTAGCCATTCTAATGGGCATGGTTGTTTCTCTTGGGCACCTGGTGCAAAGTAAAATGAATTTGCAGACGGCTGTGGATTTGGCCGCAATGAGTGGTGCTAGTTGGCAGGCTCGTTATCAGAACGCATTGGCGGGCGTGAACTTTAGAATGCGACAAAACTATAAATGGCTTTTGTTTGATGTTTACGTAACCCAAAGTCGTTTGAATGGTGAATTTAAAAATCAGGTGGATGGCAGCACTGGCTACATCAATAACCCTGAACAAGTCTTTGCTATTTGCCAGCAATCTTTTGGCTATCAACCCGTTGGTGCGATTAATGAAACCGGTCGTGGAACCAATGATCGGACCGACATGTGTAAGAACGCATTGGCCGGAGGTTTTCAAATTCCTCCGATTGTTCCCTCGGCGGCTCCAGCCTATAACCCAATTTACATTGCTATTAACGAAACAATTAGGAGGTTGGGGCGCGAAGCTGAATTGATTTGCGACGAATCCTCGGGGCAGAACGAAGCCTATTTGCGTTGGACCACAAACAGAACTGCCCAGATTAACGGCTATCAAGCCAGCCAATTTCAAGCATTGCTGGGTCGTTTTCAGTCTGCCTTTGGTGGTGGAGGAGTCGGGACGCCTATCAATCAAGGGAGTCCAGTAGCGGATAGCACAGCTTATTCAACTTTTATTGGAAGTTTGATGGCGAGTAATTTGTCGGGAAGTCCTGAGTTAAAGTGGATTACTCCTCAGCGTAATCGAGCGAGTCCAAGGTTTACCAGAAGTGATGCTCGTTTGTTTATGAACTTTGTAAACTTTGAATCTACCCCAGGTGGTGGGTGCGGTGTGTTTATTCAGCCTCTTGAGGGAGCCACCACTCCCACCGGATTCTCTAAAGACATGAACGGTGGAGCAGGTAGTTACCCGGAGAATGCGATGAACGTTACTCTGCGAGGAGAAGCTCGACCTAATATTCTATTTTGGCCTCGTGGTTTGATGCCAGTAATGGTGTCGGTGGGGGGAGCTAAAGCTTTTGGCTCTCGCATAGGTCCTCCCGAAGACTATTTTGAAGAGGAGACTTTTGGTGGGGACGCAGGACTTGTGAATATTAATTTCTTTCCCAACGATTTAACTTCCCGTAACAGAGGAATTTTTAACAAAGATATTTTGAATGCAGCATTAAGTATGATGCCTTCTCGCTATACGGGACAAAACGAACTTCGACCCACTAATAGTTTTATGCCGATCGTAAATTCTCCAACTCGTTATGAGGCTTTGTATTACAGTGGCTTTTCTGTTGAGGGTGGACGGGCGGGTGACATGTTTCCTGGTAGTTTAATGCCTCCCCCTACGAGTGCGGGGTATGAGCTTACGGATCGAAATTCGGGAGACCCTGGCATGCATAGGCGACAACTATTTGGCCTAGATCAATTTTATGCGAGCCGTGCAATGACTTTGTCCTCATGGGCGCCACTCTATGATGGTGGCGGAAATATTAATCCAGGTCTTTCTGGAAGCATAGGGCGTCAAGGCTACCAGATTAAGCTAATGTCCATTGCTCAAATGTGCTCTGAAATGAATATATCGGGTGGTGGAACAGGTGTGGGTTTTGACGCTTTGTGCGGTGGTCCTTTAAGGGTTTACCATTGATAATGATAGAGGTCAGATGAGCGCAAAAAAACCTAAAAACCCAGTATGGAAAAACAAGGACTCTGATCAGACGGCGACCAAAACGGCCGTTGAGACTTCGCCCAATGCCAATGTTCAAGAACTCCTAGACGAAGCTGCTAAAAAACAGCCAGCCATGATTGTTATGCAAGGCGAGAACATGGGGGAAGTTTTTAATCTTCAGAACGGGGATTTTACCATCGGCCGTCACCCCAACTGTGATATTTCGTTGAATCAACGGGCTGTGAGTGGTTTTCATGCTGTGATTCGAGTTTCAGATTCTTCCGTAATTTTGGAAGACACAAATTCTACAAATGGAACTCATTTAAATAAAGACAAAATTGAAAGACCCGCCGTTCTTCAGGCCGGAGATCTTGTCAAAGTGGGTAGCACGGTTCTTCGTTTTGTAGATTCGAAGTTGGATGCAAAATTCACGGAGTCCTTGCACACCCAAGGAACTCGGGATCCGCTCACTGGGGTTTTTAATAAAGGGCATGTTTTAAAGTCTTTAGATTCCTCTATCGACATCGCACGAACCGGTTATTCTCTTTGTTTGATCATGTTAGACATTGATCATTTTAAAAAGATTAACGATACCTATGGACACATTGCGGGAGATTTTATCCTAAAAGAACTTTGTGCTTTGATTAAAGAGTTGGTTCGTAGCGAAGATGTCATTGGTCGTTTTGGGGGAGAAGAGTTTGTTGTGACTCTTCCGGATAGTCCTCTTGATGTTGCGGCCGGCATTGCCGAGAGAATTCGCCTCACCATCGAGGAACATTCCTTTAACTTTCAAGATAAGAAAATTCCTGTGACTTCCTCTTTAGGAGTCTCTGATTGGCAGCCTAAATACACGAATGCTGAGGAATTTATCGAAGCGGTTGATAAGCTTCTTTACAAGTCTAAGCGAAATGGCCGCAACAAAGTCACGGCCCCTGAGTAAAGTGCTGCTTAGTTCTGAGCGATTCTTCTGCTGTTTTGTTCTGTCCAAAGATTAGCCTTCTTCGTGGCAATGCTTTTCAAGGACTTCATGTCCTCTACATCTTTGGTTGTGATGGTTACAAGATACTCGCTTTCAATCTGCCTGCGATCGCCGCTATCCATAGCGTCGATGTTAGCTTCGTCTAGCAAGTTGGAGAATAATTTCATCTTGGCTTGTTCATCCATAGGGCCATAGACGCGCATTCGCTCCTGCTGAATGCTTCTCCGTTCGGCGCGAAGCTTTTCCTTAAGCTCCACATTTTTAGAATCGACTTCCTTGATTCTTTTTGTCATCTCGTCCTTGAGAACGCTCACTTTAGCCAAAAGCTGCTTCCTTGCAGTTGGGCTAAGTTCAGAAAGACGCAGTCCTTGCAGTGTTTCATCCTTGAAGCTGCTTGAGGTTAAGACTGTTTCTAGGTCTTCCAGAGTGAGTTGACTTTTGATTTGAGAAGGCTCTTGAGCGCCATCCTGGCTTTGAGCAAACACGCAGGGTGCAACGCTCATTACTAGAGCCACAATTCCGTTGAGGGTCCATTTAAGCTTTAATTCCATATCTACACCAACTTCCAAATTCGTTTTGTTTCTGCGCCACTTCCGCTATCGAGGTCGCACAACAAGTTGCATAAGCCGTGCCAATTGAAAATTTTCGGCTTATCGCTTTAAAAACAGACACATAGCCCTATGACGTTTTGCGCACCAAGTGTCGAACTTATCGACGATTTTCCTGTCTGACTGATGTCTTCACATGTGCAGTCAAGTTCGACACTGGCTAATGTTAAGATATTGTTAAGAAATTCTAAAAGTGCCCTTTTTTGTCAACGGGGTGGCGAAATAGTGGACAGGGGCGTAATTGCTTTTTACACCCTAAGTATGTCGATTTCTTCAAGCCAGCATTCGTCTATCAAAGTATTGGACGAAGCCACTGTCCACCGAATTGCCGCCGGCGAAGTTGTGGACAGACCAGCCTCGGTTGTTAAAGAGCTTGTTGAAAATTCCATCGATGCAAAAGCCACGAAGGTTCGAGTGATGCTTGTCTCCGGTGGCTTAGACTTAATTGAAATTGAAGACAATGGCGTGGGGATGTCCCATTCAGACTTAGCCCTGTGCTTAAAGCGTCACGCGACTAGCAAGATTAGCAACCAGGACGACCTTGATCATATTCTAAGCTTAGGGTTTAGGGGTGAGGCCTTAGCGGCGGTAAGTTCCGTAGCCAAGATCTCCATTGAAACCAAGGCTCGTGGAGATTCGGATGCCTGGCAGTTAACTTACAATGATAACGAGAACAAGATTATTCCTTTTACTCGAAAGAACGGAACTAAAATTTCGATCAGCGAATTGTTCTACAATACCCCCGCTCGTAGAAAGTTTTTAAAGAGCGCTGGTTCAGAAGCTTCGGCTTGTTCTCAGGCTCTATGGAACTTGGCGCTGTCTAATCCTAGCATTGAATTTGAATGGCACATTGTCGATGCCAAAGGAGAGCTTAAGGAGCAGGAAAAACTTCCTTCGCAGTCTCCACGAGAGCGATTTTTGTTTTCTTTAGGCAACGATGCCGAGTTGGTAGAGGTTTTCTCTAAGAAACCTGTTCCCGAAGTGGATCGTATCTCGATGATTGCCGCTCGCGCTCCCGTTTCTTACCGCACGCAAAAAAACATTCATTTATTTGTGAATGGTCGCTATGTGCAAGATAAACGACTGAGTTATGCTTTACGTGAAGCTTATACGGGTTTGATAGAGGTGGGTTGTTTTCCTGCTGTGTGGATTGATGCGCACGTTGACCCAAGTTTAGTAGATGTGAATATTCACCCGCAAAAGAAAGAGCTTCGTTGGCCAAAGGGCTTTAGTTTGGCTTCTGTAGCGTATAGAGTTTTGCGCCCTCATCTGGATTTAAAAACGATGCCTACCGATTCGGGCTTTGTGAACATGCCGACTCAGTCAGGTTTGCTGAAGAATATAGGAAGTAATGTCTTTCAAGAGGCTCTGGCTAATCGCAGACAAGCTTCACAAGACTCTATTTTTGATCGCGATTCAAACTTTTCAAACCTTCAAAAAGAAGAAGAGTCCCAAGACGATGCCTCGTATGAAAGAGAAGAGCTTATGTGGCCTATCGAAGGTAGGCGAGCGGTAGCCGTGCCTGAGAGAAGGAATATATCGGCTCCCCCGTTTAAGTTTGCAGAGTTAAATATTGTTGGGGAAGCGGGTGCTAGTTGGTTGGTGTTGGAGTCCAAGCATGGACTTGTTTTGGTGGATCAACACGCAGCTCATGAGCGTATCAATTACGAGCGAATACTAGAAGAACAGGATTTGCTTCGGCCGAAGCCTTTGCTTTTGCCTATTAAAATAAAGTTGCCAATGGCCGTGAGTGACTATCGCGACGAGCTGGTTGAAGTTTTAGAAACCTTTGCTTTTGAGTGTTCTGACATTGACCACCTGAAAGACGATGAAATTGAATTCATTGCTTTGCCTGAAAGCGATCGAAAAATTAAGTGGGAAGAATTGCTCGAAGATCTTTTTGAGCGAGTCGAAGACTCTCTTAGTTTGGATGCTCTTAGATTGCAGATTGAATCTAAGATAGCAGCTAGCCTGGCTTGTCATGGAAGTATTCGGCGGGGGCAGCGTTTGAAACATGAACAAATAAAAGCGCTCATGCATGATTTGGATGCAGTGGACTGGGGTGCTTTTTGTCCTCATGGTCGGCCCGTTTGGATTTTGATGTCCCATCAACAGATCGAAGACATGTTTCATCGTTAGGTCTTTTGTGAGAGAAATAATTTCAACCCAACAAGAATGGCAGCCGGGAAAGAAAATTCTTTCTGTCTTGGGGCCGACGGCTTCGGGTAAAACGGCTTTAGCTTTAAGTCTGGCTGATGCCTGTGTGGAAAAGGGTTTGAAACCAGCTATCCTTGTGAGTGTTGATGCGGTGGCTGTGTATCAGAAATTAGACATTGGCTCGGCTAAACCATCGGGGGCGGAGCGAGAAAATTATCAATGGTTAGGTTTGGATTTAGTTTCCTGTGGAGAGCGCTTAACAGCGTCGGATTATTTAAAGGTTCTAAAGGAGGATGTTTTAAAAGCTCTTGAAGCATGTCACCCTGTTATTTTTGTAGGTGGCAGTTTTTTCTATGAAAGAATGCTCGTGGATGGACCAGCCCCAGGAGCGGCTAGTGATGAGAGTTACTTGCAGCAGTTAATGGCTCAAAAGCTAGAAGAGGTTTTTGAGCAACTAAGAAAAAAAGAGCCTGATATTGGAGAGTGGATTCATCCCAATGACGAATACCGTGTTCATCGTTATGCTGATCTGATCTTAAGGCAAGGTTTGTCCTTGGCCGACTTAAAAAATTCGAACAATGCTCCTTTCGATAGCGATACTCAAACCTTAGTTCTAAATGCCACTAAAGTTGCGCCGGATAGCCACTACCTGACTCGAATCGACCAAATGTTCGAGAGCGGCTGGATAGAAGAGGTGAAAAACCTTCGCAAAGAATTTTCTGACGAAAGCTGGGGCTTAAAAACCATCGGCTACGAACAAGTCGTCCGACACCTTGCAGGCCAAACAAGTTTTGAAGAATGCCGCCAAGAAGTTCTTATCGCCCACCGCCAGCTAGCCAAAAAACAACGCACCTGGCTCCGCGGCCTCTCCTCTCGGTTCCAGGATACTTTTTGAGCGTTTTTATTGGCTTTTTTGGAGGGGCAACGTCCCTATTTCTGAAACTGTTATCTAATCAAATTCTACCTATACCACCGGCTCTGTTGGCGCTATCTATTCGAGACTATTTATGAAGCACGAGTGGAGTCGAAGAGAGTTTTTAAAGTTTTTGGGTCAAAGCGGTCTTGTGGCTAGTTCCGCGGTTTTAATGCCAATGAGCCTGTCTCGACTACTTTGGGCGGAGTCCGGTCCTTTTGATGGGCTGAGTAGATCGTTAGCAAATTCAAAAGACACTTTGCACACGGCGGCCGGTGTGCTTTGGGAGCGAGTGCTGAGCTATGAGGATGAAATCTTTCCTGATGGCAGACACTTTGGATATAATAATGATTTTATCGGTGAGATTTCGCTTTCCTCCGCACAAAGCGTTTTCATGGTTAATCATGAAAGTGTGAGCACTTTGCTAGTGAGTGGAAGAAAGGGCAATTCACCTACTTTGGAGCAAGCAAAGAAAGAGCGCCAAGAGGTCGGCGTATCTGTTGTGGTTTTTGAAAAAGACAAGGAAGGCAAGTTTAACCCGGTTAAAGGGCACCGCCTCAACAAGCGTATCGATTCGTTTTCTAAGATACCCTTTGCGGCCAACGTTAAGGTCAAAGGCTCTAACGTTGCAGAAGGCACCTTGGCCAATTGCTCTGGAGGGGTTACTCCATGGAAAACTTTCTTAACTTGCGAAGAAAATTACGATGATTGTGTTGGAGATTACGCGCTCGAGAATGGAAAGTTTCAAAAGGAAGAAGATAGTTATGGTTGGACCAAGCATTTTAAGTTTCAGCCAGAGCATTATGGTTGGGTTGTAGAAGTAGACCCAATGACGGGGAAGGCTAAGAAGCACACCTCCATGGGTCGTTTTTTGCACGAAGGCGCTTTTGTCGTTCGAGCCAAAGATGGCACGCCAGTCGTCTATATGGGCGATGATCGAGAAGACGCTTGTATTTTTAAGTTTGTTTCTGATTCAAAAACGAATCTCGATTCCGGAACCTTGTTTGTGGCCGATACTAAGAATGAAAAGTGGATTCCTTTACTAAGAGAAAAATCAAAAAAGCTAAAGGAAGCTTTTGCTAGTCAATTAGAGGTTATGATTTACGCTCGCGAAGCGGCTCGACTTGTTGGGGGCACGCCTTTGGATAGACCGGAGGGAATTGCGGTTAATCCAAAAGACAATTCTGTCTTTGTTTCGCTGACTGGAAATGCGAAAGCACTTCGTTTTTATGGCTCAATAGCTAAGCTTGTGCCCGCTAACGGAGATCACAAATCAGAAGAGTTTAAGTTTTCTACTTTTGTGAGTGGAGGCTCGGCCTCAGGCTTGCTTTGTCCCGATAACGTAGCCTTTGATAGTAAGGGTAACCTTTGGGTCACCAATGACGTGTCAGAAAAACTTATGGGCAAGGGCCCTTATTCAAGCGCAAGAAGGAATGGCTTGTTTGTGGTTCCCACTTCTGGATTGGATGCAGGTAGGGTTTTTCAGATAGCCTCAGCTCCGCCTGATGCAGAACTCACTGGGCCTTGCTTTTGTCCTTCGAAAAAAGCTATCTATGTTTCGGTTCAGCATCCTGGAAGCGGTTCTCAGGGCTTAGATCGGCTAAGCAGCCATTGGCCTTTTGGAGGAAAGAACATTCCTAAGCCAAGTGTTGTTCGAATATCAGGTCCTTTGATAGAAAAACTTATTTCTTAGTTGGGAAATGCTATCCTCTTATCAGATTTAAAGTGAATACGACTCGTTTTCAGTAAGATGTGTGGATTCGTAGAGCTAGAGGGATTGCGTTTCGACCTTAGTGCAGCAAAGCGAGCACGGGGAGAGGTGCAAGCCCTCTAGCTCTCCAATGTCATAACTCTAAAGGAAAATTACCTAAAAACACTTACCTATGTCTGGAAGTATGGCGTTTATGCATTCATACTAAACACCATGAGCGAAAAACAGAGCTTTGGGGAATTGTTGCGGGCCTTGAAATCTAAGAGAATGCTAATCGTATTTCTGTTGGGGTTTTCCAGTGGTTTGCCAATTATGGTCTTTTACAAGACCTTAAAAATTTGGCTTAGACGAGAAGGCATTGAGTTATCGACAATAGGATTCTTTTCTTGGATTACCACATTTTACTCTTTTAATTTTGCGTGGGCTTTTTTGCTCGATAAGTTTAGTCTAACAAAGCTTGGGCGTCGCCGAAGTTGGATGATTCTAACTCAACTCGGATTGATGACGGGTTTTGCTAGTATGACTTTTGCTGACCCAAAAGTTTCTTTGACTTACATCGCAATTGTTACCTTGGTTCTCTGTTTTTTTTCAGCAACTCAAGACATTGCTGTTGATGCCTATCGACGAGAGATTCTCTCGGATGAAGAGCTAGGCGTGGGGGCTGCCTTGAGTGTTTATGGTTATCGTATAGGAATGTTGGTTGCTTCCGGCTTTGCTTTGTGGACCGTTGATAAGGATACTCTGGGGCTAAGTTTTCAACAGAGTTTTTGGATTTTAGTTTTTTGTATGGGGGTGGGGCTGTTTGCTAGTTTGTGGGCCGATAAAGCTCCAGTTTCTCAAGATCTAGAAAAGAAATCGCTGTCTAGCTTTATCATCGAGCCTTTTGTTGATTTCTTCCGGCGGCCCGGTGCTGCTTATGTGTTCTTTTTTATTTTGTTCTACAAGTTAGGCGATGCCATGGGGGGCTCCATGCTGAGTCCGTTTTATGTAGACCTTGGCTTTTCTAATAAGATCATCGCTGAGGTTACTTCTGGGGTTGGCTTTGTTTCAACTTTAGTCGGCTTATTCTTGGGAGGCATTGTTCTCTTTAGATTGGGCTATTTTTGGGCGCTTTTAATATTTGGAATTTTTCAATCTGTATCCACTGCGCTGTTTGGGATCTTATCTATGACAGGAGCCTCTATTCCAGCTCTTAGTTTTGTTGTTGCCATCGAGGACTTAAGCGCCGGAATGGGGACTGCCGCATTGGTCGCTTTTATGGGGCATTTAACTAATAAAAACTTTACGGCGGCTCAATACGCCTTATTCGCTAGCCTTGCTTCCATTAGTCGAACTTTGTTTGCTGGATACGCAGGTGTTTTGGTTGAGAAGATAAGCTACGCACCATTTTTTGTGTTTTGTTCGGTGATTGCTCTTCCAGGAGTTTTGCTCGTTTTGGTGCTCAAGCGGAAGTTTCCAGAAACCTTTCAATCCGCGGTGAAAAGATAGTCGGTTGTTTTTACTTGCCAGGTTTCTTGTCTTTGCTTTGATCTTTTGAAGGGCTTTTGTCCTTCTGAGGCGCTTTATCCTTCGGTTTTTTAGGTTTTGTTTGAGCTATGCCAAAGCCGGTCATGGGGTTTACTGGGGATATTTTCATTATGAGTATTCTTCGACACTCTAGAAGAGAATCATAAGCATATTTTCGCCTACCAGGCGCGTTAGGGGCTTTCGATCTGAACGGCTTCTTGCTAGGTTTGCCCCTATGACAATAAGAAGCCGTGACTTTGATACTTGTGTTCATGCTGCTAAAGACTCCGATCCGTTGACCGGTGCGGTGGTCAAACCCATTCATACGGCTTCAACCTATGAGCAAAAGGCTCCTGCCGAACACCTGGGTTACGACTATTCTCGTGCGGACAATCCAACCAGGGAGGCTTATGAAAAAGCTCTGGCTGCAGTGGAGGTTGCTCAACATGGTTTGGCCTTTTCCTCAGGCCTTGCGGCAGAACAAGCCGTGATACAACTTTTAGATCCAGGTGCCGAAGTCATTGTGTGTGATGATGTTTACGGTGGGACAGGCCGTATGTTCCGCACTCTTTTTGCCAAATATGACCTAAAATTTCACTTTGTTGATATGTCCAATCTCGATAACGTAGCTGCAGCATTAAACGAAAAAACTCGTTTGGTGTGGGTAGAGTCTCCGACAAATCCACTTTTAAAAGTCATCGATGTTGTTGGTGTAGCAAAATTGCTTAAAGGCAAAGACTGCCAGTTTTTGGTGGATAACACCTTTGCTTCACCTGTGTTTCAATCTCCGTTGGAGCTAGGAGCTAGTATTGTTTTGCATAGCAGTTCCAAATACATTGGTGGCCATTCCGATTTGATCGGTGGAGCTTTGATGGTTAATGACCCCAAGCTTTTTCAATCTCTTAAATACGTGCAGTTTGCAGCAGGGGCGATCCCTTCTCCAATGGATTGTCATTTGTTTCACAGAAGTCTGTCGACACTCGCTATAAGAATGAAAAAACACGAAGAAAATGCTTTTGCCGTGGCCGAATTCTTAGAAACTCATCCAAAGGTTGACGTGGTTTTTTATCCAGGATTAGAGTCTCATCCGCAACATGCTATTGCGAAAGAGCAAATGCGTGGTTTTTCGGGAATTGTTTCTTTTAAACTTAAGGGCAATTACGAGGATGTAAAAACATTCTTAGCTAAGCTGAGAATGTTTCGCCTTGCCGAGAGTCTTGGTTGCGTGGAGTCTCTTGTGAATCACCCAGAGAAAATGACCCATGCTTCGGTCCCCGAGAAAATGCGAGAGCATCTTGGAATTGATAGTCAGCTTTTACGTTTGTCCGTTGGAATTGAGAGTTCTGAATCTTTGGTATCAGATCTTCAAAATGCTCTTAACTAGGTGTTCATTAGTCAGAATATGCAGCCGAGTCAGTTCCTGAAGTAATATTGTTACATTTAAAGTCGCTTACAATAACGTTTAGCGTGCCCGAGCCACCGAAAGAACTCCAAGAGGTGGATGTGGAACTGGTGCCAGATTCCCATGTAAGATCCGTGCTGCCTTGATCATCAGAGTAGGTGTACCAACCTGAACTTCCGCCCGACCAGTTTATGCTGTAAGTATTGCTTACTCCCCATGAATCGTCGATTGTGGCTGTAATGACATCTGTCCCGTCACAGTATGCCCCATCGAACCAAGCTGACTCTGGAGGGAGGCAATCGGAAATGCCGCTCCAACTTGTAGATCCGCAGGAGGAATCGCCCGCATCATCATAAATTTTTCCCGCGGAATAACAGCTTCCACTCATGTGATTATCACTCGACGCATTTGTGGTGCATGTTCCAGTAACAGTAGTGGAATTCAAATGTATGTTTGAACCATCTGCTCCAAATCCTGAAAATATCCCTGCATCGCTACCTGGGGATCCAGCACTTGCGTCAACTGTCACGACCGTAGAATTTGTTAGAGTTATATCAGCAGCTACCCCTCCACTTGATGCGCTTCCGCAGCTTGCCATACAGGTGCCAGCGCTTCCCCCTGTTCCACCAACGGCAGTAACCGTGGTTGCTATGACATTCTCCAAGATCAGAGTACCGCCAGAACCAGCTGCTCCAGCGGAGCCTCCAGACAAATCAGATCCTTGGCAGTCTATCGTGTAATCGCCCCCGTCTCCGCCATTGCCACCAGAACTATCAATAGTTGTGAAGGTAATATTGCCGTCAGAAATGATGCTAAGGCTGTATCCGTTTGTCCCACTCTCGCCAGTGCCTCCCCCGCTAGAGCTGTCACATCCAGATCCATCATCGGTCCCGGGTTGAGCGATGGCACCAGTGGCACCATCGGAACCACTTGCGTCAATTTTTGTGATCACTGGTGAACCTGAAATTGCCTGCCAAGTAACATTGGTTCCAAAGTTAGTGCTAACGATGGCTGTCCCAAAAGTTTCATTGGCGACTTCAATCACAACAGGATTTGTTCCAGAGGGGTTGGCGGCAATGGCTTCATCTACGGCAGCTTGCACTGTGCAGAATGGAGGTGAAGCAGAGCCTATGGCTGCAGTTGTGTCGTTACACCCAGTAGAGTCTAGAGTGATAGTCCGTGAGCCAGGAGTATAAGTTACGGTGTTGTCTGTTGCAGTCGAAATCGTATTTGTATTTCCCGCTAAATCATCAACCACACCCGCCGCAATGGAAGGTTGTAGGGTTCCGGCTCCTGTCACCACAGTTGCTCGAAGGGTGAAGGTTGTTGCATCACCCGAGTCAGTGATGGTCCAAGTAATTCCGCTAGCTGTGCCGTTTTGAGTGATGTCAGCTATTGTAAAAGTGCTCGGGTCAATTTCTTCGCTAAAGACCACATCAAAAATTACCGGTAAAGAGTTCGCTGGGTCCACTTGGCCCGAGTTCTCGTTGATTGTTACATCGGGTTTAGTTGCGTCGGCCGCCGCTGTCGTGAAATTCCAAACGGTACTGTCATCAATTCCGAGGTTCGGGTTGTTCTCAAAATCATCAAAAAGACCGTCATCAACGTACAGGTAATAGGCAGTGCTATCTGCTAAGGTAGTTGAAGGATTGATGGTAAGCTCGGTGGCCCCTGTCTTAGAAATTTTTCCATTGGCGACAGTCATAGTTTCTACGAAACTGTAGTCTGAAAGTCTGTATAGATCGACACTACCACTACCACTAAGTTGAATGGGTTCATCGGCTGTGATTACAAGATTAGTGATCGGAGAAATTCCTATAGAATCATCTGCAGGGTAGACAGATGATATGCTTGGCTGAACTGTATCTGTAGTGTTAAAGCTCCAGTAAGTTGTTGAAGAGATGCCTGCAAAAGAGTTGCCAGCATCATCATCAAAAGCTGTAGCGTCTATAAGCACATAGTATTCTGTGTTGTTGGCTAAGGTGATTGAGGGGTTGATGGTAACCTCTGCTCCGCCCGTATGTCCTGTTACCTGCCCAGAAGTGACGTCGATGGTTTCCATTACGTTGTTGTCAGACGTGCGATAAATCACAATGTTTCCAGAGCCTGTATTTACGAACTCGTCGAATGTAATTACTAAATTTGCTGTCGTTGATACACCAGTGGCGTTATCGGCTGGCGAAAGGGACGAAACTGTCGGGTTTGTTACGTCAGCCCCCGTTCCAGTTGTAAAGCTCCAGGTCGTGTTATCGCTTAGGCCGGCATAGTAATTGTTGTTTGAATCCCTGAAGGCGCCTGAGTCTATTTGAATATAGTGCCCCTTTGAGGCTTCTAAAGTTGTGCTCGGATTAATCGTTATGGTGTTGGTTCCTGAACCCGAAACCTGCCCGCTAGAGACATCAATGGTTTCAATCAAGGAGTTGTCAGAGTCATAGATTTCAATGTTTCCTATGTCAGCCAGGGCAGCCTCATGGAAGGTTATGACAAGATTTGTGTCCAAACTTACGCCGGTGCTGTCATCGGCCGGGCTATACGAGATGGCCTCGGGGGCGACTTCATTTCCGGTCGTGAAGCTCCAAGTAGTGGTGTCGTTTATGCCAACAAATGAATTGCCGCTTGTGTCGTCAAAAGCTGTGGCATCGATTTGAATATAGTGTCCCTTCGAGTTTTCGAGAGGATAAGTTGGGTCGATGGTGATCGTGGTTGATCCACTTCCTGTAACTTGACCACTTGTCACGTCTATAGTTTCAATCAGATCATTATCGCTGTCATAGATATAAATGTTGCCCGTTTCTACATCAACATCTCGATTGAAGGTGATCTCAAGATTGGCGTTCTCACTTACACTCATGGCATCATCGGCAGGGTTAAGCGTAGTCACGATCGGAGTGGCCGACACGCCTGTGGTGAAGCTCCAGGTAGTGGTGTCGTTTATGCCAGCAAATGAATTGCCGCTTGTGTCGTCAAAGGCAGTTGCATTGATTTGAATATAGTGTCCTTTGCTAGACTCAAGTGTAACTGAGGGGTTGATAGTGATGGTAGTTGTGCCAGTGCCTGTGATCTGTCCGCTAGTGACATCAATGGTTTCAATCAAGGTGTCATCACTATCATATATATAGATGTTGCCAGTTTCTACATCCACCGCCTCATCAAAGGTAATCACAAGATTGGCAATTTCGCTCACGCCTGTGGCATTATCTGCCGGCGAAAGTGTTGAAACAGTAGGATTTGTTGAATCACCTGTGGTGAAACTCCAGGCAGTGGTTGAAGATATTCCAGCATAAGAGTTGCCTGAGGCGTCATCGAAAGCTGAAGCATCAACAAGAACATAGTACTCAGTACTATCGCTCAAAATCACACCCATATCGATGGTAATTGAGGTTGTTCCCGTTCCTGAAACAAGTCCAGTATCGGTTACATCAACGGTTGCGATAACGCTATCGTCTGAGCTTTTGTAAACAACAATGTTTCCGCTTTCGGTATCCACGGCTTCATCGAAGGTTATGACCAGATTGGGAGTGTTAGAAACCGAGGTTGAATTGTCGGCTGGGCTAAGCGTGCTCATAGAAGGTGCAGTGACATCAGATCCTGCAGCAGTCGTAAAGGTCCAGCTTGTCGTGTCTGAGATTCCTGCGTAGGAATTGCCGCTAGCATCATCAAAGGCGGTCGTAGCAATTTGCACGTAGTATTCAGTGTTGCTGGCTAGCGTGCCCGTTGGGTTGATCGTAATGGTAGTTGTGCCAGTTCCTGTTACGCGCGCATCACCGACTGGAATGGTTTCAAAGACAGCGTCATCGCTAGATCGGTAGATGACAATGTTGCCACTCTCTACATCTACGTTTTCATCGAAAGTGATCACAAGGTTTGCGATCGCCGAAACGCTTGTTGCGTTGTCGGCTGGAGATAGGGTGGAAGTTGCTGGGTTGGTCGTGTCTGCTGTCGTAAAGCTCCAGCTTGTAGTGTTTGAAATTCCTGCGTAAGAATTTCCGCTAGTGTCATCAAATGCTGTTGCGGCAATTTGCAGGTAGTATTCAGTGTTACTGGCAAGAGTGCCTGTTGGGTTAACTGTAATGATGCTTGTTCCTGTTCCAGTAATCCGAGCATCGCCGACTGGAATGGTTTCAAAGACAGCGTCATCACTCGATCGGTAGATAACAATGTTGCCACTTTCTGCATCTACGTTTTCATCAAAGGTGATGACAAGGTTCGTGCTAGCAGAAACTGCGGTGGAGTTGTCGGCTGGGGAAAGAGTAGAAACTGTAGGGGCGGTTACGTCTGGGGCTGCGGTAGTTGTAAAGTTCCAGCTGGTCTTATTGGAAATTCCTGCATAGGAGTTACCGCTTCCGTCATCAAAGGCAGTGCTGGCAATTTGCACATAGTAAGAGGTGCCATAGGCAAGGGTGCCGCTTGGATCAATTGTGATTACTTTTGTCCCGGAGCCACTGACTCGGGCATCGCCGACAGGTATGGATTCAAAGACACCATCGTCACTTGTTCTATATATAACAATGTTGCCGCTTTCAGCATCTACCTTTTCGTTGAAAGTGATAGTAAGGCTGGCGCCTGTGCTAACATTGCTTCCGTTGTCGGCTGGCGAAAGAGTGGTCACTGTAGGGGCCGCCGTGTCGCTATAGGTTACAGAGTTATCCGTAGAGGTAGAGGCTTTGTTGGAATTTCCAGCGGCGTCAGTAAAGCGTGCCGCTGCAATCGTGGGAACAATCGTTCCGCTTGTGCTCACGGCTGTAGCTTTAAGGGTGTAGGCCGTTCCACTTCCAGTCAAAGTCCAGGTGATTCCACTAGCGGTTCCGTTTTGAGTGATATCGGCAGTTGTTAAGGTGCTGTTTCCGACTTCTTCAGAAAGGGTGACTGTAAATGAAACAGGTAGCGAGCTTGCTGGGTCGGCCTGACCGCTTGCTTGGACAATTGTTAACGAAGGAGCTGTTGTGTCGGTGCTTGCACCCGTTGTGCTACTGCTCTCGGTATCGTTTACCGCGATTTGGGTACACGAAGACAAGATCACTACTGTGATGTAAAGGAGTAAGGCTTTGCATCGGCCTGATGCCATAGAACGTCCTAACAACGTACAGACCATATGCATTATTATCGTCTACGCTATAGGCTTTAGCCCGTGAAGATTCTGTTAGTCTAACCAGAAAGAATCAATTTCCGGAAAATAAAGTTGATTCTTAACAGTAATTTAACTCATTTTCTGATTTTTGCTGATGATTTGTTTCCCAAGTTCTATTTTCTAGTCTTCACCCACCGACTAACGATTGGAGTATTCCGGCGCAGTGCAGCCTCTCATCAAAAGCAAATTTGACTCTGGTCGTGCTTCCGAGTTTTTTGCCGATTATGGCGAGGGTCTATTTTTTAATTTTCTTTGCTTTTATTAGTTACTCATCATTTTCCAACAATTTGGTCGATAAGGCAGAGGCTCTGGCTACTTTGCGGGAAGAGGTTGAGTCTATTCGCTCTGAATTAACTGACAAAGAAGACCTATACAGGCAAAGGCTAAAGGCTTTCAGTCTTGAAGAGTCTGAGCTGCACTTGCAGCTCAAGCGTTTACAATTAAAAAAGAAAGAAGTTCTTGATGGATTAGCTACAACAAAGGTTCAGCTTAAGCAAAGTTCATCGGGTGATGAGTTAGCTTCGGTTCTTCTTGAAGCTTCGAATCAACTCGCAAACTACGTTACCAGCTCGACCTTGTTTCAGAGGGCTGATCGCCTCAAGGCGATTGGAGACTTTCGTGCAAAGCTAAAAGCTAAAGAGTTAAGTGCCGAGCAAGGTTTGCCTTTGCTATGGAGCTTGTTTGAAGACGAGCTACGTTTGTCGCGTCAAAATTCACTTCAACAACAAGAAATTGAAGTGAATGACGAAAGCTATTTAGCTGAAGTAATAAATTTAGGAAATGTAGGTGCTTTGTTTAATGTGAATAAGGAGTTTTATGGATACAGCCAGAACAATCGAGGTCGTTGGGTTTGGGTTCGGGCCGAATCTCTAGCGAGCGCAGAGATTGAAAAAGTATTTGATTCCTTTCGAAACTCAAAGCGTTTTGGAGAGTTTTCTCTCCCTCTAAACAGTATGAATACAGGAATATCACTATGAGAAAAATTGTCTTAGGTGCGCTTCTACTTTCCTCTTGGGTGTATTCACAATCTAACAACGCAGATCTCGAGTCTGCGTATCAAAAAGAGATTGCCTATTTGAGTGCTCAAAAACGAGAGTTGACCCGGCAATTAAAGGCCTTTTCTAATTCTAAACAAAGGAATCTTGATGCGCTCGGTGCTGCTAATCTAGTTACTCAGACCAATATATTGAAGTTGAGCAAAGAGGTAGATTCTTTGGAACGCAGCTTTAAGATGTCGGAAGACCAGCTTTCCGCTTCTCAAGATTTTGCTAGCTTAAAGCAAAGCCTCTTTGATCAAGCAAAGTTATCTGTCGGGGGCGACATCGTTTCTAAGCTGGATGTTCCCAGCGGGGAAAGCTTTATCGCCTTGTTTGCAGAGTCAGTTAAAAAGCTAGAGAACTCCGCTAAATTAGAAGTCCGCAAGACAGATTTTTTCAATGAGCTTGGGGAGAAGGTTCAGTCTGAAGTGCTACATGTTGGTGAGGTGGCGTCTGTTGCTTTGGGAGATGCTTACTCTGGGCCGTTAGCCCCTGCTGGTGGAGGGAACCTGAAGCTTTGGAAAGCTCAAGTTGTTTCTAATCGAGCAAAAATCTATCCCATTTTTCTTTATGACAGTTTAGAAAGCAATATACTGAAAACACCTGAGAAGGGCCTTGTCTATCATTGGGAAAAGGGTGGGGCCGTGGGCTGGGTTATTTTTTTCCTTTGCGGCTTTGCGGTAGTCTTGCTCGTTACTCGCTTTTACGTTGTGCTTCGTTACTCTTCAAACAAGGAGGAAGTCCAGCTATTTCAAAAAGCTTTGGATACAGATTTAAAGCGCGAAGATCTTTTAAAGTCATTGCGTCTAATTGCCTCTCCAACGGCCCAGTATGCGATGAAGGTGACAGCATTTGCGGCGCGTGATTCTGCTGAGTTAGATGCTGCTGTTGATGAGGCTTCCTTATCAGAGTTGTCACGCTTTGATCGCTTCTCAACGATGCTACCGGTTGTAGCTGCTATTGCTCCTCTTTTAGGCTTATTGGGTACCGTCACTGGTATGATATCAACTTTTGACATCATTACTGAGCACGGCACTGGAGACCCACGATTGCTATCTGGCGGAATCTCAGAAGCTTTACTAACAACAAAGATGGGACTGCTGACGGCGATTCCAGTGATTCTAATGGGACAAATGCTCAATGCTTGGTCGGAGTCTACAAAAGATAAGGTAGAGGCCTATGTGATTCGTTTGCTTCTACATTTTAGAGAGCTTCCAGGGAGCACGAATCCGCCGGCACAAGAAATTATGTCAAATAAAATGTCTCTAATGGAGTCTCATGGCTTGGTTTGATCGATGCCTTGAATATCTTCTTTCTGGTGGACCGGTCCTCATTTTATTAATTGTTCTATTATTGGTTCAATGGTTTTGTATTGCGGAAAGGTTTTTTCTAACTAGAAATCTTTTAACCCAACAAAGTGAGAATCTGCTTGCTGAAGGCCTGACTCCAAAAATTCTTTTTTCTTACCTTCGCAATCCACTTCTTACCACTGTGAAGTTGGCTCCCTTGGTGGGGCTGTTTGGGACGGTGGTTGGTATGATTGAGACTTTTGACTTTATGGCAAGCGCCCAAACTGCACAGGCTAGCTCCTTGTCTGATGGTATTTCAAAAGCATTGATCACCACTCAGATGGGGTTGGTGGTCGCGGTTCCAGGAATTTTCATCGCAAAACTATTGGATAGACGGCTGCTTTTTGTTTTCAAATCAATGGGAGTTTCTTATGAGCCGTAGAAAGTCTGGTGAGACTAGTTTTGATGTTGATATGTCTCCACTAATAGATATGGTTTTCATTCTCCTCATCTTTTTTATGGTTACGAGCACCTTCGTGAAGGACATGAGCTTAGAACTGAAGCGACCAGGTGCTCAGTCCTCTACTAAAGCGAGTTCCAAATCCCTTCGTATTTTTATTGACTCCAAGCAAATGGTTTATGTGGATGACTTTCCGGTTAGGACTTGGAGTCTTCAAGGGAAGCTTCGAGAGATGCTCCGATCTCAGAATACTAAATCTGTATTGGTTGTCACCGACGAAAGTGTGCAAGCTTCCACTTTGGTCCAGGTTGTGGATCAAGCTCGTTTAGCGGGAGCCGAGGATGTTGGTGTTGCCACCGAGCAAGAGGCGGGTGGGGGATAGCTACTTGAAAGAAACCAGACGTAAAAGCTTGCTTGTTTCTGTTATCGGTAGTCTTTGTATTTTAAGCTTCTTATTCTCTCTTAACTTCCTTATTGCTCCGGCAGTGCGCAGAACGGTTTCTTCCGGAGTTAAAATAGATTCTGTAAAAAAGCTCTCTAAAAGTCCAAAGATCACAAAGCAAAGGAAGCCAAGATCTAAACCTAAAGCTATGCAATCTTTGTTGTCAGGGCTGAGCTCGTTGGGGTCATCAAGTTTTGATTTGTCGGTATTCGATGGCCTTTTAGAAGACTCTGAAGATGATTCATTAAAATCTCTGGGCTTAGAGTCAGCTCCTAATCAGAAAAGAGTGATTGAAGCTCGCTACCCCGCTGCCGCTAAGAAAAAAGGGGTGGAGGGGCATGTTGTTTTAAATCTTCTTATTGATGAGAATGGGAGCGTGAAGAGTGCACAAGTCCTAGAGGCAATTCCTCCTGGGGTTTTTGATGATAGTGCAGTAGAGGCTGTAAGGCAGTGGTCATTTTTTCCAGCGAAGAAAGCTGGAAAAAATGTAGAAGTTTGGGCTCAGAAAACAATAAGGTTCAGTCTGCAGTGAGATTGTTCATTGCTTTTCTTTTGCTTGTCTTTCATTTGAGGGCAATGCCCGGGTTTGATCATTTAGGAGCGGCTGATGCCCTTTTGAAAAAGGGGCGAATTGGTGAATCTGAATCCGAGTTAAGATTGGTTGATTTAGACTCTCCTTATGTTGAGCGGGCTCGATTTTACCGAGTTCGCTCTTCCTTGGCTTTTCATAAAAGAAACTTCACCCAGGCCAAGGCTGATGCTGTTTTGTCTTTAGAGGAGAGGCTTTCCAGCGAAGCCCTCTTGCTTCTGTTTTCAAGTTTGGAGGAGATGGGTGATTTTGAATCTCTTTGCTCCAAATTGAAGGAACATTCAAAGGATGTCTCTAGACAAGAAAGTGCTCTTTTTTCTTTTCGATGTTTAATTCAAAATGATGAATTACAGGCGGCATGGGCAATGAGGGCTTGGATGATCGAGAACCTCAAGCCTAGCTTTAATTTTTTTTACTTGCGAGCTCTGTTGGCCGCTAAGTTGGAGTTGTCTGATTTGTTCAAACAGGAAAGCCTCGGAGCTGTTCTCTTCGCGGTCGATGAGTTTAGCGTTTTAAGACTCTTGTCTATGGCAGAGGGTGATAAATTTAGGCGAGTTAAAGCGATCATCTTAGAGGCCTCAAATCTTAAATTTTCAACTTCGATCAAAGTGAAGGGTGCTTTAACTAAGAACTATTTGGCTCAAGCCTCTAGTTTTGGTGTTTCTTTACCCCTTAGCGATTTGGCGGCTCTATCACCCAAGTTTAGCAAGAAGGTGTCGGAGTACTTCAAGTATACGAATCGCCCAATCAGTGCAGAGTTTTGGAATTCCAGAATTGAAAACTACAATGAGAAGCTGGAAGACGCGATTGCCAATAAGATGATGCTTCGACAATACAGCTCGTTGAGTGCGTTAGCTCCACAGCTTAAGTCCTATGGAGTACTGGAGAACGCTGAACTTCGGTTTGCATTGGCTTTTTCGCATCTGAAATCAGGAAAGTTCGTCGAAGCTGATCGGCAGTTGTCTCAAATTCAGGACTCAAAGATGCTCTATCGGGTTGCTCAGTTGAGAGAGTTTGTCGAAGTTTGCCGTGCGGGATTACCCCAATGTTACGATTAGTTTTTTTGTTTACTTTGTTTTCAATGCATGTCTTTGGCTCCTCTTTATATGAAGTACTTCTTTTTAAAGATGGCTACCCGCAGAACGACTTTAAAGTTGATCTTGATAGTGCCCGTAAAAGTAGCGACCAACTTTACTCAGTTTACTTTGATCCTGCTGGAGTTGGCCAAAAGAAGGTGAAAATTGATTGGAATAAGAAGACTTTCGAATTTGAAGTAGATATTCTTTCAGGTCACTATCTAAGACATTTTATTTTTTACGACTCTATAGAGGACAGGTTTAGGGTCGAGGTTTTTTCTCCTCCACAACTGAGAGTGTCTCAGGCTGGAGTTGCCGACTCTAAAGAGCAGGGGAGGCTTTCTGGTCGAATCACTTCCTTTGAAAGTGGGCGATCGATTGCCAATGCAAAGGTCTACATTCAAGGCAGGGAGGAAGCACTTGTCACAGATGAGGAGGGTCTATTTGAAGGCAGTCTTGTTGCTGGAAAGGTCAACCTCTATGTTTTGCATGCTGACTATAGCTTTCAAAGTGTACCCGAGGTTGATATTCGACCTGGATTTGAAACTCCCGTTCTCGTAAAATTATCTCCAAAAGCAATTGATATGGGGGAAGTTCTTGTTGCGGCTCCAAAGCTTAAAGGCTCGCTAGAGGCACTGCTCGATGAGAGAAGAGGAAATAATCAAGTGTCGGACTCAATAGGGGCAGAGCAGTTTTCAAAATCTGGGGATTCTAACGCAGCTTCAGCTTTGAGAAGGGTTACTGGATTGAGCCTTGTTGGTGGGAAGTTCATCTACGTTCGTGGTCTAGGCGAACGCTATTCTAGCACTCTTCTTAATGGCGCAGGCCTACCAAGTCCTGACCCAAGGAGACGAGTTGTTCCATTGGATCTGTTTCCCACTTCGATTGTTGAAAGTATATCCATTCAAAAGAGTTATTCCCCAGACCTGCCTGGCGAATTTGGTGGTGGTTCCATTCAGGTAAGAACGAAGGGATTGCCGGATGCTTTTCAGTTTGAAGCCGGGGTCTCCGCAAATGGGGTAGTTGGTGACGTTGTTGATGAAGTTGATCGGCATAAAGGTGGAAAGTGGGATTTTCTTGGTTTTGATGATGGTAGCCGTCAGTTGCCCGATACGGTGGATGAGGCTATCAGTGGCAATCGAGAACTGCGCGAGAACAATTCAGTCTATGATAAGGGCTTTTCTGGTGAAGACTTAGAGAAATTGGGAGAGGCGTTCAGCTCCAATTATGGAACACAAAAAAAAGTATTGCCACCTGGCGCAGGAATGTCGGTGAACGGTGGAACTAGTTTTAGATCTAAGAACATCAAAGCTGGATTTCTTTCTAGTTTGGGTTATGAAAACTCTTGGGATAAAATTAAGCGAAGAAGGATAGATTACACAGTTGGATCCGATGGCGAACTTACAGAAACAAATGATTACACCTACAATGGGTCTGACAATGAGATTGATCTTAATGCGTCCTTATCAACCGGAATTGAGTTGTATCGAAAACATAAAGTTGATGCTTTCGCTTTTATCACGAGAAAAACCCAGAACACCACGGAACTCCGAGAGGGGTACACTCAAGACATTGACTCCCAAACAAGACAAACAATGTTGACTTGGGAGGAGCGGGAAATGAAAGGGGTTCAAGTCAAGGGAGCGAATACCTTTTCTTATTTAAACAATCTAACTCTTAATTGGCGTTACATGGTGGCCGTAGCCAATAGAGAAGAGCCAGACAAGAGAGAGTATCGTTATGATCTTGAAAATGACGAGTGGGTTTTTTCCACTAGAACCGATGGCAATCAACGTATCTGGAGTGAGCTAAGAGATCGAAACGATGACTTTGGCGTTGATGTTACCCTACCGATTTTGTGGAGTAGTTGGTTTAGTTCTACTTTCAAGACGGGGACGGCTTTTACTAATCGCAATAGATCTTCTGTTTTAAGACGATTCTCATTCGTCGATCGTAGAACCAATGTGGACCCCTCTTTAACCCGCAACCCTTTAGAAGATATCTTACAACCTGAGAATATTGCTCCTGATGGGTTTCAAATCCAAGAGTCTACTCGGGCAACGGACTCGTACTCGGCCGATCAACGTTTGGATGCATTGTATGGAATGTTGGAGTTGAATTTTACAGATCGATTTAGCCTTATGGGTGGACTTCGTTATGAAGAGTCTGAGCAAGAGGTTCTAACTTATGAGCTTTTTAACCCTGACAATGCTCCTACTAGAGCTTCCTTGATCACTAGACACGGCTTACCGGCGAGTGCTCTTAGTTGGAACTTCGTAGGAGATTTTTTCCTACGTGCAAGTGCCTCAAGAACGTTGTCACGCCCTGACTTTCGAGAGTTATCAACGGCTGCTTCCACTGATGATGAAAATGATATTGAAACAGTTGGGAATTCTCAGCTGAAAGCGACGATCATTGATAATTATGACGCGCGAGTGGAATGGTTTTTTGCTAGACGTCAGCTGATTTCGTTCGGAGTCTTTTATAAGGAATTCGAAAAGCCTATTGAGGTTGTTTTTAAGCCAAGCACAGAAGTCGTAATGAGCTACGAGAACGCCCAAGAAGCTAAGAATTTAGGGATTGAGTTTGAGCTGAGAAAGGATTTTGCTTTTTTGGGTTATTGGGGCAGGTCCTTTGCATTTTCGGGTAATTATTCTTATATTTTCTCAGAGATAACTTTAGATCCTTCTTCGGTTGGTGTTCAAACAAACGAGAAGCGACCTCTGCAAGGACAATCTCCTTATCTAATTAACGCAACTTTCGAATATGAATCTCCTTCTCAGGCCTACACAGCTGCCTTCGTATACAACGTTTTTGGGAAACGGATTGCTAGAGTGGGAGTGTTAGGTGCTCCAGATAGCTATGAGCGGCCATTTCATCAATTGGATTTTGTGAGCGGTTTGAAGTTGTCTAAACGTAGTCTAATTAAATTCAAATTAAAGAACTTGTTGAATCAAAGAGTGAAGATTGTTCAGGGAGAAGAGACTACCTATGAGAGTAGATCTGGCTTAGAAGTCTCCATGGGCTACTCTTTAAAGTTTTAAACCTTCTTCTACACAACGCGTTCTACAAAGTTATTCAAATCGTTTTCTATTTCGACTCTTCTTAGTGGGGTTTATAGGACTGGCTTCAGTCGCAGAGACCAACTCTGTAGCTTGAATTTCTTAAGGAGGAATCAAATGATCGAATCTAAAAAATTACTAAATTCAGTTTTAGCTGTTACAGCTTTAGCTTATGGCGCTGCCGCTCATGCTGCCTGTCCCGCAGGAACTGAGAAGGTAGGAAATGTTGACGGGAAGTTGGCATGTGCTTTGAAGGGTCGTTACACTCAAGACCTAGTTCTAAGTTCAAACAATGTTTACGTTCTTCAAGGCGGAGTTTTTATTGGTAACGATAATAAAAACAATTCAACTCTAACGATTCAAGCGGGCACCAAGGTTATGGGAGAATCTGGACGTGACTTCCTGGTGATCACTCGCGGCTCTAAAATTAATGCCAATGGAACAAAACAGAAACCAATTGTGATGACTACTGCTAAGCAAAGTGGGCGCACTCGGGGAAGCTGGGGTGGTCTAATTATTAACGGAAATGCTCCAATCAATAGTTGCCCTGAGGGTGCTGGAATTTGTGAAGCTGAAGGTGAAGGTGGCACTGGGGTGTACGGCGGGAATCAAGCGAATGATAATAGCGGAGTCCTTCGCTACGTTGTAGTTGAATTTGCTGGCTATGAAATCACCCCTGAAAATGAGTTGAACGGCATTGCCTTTCAGGGTGTTGGATCTGGAACTAAAGTTGAATACATCCAAGTTCATATGAATGCTGACGATGGTGTCGAATTCTTTGGTGGCACAGTTAATGTTAAGTATGTTTATTTGACTGGAAATAAGGATGACTCTTTGGATTGGACCAGTGGTTGGAAGGGGAAAGCTCAATTTGTTGTTATTAAGCAATATGATGATCAAGGAAACAATGGGATAGAAGCTGATAACCTTGGTAAGAACCACGGAGCTACTCCAAGATCACAACCAACTATTTCAAACGTAACTTTGGTAGGCCAGTCTGGTGCTGCTTTAAAAGGTGGGGATGGAATGTTGCTACGAGCAGGTACCGGTGCAAAAATTTACAATAGCATTGTGACTGGTTTTAAAAAGGCTTGTATCTCAGTTCAAGATGCAGGCGATCTTGATGGAATTGATTTTCAAAATAACATCATTAATTGTGGTGTGAATTTTTCTTCAAGTTTTGACTTGGAAGGTGATTTTCTTGCTAGAAAAGGCAATAGAATGGCTAATCCAATGCTCAAAGATCTTGTTCCATCTGAGAAGTCTCCAGCGTTAGACCCTGTAGAAATGCCGGGCGAGATCTTCGACGACTTGTTTTTTGAGGAAGTAAACTTTGTAGGTGCAATTAAATCTTCTGATAAAGATTGGACCAAAGGTTGGACGACTGAAGCAAAGAACTAAGCCTTTAAAGTTGCTTTATTTTGTAAGCATAGCAGGACCTTCCTTTTGGAGGTCCTGCTATGCTTCGTTGAGGAGTTACGATTAATGACAAAGTTTTTGTGTGGACTTTTGCTTTTATCTTGTATGGCTTGCACCAATTTCAATTTGAACGAGGGTAGCGACGGTGCCTCTTCTTCAAATCGATTTTCTTTAACAGCTGAGGAAGAAGCCTTTAATGCGATCCGTGTGGGAGATTTAGAGCTTTTGGACTCGTTGCTCGCGCGGGGTGTAGATATTAATCAATTGAATGATGGCGGGAATACGCTGTTACACGAGGCCATTGAGTGGGACCAACTCGAGATTGTCCACTTTCTGCTTGAAGAGCGCGCGAATGCTACTCTTAGAAATTTGCAGAATCTAACTCCATTGGATTTAGCTGAAAGAAAGAACAGCCTATTAGTGCTTCATCTTCTCAATGGGACCGACCCAAGTTCGGAAGAAGTTTCTCAGTCTTTCTTTATGGCGGTATCTCAGCGGAAGGTAGGGATTGTTCGCTATTGTATTAAGGAGTTAAACTTTGATGTTGATCAAGAAAATGAAACTGGAAAGACAGCCTTGATTCTGTCGGTTTCTGATCAGTCTTTGGAAACAGTGTCTTTGCTTCTGACTTTGAATGCGAACCCTAATTTTCAAATTAGAAGAGGACAGCTGACTTCACTCATGATTTGCGCTCAAGTAGGGAACTCCGATATTGCCCGTCTGTTGTTGTCTTCTGGAGCAGTAAAGGGGCTCAAAAACTTAAGAGGTCAGACGGCCTACGAAATTGCCATTGACAACGGCTTCGATGATTTGGGCGCTCTTTTGAAATAGGTGGAAGATATTGGTTTTGAAGTGGCAGGTGGAATGGGGGTGGCACTAGACTCCTTAACCCAACTTTAAATTTATCTTAACTGAGATTTAACGTTAAATTTTATTAAGCGGGTTAGTCTTTAATTATGGTCGCTATTTGGCAAAATTTTGCTATCCGCTTTTCTATGATTCTCTTCGTGAGCGTGTTTATTGAAAACGTTTCTTTTGCTGTGGTCGCTCCCCATGTTATGAACGGTCAGGGGGCTTCAGAGGCGATGGCTCCTAGCATTTCTAGCGAGCTAGATTGTCAAACATCTGCCCAGGCTCTGAGCGCAGAAGCTTTTTGTAAACGCTGTGGCGCGAGAGTTGTTCCAACAAAAAACGGTCAAATGTCTTCAAGGCGGGATTGGTTTAGTGGTGAAACTGCTAATGACCCGGGCTTGGTGGCTCTTCTTTATGCTTCTACTCAAGCCGAAGTAGGAACCTCTAGTGAGATGGCCGTGCAAGGATATATGGAAACTGTGTTCAATAGAGCGATGGCAACTGGCAAGCCCTTAAGGCAAACTCTGACGAACAATTATTATCCCCATGCCACACTTAGCAAGCTAAATTCTCCAGCTCGGAATCCTTCGATGTTCGAGAGAGCGCTTCGCAATGTTATTGCAGGATCCAACATTACCGGGTTTTCTACTGATAATGCTTCCGCAGATGTTGCTAGCAATAGAAAAAAAGCTGGTAATGACTACATTGACATTCCACTTTCTTCAAACGGAAAGAATTACGAGACTTTTTATGTAAATAAGAATGGATCTGGTTCCGGAGGGGTTCCTGCCCATGCCATTTTTGCCGAAAGAGCAAAAGCTGGTGGGTGTTCTGGGCCTGACAATAGTTCTGCTCCAATGAATTTGGCTTACAATCCCTCTGCGACTGGATATGCTCCGCCTTACCAAGCTTCAACGGATTCAATCGGCAATGGGCAGAGTTTCTCAAATCAAGATTCTCCCATTGGTGGTGGCGGTTTTCCATCTTCTACAAGTGGCGGTGGTGGATCTAGTTCCCCTTCAAGTGGAAGCTCTGCTGGGTCGGGCGGATCGAGCTTCCCGGAGAGTGGTGGGGTTGGAGCAGATGTTGCTAACTTGGATTTTGAAAATCCTGACTATCAATTCGATATTGGAGAGCCCAAGGCCTCCGGAGCCTCTCGTACTTTGACCGGTGAGGCTAATGCTGAATCTGATAGTGAAACTTTAGGCTTTCAAGGTGAGTATGATGCTCTTCAAGGTCAAATTAAAAGCACCGCTGATGAGATTAGTAAATTAGAGTCCAAAGAAAACCCTAGCGACGAAGATTTAAAGAAGCTCGATGAACTTAGGGCCAAAAGGGACCTTCAAGAATCAGAAGCTAAAGCGTTGAAGGCAAAAATTGATGGAGTGCAAAGTAGAACAGAAAAAGACTCGGATGCAGTCTCTGACGAGGAATCTAAAGCTCGTGATAGCGGCGATTCAGAAGATGTGGAGACGGTAGAGTTTGACCCCACGAAGGCCAAAGAGGCTGTAGAACAGACGTCTGAATCACAAGAAGCAGCGCTAGCAGATGGAGCTGATGCTGAGGCAGGCGCAATCGATGAAGCGGCTTCAGAGCCTTCTAGTTCTGAAGGCGGCGCTAGCGATGAGGGAGTTGGCCCTACGTCCGATGGTGATCCCACTTTTGATTAATTCGAATAATTAAATTCGTTCAACGGCAATGACGCCATCAACAGTTTCTAAATTATGAATACAGTTTTGAAGTTGGGCTCTATCGCGCACTTGTAAGTCAAAAATGCCAGTGGCTCTTTTGTCGGCATTCACGCGGATATTCACGGAATTGATGTTAATACCCGTGTTGGTAATGGTCTGCGACATGTGATTTAAGACGCCTGGCTTGTCTAAACAAAGCACTTTGATTTTAACGCTTCGTAGAGTTGTGTTTTCTTTTACGTCCCATTCAACGTCGATGGATCGGTTTACGTCCAGGTCGAGAGTCTTTCGGCAATCAATTTTGTGAATGGTAATGCCTCGACCTCTAGAGATATAGCCGGCGATTTCATCCCCTGGAAGTGGGTGGCAGCATTTACCGAAGCGGACCAATATATCCTCGTCCATGCCCGCAATTTTGACCGGCGATTTGCTCTTCTTCTTTTGGTTGTCTCGAGCGTTCTTAAAAATCTCCGACATCGAAGACGGGCTTTGCTCGGGTTCTTCTTCCACAGATTTCAGCTCTGGGAAAATCCAATGGATGACCTGGTTGGGGAGTTTCTTCCCGTAACCCAGGTTGATTAGCATTTCTTCAAAAGAAGCAAAGGAAAGCTTCTGTATGATGGACTCAAGATCTTTTTGTTTCTCAAACTTAGGTAAAGACTTGCCGTATCTTCTGAACTCTCGATCAAGAAGTTCTCTTCCTAGCACGCGGGCACGATCGCGTTCCTCAGAGCGAATGTATTGGCGGATTTTCGATTTGGCTCTTCCCGTTTTTACAATTTTAAGCCAGTCCTTGTTGGGGCGCTGGGTGTTGGAGCTAATAATGTCGATTGTGTCGCCAGAGCGAAGTTTGTGCTTAAGAGGCACAATTCGACCGTTCACTTTGGCGCCCGTGCATTTGTGACCAAGGTCAGTGTGAATGGTGTAGGCAAAATCCAGTGGGGTTGATCCTGCAGGAAATTCTAAAAGCTCTCCTTTAGGGGTGAAGACATAAATGTCTCCCATAAAAAGATCGAGCTTCACAGAATCTAAAAACTCACTGGGGTTGTCGGTAGATTCTTGGGTGTCGACAAGCTGTCGAAGCCAGCGAAACTTTTTGGCGTCCGAATCATCCAGTTTACCGCTTTTATATTTCCAGTGGGCTGCGATCCCGCTTTCAGCCACTCGGTGCATGTCGTTTGTTCTGATCTGCACTTCAAGACGTTCGCCAAACGGGCCAATCACAGTTGTATGGAGCGATTGGTATAAGTTCTTCTTAGGCATGGCGATGTAGTCTTTGAATCGCCCTGGAACAGGTTTGAAAAACGAGTGAATTATCCCCAGCACTTCGTAACATTCGCTAATCGACTTTGTGACCACTCGAAAGGCGACGATGTCTTGAATGTCCTCAAAGTTAACTCCCCGAGACTCCATTTTTTTAAAGATGGAATAGAAGTGCTTGGCGCGGCCAACAACTTTTACATTTAAGCCGTATTTTGCGACCTGATCCATAATGATTTTAATTAACTTTTGTATGTATTCTTCGCGTTCGGCCTTTTTTGTGTCAACGAGAGCCGAAATCTTAGAATAGATGCTTGGTTTAGAATATTTTAGTCCTAAGTCCTCTAGTTCCAATTTCATCCACGAAATACCTAAGCGGTTTGCAAGTGGCGCATAAATGTCGAGAGTTTCTTGAGCGATCTTTTGTTGCTTGTGGGGCGCCAAATGAGTCAAGGTGCGCATGTTGTGAGTTCGGTCAGCTAGTTTGACTAAGATCACGCGTAAATCTTTGGCCATCGCTAAAAGCATCTTTCGAAAGTTTTCAGCCTGCTTTTCGTGACTGCTTCTAAACTTTAGTTTTCCTAATTTAGTAACGCCATCCACAAGAAAAGAGACTTCTTCGCCAAACTCTCTTTTGATTTCTTCTTTGCTGGCCGTCGTGTCTTCAACGGTGTCGTGAAGAATTCCTGTAACAATCGATGGAAGGTCCAAGCGTAGGCGGGCTAGAATATAGGCAACCGAAAGCGGGTGCATGATGTAATCTTCACCAGAAGATCTCTTTTGTCCTTGGTGGCGTGAATTCGAAAACTCATAGGCCTTTTCAATAAAGGCTACGTCGGCATCCCCATAATAGCCTTTTACGCACTTGATGACGTCTTCTAAAGTGACGTCCTTGGGGATATTGGTGTTCATGAACTAAGAGTTTTTCGGATAATTGATTCAATCTCTAAAGCAGCTCGGTCTAGTCGATCATTGACGACAACAAAGTTAAACTGGTCTTTTAGGGCAATTTCACGTCTCGCGTTTTCAAGTCTTCGGCGAATATCTGAGTCTGATTCAGTCCCTCTTTTGCGGAGTCTAGTTTCAAGAACATCAAAATCGGGCGGTTCTACAAAAATACAGAGTGAATCTGGAAAGTTTTCTTTAATGCTTGTAGCGCCTTGAACATCAATCGTGAGGATGAGGGCTTGTTTGCGGTCTAGAGCTTCTTGAATGGTGCTTTTCTTTGTTCCATAGCGGTAGCCATGAACTACGGCGGATTCAGCAAAGTCTGATTTTTTTTCTAGAGCATCAAATTCCTCGTCTGAAATAAAATCATAATCTTGGCCAGGGATTTCGGTTTGACGAGGTGGTCTGGTCGTGGAGCTAAGCGATCTCCTCGAATCTGGAATACGTCGCAAAAGTTCGTGGGCTAAAGTAGTTTTACCGGCTCCACTGGGGGCTGAAATGACGACCAAAAGGCCCTTTGAAAACTCGCTCATGTCTTCCTTACTATAATCAAATTTGTGGGCTTTTCCCAACTGCTGTTTGAAATCGCTCTGCTAATGTTTCTCGGTTCACGTTTGATAGGACTACTTGCTCAGAATCTAGAATAACAACACTTCGAACTTTTCGGCCTCTAGTAGCGTCAATCAATCTGAGTTTCTTCTCTAACTCTTGGCAGTGCCGACGCATAGGGTCAGAGTCGTAAGCGACAATACCTACAATTCTGCGGCTTGGTATGATGTTTCCAAATCCCACGTCTACAACAGAAAGGTCGCTTTGATCGGCTATCATTGGTGGGCGATTGTGCCAAAACCTGGACAGGGGTCAAGGGAAACTTCTATCCGAGATGCCATCATGGGTTGGAGCGTCCATATTGGTCAATATGGAGTCGAGACGCTTTAAATTCTGCTAACAGAGCCTCTAGTCGGTAGTATTGCATTAGATAGGGCATAGTCGGGCTTTGTTTTAGAAGGGGTCGAACTAAGTTTTCTTGAAGCGCCATGTTCATGCTTTCTGGAGTTTTCTTATCAACCATCGATAGGGCATCTAAAAAGAGGAATTCAACAGGCTTGATCATGGAGCTCTCTAACTCTTCGAAAGCTATGTTGAGGGCTAAAACTTTGTGCTCACTAAGCGTTTCCATGGCATTGAGGGCATCAAAGGCAATTATAAGGCGTGTGATAACCTCATCCAAATGCAGTTGAAAATCTCCCATGGCCTTAACGAAATCAACAAGAGCGAGCGAAAGGAGGGAGTCGTCAATTTTTAGCGGAGAGCTTTTTAGTTCTTCCAGAGAGTAGCTTAACTTCGGCGAATAGAGCTTTAAATCACTCGGGTAGTTGGAATACTCGCTCATAGCCGTGGCGAAAGTTCCGAGTAGCTCCTCTAAGGTTTCGTTCCCCGATAAGCGATATCCGCCTCTAGAAGGAGAAAGAGCATCTTCCCCTCCTAAATTACTGATAGCTCTTTTTAAATAGAAGGTGTCCTTTAAAATATCAGCCAAAGAAAATTTTTGGCTGAATTGAGCAAAGCTTCGTTGAACGGCATCTGTTGCCATTTCTAGGCCACATGAGGGCTTTTCCTTGCTTGGCTCTTTTGAGGCAAAGGATGCGGTTGAGAAAAGAAGACAAAAAATGAGAGCCGCTAAAATGCTTTGATTTTTTTGCACGCCTAAGAGTTATCATCATGCGTCATAACTAGAAAGCCTTTTGTGAAAACATCGGACTACAGAGGAAGCTAGAGTTGTAAGCAATTGTTATTTTTTACTTTTAGATCCAAGCCGCTCAAACACCCAAAGAGCGGCAATCGCTAAAAAGCTAGAAAAGAAGAGAATCCATCCAAGATGATACCACCAAGGGTATTTGGTCTCGATAGCCACTTCTTGATCCTCGCTTGAGATTGGAACACTTAGGTGGCCGCTAGGGGAGCTTACAGAGGCTCGGGGGCCGCCATCGACTTGCGCTTGGTAGAGATCCAAAAACATGCGGTGGGTTTCCAAGAAGGCTGTATTCTCTGGGATATTGTTTAAACGAGCCTTGTAAGGGGCAAACTCTTCAATGGCAATTGGCAAGCTCTGTCGTTGATAAGACACAAGGCAATAGTTTTGAAGGGTTGCTTCTTCGCAATTTGGAGGGGCATCCTTTTTCATCTTTATATAGATTTTAGAGGAGTCTGTAGCTTTCAAGCGCAAAAGCACATGCTCGTCTTCAAATGGAGATGAGGTAAAGCTTAAAAAAGTGTGTGGATTCACGATTTCTATGTCGTGGCAGTTATTTTGAGTGAAGTTGAGAACTAAAAGCTGTTCATAGCCATAAGCTGTTTGGGTTTTTGGGGCGACTAGCGAATCTGTCGAGCATTCTTTTTCGTGGCAAGGGCTAAATTCGAGTTCAGTGCTGTCGTTTTTACAGCGCTCTAACAGGTGTTTGAGGTTGCCACTGAGGGGTTTCATTTCGGAGTCTAAGAATCGATTCAATAGGGCTCCGTCCATTGAAAGGTGGAAGAGTGCTCTGCCTGTATTTGCCCAGTTAAATTGTCGGCTAGTATTGGCATCTAAATATTGTTGAGAATTCGCTCCGAGAAGCTTTTGGCTTTTGTAAAAGGGTTCGATTAGAAATTGAGTTTGGTAAAAGCTCCAGCCGATGGACAAGAGAGCAAGTCCCTTTATCCACTTACGATTGAAAAGAACTGGGTTTTTAGGAATCATGCTAGCGAGCAAAACTAGGGAAAGGGCGGCCAATGGAATGTAAACCCTTTGATAATAGAATACGGTTATCTTTGAGAGGCTACAGGGTAGGGCCCTCCAGAAAATTTTCTCTAAGCCAAAGCCAAAGGCAGCAATACATAAAAAGGCCAATGTGGAAATTCCCGCAATCTTTAGGGCGTTGTCTTTCTCTCTTTTGAAAAACAGGAAAAGACTTAATAAAGTTATCAGAATCAACGCAAAGCCAGGTTGATACATGTGTATCCAGTGAATCTTTGAATACAATGGTTCTAAAACATGCCAGCCAATCTCGTGAGCCTGGGTAATGAGTTGATCTGTATTTGGACTGTGTCCAAATTGTTTGCACGTGTTGCCTCCAAGTTTTGTGGCTGTATAGGAGCCTTTTTGAGAAAAGAGAAACGTTAAGTGGGGGGCCAAAAAAAGAGCCGTTAAAACTCCGGAACAAAGTAGCGAAAGCGTTGGTTTTGTTCCTTTGGCGAAAAACCAGTAAGTGAATGCAAAAATAGCGACACTCAAATAGGCCCAAGCAGCAATCACGGGATGCGAAAAAAGAATAGCTGCAAGAAAGAGAGCCAATAAAACGAGGTCTCTCTTAGACGCCATTCCTCTGCATATTTTAGTTAGGTAGTAGAAAATGCCGGGTGCCCATAGCCAACTTAGCTGAGTCGGAAAATGACCGTCTACGTATATTTGAGCGAGTAAGGCCGGACAGCAGGCGTAGATGCTTGCAAAGACATTGGACCAAAATCGGGATTTTGAAAGTGAAAAAGTAAACTGCCTGGCTAAGACGAAGCTGAAAAATCCAACCAAAACAGTTCCGATATAGCTGACCTTCAGACCGTCTAGGTCAAATGGCCACACATAGTAAAGGAATGTATAGAGCAGGGTGTGCATAGGGTCGTGGTAGTGAGATTGTCCGTTGAATGCGATTTCCGTTTGGCTCACCCAAGGGACCCAAATTCCTTGTTTGAGTTGCTGAATGATGTCGTGGGCACGTAGGATGTGATATTCCGAATCCCATCCCCCTCCGAATTTGAAATCAAAGAAGGGCCAATAGAGTAGGGCTATTGAGACAAATGGATATAAAATTGAAACAAAGAGGAGGAACTTAGTTTTTAAGCTAGGTTTAGACATTGTTCTCGAATTTTCTCAATTTCAAGCTTTGCTTCCAATACGTTTTGAAAAATTTCTTGAATCCGCGCTTTGCTTCCAAGAGTGTTCCATTCTCTGTTCAGCTCTTGAGCGATGAAGTCGAGTCGTTTCCCTAAATTGCTTTGGTGTTGGTTAATGGCTGTTTTGAAAGCCGCTAGATGCATCTCGATTCGTTGCAGTTCTTCGCTGCAGTCTCTTTTGTCAATCTGAAGTGCGATCTCAGAGGCAATTTTACTTTTCTCAGACTCACCGACTGAAAACTGCTCAAAAAGGGCTTCAAGTTTCTTGCGAGATTCTTCTTGAAACTCGTTACGCAATTCGGGCAATCGCTTTTGAACTAGGGTAAATCTCTTCTCTAGGTCGCTAGAAATCTCCAACAAGTGAGAGCAAAGTTTTTCCCCTTCAGTCACGCGGACTTGAGTGAACTCCAAGATGAGTTCTTCAAAAACAGGGGATAAATCTTTTGAGTTAACGGCTTGCTCGTGGCTTTTAAACCAAAGCTCAGGATTTTTGGCTAGAATTGTAGCTCTAACAAAAGAGGGAATACTTAGCTTTGATATTCCCTTAATAGAAAGAAGAGCTTCGTTTAGTTTGTTTAAATAGTTTTGAGCGTTGTTGTCCGATCTGTCATTTTGCTCTCGAATTTCTTCGACCCAAAATTCAAAAGAACCTCGTTGAAAGGCTTTTTTGAGTTGGTTCTTAAATTCAATCTCGAGCCCCACCCAAGACTTGGGAGCTCGCCATTTTAAGTCAAAGAATCGATTGTTCACCGATTTAAGGTGGAGTCTTATCTTTTTGTGACCAAGGTCTTTGTCTATAACAGCATAGCCGGTCATAGATTGTGTAGATATGTCTTTAGCTGAGGATGTGTTCATCTAGAAGCCTATATTTTTCGTAGCGTTTTTTCATTCTAGCGGGAGCCGTCATTTTCTCCAGTTTGGCAAAATGATGGTGAATGCGTTTGAGTAAAGTGGCTGCCATTTTAGCGGGATCTTCATGGGCTCCTGCTCCAATTTCTTTAATAACTTCGTCGCAAATTCCAAGCGATTTCACGTCAACGGCTCTCGGTTTAAGGGAGACAGCGGCACGTTTAGCTTCAGAGGCTGTTCCCCATAGAATTGCCGCGCAAGACTCCGGACTGATGACCGAGTAGGTCGAGTTCTCTAACATTAGTAAAGAGTCAGGCACGCCAATGGCGAGAGCTCCGCCGGATCCGCCTTCACCAAGGACAACTCCTACACTGGGGCTTTTGCATTCGAGCATTTTGGCAATGCTTGCGCCAATGGCTTCGGCTTGTCCTCGTTGTTCGGCGCCTACGCCGGGATAGGCGCCAGGCGTGTCAATGAAGGTAATGATGGGGCGTTTAAAGCGTTCAGCAAGATCAAACATTCTACAGGCTTTGCGGTATCCCTCAGGTTTAGCCATCCCAAAGTTACGGTGTATTTTTTCTTTTGTATTGCGGCCTTTTTGATGGCCGATGAAGAAAACTTTCTTCTCTGTAAAAGTTTTTCCACTTTTCTTAAGAGTTCCGACTCCCGTGATTAAAGCAGGGTCATCCGCAAAGCTTCTGTCGCCTTTTAACTCTTCATAATCGGAAAACATGTGTTCCAAGTAGTCTAAGGTGTAAGGTCTTTTGGGGTGTCGGCTGAGCTCAATGGCTCGCCAGATTTTTTTAGTTTCCTCTGCAGGACTGTTTTTCACTTCTTCGCGACTCACCAGTAGGAGCTTACAAGCAAAAAGTTGGGTTGAAAATGCCCTGGCTTAGATAAAAGATGAGGCTGCCACTTTACATTTTGGCGATAGAGTTTAGCGTATTGTTTTGTGTTGAGGGAAGTTAAGATGATGCAACAACTATTTCTGGCCATAGGAGTCTTCTTTGCGTCCTTAGGCGTTCAAGCGAACTGTCCCTCTTTCATAGCGGAAGGAAGCCGATGCTGGATGTCTTTTGAAAGACTTCGTCCGGGCCAAGTTGCAGTAGGTTATAAGCTTGTAGAGCAAAAACTTTCTAAGCTTATAAAAATGTCCGATTCCGAGCGCAGCGAATACAGGGCAGAGCACTCAACACCTGTGGTCCTGGGTCCCGAGGGTAGTCTCTTCATGTTGGATCGACATCACACAAACAATGCCTTCATCTTAATTGGATTCGAGCTGGTTTTAGTTGATGTGAAATTCGATTGGTCTTCTATGAAATGGGGTGATTTTTGGGTCGCTATGAAGGATGCCGCTTTTCTCTATTTGTATGATGAAGTGGGTCGCCCTGTGAAGGTGGAGGATCTTCCAAAT
>JAACVK010000021.1:28253-70753 GCA_009991595.1 bacterium | reverse complement strand
CGGACTTACTGCGGCTGACGTTGATCGAGTTTGTTGCACAGGTGGAACCGCTAAGGTGAGTCTTATTCAATCGGGCTTGGCTAAGCTTTTTGGAAACAATAAGGTTGAAGTGTTTCGAAATTTTACCTCAATTGTCGAAGGGCTAAGTGAAAGAGCAAGCCAGCTTTCGAAAGTTTAATGAGTTAAGGGGAATTCCCTACAGATAGTTTCTCTCCTTCGAGTTTAAAAGAATCTGAGTTAACTAGGCTACCGCAAGGGTATGGGGGTGGAGGCCTTGTTGTTTAGCTTGTTTTGAATCCTGTTTAAATGATTGATTTTACAAGGCGAACTGAGGTGTATTTAATTGACGCGAAGCATAATCGGTGTTAGAAGCGCGCTATGAATACATTGCTCGCATTGTTTCTATTTGTGTTGGCTTCTCCAATTCTTAGTTCTTTGGCAACGCCTTTTTGGAGTCGTAAGCCCGTGCCAGTCGTTTCTTTAGATTCACTTGGGTGCCAGACTGAACTTCAAGGAATAAACTCTGAGGATTCAACAAGTGTGTCTGATGCCATGGCTCGGATTAAAAGTTCTCTTCAGGAGTTTAGAGTGTTTGATATCGCTCTAGAGGTTTCTCTTTATCAAAGTTTGTTATCACCAAACGAGAAGTTAAATTTTAATGAAACCAGAACAACCGTTTCAGAGTTGATTGAAAATAGTTCGGTGTTTGAGCAGGAAGAACTCTTAGATATCTCAAGTCGAGCTAGTTATTTTATTTTCAATCTAATACCAGCCTCTTGGAGTCGAAGCAGTTGGAATGATTCTTGGGCACCCTTTTTGGAAGATGCTCTTAAAATGGGAATGATTTCTTCTGATGGTCCTCAGGAGCAGGCAAAACTGAGAGCGTTATTGGTACAATTTAGAGATATTTCGAATGCGGGCCTGATGCCCAAACTTCAAGAAGAACTTAGTGAAGTCTTCATGGGCTTTTTGATGAAGTTAGAGAAAAAATCTCGATCTACTTCTCCGAGCTTAACTGAGAACCAGGTTTCTCATTTACTTAGTTCCGTTCAAAGAGCCAATACATGGCCTCGAATTTTTGGAGGCGAGACTATCCGTTTTGAGAATGAAAATTTTTCTTTATTCCTTAGTAAGCTAGAGCGAAGTGGGGTTCTAAATCAGCTTCTCTTAACAAAAATGGCAAGGGCACTAACAGCGTCTCAAGCCAAAATGATTGTAGAATCTCGTTTCTTTAAGCAGCTTGATTCGACAGTCCAGCAGGAGCTTCGAGAACTGGCTGCTTCTGTTCCAGAATTGAGCGAAGAAGAGCTTAATATAGCGGCTGAATACAACAGTCTTGTTGAGTTGAAAAAAGAGAGAGCCGAGGAGATGGCTCGATTGGAAGAGTTTCACAAAAGGGCAATGCAGATTCCCTCCGATGAACTTGCAGCTCAAATTAGGGAAAAGGTGCTTGATTCAATCTATAGGAAGAACTTCTCTCTAAAGCTGGTGAAGAAAGTGATCTCTTCAGAGATACCAAAGCTAAAAACTTCGATGGAGGTACGTTTGTTTTTTGTAGAAACTGCTGAAGGATTGGAAGCTTGGAAGGACGCCGAAAAGTTAGACTTTCTCAAGGCCTTTTCTGAGTTATATCTATCAAAGCTTAAACAAGGCATGGTTTTCAGTGAATATGACCGAGTTCAGATAGAGCGGGTCTATAAAAGAATGCCTCTCTCAAGTAATGAGGCTTCTGCTTCTTTGAATCATTTTCTTTCTCAAGATCCGTTTAAAACCGGAGAGATTTCCGAGGCCAGCCGAAACGGTTTGCTTCTCACTCATGAGGAGTATCAGGCAAAGTGGATGCAGTTAAAAAGATCTCTATTGGATGTAGAAGCTTCTATTGAGAGTTTTCGTTAGGAAAACTAAGAGCACAAGAAGCTTGTTTAGATTGATCTGCTCAAAGTTGCTCTCAAAGTGATTTCAATTCGCTACATTTCAAGCTACACTCTAAGTGGTGGAAGGTTCCGAAATTCAAGTACTTTCTCAGGTTTTAGTGATCCTTGGCGTTTCTTGTGTCGTCACTCTTCTTTTTCATTGGGCGAGAATTCCCGTCGTCATTGGTTTTTTAGCTACAGGAATCATCATTGGACCTAAAGCCCTGGCTTGGGTGACCACAACTCCAGGGGCCAACGCGATTTCTGAGATTGCATTGTCTCTTCTGCTTTTTACGATTGGCCTCGAGTTTAATCTGGCTCGATTGAGGTCGCTTAAGCGGTCTTTGCTCTTTCTAGGGGCACCTCAGGTTATCCTTTGTGTTGCTGCTTTTAGTGCTTTTGCTGGAATTGTTTTTGACTTTGGTTTTTCTAAGGCTGTGTTTGTGGGGTTTCTTTTAGCTTTAAGCTCAACGGCGATCGTTTTAAAAGTGATCGAAGAAAAGCGCGACTTTAATACTCCTTATGCTCAGAACGCCGTAGGGATTTTGATTTTTCAGGACTTAGCTGTGTTGGTCATGATTTTGCTTGTTCCTATGTTAGCAGAAGGCGGGAAGGTTGCTGGAGACTTTCGTTTATCAGCAATCTTTATGTGGTTGGGGAAGGCCGTTGGAAGCATCGTTGGATTCTATCTGCTGAGCCGCTTTATTCTAAATCGTTTGCTTTTTCAGGTTGTTCAAACGAGAAGCCGTGAAGTTTTTTTCTTTTTCCTTCTTTTCCTCTCTGCGGGTTGCGGTTTTATTCTTCACTCGATAGGACTTTCTTTTGCATTGGGAGCCTTTGTTGCCGGTGTTCTTGTCGCAGACAGTCCCTATGAAAAACAGGCGAGTGCTGATTTTGCTCCCCTTCGTGATATTTTTGTTGGCTTTTTCTTTATCTCAATAGGCATGTTGTTAGATCCAGTTTTTGCTTTCCAGCATTTTCATTGGATCTTGTTGTTTTTAGCTATTTTGTTCACAGTGAAATCTTCGATCATTGTTGCTATTGGTCGCTTGAATAAGTTTCCGAAATCTATATCTATAATGACCGGTGTGATGCTCTTTCAGGTTGGTGAATTTTCTTTTGTTTTAGCAAAACAGGGGGTGGATTTAGATTTGATATCACCTCATGAACTTCAGTATTTTTTGAGCCTATCCATCGTAAGTCTTGCGTTAACTCCTTACGCCTACAAATACGGTCCCAAATTGTCGTTTCAAGATCGTTTTGAGTCTTGGATTCCACAGAAGCTGACCCAAGTTTTTAGGAGTGAAAAAAGGCGAGACCCGACTATTGAAATTCCAATTCCTCACGAAGGAACTAAAGAAGTGCCTTATTTTCAAACTTTGATTATTGGTTTTGGGATTGCTGGTCAGAACCTGGCTTCAGCTTTAAAGAATTTAGAGATTCCCTATCAAATATTGGAAGCCAATGCCCAAACGGTTCAGAGTTTTAAGGCTAAGGGGGAGCCGATTCACTTCGGAGACGCAACTCGGCGAGAAATTTTAGAAGAAGCCGGTGTTCGAAATTGTAAGCTCGTTGTGGTTATGGTTTCAGGGGTGAACATCATTGAGGCAATTTTGAGCACTATCCGCCAAGTTCGTCCAGACGTTAAGATCGTGGTGCGAACGGCTTATGTTCGAGATGTAGATACAATTCGAAATTATGAGAACGTTGAGTGGGCTGTTGGTGAGATTGAGACGGCATTGGAAATTCTTTCTAGAACATTGAGAGCTTACGGAGTGGGATCAGAGAAGATTCACTCTTTTCTAATGGAATCAAGAGAATCTATTCTGAAGGATAAAGGGGATTGGATGGATCATGCCCGAAGAAATTTGGAAATCCCAACATGGGAAGCTCTGTCTGCAATGCGCCCCTTCCGGATTGAAGAAAATATGCTTTGTGTTTCCAAAACTTTGGCCGAAATAGATTTAAGAGCTCGTAGTCAGGCTGGAGTAGTTGTAATTTTCCGGGAAGGTTTTGGAACAAGACTTCCTTCGCCCGACTATTTGATTGAAGTGGGTGATGTGCTCTATTTGTTGGGGACGGATGCGGCCGTAGAGTCTGCTCAAGATATTTTAACTAAGGCCGACTGATCTTTGATGTTTAAAAGATTCGGGTTATTTTTTAGATTGGATGTCTATCACATTGTCTAATTGAAGCTTTTCTTGTCTTTTCGTCAAGAAGAGACAAAGGTTGTAAAGAATGAGGGGCACCACGCTCATGAGGGCCAACGTGTGAAAGACTTTAACAAAGCCCCAGGTGTCAACGAGCGCTGTTGAGCTCCCATCTCCTACAGCCGTTCCTAAGTTTCCTACCATCATAAATAAGGCAAATGCAGTTGTGGCAAACTTTTTTGGGCTTAAGTTCATTGCTAGTGTAAGGAAGATTCCTTCTTGTAGACCCCAGACAAATCCCCAAAGAGCAGCAAAGCTTAGTCTATTTTCAGGAGTTAACCATTGCGGCGTAAACCACAAGACAATGGCTACGCACATCAAGCTTGCGCTTCCTAATCTTTTGAAGCCAACTCGAATTACAAGAAGAGCTGAGCTAATGGCTCCGAAGATCGCGCCTATTCCGCGCAGGCTGCCATAACTACCTAGCTGATCAATGGGAGTATCAAACCTTAACTTCAAGAAATAGGACATGAGCCCGTCTCCTCCAAAGGAAATCATGGCGTAACTAAAAGCAAAGGCAATAAAACAAAGTGTGTGGGGAGTTAGTAGCCATCTTAGCTCTTTGAGCGGTTGGAAGGTTTTATTGGCCGCTATTGGTTCTTGGACACTGGAGAGCAAGGCCAGTGGTAGGAGAGAGAGTGCTCCTAGGGAGAGTAGGATTGAGGGGTATCCAAAGCGTTGCCCCACTAGGCCAAAGAGCCCGGCCATGATGATAAAGCCCGCTGATTTTCCGCTGATCATAGCAGCTTGGATGTAGCTTCTCTCTCGAGTGCTCGAGATGACAATGGCAAGGCCGTCGGCGCAGGTGTCGTAACAGGCGGTTCCAGAGGAGGCAGCCAGCATCAAAATTGTGAAAACATAAAAGTGATCTGCAGGGTCCACAGTTGCGGCCGCGGCAAAGCCAGCGGCCGAGATGAATAGACCAATTCTCATAAGGAGTTTCTTTGGATTAGCCACCTTGCTCGCAAGGAGATCTGCGACGAAAGCGAAGATGAGTTTGAGAACGAAGGGCAAAAGCAAAAGGCTTGTGATGAGAGCGATGTCGTTTGAGGAAACGCCACTTTCGTTGAGATAGCTTTTTTGAAAGCTCTGCACGTAGGCTAGCGCTGACCCTTGGACAAAATATAGGAGGGCAAATAGTATGCTTGAGCGAGACACTGATTTCATTATGTAGCTGCTTTGATGGATTTGCCTATCAGCCAAATGGCCCCACGCGTTAAGGGAATTGGGTTCTGCTCTGCCTTGCTCAAATCTACTGGCTTGACTAGAGCTAGGAGAGTGGGAGGTTTACACGGATGAATTTTCATTGGCCCAAAGAAACCCTTAGTTCACCCCAAACTCGCAAGGCTATGCGCCAGGCTATTTTGGAATCAATTTTTCTTGCTAAGTCGGGTCATCCGGGTGGCTCGTTGTCCATGGTTGAGATTCTAAGCTCGCTTTTTGAAGCTGGTTTTCAGTTAGATTCTTCCGATTTCTATAACCCCGAAAACGATCGTTTTGTTTTATCCAAGGGGCACGGCGTGCCTGCTTACTATGCGATCATGAGTCAGATGGGTTTATTCGAAGCCAAAGAATTAGCGGGTCTTCGGCAGTATGGACACTTTTTACAAGGACACCCCGATCGACTTCGTTTCGATAAAATGGAGGCTTCTACTGGAAGTTTAGGGCAAGGCGCTTCGGTCGCACTTGGCTTGGCTCTTGGCTTAAGGTTGTCTTATCGAGCTAAAAAAATCTCTCGTTTGCCTAGGGTTTATTGTGTTTTAGGCGATGGCGAAATTCAAGAAGGCCAGGTTTGGGAGTGTTTGATGAGCTGTGGAAAGTTTATGCCCGGAAATCTGACTTTCGTTTTAGATTATAATAAAGGGCAGATTGATGGTCCCACTTCTGAAGTGATGAATCTAGAGCCTTTGGCTGACAAGCTAAGAGCTTTTAATCTAGAAGTGAGTTCTTGCGATGGTCACGATGTGGATCGATTGAAAGATTACTTTTCTTCCTGCCATACACAAGAAGAAGGCAAGGCTAGATTCTTAATTGCCAATACTGTTAAAGGTAAGGGCATAAGTTTTATGGAACACCCTAACAAATGGCACGGAGCTGCTCCTAGTGAAGAGCAACTAGTGGATGCCATCAAAGAACTTTATGAGGGCGAAAGCCCTAATGGAACGTTGAGAGGATAAGAGCAATGTCATTATACGAGAAAATTTTTGATTCATCGATAAAGGCTAAGGCGACCCGTTTGGCGTTCGGAGAAAAATTAAAAGAACTAGGTTCTAAGAATGAACAAATTGTTGTTCTTGAGGGAGATCTTTCTAAGTCCACTCGCACAGATTTGTTTGCAGCCGAGTGTCCTGATCGATTCTTTAACATGGGGATTGCTGAAGCTAACATGATTGGTGTGGCTGCTGGCTTTGCAAGAGCCGGTAAAGTGCCTTTTGCAGCGAGTTTTGGCTGTTTTTTAACTGGGCGCTTTGATCAAATTAGAATGAGTGTTTCTTTCACCGGAGCTGCTGTTAACTTGATTGGATCTCACGCGGGAGTTGGAATTGGTGAAGATGGACATTCCCAAATGGCGCTCGAAGATGTGACTTTGATGCGCTCCCTACCGAACGTTCGAGTGTTTCAACCGTCCCATGAAAGAGAGACACATTCTTTTATGGAGTGGACTGTAAAAGATCCAAATCCAAGTTATATGCGTGTGACTAGACAGGGTTTGCCTCAGGTTAAAGATACTGGTGCCACTTTTAAAGAAGGGCATTGGGAGTTTTTGCATGAGTCAAAGGAGGAAAACGTTCCCTGCATCGTTGCTACGGGAGGTGTTCTAGAGCCATCCGTCAAAGCAGCCGATGAGCTGATTGCTTCCGGAGCCTATCCAGACGTCTCTATCGTGAATGCCAGTTGGTTGAATCCAGTTTCAAAAGAAAATATTGATCGAATTTTAGCTCTTAAACCTTCTTTTGTCGTGAGTGTGGAAGATCATTACAAGATGGGTGGCTTGGGTGGCATTTTAGCTGAAATGTTGAGTGAGCGACCCTCTTCTCCTGCGTTGAAGAGAATCGGAGTGACTGAATTTGGTCAATCGGGTTCGCCTAGTGATAACTACGAGAACTACGGATTCACGGGACCTGGAATAGCTAAACAAATTACTGGGGCATGAAGGCGCGTCTTAAAAGTTTTTTCTGGATTGTCGTAGTCCATCTCGTCTATTGGGTTTTTGCTTTTTTGCGCCTTACCTGGAAGCTGGATGAAGATGCTTTGCCTCCAGAGATTCAAGAAAGATACAAATATAAACAAGTCGTCGTCTTCGGTCATTTTCATGAAGACGATTGGCCAATGATCTCGTTTTATTTCAATCGACCTATGATTGTTATGGTGTCACTGAGCAAAGACGGGTCCTTGTTGACCATGCTCTTGGAGCGGCTGGGCTTTAAGGTTGCACGGGGGTCTTCGAGTAGAGGTTCGGTCAGCGGCTTTAAGCGTTTAGTGGACCTGTGTCGGGATAGTGGTGTTTTGAATGTGAGTTTGGCGGTGGATGGTCCCAGGGGACCTCGTCGAAAAATTAAAAAGGGAATACTCAAACTAGCTTACATTCTAGAGGCTCCTATTGTCTTTGGCTTAGGAGAGGTTGAGCGAGCTTGGATCGCTAAGAGTTGGGCAAAAACAGTGTTGCCGAAACCCTTCTCTAAGATGCGGCTTAAATACGTCGTGGCCTTTAGCCAAGAAGAAGTGAAAGAATACATGGATTCAAATCGAATTCCTGAGGCTTTGGAGCTTATGGAAAAACGCCTTCAGCCGCATTTGCCCTAGATTCAAGTGACTTTCTTCAAAGTTTTGACGATTTAGATCTGTTAAAGACAAATTCCTATCCTTGGTAATCGGAGGAGCTCTGCTCATAATAAGTATTAGATATTATGAGGGGAACTTTCTTTTTTTTTCTTTTGCTCGGAATGTCCTCCTCTGCAACTACCACAGAGGCTGAGTTTCGTTCTTCTTTAAAAAATTGGTCTAGCCAGGAGCTCGCTGGCCAGCTCCTCTTTGTTGGAATGCGAAATATAGAGCAGGTTCAAAAAATTCAACCAGCAGGAGTTATCCTTTTTGCTTGGAACATGAGAAGTGTTGAGAAAGTTCAGGCTTTAACTTGGAAATTGAGCCGAATTTCTAAGAAGCTTAAATTGCCTCTTATGATTGCCACCGATCATGAGGGTGGTGAAGTCATTCGAATTAGGCGTGGAGTTACAAATTTCCCAGATGCGGCTGTGATAGCAGCCAGTAATGATACCAAGCTTTCTGAGAGGATTGGCTTTCTAACAGGACAAGAGTTAAGAGCTTTGGGGCTTAATACAAATTTAGCTCCTGTGCTCGATTTAGGGAATGCTCGTAGCTTCTTAAGAAACCGCGTTTGGGGAAGTGATCCCGAAAAGGTTGCGCGTTTAACAAGTTCTTACATTCACGGCTTGGAGCGTGCAGGGGTGTTGTCTGTGGCGAAACATTTTCCTGGCCATGGGTCGACCACTGTTGATTCACATTACAATCTTCCTGTTAGTTACAAGAGACTGTCTCAACTGTGGAGCGCTGATCTTAAGCCGTTTCGAGAGGCCGTTAAGAATAATGTTCCGGCTTTGATGACGGCCCATGTGGAGCTACCATTGGTGGAAAGAGTTCCGGCCTCCTTTTCTAAAAAAATGTTGAGCACCTTGTTGAGAGAAAAAATGGGTTATGAGGGGGTGATTATTACAGATGATTTAGAGATGGGGGCGGCAAAGGGAAGTTCGGGAGCGTCTCTTTCTGCATTGTCTCTTCAAGCTTTAAAAGCCGGTAGTGACTTGGTTATGTTGGTTTGGAATCAGCAAGAACAGCTTAAGGTCAGGGACCGGTTGGCGAAAGCAATTGAATCAGGAGAATTAAAAAGACTTGATGTGTATGAAAAAATTGTTCGAACTTGGAGGGCAAAGCAACGCTTCGAGATCAATGCGGAGTCGACCTCTGATATAGCTCAAGTTGGGAAAAGGGAAACACGAGCTTTAGTTTCAAAGGTGATTCGAGCCGCCGTACTTTGGAGAGCGGGAAATGAAACAAAGGTATTGTCTCCCTTTAGATCTAAGAAAAATCAAGCCTGGAGAGTTTGGCTACCCAGTCATTCAACCGCAAAAATGTGGAAAAAACTGAGACCTAGAGATCAAGCCGAACTAATACCCAAGGCTTCCGGAGGTGCCTTTCTTGGCGAGTTAAAGATGGCCCTTGCAAAAAAACAGCCTATTGTTCTTGTTACGCCTCCTCGTGCTTCTTTAAGCTCAGAGGTTTTTGATCAAATTCTCTCCGTCCTTAATACGGCTAATGACACCGAATCGAGAAGCTCCTTGCTTTGGGTTCACCAAGGGAGTGATCCCATCCCATTGAGTGCAGTGAATAAGTCTGATTTGAAATTTGGTATTATGACGCTCTCCAGCGCCTCTCTTCGATCCTTCCATGCGTTTACCAACTATTTAAAAGATAATCGGCTCTTCTAATTGTCCATCTTTTGAAATTCTGACCTATCAGAGTCTTAGAAGCTTTGGTATTTGCCATAATCCATGGCAAAATAAGTTTATGAAGACTTTGGGGTTTAGCTTTCTTTTGTGTCTGTTTTCGCCTTTCTTTTCCTGCACTGAATCGAGTGTTGGTAATTTTAGAATAGGTGTTCAGCCAAATGAGGCTAACCGCAACTTAAATCATTTCGAAAAAGAACTTGAAAAGCGGCTTGGGCAATCAGTGACCGTTAAAGTTTCAAAAGATTATGCGGAAACGGTGAGCATGCTTGAGTCTGGTCAAGTTGAGATGGCCGTGCTTTCCCCTCTAAATTTTGTGATTGCAGAAAAAGATTTAAAGTTAAAGGTTCTGTTTAAGAAAGTTTACGGAGAGTCTGAATTCTATTACGCAGCTATTGTTACTAAAAAAGGGTCTCGAATAAAAAAACTTTCTGATCTTAAAGGCAAGAAAATTGCATTTGTGGACAAGAGTAGTGCAAGCGGCTTCCTGTATCCGAGAGTCATGTTAAAGGAAGCTTCTTTGGAGCTGTCGGACATTGAATCCATTTTTAAAGGCACTCATGTGGATGCAGTGAAAGCTGTCAACGAAGGTGAAGTCGATGCAGCTGCTGTTTGGGCTAACCCGCCTGCACAGGGGGGTGGGGCTTGGACCGCGGAAGAGTTCAAGGAGCAGACTCTTGATTTGACTGTATTGGCTTATTCGGATCCAATTCCCAATGATGCCATTGTCATAAAAGAAGACTTTTATAAATCAAATCCTGCGTTTGTATTGCGTTTAATGGATTCGCTAATTCTAATGAGTGAAAGAGAGCAAAGCAGTATTAAACAAGTTTTTGGAGTAGATAAACTTGCGACCGCTACCAGTAGCCATTATGAAGGGGTTAGAAAGTTGCAAAAGGTATTAGAAGAATAATGAAAGCTCCTAAAGAATTCCCATGTATGTTTACCCATGTTCAGATATCTGAAATGGTCACTCGTATTGCACGCTCAATCGAAAAGCAAGTTCCCGAAGAAGAGGAAATAGTTTGTATTGGTGTTCTAAAGGGAGCTTGGATTTTTCATTCTGACTTAGTTCGCGAAATTAAAAGACCTGTGAGCATCGATTTCGTTAAGGCTAGTTCTTACGGAAATCAGATGATTAGCTCTGGGGTTGTCCGAATTGAAAAAGATATAGAAACTGATATTCAAGGAAAGCATGTTTTTTTGGTGGAAGACATCATTGATACAGGTCGCACTTTGAAGTTCCTGAAAGCAAGACTATCTGAAGGGGGAGCGAAAAGCGTGAGCTTGGTAGCTCTGTTGGACAAGAAGGTTAAGCGCGAAGTGGATTGTGACGCTGATTTGGTTGGAGCTGTGATAGAAGACAAGTTTGTTGTTGGCTACGGGCTTGATTGGGCTGAGCGCTATAGAACTTTGCCTGATATTCATTTTGTTCCAGAAGATTACGCTAAGTAATCATAGGTCCCATTCTAGACCAAAGTTAAAGTTAGCTTGCGTCTTTTGAATTTGAGTTTTTACCTTCCTGTCTTTTTCACTCACGCTTAGTGACTCTAGATAGAATGAAGGGCCAAACACCAATTTCCAATTTGTAGAAAGCTCTCTTCGTAAGAAAAAGCTCAATTCCAAAGCTGGCAGAAAGTATCGCGGTGAGCCAGTGCCGACTGAATTACCTGAAGTCCATACCGGGAAATCCAATGAAATTTCTGACCAGAAATCCCAATAAGAGCGCCAGGAGCTCCATTGGAACTCCAAGGCGGGTTTAAGACCCCATAAGATGAGAGGGGTTTGTGAGTCTGAGAGTATGATTTGAGGAAGCTGTCTATAGCTGGTTAAGACTTTATAGCGTAGATAGTTTTGTGGTCCTAGGAAGCTTTGTGTCCAGCTGGGTCCAGCACTGAAGAATATATTCTTATCGCTGTATTCTTTTTCTTCTGTTTTCACGATTGGGAATTGGTAGCCAAACTTACTCTCGTAACCCCATTTTCTCCAAACCTTTCCAGCCAAGCGAACACCAACTTCATTCTCGATGGGGTTGGCAATCAACCAGGTATTCTCGCCGGTACTAAAGTTGCGTTGAGCGTTCCAAAGTCCTCTGATCGCTCCCATTAAGCGAAGTGAAGACCCTGTTTTAGGACTGTAAGATGAAAAGTTGCTGTCTTTCATGGAAACGTGAACGATTCCTTCAGAAAATTTCTGTGAGTCATCCAAGTAGTCTCTGACGACCACTTGATAGCGTCCCGATACTAAGCGAGGGAGGATAACTTCATTTGCTTCTTCAGTCCAAAACTGAGCGACTACGTGCCGTTCGGGACCAAGGCGAGTTAGAATAATCTCGGACTTCTTGCCTGAGACATTTCGTCTCCATCTGAATCTCCATGTTTCACCCGAAGGTAGACTTAGGTCGTTGTAAGGTTCGACAATAAAAGGCTCGGGAAGTTCACGTTCTTCAATTTCAAAACTTACGGGCTTTCCAGATGTGAAGAGTTTCTTGTTTAGTCTTGAGACTACCCTTGCACTCCATTTGCCTGGCCCTAGTTCTTTGGTGTTAACAGAGTGGTCAGTTGATATAAAAGTGAGCTTTTGTTTTGAGTTGCGAAGATTTCTTATTTCCACAAGATAGTCATCTGCCCCTTCGACAATGCTCCATTCAAAGCTGACGACTGTGGTGTTTTTGGAGACAAAGACTTGTTCGTTGTCTAGCGGCCATTTAAGTTCGGGCGTGTTTGAAGACAGAATGAATTGCTTGGAGGAAGTCCATGCCCCCGGTCCATTGGCGCTAATGGCTCTGACTCTTAAAAAGTAGATTCCTGGGTTTAAATCACCATTGACTTCACTTTTATTGGTTTTGCCTTGGCGAACAAGGTCATTGTCTTTGAACTGAGAGGATTTAGCGACTTCGTATTCATAAAATTCTGCTCCTTTGATCGGTTCCCATAGTTGGGAGAATGGCAGTGCGATCACAAGGCTTTGCTGTATAGATAAAATGATGAGGTAGAGTCTTAGAAGTCGTTTCATATTAAGCTCTCTTTTTATTCCTTCCACTGTGGAGCACTTAAGCCCACTCCTTTTATAACTTTAAAAACCTGAGTTGCTGATTGGCCTTCTCCAAGGTCTTTGAAATAGCTTTTAACTCTCCACGTATATTTGCCTGGCGCAAGTGCTGTTAGTTGTAGATGAGTGTCCTTCACGTTTTTAGTCATTATCACTTTCTTATCCTTTAATAGCTCAACTACAAAGTAGTCGACCAACTTTCGAGAGCGACCATCAAGAGTCCATTCTGCCTTTAAGTTTGTAGATTGCTCGGAAAGGAATCGGGAATCGTCGACTGGATAAATGAGTTTGATAGGCTCAATGAACGCGATCTGACGCTTTAGTTTGGACTGTGGAATTTTAACTTCAAGCCAAGGTCCTTTTAAATGCCCTCTTAGGGATCGAACTTTTACTGTGCCACTTTCAAGGTCTCGAATTGGCAAACTGCTTTTGTTTTCTCGGATCGACAGAGCTTTGTGATCGCTTTGAATCTCGTAGCCGCTTGCACGCTCCACTTCATTCCAGGCAATGAGGATCTTTGATGGATCTTCTTTCATAAATCTAGCTTCTTTTAAAGTGGGCTGCTCAGGTGGTCTCATGTCATTGATTGTAAAGGTAGAGGAAAGTGAAGCAATTTTTTGCTCTGACTGAAAGGCATGAAGTTCTATTTTAAGTTCTTTCTCTAAAAGCTCGCGATTATTTAGAACGATCTCTCGGTAGAGTTCGTTCTTTACGTTCTTCATACTGAAAGTGCTGGTCTTGAGCTTATCTATCTGGAGAAGAACTTTTTCTTGGTCTTTGAGCACTAGTTGATAAGAGTCCGTATTCTCTAGTTCTCCCCAGGAAAGGACAGTTGTTAGTCCACTATTGTCAATTCTAGCATAACGACTTTCCTCTGGAGTTTTCCACGTCCAGAGCAAGGGGTTGGTCAAAGTGAATTCACCGATAGCCGATGCAGCCGCTTTGCTCTTCTTGTTGTAGACACGCCAGAAGACCTTGCCTTTTCTTTTGGCAAGTGAGATTTTTTGATTCAGATTCCTCTTGAGTGAGTGAACTTCGACATTTTTGAAGTCTTCAGTGCTGCTGATTTGAAGGACTAAAGGTTTTAGGTCAGCAGATTTGTCTATCTGTTCAATCTGAAACTCCACGTGATTGTTCTCTTTTGAAAGAATGATTGAGCTGCTTGCCTTTGGAAGTAGTCTTCTAAAAGAATAAGATTTTACGGTGGTTTTCCCGGATTTGTCGATGAGAAGACTATTTCCTTCGGAAACTAAGGAGCGGTCGGTTTGGCTGCTTTCAAATGTTAATTGTCCGCTTTCGGCTACTAGCTCGACCTGCCCAGAGTTTGCGTCTGTTCGAGCGTTTAGAGTGCCTTCTATGTTTACCTTCTCCCCTCGGGCGATGAGGCTCGCCTTGCCGCTTATGGATAGATTGCCATTTCGGAGCGATATCTCTGGCCCCTTTGGAGAGTTCTCTAGAACGACTAAAGAGTTTTCGGAAATTTTAATGGATCCTCCCGCATTCGTTTTAATATGGACGGAAGAGTGCTCTCCTGTCTTTACGACATCGCTTTGATAGACTTGTTGAGGTTGGAGGACGCCCTGCCACATGAGGGCTTTTGAAGGTCTAAGGTAGACTTCTTGTTGAAAGGTTTGGATTTCCCCAAAGACGCTGCTGTTGTTTCGTTTGAATTCTTGATTTTCTACAATCCAGTAGTAGGACCCTAGAAACAGCATGAAGCCACCAAATCCCCAACAAGCTGTTGCTAGATGGCTAAGAAGGCTGCTTCGGTTCATTCTTTCCTCTTCGGCCTAGATGAATCGTAAGTGTAGTTAAGGAACGTCAAAGATATGGCTTTGGGTAATTTTGTTTTCTGCCGAACCGTTTATGAAATGTCGAGCAAAGTAAAAATTCGAGTTCGAAGCAAGATATTCGTGGGGGTCTCTGCACTTCTAGGAATTGCAATAGTGAGCATTGTTTGGATTTCTTCGGAGCTATACGTGAACGAAGCCCGTTTATTCTTTTTAAAGCAGTCCTCAGATAACTCTAGAAATACTGCAGCCCGATTTCGTCAGGAAGTAGAAGGTGTTTTGCAACGAGTTAGCCTTTGGGTTGAGAACTCAAGCGATCAAAAGGTCTTGCTCGAACGTCTGGAACAATCGAGCAAAGTTATGGGCGTTGGCGTCTATCGGATGTCTGATGGTCATTGGAAAACCAGGGCTTTGCCCGAGTCGGTTTCGGAGCCAACCCTTGACGAGCTTAACGCTCTTAACTCGGGTGAAATGAGTTTTAATTTTGACCAAGAGCAGCAGGCGTTTCGCTTGTGGGTTCTTGATCGATCCAATGTGGATGCGTTGGCGTTGTGTGTATACTTGAAGTCAAATTTTGCTGATGGACTACTCTTGGGTGAAAGCTATTCTGAAGTGTTTCTTTTCTCGAAACTTGGGGAAGTGTTCTCGAGCTCGATGGAAGATTCTTCTAAAGTTTTAGAGAATCAAAGAGTTCCGTCTGAAATCATTAATATGCTCAATGTTCCTATTTCTAATTTACAGGTTAATTATAGAAAAGACAGTATTGCTTACATTGGATCCTATGCAGAGACAGGGATTGCTAATTTAGGAGTTCTTGTCCTCACGCCTGAAACAAGGGTGATGGAAGTCCCTCAAAAGATTGCTCTTCGTTCTTTGTTACTTGGGTTAGCCATTCTTTGTTTTTCTTTGATGGTCGCTTCATTCTTTTCAGACTCTTTGGTAAGTCCGGTGCTTAGACTTGTTGAGATGACCAAGCAGCTTGCTGCTGGTGACTTCGCGGTTCGATTGAAGCCGAGCACGAGAGACGAGATTTCGCTTTTGACGAATTCTTTTAATGAAATGGCCAAAGGCCTAGCTGAACGCGAAAAGCTTAAAGGTGTTTTTGGTCGCTTTCACTCGAAAGCGGTTTTTGAAAAGCTTCTTGGTGAAGAAGAGTTGCAATTGGGTGGGGAGCGCTTGGATGTGACAGTTTTTTTCTCCGATATTAGATCTTTTACGAGTCAAAGTGAAAAGCTTAGCCCCGAGCAAGTGGTTGAAATGCTCAACGAGTATATGAGTGTGATGGTCTCTGTGGTTGAAAAGCATGGGGGGGTTGTTGATAAATTTGTGGGTGACGCCATCATGGCGGTGTGGGGATTGCCCAAACCCGATCCCATCAATGATGCTAAAGCTGCGGTTAGAGCTTGTTTAGAGATGCGGCAACAGCTTATGAATTTAAATGAAATCAGAAAAGCCCGAGGTGACGAGCCGATAAGCATTGGAATGGGGTTGAACTGTGGCCCCGTGATTGCTGGCAATATTGGTTCGGAGTCTAGAATGGAATACACGGTTATTGGCGACACTGTGAATACAGCGAGTCGAATGGAATCGCTGTGCAAAGAGATGGAAACAGATTTTATTCTCCATGAAAGCGTTAAGAATCATGTTGAAGACGAATTTACGTTTGGTGAAGCCTTCATGGTTCACGCAAAAGGAAAACAAGATGATGTCAAAGTTTACAAACTTGAGGACTCTTTTGAGGAGAATCAAGTAAAAGCCGCTTAAAGCTTCTTTATGTCCCCGTACTTAGTATTTTCTCATTAATGGGGCTACGTTGACTGTGTATGCGCTTCTTCCATTTGTCAGTTGGGTTTCCGTTTTTATCCAGCGAGACGAATTTAAAGATGGACTCTGCCACGAGGAGGCTATTTTCGCGTGACTCTGTGCTCTTTCTTTTGTTGGCGGTTACGTGAATGAGCAGGGAGGTGATTCCTTCGTCGATGACAACGCTGCTCATGTCGACAACTTCTTGAACATGAACGGGCGCGTGAAACTTTATTTGGTCAGCAAAAAGGGTGACGCAATTGCGGCCAGTGTGTTCCATTGCACAAAGAACGGCAATTTTGTCCATCCAGCTCATCATGGTGCCGCCGAATAGGGTTCCGAAGGGGTTTAGATCGTTGGGCATGACTAGAAAGGTCGAGTTTGTTTTAAGAAGAACTTCTCTCATGGCTGCAAATTCTCTCACAAGTCTGCGGACGTGGGGAATTCAAAGCGTTAGTTTGCTGTTTGTGAACTATGAGTCTTTGATGGGACTCTTAAAGATTGGCAAATTCAGGAGGCATTTCCAAGGCGGGAATGACCTCAATATCAGCCAAAGGATCGTGCTCTTCAATTGGTTGGAATCGCAATCCTTCGGTAAGCCACTTCAAAGAAGGGCCTACAAAAGTTTTCCACTCATTCTGAACAACTTCTTCAAAAGTTTTGTATTGTCCGTCTAACGTGAAGTCGATCCAAGCAATTTCGCGTTCGCTGCACCACTGTCCAAAGCTAGTGGCGGTGTCTTGCTTGTATTGAACTCCAGAATCTTCGTCTAGCTCGTAAGGTTCTTGCCCGAAAACATACATGGGGCGCTCGCAAATATCACAAAGTTTATCGACAATGTTATTTGGAACTTCGTTGTGACGAATCATAGGGCGCCCAACGGAGAAGGTGATAATGCATCCTGGAGAAAAGCTTTCTCCCCAACGAAGAAGAGTTTTTCTAAAGGCGTTAAGAGATTGTCCTTCTTCTTTATAAGCCTTTGTTGGAAAGCCTTCATAAAGAGGGCCGCCGTTGTCTTCGTGTGCGCGTTCCGACTTTCGTGAGCCAATCATGGAGGCATAATAGACTTCAGCTTGAGGGTTGAACGAGCCTTTTAAAAAGGCTTTTTGAAGTAGGTTGGATACAAAAGCATCCGCTCGTAGGGGGGATAGTGAGGGGGCTAAGAACCAAAGAGCGTTTTCTTTGTCTTCCTTTTTACCCTTGAATTTATAAAGTTGAAGGAGCTCTGGTCCGATCTTTTGTTGAGTATCTTTTACGTTTACGATTTCTAATAGCTGATGATTCCCGCTCATGAGAAAGTTCTTACAATCACTTTTCTCTCTTGGCTACGTAAAATTTCTTCCCCGGCCATCGGCAGTGTGATAGCTAACTATATGTGGAATTTGAGAAACTCGGTTTATCACCAATTTACGCGGCACGTCTAAAGTCGTTGGGTATTGTTGAGGCAACGTGGATTCAACAAGAGTGCTTTGAAAGCGTAGTTGAGGGTCGCTCGGTAATGGGGCTGGCCAAGACGGGGACCGGAAAGACCCTCGCCTTTCTCGCTCCACTGGTGGAAAGATTACATAAAAAAAACTTATCCACACCTGGGGCCGTGGTTGTCTTGCTGCCCACTCGAGAGTTGGCTCTACAGGTCGCTGAAAGCCTTCAAACCCTTTTAGGGGATACAAAGGCTAGCGTTGTGATGGTTGGCGGCCAGGCGGAAGACGTTCAATTGAGGGCCGCTAAAGAAGCCTCATGGTGGATTGCTACTCCAGGACGATTTTTAGACCTATTGAGACGGCGCCAGTTACCTAAGATAACGGAGCTAAGTTGTGTGATCCTCGACGAGGCCGACCGGCTCCTTGATATGGGCTTTTTGGATGATATTAGAGCCATCTTTAAGCAGCTTCCTCCTTCGGAACAGGCCTTGTTTTTTTCTGCGACCTTACATTTTGGTGTAGAGGAGATGGCCTTTGAGCTTGGTTTTGATTTTGTAAAAAAAGGAGTGGCTGAAGAAGAGGCTACTGCAGAAAACTTAGATCATTCGGTTGTCTTCTTGGGCGAGAATGAGAAGTTTAATTTTTTAAACATTTTGTTGCATAAAAACGAAGGACTTCAGGCAATTATCTTTTCTAATTATAAAGATAAGTCGAGAAAAATTGCTGGTCGAATGCGTGGCTTGGGAGCGCGTGCAGAGTGCTTGAATGCAGATCTTCAGCAAAATCGACGCATACAAATTGTGGAAGGTTTCAAAAAAGGGGAGGTTCAATACTTAGTCGCCTCTGATTTGGCGGCTCGTGGAATTGACATCTTAGATTTGGATTTAGTTGTTAACTACGATCTTCCCGAGGACCCTTCTATTTATGTCCACCGGGTAGGGAGAACGGCTCGTGCTGGGAAAAAAGGTAAGGCAGTTTCTTTTGTCGGCTTTGAAGACACTTTCCGCATGGAGCGAATTGAAAAGTTTCTTGGAGTTAAATTGGAAAAAGAAAACGTAGATCCCGACTTTCTGGCAAAGGGCTTAACTCGATGGAAAACCGAGGGGCCTGCCTATGAAAGTATTGACGATCGCCCGCAAGAATTTAAATCTAATAAGTATGGAGATAGAAAGTTCCAATCTTCTTCTTCTTCGCAACACTCAAAACGCCCTCAGCACTCTAAGGGGCCAGATCGACCAAAAGTAGCGCCTACACAGCAAAAGACCCAACCTGTAAAAGCTATACAAAAAGAGTTTGTAAAAACTCCTCCACCCAAGCCAACTTTGTTTGCTCGCATCATTAAGAAACTCTTTGGCTTGGTGATTATTCCTTCTGATAAAACTCAGAAAGACAAAAAAGACCCTGCTCACAATCGAAGAAAATATCGAGATCGTCCTGAGCTCGGAGTACAGAAACATTCTTCCAGATCAAGGAATGCTGGAGAGAGAAAAGGTTCCTCCCGTGGCAAAAGAGGGGCGAATCGATCACGTCGTCCTTCCTCTGGTGGAAGTAGCTCATCAGGCAAGCCAAGTAGTTAAGCTTAGGTTTTGTTTGCTTACCTTTTTGGAATTATTTCATAAGAATCTAAGCAAAAGTGTGAAAGATTTCTGGTATAAAAACAAGGCAGACTAGCCGCAAAAATACAAGTTCTTAAATTGGCCAATGACCCCCTAGGGCACTGATCAGTGCGTAGAAGAATCTCTATTTTCCTTTGTAACTGATCGTCCGTGCTAACAACGATAATTTATAGCCACTGGTGCCTTTTACCGAGATTTCAGACTTTTCATTAAACTTGGCAATGATTGTGGGAGTTGAGACGATGCTTTCTGGTTTTCGAGTAGCATCAAGAAGTATATATTCTAGATGAATTGTATCTTTAGTTGAATCAACTATGCGGGCAAGCACTGAAACGTCTTCTTTAAGTCGAAGCAATGTTACCCAAGTTTTCTGGTCTTCACCAAGCAAGAGCGATGATTCATTTGAAATTATCTTTGGTTGAGAATTTAGAGTAAATTCAGTTTTAATCATCACTCTACGTTTTTCTGTCGATGAACATGAATAGAACGACAACATAAGTATACAAACGGCTACCTTTTGAAAGCTTCTCATGGCGGGCAACCTATCATCCAAAGTGAGTTCTGAGAAGCACAATCTCCTCGCCAAGTTTTGAAGGTATTCGGAGACCTATGGAACTTGAAGAAATTTTAATTTCTTACTTCGTTGATTTTTGTTAGAAGAAAGCTTCTCTGTGGTCCCGGTGGGATTTCTACGACTAGAGGGTCGATATAGTTAAACACGGACTCAGTGCCGCTTCGGTGGAAAAGTATGACATTGCCAGCGCGAATATCTCCGACAAGGAGGTGTTTTTGAGGGTGGTACCAATAGTTAGGATAGTCTTCGGTATATTGAATGGGTATGAAGCCTCTACGAATCATGTCTGGTTCAATCTCGTCAAACAATGCGTGACGGGTTTCTCGGTTAGTTTGAAAGTATTCTTGTCTAGTAATCAAACTAACTCCACCTTCCTCGCTGTAGGAAAAACCAACTAACTTCCAGTCTGTGTTAAAATGCTCTTGGACTAACTGAATTCTCTTTAAGTATTGCTGTGGTGATGCACGGGCCAGTACAATTTTATAACCGTCCTCTGTGGGTTGGAATCGAAGAGTTAAACCAAATCCTTCATAAGCCTCTTTCTTGTAAACAATCTTTTTGGTCGAAACTTTAAGGACATACTTTTGTTCTTTATTCGGAAAGACAATGTGTTCCGATCCACTCAAAACGCCATCCGGAAGCGAATATCTGGCTTTAGCGATACTCCACTGAATATGATCGAGTGGTGCCATTTGAGGGACGTCTTCTTCAATCAAGATTTTTACAAACTTCTCAGTTTCTGTAGTTAGCTCGGCGTCCGAATAAGAAAGTCCTTGAGAGGGTGTCGCGGTAGAGGCTGACAAGCGTGCCATGAGAGTTGAAAATTGTTCGTCGCTAACAGGCGTGACTAACTGGGAAAATATCTCTTGATAACTTTCCGGTTTAATTGGCTCAAACACTTCTTCTAGGAAGTCATCGCAGGGAAGAGCAAAAGAGGGCCCAGAGGTTAAGATAGCAAAAAGAGCTAAATGAGCGCATCTAAGGCAGTTTAGGCTAATCATTTTTAAAAAATTCCTTACTCCTTTTCACAAAATGAGTTCAGTTAAGTCAACGCAAATCACAAAGAGTGCTTAAATGTGACATGGAGATTGTTTAGAATCCCGTAAAAAAACCACTTAGATCAGAGCTCACTATACGTGAGCGGTCTTTAACAGTTCTGTAAGCCTATGCTCAATTTGGGAGGCACTTTGCAACTCGAGAATCTCTTTCACCCAGCTTTGTAAATGACTATAAGAGCAAGAGCGGAAAAGTTTTCGAATGGGTAAGATCGATGCAGGGCTCATGCTGAACTCATCGAGACCCATGCCTAGTAGTAGCAATGCAAGGTTTGGATTTCCTGCAATCTCACCACAAACACCCACCCAAATTTGTTCTTTTTTTGCGCTTTGAATCACCTGATAAACAAGTCTTAACACCCCTGGGTGATAGGGGCTGTAGAGTGGAACAAGGGTCTTGTTCATTCGATCCACAGCACAGCAGTATTGAATAAGGTCATTGGTGCCTATACTAAAAAAATCACAATGTTTTGCGAGAGTGTCTGAGATAAGCGCAGCTGCGGGCACTTCTATCATGACTCCCACTTGCAGGTGTTTTGCAACGGGCACGTTTTCCTTTAGCAATTCTATGCGCACTTCTTCCAGGAGAGCTTTGGCCTCAAGAAGCTCTTCAAGGGAGGATACCATGGGAAACATGATTCCAAGTTTTCCATAATGACTCGCTCTTAGAATGGCTCTCAACTGTGTTTTAAAAATGGGCTTATTCTGGAGGCACAGTCGAATGCCTCGCACTCCTAAAAATGGATTGTCTTCCTTTTCTATTTTTAAGTAGGAAAGCTCCTTGTCGCCTCCAATGTCCATAGTTCGAATGACCACCATGTGAGGCATGCACCCTTGCAGAACTTCCTTATAAGCTTCAAACTGCTCGTTCTCAGAAGGCATGGATGCTCGATCCATAAACAGAAACTCTGTTCGAAAGAGGCCAACGCCTTCGGCATCATGTCTTTTTAGAACGACAAGATCTCTAGGGGTTCCAATATTGCCTGCAAGAACAACTTTTCTGCCATCTAGCGTGATGCTTGCTTCCCCAATAAGAGCTTTATTCTCAAAGTGAAGCGCATCAACTTGTTTTTTTTGACTTACAAATTTGGTTAGAAGTTCTGCATCTGGACGAACAAAGGCTTCGCCTACTTCTCCATCGAAGACAATGAGGTCGCCATCCGAAACCTTTGAGACAATATCTTTGGCACCAACAATCATTGGAATTTCTAAGGTGCGGGCAATAATGGTGACGTGAGAGGTGCGTCCCCCTTGCTCCGTAATCAGCCCTCGCACAAATTTGGTGTCTAAGTTGCTCACTTCAGAGGGGCTGAGTTCGTCTGCGACAATCACGACGTCTTCGCTGAAATTCGAAAGATCAATGCAGGCCTGCCCGCTTAAATGGTTCTGAAGTCGTTGACCTATATCTTTGACGTCGGCAGCGCGGGCTCGCATATATTCGCTGTCCATAGCTTCGAAGGTAGAAATAAAGTATTCCGTGCGGGTCTGAAGCGCAGACTGTGCACTCAAAAGCTGATTTTCGATGCTCGCGCGAGCATGGGCTACAAACTCAGGGTCTTCTAGGATCATAAGATGAGCTTCAAAAATTGCGGACTCGTCTTGCCCTAGGCTCTTTTTTGTTGAGTTTATAATCTCCCTTAGCTCAAGACGCGCTCGCTCTACGGCTGAATCTAGCTTTGCCTGTTCTTCGTGCACAGAGGAAGCCGAAATGTTTTCGGTCTGACGTGCAGTGTTTGATGTGTGTTGAACTCTAAAGGCTTTCCCAATAGCAATACCAGGCGCAGCGCTTCTGCCTGGAAACATTTACTCGCTCACATTCGAAGTTAGAAGTTCTTCGAGTGCCTCAAGAGCTTCACGTTCGTCTTCGCCTTCGGTTACAATTTTAATTGTTGCGCCACTTACAATTCCTAGAGCCATGACACTCATAATCGACTTGGCGTTCGCACTTCCCTTAGAAGTTTGAATTTCAATGGAGGACTTGAAATCGGCAGCTCTTTTAGCCAGAACTCCCGCAGGCCGAGCGTGAAGCCCATTTTCACTCTTTATGACAAATTGCTTTTCCATATAATCCTTCCGTTCGTCAAAAGTTTAATGTTTCAACTTTATTTCTAAAAGTGCCTCTTTCGCTTGAATCGCTCCAGTCTTTAGAACTCTTAGGCCTTCAACTTTGTCCATGTTTGTAATTACTATTGGGCTTATTGAGGATTTCGCGTTGGCTTTGATGAAAGCCAAGTCAAACTCAATAAGTTCTTGGCCTGCTTTAACGGTGTCTCCCGCCTTAACATGGCTCTTAAAACCTTGGCCCTCAAGTTTTACGGTATCTAATCCAATGTGAATCAGAATTTCGAGTCCAGATTGAGTTTCAATCCCAAGCGCGTGGTTGGTGCGAAAAAGAGTTTTAACCGTTCCATCGACAGGCGAGCAAACAAGGCCGTCTGAGGGTTCAATGGCAAAGCCGTCTCCCAATATCTTTTCTGAAAATGTAGCATCGGGCACGTTTTCCAGCGGCACCAATTTTCCGTTCATCCCAGCTAACAAAATTTGAATGGACTTACTATCTGTCACGGCTGGGGTATTCTTTATGAGAGATCGAATCTCTTCTTTTATTTGATCGGACTCAACACCAAACACGATCTGAAAGTCTCCGTTGCCAGCATCAAGGATTCCTGCGGCACCGATTTCTTTCAGCTTAGCTTTGTTGAGCAGCTTAGAGTTAGTAACGCTCAATCTCAGGCGGGTTATACAGGCGTCTAATGCAACAATATTTGAGGCGCCTCCAATGGCTTTGAGAATGTTAAGTGCGCGTGTGGAGGTTTCGTTTGCGTCAGTCTTGACGCCGTCCATTGCTAAGTCGTCTTCTCTGCCAGGTGTTTTTAAGTTTAAAAAGCCAATGGCAAAGTAGAAGACACTAAAATACAAGAGTGCGATGAGGGGACCGATGACTAAGAATAAGTAGGAGCTATTCTTTTGGTTAAAGTATCCGAGTGCGTAATCGATAGCTGATGCTGAAAAGGTATATCCTAAATGAATGTCAAAAAATCCAGTTAGTGAACCTGCTAAAAAGGCCGCGACCACATGGAATACATACAAGACTGGGGCTACAAAAATGAATGCAAATTCAATGGGCTCCGTGATTCCAGTAATTATAGAGGTGAGAGCTGCTGTGAGCATGATTCCGCCAACGGCTTTCCTTTGCGCTGGCTTCGCGCGCAAATACATTGCAAACGCAGCAGCAGGTAATCCAAACAACATCAGAGGGAATTCCGAAGCCATGAAGCGTCCGGCGGTGGGGTCGCCAGCAAAATACCGGGCTGAATCTCCGTGAACAAGTTGTCCAGAGCTCGCAAGAAAGTCTCCAAATTGGAAAAGGAAAGGCGGGTAAAACACGTGGTGAAGTCCCACGGGTATGAGCATTCTTTTCCCCGCTGCATAGAAGGCTGGTCCGAAAGTGGAGTCCATTATGCTCATTCCAAAAGAGTGAATTCCATTTTGAATGGGTGGCCAGAGAAAGCTAAAGCCGAGTCCAACCAAGATGGCTGATGCGGCAGTGACTATTGGGACAAAACGTTTGCCGGCAAAAAATCCAAAAACAGGATGAAGTTTTACCTGATGAAAGCGGTTGTAGAGTCTGGCGCATAAAAGTCCAATGAAAATACCGCCAAATACACCTGTGTTGATGGCCATGTCTAAGTGGCGAAGCTCGCCTACAACATTCATCACGCTGGTCATGGTGAAATAACCCACTACGGCCGCCAAGCCAGCGACGCCAGCTCCTCCGGTGAATCCAATGGCGACCCCTACCGCAAACACCACGGGCAGTTGTTCGAAAATAGCCAATCCACCGCTAAAGAAAACTTTCCCAAGACCCATCAACCAAGGGTTTGATTCTGCCCCTTCGCTGAGCGAAGCGCTTTGAAGGAGTCTACCTAGGGCGACCAACAATCCTGCTGCTGGTAGGACCGATACGGGAGTCATTAAGGACTGCCCAACTTTTTGTAATGTGCTAAAAAAGCTTTGTTTTTTCACTATTCGCTTTCCTACTCCCTAAATCGTCGATTTGAAACGTTTATGCTTCAAAGATTGATAGGGGGAGGATTCTCTCTTTGCAAGCGTAATTTGCTGTATTGTAAGTGTAAATTGCTGCTATGAGGGGGGCAGGAGCTTGAGAGACCTATGAAAATTGCCTTTTTTAGCCATCATCACTTTGAAAAAGAATTTTTTGAACGAAGTAACGAGAAACATGGGCATGAGCTCACGTTCTTTTCCACGGAATTAAATCAACTCACGACCAGTTTGAGTCTTGGGTTTGAGGGTGTGTGTTGTTTTGTCAGCGATAAAATAGATGCCAAAGCACTCGAGCTTCTGAAGAAGAACGGCGTCCGACTGATTGCATTGCGGTCTGCGGGCTATAACAATGTAGACCTCGAAGCGGCAGCAGCGCTGGGCCTCACCGTGCTTCGTGTTCCAGCTTATTCTCCCCATGCGGTGGCGGAATACGCGGTGGGATTGTTGCTTTCACTCAATAGGCGTATTCACAGAGCCTTTGGTAGGGTGCGAGACCTTAACTTCTCCCTTGAGGGCTTTGTGGGGTTTGATTTGAATCAGAAGACCGTAGGGGTGATTGGGCTGGGACGCATTGGTCGAGTTTTTGCAGAAATCATGCTCGGATTTGGCTGTCGTGTCATCGCCTTTGACCCTCATGTAGGTTCCTCTGAGGTAGACGGGAAAATAATAACTTATGTGGGGCTTGAGGAGCTTTACCAGAGTTCCGATGTCATCTCTTTACATCTCCCTCTAACCCCGGAAACCCATCACATGATTGCTCACAAAGAGTTAGCACTTATGAAGGAGGGGGCAGTTCTCGTCAATACCGGACGAGGGGCGTTGATTGATACGGTTGCGCTCATTGCTGCGCTCAAGTCAGGGCATTTGGGAGGAGCAGCGCTTGATGTTTATGAAGAGGAGGAGGGGGTCTTCTTCAAGGATTTGTCAGACAAGGTGCTTATGGACGACGTGCTTGCAAGGTTGCTCACTTTTCCCAATGTTCTCATTACCTCTCATCAAGCTTTTTTAACTCAAGAGGCTTTGGAGAAAATAGCGAACGTGACCTTGCAGAACATAACTGATTTTCAAAATGGTGCAGAACTCCCAAATGAAGTGCATGCAAAGACGCATATGATTTGATTGCTAGGTTCCATCAAGAGTATCAACCTTTAGGCGTTGAGCTTCAAAGGATCTAGTGCTTGGGGTTGAGTCTTTGTAAATTCCTAACCGTTTTCGAAGTTGTTTATAAATACTAAGTGCCGGGGCCTTGAGTTCACGCTCATAACTTATTAGCAATTTAGGCATATGAAAAGAATTATATGTTTAGCGTTATTCACAGTTTCGTCACTTTCATTTGCTGATACGGAACAAAGGCTGGCAGAAATGGAAAACAAAGTTTTAGCCCTAGAAATTGCGGTCAAAAAGAAACTTGGTGATTGTCGGTTAACATTCAAACATCATAACTACCGTCACAATCGCTGCGACCCCGGAACATTTGCCCGGGGTGTTGATGTCATCAATGACAGCGTGGTCAATCTTGAGTGTGGCTACTACCAGCTCCAATGTTTTTATAACAACGAAGCACTAAGCCCGAAGTAGCAACTAAGCGTCTAGCGGGGGGGGCGTCTTTTTCTTGTGCGTCTTCTGGGGTGGCCGCCGCGCGGTTTGCCGAACAAAGTGGCGCATTCATTCTTGTATACGACCCAGGGGCGTTCCCACTTTTTCCAAAGTTTCGAGCAATGTTTGTCGCCTGCGTCTCCTAGAATTTTGAGAACATACATTGATTGTGAAATGATCTCATAGCTTCGAGGGTGCTTTCTGAAAAAGCGAGCTCCTTTTGTTCTGTCATTTCCCAATCTTTGAATGTTTTCTCGGATGGCTTGCATGTCTTCGTATTCTTTTTTTGAAACGTTGAGCTTTGCGATGAGTTCATCAATGTGACTTTTTCCTTTTTTGGAACCGCCTAAGAAAAAGTCTGGAGCCATTAGGAAAAAGAAGGGGGCAGCTAGCCTTGGGTTATTCCAAGGTGTTTTTGAAACTGCTTTTCCAACACTGAGGAGTTTTTTGAAGTCCTCTTTATGGGTTTCAAAGTTCCGAGCATAGAGTGGGGAAAGGTGTTTCCATAAGCCAAGAGTTTTCATTTCTTGAAAAGTTTCGGCTTGAACACCTTCTCTCCAAATTTTTAGAATCTCTTCTCGAATTCTTTCTTTCTTGGCGTCCCTCAAGTAGGTCATTTGCTCGAGAAGTGCCTTTTTAGTGTCACTTTCCAGCTTTAAATCGTTTCGCTTTGCAAAACGTAGTGCTCTTAGAATTCGAATTGAGTCTTCTTTGAAGCGTTCCCTCGGGTCGCCGATCACTCGTAGCAATCGAGCTTCGATATCTTTACTGCCCCCGACATAGTCCACAACCTTTGAGTTGGTAGGATCCATAAATAGGGCGTTGATGGTGAAGTCTCTGCGGTAGGCGTCTTCTTTTGCGGAACCATAAACGTTTTCGTTCATTTTCTGAGCTTCTTCATCCCAAGCCGGTTTTGACCTAAAAGTGGTGATTTGAAATTCTTCGATGGGGGGTCTGTCGTGGAAGACGGGAAACAATTCTCTTTTTAGGTCGCTGGAAGGTTTTAATCTTCTTCTGGCAACAACAATTTTAAATCGTCTTCCTATGATTTGGCTGCGGTGAAGGAGTTTTTTTACCTGTTCCGGGCCTGCAGAGGTCGCAATATCAAAATCTTTTGAGGGACGTTTCAGGAGAATGTCTCTTACACATCCGCCCACCAGGTAGGTTTCGAATCCGGCTTCTTTTAGGGTGGAAACAATGTTCATCGCATCAGGCGAAATAAGTTCCTGGTAACCTTTGGGGAGCTTTGCCGTTTTTCTCTTAAATAGTGAAAATATCATTTTTAGTCGCTTAAATTAAATCTCGTTCATACTTGTGCCCAAAATTAGTTTTGGGATTCTGTCGTAATCATAGCCGCTTTTAGTGCCGCCTAGAATCTCTTTGGAGGTTATCTCAAATTCTTCCAGACGTTGCAAGAACTCTACTAGCGGCACTTGCATGAATTTAGGGGAGTAGGGCTGAAGTTTCTTGCGGGCTTCGGCTGCAAGTCTAATACAGCCCTTAGGGTTGGCGTTTAGGACGTGATACATGGCCGCTGAGGCCTGTATAATTCCCTGATAAAAGAGTCTGTTGGGTCCATTTTCCTCGAGCCATTCGTGTTCAAGCACCTCATGGCATTCCCAAAAATAGTGTCGATTGAACAAACTGATCCCTTTGACCAGGGCGGGGGGAATCTTCTCAACCTCTTTCGTCGTTGTCGCCGAAGAATGACGAAGAAGAGCCTTTATATCCTCTCGGCAGGAGCCTCCACAGGGGCCATTGCCTGCTTGGCAGGCGTCGTAAATTTTGGGGAGTGTAGATGCACCGGCTTTGATGGCATTCTTTACGGTTGAGGCGCTGACCTTATTACAGAAGCAAATGGTGTCATCTGCATATTCGGAGTCTGAGTTATTGTCCGAGTCCACTCGGCTGAGCCTATCACGCGGCTTTCTTTTTGTTGTGAATCCACTCACGCAGCTTCTGATGCGCAGTGACAAAAGCCTTGCTCACTTCGGGATCGAATTGTGAGCCGGAGCAGTCAGTAAGCTCCTGATAGGTCACCTCTAAATCTAGTTTTTTACGATAAACTCGGCTCGTGGTCATGGCGTCAAAGGTGTCGGCTACGAAGATGACCCGTGAGAAGATATGGATTTTATCTCTTAGTAGACCGTCCGGATAGCCTTTCCCGTCAAACCGCTCGTGATGGGCGCGAATGGCAGGCTCAAGGTATCCAAGATCTTTAAAATTAGAAATAATATTAGCTGAGTCTTCTGGGTGTTTTTTCATGATTTCAAACTCTTCGCGAGTGAGTGGACCAGGCTTCTTTAAGACATGGTCAGGAGTAAAGATTTTACCTACGTCATGCATGAGCCCAACTAGATAAATTTCTACGCGTTCTTGATTCGACAGTGATAGGAATTGACCGATCCATTGAGCTAAATCTGCAACTCGGTGGCAGTGATTGTAGGTATAAGGGTCTTTTTGCCAGAGTCTCTTTAGCACCGCGCTTATCTCCGGGTGTGTGTTGAGTGAGTCCATTGCCTGTTCAATTTTTGTGTTCTCAAGCCAAAGCGGTTTGGGCAAAGCACTAGGCTCTGGTAAGTCTTCGGTTTCAAGGTAAAGCCATTCAGGCAAAGTTTTACTATCTCTTTTGGTCATAAAAAGGCCTTAAGTTTATTATCGTCTAGATTGGAAATCCTAAGGTGAAGATTGGGAGATCTCTTTGTGAATGTTTTGTTAAGTGTCCTATGGAATGTCGAATGTTTAGGCGAAATTCTTCAAACGTGTATTGTTTAACAGCCTTCAGCCAAATCGCTTAGTTCTTCGGCGTTGTAGGACTTTCCTTCGACAACGAGAGGGTCGGCTGGATCGGTGTCGTCTACAAAAATGCCACCAAAAGCGGTTCTCGAGAGTTCACCCGTGAGTTTGTAGGAGAAGGTTAAATCGCCTGAAAGTTCGCCAGAATAAGAAGCTCCATTGGAGTAGGCGACCAAAGAGATGTCGCTGTATTCATCAAGGTCGAGACTTACAGATGCGGTTAAATTAATAGTGAATAGGTTGTCTCCATCAATGGTGGTGGTGTGGCCCTCGCAAACGGAGATTATGCATTTATTGAAGTTAACGGGTGCGCCCCCAATGGTTGCTGTGCCCGTTCCGGGATCAATGGTCCCGAATGTTGGGCTGTTGACTTGCAGTGTGCCCCCTCCAGAACAAGGAACTGGATCTTGAGGGCTTAGGCTATCGCTCAAAAGGATGGTGATGTTGCTCTCTACAATATTGGCCATGAGTGTCTGAACGGTGTTGGCTACAATGGCGTCTTTGTTGGGGCCTCCACAGGAGCAGAGAGCACAGATGGCAAAAAGAGCTAAAATCCGCATAACTTAGAGTTTGCGCAATTTTCTCTCGTCTTGCAATTGTCTCGACCGAATGCTCGTATTAGTCTGTGTGCGCATGGCGGCAATCAAGGCTTTTTTCACGTTTGGGTTCTCTTTATTTTTCTTGGTGTCTTGTTCTGGAGGACACAAGGAACAGGTTCAGCTGTTTCATGGTCCTTGTAAACTCAGAGTTGTTAGTTCGGAAAAGTCAGACGAAATTTTAGTGGATGGAATTCAAGTAGGGCACGGGAGTGTTGACTTGAAGGTTCCCTGCGGTCATCGGCAGGTTCGAATTGCTCGTCATCATCACGTAGAGTTCTTAAAATATGTCGAAATTATTAAAGGCCAACCTGTTGAGGTTAAAGGTTCTCCTGAGCCGCTTGGCGAGGTTGAAGACATCGCCCTTTCTGAGGAGCTGATTCAAAGATTGCGAGAAGGAAAATCTCCGGTTGCAAAGGCAGGAGAGGCCGAAGCGAAGGGGGCTAAGACTGAAAAGTCCGAGCAGCCAGACGCTAAACAGGAGGAGACACCTTCTGACGAAACTCCCGAAGTCAAAGAAGACGACTGGTCTTAACTTTTCACTCCATCATTAAACTTTAGAGGCTTTTGGGCACAGGCCTTGCACGGCATTGCTCATGCCCGAATTAGCTAGAAGTGTTTTATTGGATCTTTTGTCAAAGGTGGAATCCTTTCAGGTGAGATCTCTTCTGGAGCTTCTATTTTTAGCGCATAAACCTTTTCAAAAACCGGACGTTTGGAAGCTTTTTGGTGAGTTGGGTGTAGTGCATTTGATTGTTCTCTCGGGAGCCCACATTCAATATTTTATCAGAGCTCTTCGCTCTCAAATTTATGTTCTTTTAAAATGCTTTCGTTTGAAGGATGTGTTTGGTGCAGAACTGATTGTGTCCGTTGGAATATTCTTTCTTTTGGCTATGACGAATTATCCGGTGGCTTTGCTTAGGGCCGCTTTGTGTTGGTGGGCTGGCTTGTTTTTAGAGCGTGTGGGAGGATCTCAGCGTTATTTGGTCCTTTTGCCTTTAATTCAAATATTTTTATTTCCTGATCACATTGGTCGGATTGGATTTTTCTTGAGTTGGATTTGTTATTTGATGGTGCTTTTTTCATCTAGACTGCGCTTCTCTCTTCTCTATCAAAGTGTGTTGCTCACCCTGGTCTCTCAGGGGCTACTGTGGTTTTTTGGTGTTGAAAAAGAGATTAGTTTTCATACACTTGGGCTCTACTGTTTGTGCAACCTGGCAATGGTCTGGTGCCTGGAAAAATTTCTTTTCCCATTTGTTGCGGGGATACTGGCCTTCGTTTTTCTTTTAAGTTTCATGGGGGAATCGGTTTTGACTTGGGGCGTCGGCATTCTATCTGTGACGATGCTGCCCATCATAATATCTGGAGCCAAAATCGTATACCTTGCGGGAGAGCTTCTTCGAACCCTATAATAGGGGAATGGACTTCAAGGAGAAGATAGTTGAGATTTTAAATGAACGTTCCTTCGAGATTAGCGATGGGGCTTCCAATCTTAATGTTGTGGATGCGACTGATTTTGAGCGTATTGCTCTAGATATATCCGAAATATTGAGCCGTGATTACGGCATTGATCCCGACGAAAAAAAGTAAAAGACCGAACCCCGTTTGGAGCTCGGTCTTTTGTGTTCCCAGGGGACTCAATAAAACTAGTTGGTTTTAATTTAACCCAAAAGTTTCAAAGCCATTCCTTTTACTTGGTTGGCTTGAGCTAGAACACTGATTCCAGATTGAAGCATAATGTTCGTTCTTGCGAATTCAGCACTCTCTTGAGCAACGTCTGCATCTTTAATACGGCTTCGTGCTGCAGAGAAGTTCTCTACGGCGATGTCTGTATTAGATACGGTTACGTTCAAACGGTTTTGAAGAGCTCCGAGGTGTGCTCGGTTGCTATTCAAGGTGCCGATTGAATCATCTAATTTCGAAAGTGATTCTTGAGCGCTCTTCTTATCAACCGCACTTACATTTGTTAATCCCAATTCTTTTAGAGAGACGTCTGTAAGCCTAGGGTCATAAGATATTCTATCTTGAAACTCGTTGTTGTTAATACCGATTTGAAAGTCAAGTTTGCTTCCATCTCCGTTCAATAACTTAGTTCCGTTGTATTCTGTTCCTTGAGAAATACGATCCATTTCAAGCTTTAATGCTTGAACTTCTCGATCAAGGTATTCTCTTTCGGCAGGTCCGATTGTGTCAGACGCTGCTTGAACAGAAAGCTCACGAAGACGTGTGATCATGTTACCCACTTCGTTCATGCCGCCTTCAGCAACTTGAATGAAAGAGATACCATCTTGAGCGTTACGGCCAGCTTGCCTTAAGCTTCTGATCTGTCCTGACAGATTCTCAGAGATCGCCAAACCAGCTGCATCATCAGCAGATTTGTTGATGCGTGATCCTGAAGAAAGCTTCTCTGAAGATTTCTCCATGCTCATTTGTGAACCTCGTAGGTTCCGTTGAGCGTTAATGGACATCATGTTTGTGTTAATTCTCATACCCATAAAAAGCCTCCTTATTGCTTTTTTTGGGTCATCCGTGACCAGCGCTCATCAACCATGATGAGGCACAAGCTTCCTTGCTCTACTTTAAATTTTTAATGGATCTTGGAAATTTGTAATGGATTGACTGCGGTTGAAACCCGATATCTTCCGCGTGCAGCTCATCCATGACGGCTTCCGAGGAGATGTCCTATCTCAACGTATTCACTTGTCCTACCTGAACTAGATCGGCAGTTGCTAACAGAACTTTAATTGAAGCTTGGGGTGAATTGCACAATCTCTATAACATGTCGTTTTTAAAGGCTAAAAATACCACCAAAAGAGCCGTAAAAGTGGTTAAAGAGACCTTCTTTGCTTCCTTTTGCAGTTTCAGAAACATCTCAACTGGGTTAAGGTGCGCTGTATTCAAATGAAAAAAATTGTGAAAAACATCACCCTTTGTCTCTCTTTGCTTCTTGTTCACTCTACTTTTGCACTTCGAGCGCAGGTGGTGAGTGTGGGGGATCACGAGCTAGCGATCGACGACCCAAGCTTTTTCTATGACAATGCTGAAGCTGCATTATCCCAGCAAGACGCTTTGTATAAGGCTGTTCTGCTTTTCAAAACCCATGACCGCCCTTTGTTGATTAAACTCTATTATAGAGACGCAAGCGGGCGTGAGTATAAGTCCATGTTTAAACCCAACATTAGGAAGATAAGTGGTAATAGCAGCTATACTTATAGACCAGGGCCCATTGAGCACTCTTTTAATGCTTTGGCGAAGAAATTAGCTCCCTATTCTGAGTTTCGATCGGCTCCGTTGCAAATGTTAGCGATTACTAAGGAAAAAATAATTTCCATCGCTAAAGATGATCCTGATACTAAGGTAGACGAGAGACGAGAGTTGATCGACGCGCTTAATGGAGTAGCAACGTATACTTCAGAGCCTGTGTATCAGAACGGGAACCAGCTCGTGGGTTCAAACATGTTGTGGATGACTGATATTGCAATGGTTGGCAATAACCGGGATCAGTGGAGGTCTAAGACTAGTTCTCTAGACCCGCGTAGTTCGCGAGACCTGTCGATTATTCAACTGTTTTTGTTAGATTACATTACTGCCAACAATGATCGGGCAGGTAACATTTTCAAGTCAAATGTTACAGGCCTTGCATGGGCGATTGATAATGACGATAGTTTTGTTGCCGCCAGTGCAAAGAAATATTGTCAGGACATCGCTGCTAAAGTTGCGAATCCGGGCCGAGATTTTTTATCAGGTCTTCGAGCGCTTAATGACATGTCATCGCAACAATGGGAAGCAATTTTCGCATACCACTCATCGAGTCAGCGGGATAAATACATCGAACAAACTCGTTCAAGAATCAAAAGCATTCTTAGACGCTTTTAAAGGGCTTTAGAAGCGCCTTTGGGGTCGAGCCGAGTATCGATATAGCGGTCTACGCCGTTCACGTTTGTTGGCAAATTTGAGGGAAAGTTCTCCTTGTTGAAGGTTGCACATGAACTGGAATCACATTCCTTAATTTCAGTTCTTATCTCGCCACTTGTTCCATCAACCTCGATCAGTGCATAGCCGGGAAATCCCTTCATGGGATTTCTGGATCCCGTGTAGAAATCTCGAGGGTGTGAACCTGAGCAAGGGATGGAGAGTGTGCGCAATCTGTGTCCATCTTGGTAATCCATATAGCCAGGATAGGGGACGTGAGTGTGTGCGGTGATGAAGAGGTCTGAATATCTGACCAACATGCCCTCTAAGCTTTCTAAGTCGAGATGGCCGCGTTGAGTGCTAAGGTGGCCGTTTTCGTAAAGTTTTGAATCTGAAGTGCGGGGATCTTGAGCATTGGAATAGAGCGGAACATGCCCAAAGACAATGGTGGCCACCGAGTCGCCGTTGCGTTTGAGTTCCTCAGAGAGGGCGAATACTTTTTTCAACCAGCTGCTTTGCTCGGTCCAATTGCAGATTCGATAGCTGTCACAGCTATCGTCCAAGGAGATGTTGAAAACCCCTTCCTCTAGAAAGCAATACATTTTAGGGTAGTGAAGATCGCAGCGACTACCATCTGAGAGAAGGGGGAAGACAGAGTCTGATTTTACTTGTTTCCATTTTGCGGTAGCGTGTTCCCTTAGGCGAGAGGGAGTATCGTGATTGCCTAAAGTGGGGAAGAATTTGTGTCCTCCAGCTAAATAGTGCTGTGCTAAACCGTTAAAAAAAACTTTGGCCTCTGCCTCAGCATCTGCACCGTAAAGAGTTTCGTAAAAGTCTCCTAAACCCAGTGTGTAGCTTAGGCTTGAGATCTCTCGAATGCTTTTGAAGATGTTAATGACAATGGGGGGGAGGGTGCTACGTCCTTTGCTCTTATTAAAGTCGCCAATAGCCGCAATTACACTCTTCTTGGGGGTAGGGGCAGGAGCGGGTCCTAGAGCCAAGGTTGCAATGGGGATGAGAAGAGAAAGAAGGAAGCTTCGTCTTAGTTGCATCTCTTAAGTTTATGAAAGATTGTTTGTGCGGGTTCAGGGTTAATTTGACTGGCTATCGAAGGTCATTTGACGTTGGACAAGCCTTTGACGGAGCTCAGCAAAAATTTGAAGCTTTGAGGCGTTGATTGGGCTTTAAAGGCGGATATCGTGAAGGAATGTTCATCATTAGAGGCGCCGAAAAAAAAGATATTGACGGTTTGTATCGATTGGCTGGAACTCCAGGATTTTTGACTTTGCAGAAAGATCGCGTTTCTTTAGAAAAGAAGATTAAGCAGTCCATAAAAAGCTTTAAGAGTCAGGCAAAAGATCCTCGAGACTCTGAATATCTTTTCGTCCTGGAAGACTTATCTAAAAAGAGAGTTGTAGGTTGCTGTTTGATTGTTGGGCAACATGGCACCCCTGAATCTCCTCACATGTATTTTTCTGTTCTGAAAAAGAAAAAATACTCAAGGTCTTTAAAGGTTGGTCTCGATCATGAGGTTTTGCGCTTGAATTTTGATTATGATGGCCCCACTGAACTAGGCGGGCTTATTTTAGATAAAAAATACAGGGGTCACCCTGAAAAGCTAGGCAAGTTTTTGAGCTACACGCGCTTTGTTTATATGGCAGCTAGGCTGCCTCAGTTCAGAGAACATTTGCTTTGTGAACTGCTGCCCCCTTTTGATAGTGATGGTCGTTCTCCAATTTGGGAGGACATTGGGCGAAAGTTTACCAAGATGGATTATGACAAGGCCGATAAGTTATCTCAGCAAAGCAATGAGTTTATTCACGGCCTTTTTCCAGAGGGAGATATCTACACATGTTTTTTAAGCAAGAAAGCTCGTCAAGCCATTGGACAGGTTGGACCTCATACTCAACCTGTTAAGGCGATGTTGGAATCTATTGGGTTTAAATACACCCAAATGATTGACCCTTTTGATGGAGGTCCTCATTACTGGGCGAAATTATCCGAGGTGTCACTAATTCGAAGAACACAGAGACTTAAATTGTATCGAAACTCAGGAGCCCTTAAACTAAGAGCTAGAAACGGAATTTGCCTTCATATTAACCAAGGCGAAGTGAAAGCTATTATGGGGTTGTTTGATTTCAATAGTAAGTCTGAGCTTGTATTGAACAAAGATCAGAAGAAACTCTATAGCGTTGGCAATAACAGTGAATTCTATTTTTTGGAGATTAAATGACGACACCTTCACTTGAGCAGATTTTAGACACAACATTGAATTTTAAAGGAAGTTTCATTTCTGGAAAGTGGATGGACTTTTCTAAGGATTCTTCTGGGGAATGGGGCGTTCGATCTCCGGCGAATATTGAGTGGGAATTGCCGACCTTAAATTACTCTTTGAGCGCTGTGGAGCAGAGCGCTGCCTCGGCTTCAGAAGCGTTGAAGACCTGGCGTCACATTGGTTTAGAGAAACGATGTGAATTTGTTAAAAAATTTGGTGTTGAACTAGTGAAGAGACAATTCCTATTGGGGCGAGTGATCGCCCTAGAAACGGGCAAGCCTTTGGACGAAGCATTGGGTGAGGCGTCTCTTTTAGAAAAGAAGATTGAAGTCACCATCGAGCATGGGCTTGAGCTGATGAAATCCAGTCACGTAAAAATCAACGACACTCAAAAAGGTGAGATTCATTGGATGCCTAAAGGAGTGATGCTCATCATTGGCCCCTTTAACTTCCCCGTTCATTTAAGTCATGGACATGTGGTTCCAGCTTTGTTGATGGGAAACACTGTAATTTTAAAGCCTTCAGAAAAAACTCCCTACAGTGCTCAAGTTTACGCAGACGCTGCAGAAGCGGCGGGCTTTCCTCCCGGTGTTTTTCAACTCATCCAAGGTCCAGGTGAAATGGCTAAGAGATTAATGCGCCAAACAGAGGTTGATGGAGTCATTGCCACTTGTAGTTACGAGGTTGGCGCTAAGATTCAAAAAACTCTTGCTGAAAGCCCTGAGAAAATTGTGGCTCTTGAGATGGGTGGGAAGAATGCGGCTCTGATTTGGGGTGAAAAGAATATTGAGATGTTGAGCTCTGAACTCATTCGTTCCTCTTATCTTACAACCGGGCAGCGTTGCACAGCTCTATCGCGCGTATATGTTCAGCGTCAGATCATGTCGGATTTGATTCAAGTCTTTCATCAAAAAGCAAAAGAGTTGTCTATTTCTCATCCTTTCGACACCGACCCTAAGCCTTATATGGGCCCATTGATTAGTGAAGAGTCTCTAGATAAGTTTTTGCGCTATAACAAGATTGCTCAGAGCGATGGAGCTGAAACCATCATGCGTCCGAAGGCGCTAAAAGGTAAGACGCGCTTAAAGGATGTGCCACTTCCCAATGGGCATTATGTGTCACCGTCCGTTCATGTTGTTCCAAAGTGTGATCCCGCTAGTGCTTATCAAAATCATGAAATTTTTGGGCCCGATTTGTTCTTCTGTCCCATCGACAGCTTTGATGAAGGAATTGCTTCGATCAACACCTCTAAATATGGACTTGTTTCTTCGGTCTTTTGTCCGAGAACAGAGTTTGAATATGCGGCGGATCGAATCAACGCTGGTTTGATTTATTACAACCGTGCTACAGTCGGAGCGAGTGCACGCCTTCCTTTTGGTGGATGGGGGCGTTCTGGAAATCATCGTCCTGCAGGCTTGTTTGCAATTTACGCTTGCTCTCAAGTTCAAGCGAGAATGGTTTAGGCCTTTTCTAGTTTTTTGTTGAAGAGATCCAAGTGCTTTGAAGGCCTTTAAATGGGGAGCTTCTCAAAATAAGGGGAAGGGTCAGCATATAATGGGCTTTAGAGATTGGGGTTTCAAACCAGTTGAAGTGGATGAATTCCAGGTAAAGATCTTCCATGGAAAGATTGTCTTTCGGAGGAGTGTCTAGAGCTTTTATAAGCATGGCAATCAAGCCCGTGCGATGTTTTCCTACGGCGCAGTGGAAAAGAACCGATAGGTTGTTCTGACGATAAAGCTGTATTTTTTTTAGCACCTCAAAGTAGCCTGCCATGAATCTTTCTGGGCCGCCTAAACCTATAAGCTCATGCCAAGAAGAGTTCTTTGAACTAGCTGATAAGGAATACTCATAGTCTCTTAAATACGCCTTAAGAAACTGTTCAAGACGAATCAAATGACGAGGGCTTTCTGAGAAGTTTTTCTTCATTGCTTCTTTTATTCGCTCCGAACGATCCCTAGTCATAGGAGGAGAGGGTGAGTCATCAAACTGATAGGGAATTCCCATTTCAATGTTCAGCGAAATGACTCTATCAATCTGGCCTTTTCTTAAGCTTGCAAGAATTTGCGCCATTGTAGGGGCTTCAGAGCGATAGACGCCGGGCAGGACTTGGGCCGAATTTCTAATCTGCAAAGGCCCTCTGTTGAGGTGCACTTTTGCCATTTGATTTAATTTGTTGTTAGTTTCAATCCATAGACTTTTGTTGTCGGTAAAAAATTCAGAAATTTGTGCTTCGAGCTCTTTAATGGATTAAGCGCTTCTCGTGCTCTCAAGCTGAAGGAGCATTTTCTCTTGGAGTGGCCTTAGCATTTCTAAAACTTCATGACTTGTTTCAGTGCTTAGTTGAGTTTGGAGTTCCTTTGAGCAATTGGGCTCTGTAGCGATGAGGGAAGGAGGTCTTAGCAATAGGCCAACTATGCAGAGCCTCAAAAAGAATCGTTTGTGAGTTCGCATGTGGAAGTGCCTAGTCTTTTATCATTTATTGAGCAAGTGCATTCGCACCTGGCACTTTTTCATCCAAGCGCCACTTTTTTGGAAAGCGAGAATGGTTTGGGTTCCATCCTCGCTAGAAGTTAAATTACATTCTTTGATTGAGGCCGAGTTTAGCGCTGGCAACCTTGGAGATCCCTTGCTGTTGCATGGTTACGCCATACAGAGCATCACTGGCTTCCATAGTCTTCTTATGGTGCGTGATCATGATGATCTGAGACGTCTTCGACATGTTCCTAACTTGGGTATTAAAGCGGCCTACGTTGGTGTCATCCAACGGAGCGTCCACTTCATCCAAGACGCAAAACGGTGAAGGCTTCACGCTAAAGATGCCGAAGATCAAACTCACGGCGGTAAGGGCCTTTTCTCCACCCGAAAGTAGAGTTACAGACTGCAGCTTCTTCCCGGGCGGTTGAGCTACAATCTCTACGCCACTTTCCAAGAGGCTATCGGGATTGGTGAGTCTTAGTTCTGCATTCCCGCCACCAAAAAGGATTGGGAAAGTGGTTTGGAAGGCTTTGTTCACGTCGTTAAAGGCTACGGCAAAACGCTCGCGGCTTTCGCGGTCAATTTTTTCGATGGCTTCACGGAGCTGAGAAATAGCATCTTCAACATCTTTCTTCTGGATGTAGAGATACTCATAACGTTGTCGTTTTTCGTCAAACTCTTCCTTGGCAACCATGTTGATCTTGCCAAGTTTTTCAATTTGATCTCGTAGCTTTTCAACGCGAGCTTTTGCAGCCTCAGCATTAAGCATTTCTTCAATATCAGTAGGGCTAAGCATCTCGCGAAGCTTTTCTTCTTCTAAGGTAGAGAGTTTAATCTGATACTTTTCTTCGATTCTCTCTTCTAAGTTTCTAAGCTTCTCATCAACAATAGCTTTTTGTTGCTCAAGATCTTTGATGGTTGATTGGTAGTGTTGAGTGTCGTTGGCAAGGACTTCCACATCGCGAACGAGTTTGTCGACGCTTTGCTTCTCTTCAGAAACTTTATCTTCATGTTCATGAAGGTCTGAGGCTAATTCTTCCAGTTTTAGCTTTCGCTCACTGTGAATACTTAGCTTGCTTTCTTGTTCGGCTTCAACGCTCTTTTGGTCTTCGGTTAAGCGCATGTTCTCGAGCTTGAACTGCTCGTGCCGAGTTTCAGAGATTTGTCGCTCCTGTTTGTAGGACGCCAGCTGATTGCGCTTTTCTTGAACTTTGCTGTTAAGCTCTTGGAAAGCTCTCTCAAGAGCATAGCTTTGTTCTTCAGAGGTTCTCAGCGTGCTAAGCGCATCCTGTAGGCTGCTTTCACTGTTATTTAGGAGCTCTTGTTTCAAGTTAGCTTCGGTTTCACAGCTAGTAAGTCCCAGTGTGGCCGCTTCCAGTGAGCTAGATACTTCAATAGACTTAAGTTTGGAGGCTTCGAGATCACTTTTTAGAAGAATTGCCTTTTCTTGCAATCGGGCAAGCTGAGCTTCAACCTGTCTCAAAAATTGAGAGTGCTTTTCTAGGTCTGGATTGAGGTCCACAAGTTGGGCTGTTAGTTCGCGAATTTTACCCCGAATGCTTTCTACACTTTCTTCAGAAACTCGTAGTTTAGCCTCTACATTCCCCAAAGCGGATTCGGACTCGTTCTGGAGATTTGAAAGTTTAGTGATCTCGTTGCGCCTGTGAACAAGGCTGTGAGCACTTTGATCTTGAGACTCTTCAAGGGCGGCTAGGTCTAGGTAACCCTCACGAGTGAGCATGTCGCCATTAAGGCTGACCAGATCAATAGGTAATTTGTAATCACAGGCTTGAAGGATGCGTTCAAAGGACGAGGACTCTTTAACAACCCAAACGTTCTTGAGGAGCTTGGTCCAGTCTTTGTTCTGCTCTTCTTTTTCTTCGATGAGGATGTTCAGTGGTCCCATCACATCGGGGTCAGCGACTAGAAAATCTAAAAAGGAATTAAATTTCTTTTCTAAGCTAAAGCCGATGACGTTATCAGGTCCAGGAAGCTCGGTAGGGGCGCTGGCGTGATAAGGAACTGCGTCCAAAGACAACTCTTTGAAGTCTTGGTTCTTGAAAATTTGCTCAACAATGAGTTGAGTTCGGCCACGCTTGGCTTCTTCGTCATTAGAATTCCTTAGAAAGCTCTTCAAGGAAGAAACTTGCTCTAAGTTTTTGGCATAAGCTCTTTGAAGGTTCCCAGCTAAAACGGCTTCAATAGCTCGTTCTAGAATTTCAGGCGCTTCAATGTGGTTGGCCAATAAGGGGCTTTGCTCACCTAGTTCTCGTAGTCTTAGTGCTATAGAGCGAGTGGCGGCGTCCACACCTTCTAGTTTGCGGTCTAAAGCTTCGAGGTGTTCTTTTCGGATCTTAGTGTGCGTGAGCTCGTCTCGAAGTTTGTTGCGTTCTAGTTGTAGTGCTTCACGGCGGGATTCCTCTTCAGAAAGAGAGGCGTCGTGCTGGCGCTTTTGGGACTCTAAATCCGTTCTCTTTGAAAAAGCTTCTTCAAGAAATCTAGACGTGGTGTCCTTTTCAGCGCTGTGAATTTTGGTTTCGGACTCAACTTCGCTAATCTGAATTTCAAGGCGTTCTTGTTTTTCAGACAGTTCACGATGACTATGCTGAAAGTTCTGAATTTGTTCAGTTAGCTTTGTTTGTTGAACTTGTGTCTCGTGAAACTCTTTTCTAGCGGTATCGACAGTCGCCCTTAGTTGCTCGGTTTGCTCTTTTTGTTCTTGCAAGCTAGTTCGGCACTCTTCCCAAGCGCTTTTAGCCTCAGAGCTATCTAAGACCATGGAGTCTAGTTCGGAGTTGATCTCTCGGATCTGTTTATCAAGAATCAGGTCTCGTTCAGCCAAGTTTTCTGATTGTTGGCAATTGTCGGAAATTCTTTGAGAGATGTTGTCTTTTTTGAGCTCTAAATTACTTAACTCGGCTTCGTTGTCTTTGAGGCTTAGTTCGGCATCACGGTGATGAGAGCGTTTTTCTACGAGCTTTTGCTCAATGTCTAAAAGTTGCTCGCGCAAATGGCTCAGGCGAGCTCTTTTTTCGTCGAGTTCTACTTCAGATTCTTTTAGGCGCACGATCAATTCTTCTTTTAAAGTAGAATTCTGAGAGGTGCTGTCGCGATGGTCTACCCACTGCTGGCCTGCGAGGCGAAGTTCAAGATCTTTTAACTCTGTTGTAAGAGTGCTGTATTTTTCAGCACGGTCGGCTTGTCTCTTGAGTGAGTTAAGAGAGCGTTGAAGATCTTTGAGAATGTCGTCAATTCTCTGCATGTTTGTGTGAGTGTGTTCAAGCTTTCGTTCTGTTTCAGCACGACGCGCTTTGAACTTCATGATGCCAGCAACTTCTTCAATCACTAGGCGACGATCTTCTGGTTTCTGTTGCACCATTCGTGCAATCGCACCTTGTTCAATGATGGAGTAAGCTTTGGCGCCTACACCGGTGTCCATAAAAAATTCTTGGATATCCCGCAAGCGGCATTGAGTTTTGTTGATGAAATATTCGGAGTCACCACTACGGTAGTAGCGTCGGGTGATTTGCATTTCCTTCATGTCTTGAAACTGAGGAGGCAAAGGAGGATCATTGGCTTCGTCTCTCTCAAGAACTAGCGTGACTTCCGCCATGTCTAAGGCAGGAAAGTCGCGAGTTCCTGAGAAGATGACGTCGGTCATTTGCGTTCCACGCAAATGCTTAGGAGACATGTCTCCCATAACCCAATACAAGGCATCCACTACATTGGATTTTCCACAACCGTTACTCCCGACAATGGCCGTGATGGGTTGATCAAAACTGATAATTGTTTTTTGCTGGAACGACTTGAAGCCAAAAAGCTCCAAACGA
>JAACVK010000021.1:0-28214 GCA_009991595.1 bacterium | reverse complement strand
TACTTGTGTTGCTGTTTCTGTCGAATCGCGGCTTGAGCTGCAGAGAGCCTAGCTGCGGGGACGCGAAACGGCGAACACGAGATGTAATCTAATCCAATTTTGTTAAAGAATTCAATAGATTTAGGGTCTCCTCCATGTTCTCCACAAACCCCTGTTTTTAGACCTGGTTTTGTGAGGCGCCCTTTTTGAACTCCCATTTCGACAAATTGCCCAACTCCTTCGACATCAATACTGGCAAAGGGGTCTCCCTCGAGGATTCCTTTATCGATATATTCTGGCAAAAACCGCCCAGAATCGTCTCTAGACAGCCCTAGGCTCATCTGAGTCAAATCGTTCGTCCCAAAAGAGAAGAAATCAGCCACTTCGGCCACCTTATCGGCGGTTACGGCTGCTCGTGGAATCTCGATCATAGTTCCAATCTGGAGCGCGTTTTTGAGGCCTGCTGCCTCGAGTTTGCTTCCGACTATGCGTTCCAAATCTGCCCGAATTAGGGCTAATTCTTTGTAGTCAAAGATTAGCGGAACCATGATTTCGGCTTGAACAGCATCATTGCTCAATCGAGCCGCTTCAACCACTGCTTCTGAAATGGCCGTGGCTTGCATCTCGTAAATCTCTGGAAAGGATATTCCAAGGCGGCAGCCTCGATGACCAAGCATGGGGTTGACTTCTTTTAGGGCTCTCGCCTTGGAAGAAAGTTTCTCAACCGTGCTGCCAAGTTTTTTAGCGAGACTGCTGAGAGCTTCCTGGCTTTCAGGAAGGAACTCGTGCAGAGGGGGGTCGAGCAACCGTATGGTTACAGGCAGTCCTTTCATCTCACGAAAGAGAGAAATGAAGTCCATGCGTTGCATGGGAAGAATCGTTTCCAAGGCCTGGGCCCGTTCAGTGGCTGTGTCTGCAAGAATCATCGCTCGAACGGCCTCAATTCTTTCTGGATCAAAGAACATGTGTTCTGTCCTACATAGGCCGATTCCTTCCGCACCAAACTGTCTAGCGGTTCGGGCGTCTTGAGGGGTGTCGGCGTTGGCTCGAACCTTCAATCTTCTATGTTGATCGGCCCAACCCATTAAAGTTTGAAAGTCATCGTCCAGAGTGGACGAAATAGTGGGAACTTCTCCTTTAAAGAGTTCTCCAGTGTTGGCGTCGAGAGTGATGATGTCACCAGCCTTAATCGTAATCTCTCCAGAAGCAGAGCGAACGGTGAAAAGTCTTTTGTTGTAGTCGATGTGTATATCCGAGCAGCCTGCAATGCAGCTTTTGCCCATTCCTCGAGCGACAACCGCAGCGTGCGAGGTCATACCACCTAGGGCGGTAAGAATTCCTACAGAGGCATCCATACCATTGATGTCCTCGGGAGAGGTTTCATGTCGAACTAAGATAGCTTTTTCTCCAGCTTCCTTGGCTTTTTCTGCTTCGGCTGAACTAAAAACGACTTGTCCACTTACAGCTCCAGGAGAGGCGGGCAAGCCTTTGGCTATTGGAGTTCCTTTTTGTTTAGGGTCAAGGCGAGGGTGAAGAAGTTGATCCAAGCTGTAGGGGTCCACTCGAAGAAGGGCTTCTTCTTGGGTAATGAGTTTCTCTGCTGCCATGTCGATGGCAATTTTTACAGCCGCCTGAGCTGTTCGTTTCCCGGTGCGTGTTTGAAGAATAAAGAGTCTCTTATCTTGAATCGTAAACTCAATGTCCTGCATATCATTGTAATGTTGTTCTAAGCGCTTTTGAATCGCTAGTAGCTCATTGTAAGCCACGGGCATCATCTCTTCTAAAGAGATTTGATTGGGTTTTTCAGAAATCTTTTTTTGCTCAATGTTAATGGGGTGGGGGGTTCGGATGCCGGCTACTACATCTTCGCCTTGAGCATTCTCTAGAAACTCTCCAAAAAATAAGTTCTTACCGGTGGAAGGGTCTCGGGTGAAAGCCACTCCGGTAGCGGAGTCGCTATTCATGTTTCCAAAAACCATAGATTGAACGTTTACGGCTGTGCCCCAATGGTCAGGAATACTTTCCATTTTTCGATAATGTATGGCGCGAGAAGAATTCCAGGATTTGAATACGGCGCCAATGGCACCCCATAGTTGTTCCTTCGGATCTTGAGGGAATTGTCGTCCTGTCTCTTGGAGAACGAAGCTCTTAAATGAATCGACCAGTGTTTGAAGGTTCTCAGCAGTCAAATCAGAGTCTTTTTCTAAATCAAGCTCGTCTTTGAGCTCTTCAAGGAGAGCTTCAAAGCGAGAGGAGTGAACATCTAAAACAACGTCTGAATACATTTGAATAAAACGGCGGTAGCAATCCCATGCAAAACGGGGATTGTCGAAAAGCTTTGCGAGTCCCAAAACGCTTTGATCATTCAGGCCCAGGTTTAAAACCGTGTCCATCATTCCAGGCATGGAACGTCGGGCTCCCGATCGCACCGACACCAAAAGAGGTCTTGAGGGAGAGCCAAACTCCAAGTCCATGCAGCTTTCTAGTTGCTTTAAATTTTTCTCAAGTTCTGAAGTTAAGTTGTCAGGATACTTTTGATTGTTGTTATAAAAATGAGTGCAAACTTCGGTGGAGATTGTGAAGCCTGGAGGCACGGGAAGATCGAGCTTGGCCATTTGGGCAAGATTAGAACCTTTGCCGCCTAAAAGGTTTTTCTGTTCTGAACCACCTTCTGTAAGGTTTTTGCCGTTCTTGTCGAGGCCGAAAAAGTAGATGGGCTTATCAATGCTGGAACTCATGGGCCAAAACTATCGAGAAGGCAGGGGGTCTGACAAGGCCCTCTGCCTGAAGAAAACAGATTTCCATAACGCAGTAGCTTGATTCTTTCAGGTGCTAGAGCTGTGGTCCTTTCTTAAAGGTTGTCCTTTAAAAAATCCTTCACATTCGAGAGATCGATTCGGTCCTGTTTCATTGAATCCCTATGGCGAACAGTGACTTTTTTGTCTTCTAGCGAATCAAAATCAAGAGTTAGGCAAAAGGGAGTCCCAATTTCATCTTGGCGTCGATAGCGCTTTCCAATGCTGCCTCCATCGTCATATTGGCAGGCCCAATGGCTTTGGAGATCTTTGTAAACATTTTGAGACAACTCGCCTAGTTCCCCCTTCTTTTGAAGAGGGAGAATGGCCGCTTTAACAGGAGCCACCTTGGGGGAAAAACGCATGACGATGCGTTCGTTTTCGCTGTCTTCATGGTAGGCGTCACAAAGGACGCTCAACATACTTCGATCGGCCCCTACAGAGGTTTCGATGATGTAAGGAATGTATCGTTCGTTGTTCCGCTTTACATCCACATAAGTTAGGTTCTTCTTAGAATATTCTTGGTGGCGATTGAGGTCAAAATCAGTTCGATTGTGAACGCCTTCAATCTCGGACCAGCCAAAAGGAAACTCATACTCGATGTCAAAGGCGGATTTGGCGTAATGGGCTAGCTCTTTGGGTCCATGGGGATGTTTACGGAGCTTCTTTTCGTTGATTCCCATGTTGAGATGCCACTGATAACGTTTTTCCATCCAGTGATCCATCCACTTTTGATCTTCTTCGGGGTGAACAAAGAATTGCATTTCCATTTGCTCAAACTCTCTCGTTCGGAAGATGAAGTTGCCAGGAGTGATTTCGTTTCTGAAGGCTTTGCCAATTTGGCAAATTCCGAAAGGGACGGTTCTTCTCATGCTTGAAGCGACGTTTTGAAAGTTTACATAAATGCCCTGAGCGGTTTCTGGCCTCAAGAAAACTTCATTTCCCTTGTTCTCTACGGGACCCATGAAGGTCTTAAACATGAGGTTGAAATTTCGGGCTTCTGTGACTTGGTCACTTCCGCACTCTGGACAAAGGATTTTTCCGGCTTCATCCGTGGGTGCTTTATCGGCTCGAAAGCGCGCTTTACACTTTTTACAGTCCACCAGTGGGTCGGTGAAGTTCTCAATGTGACCGCTGGCTTCCCACACTTTAGGGGCCATTAGGATGGATGAATCGAGCCCCTCAATGTCGCCGTGAGCGATCATGGAATTCCACCATAAGTCTTTAATGTTTCGTTTGAGGGCTACGCCCAGAGGGCCGCAATCCCAGCAGGAGTTTAAGCCGCCGTAGATTTCAGAACTTTGAAAAACAAAGCCTCTTCTCTTACAAAGGGAGGTGATTTCTGCAAGGGGATCTTTAACTTTAGCCATCGTGGCTAAGAGCATAAGCCGAGCTCATGAGTCGATCAACAAGTTGCTTTGTAAAATAGTCTTTTCTAACGTTTAGCTCTTTAGATTCCCGACTGAGAGAGAGCATCAACAACGCTTTTTATGGGCGAATTGGCCCAGGCGGTCTTGAATTCCTCCAAAGTAGTAAGTTCTGTGTTTGATAGGTGGTCTTTCAATAGGCCAAGGAAATCATGGCTGGTAACAATTCCCACAACATGTTTATCCTCTACGACAAGTAGGGAAGAAACTTTTTGATCAATCATGAGGTTGATCGCGTCTACCATGGGTTGACTCACTTCAATGGTTTTTACTGGCCAGCTCATAATGTCGGCTACGATTAAATTTGAATCAATGGATTCTTTAACAACTTTGGCGCTAAAAAGATCGTCTACTTCTATTTTGGTGGCTCGTTGAATGTCTCTCTCAGAAATGATTCCCACTATTTTAGTGCCGTCGGCTACGGGAAGATGTCGGAAGCTGTTGCTATTCATTAAGTTAACAGCCTCGCTGATCGATGCTCTAGGCTCAATGGTCACTAGTTTTCGGTCTTTTGATTTTAGAATTAAGTTTTCGTCTGCCATAGTCTCTACACTTTCTAACAGGACAGGTTGCATGACAAGGGATTAACTGAGATTTATGTCTGGATAATGTTCTGAGAGGAAGTCTTTGAGTTTTATCTTGATTTTCTCTTCAACCTGTCGAGTTCGCTCTTTGCTGATGTTGTATTGCTTTCCAATGTCGGTCAAGGTCATAGGTGTTTCTGAGAGTAATCTTTCTTTAAGAATATGGAGTTCTCTTTCGTCTAGCTGACTCTTAAATTCATTGAGTGCCTTGTGGAATAGGGTCGACTGTTCTTTGTCTTCAAGATCAATCGATGGCAGAGGCGTTGCGTCGACAACTCGGTCTTCTAATAAAATGTCTCCGCCTTCTTTAGTGTGGGAAATAGGCTCTGAAATGGATTTATCTCTTCCAGACATGCGCATCTGCATCAGTTCAACATCGGACTCTTGAACGCCTAAATTCATGGCAATCGCTTTTGGTGTGATTGCCAGCCCCTCCCTTTGTAGTTTTTCCTGTTCTTTCTTAAGACGATAAAAAAGTTTTTTTTGAGAGGCCGTCGTTCCAATTCTTACCAATGACCAATTGCGCAGTAGAAAGTCTTGGATATAGCTGCGAATCCACCAGACGGCGTAGGTGGTGAGTCGAACATTTTTATAAGGGTTGAAGTCTTGAACAGCTTTAATGAGCCCCATATTCCCTTCTTGAATAAGGTCTAAGACTTTGGCTCCGTAGCGAGAATAGTTGAAGGCAATTTTTACGACGAATCTCAGATTACTTTGAATGAGAATTTTAAAGGCTTCTTGGTCGTTTTTTTCAAAGACTCTCTTTGCGAGTTTGATTTCTTCTTTCGGTGTGAGAAGCGGGTATTTTGAGACTTCTCTCATGTAGATGGAGAGGGGGCTGTTGGGGTCGACGGACGTCGGTGATTTGGCTTTTTCCTGAAAGACAACAGGAAGATTTGAGGATTTTCCTGCTTTTAAGACTTTTTTAGGGCTGTTTTTCTTCTTTCGCGCCATATTACTCGCTACCGTAGCAAATTATTTTTCGGTTACAATGTATAGTATGCAAGGAAACTCCCTTGATCAATGTAAAGCTTTAGTTCTTAACTCATATTATGAGCCGATCCGAATTGTTGCTTGGCAAAGAGCCATGCTGCTCATGTTTGGCGAGAAGGTTGACGTTTTAGAAACCTACACGAATAGTTTCGTCCATTCAGTCTCTCAAAACTTTGCTGTGCCCGCTGTTGTTCGTCTTAGAGGCTTTGGGCGCGTGAAAAATAAGGTGCTTCGAATAAAATTCTGCCGTGAGCATGTTTTTGTTCGAGATGATTATCTTTGCCAATACTGTCATAAAGAGTTTCCTCCTCGTGAATTAACGCTTGATCACGTGATGCCGGCCTATAGGGGGGGGAAGACCTCTTGGACCAATGTGGTCAGTTGTTGTAAACGCTGCAATCAGCGTAAGGGTGGGAGAACGCCCGATGAAGCAGGCTTTAATCTCCTGAAAAAGCCCATTATGCCTAAGGTGAATCAGACCATGCCCGATCTATTTGTTTACAAACGGTTGGAGATTCCACCCATATGGAAGCAGTATTTCGCGTCTGTTGTGTAGCTGTTTCAAGACGCAAACATAGGAAATTCCAGAAAATCAAAAATACTTCGTGTCTACGTATTTCCAATTTTCTGAAATTTCCTACGTTTGCTTATGTCTGCAGCTAAACTCTGCTCCTAGATAGAGTGTGCGTGTCAGACATTCTTTATAGGAAGGTCTCTAAAAGGGGATTTCGTCGGAAGAGCCGCCGTTGGGATCGCCGAAATCAGGAGGGGCTCCAAATGGATCGTCGCCCATTCCGCCGCCCCCAGAAGATCGTTCTGCGCCCGCACCTGCAGCAGAGTCCAAAAACTGCACAGTCGTTGCCACAATTTCTGTTGTGTAACGTTTATTGCCGTCTTTGTCGTCCCAAGCTCTTGTTTGAAGACGTCCTTCAACATAGGCCTTGCGACCTTTGCTTAGATATCTTTGGCAAAGCTCAGCGAGCTTGCCCCAAACAACAATTCTGTGCCATTCGGTTCGTTCTTGTTTCTGTCCGCTCTTGTCGTTCCAACTTTCGCTTGTAGCGATCGGGAAATTTCCTACAGCCATCCCTTGAGGGGTGTGGCGAACTTCCGGATCTTTTCCTAGGTTTCCAACAAGAATTACTTTATTTACTCCAGCCATGGATAACTTCTTTAAGACAAATTTGCTTTAAAGAGAAGCTCAAAAATTCTGACCGAATTCAACTTCGAGAGCAGGTCCCATTTTTGAATAACCGACCATGGCTTGCATTAAAAAGCTGTTGCTACAAAGCAGGTGAGAGCCCGCAAAGCCACTGAGCGCTTTTAGGCCGCTGAAATAGCCGAAATTTATACCAAAAGGGACAACTGCGGGTTCACAATATTGCCCCCAAAGCTTAATCGGCTGTAAGTGCCATCTAATCTCAGATGAGCTCAAAATTTTGGAGTCCTCATGAAAGCGTCCCGATTGATAAACCCTTAAAAGATCGGAAGATGCAATGTTTGGAATAGGGTCTGGACCGCCCACTGCAGATTGTTCCCAGTAGGGTGCGGGATCAAAGAGTCTATCGTAAGTGAAGCGATGCGCAAAAACTACTCGGTGCGCAATATTTAAATAGCGTTTGTCGATGAAGGTTAGGCGACGATAGCTATAACGCTTTGCGTATTTTGGGACTGCAACCGCAAAGCTCAAAGAGTCACTCCAGCCTTTGGTGGGTAACTTTTCTCGTCGGATGGTTTCTACGATTACTCCGGCGTGGACAGAAGCCGAGTGGGGGGCTCCGATTCCAAGAGGCTGGGCTTCAAACAAGATAGAGTCGTTAGCATTTACAGGGCGATTGTTTTGTTTCTTATAAACGTATTGAGAGAAAAGACTCACATCAAGCGGCGCATTTTTATAGACAGGAATTCCCAAAAAAAGTTCATAACCTACGGAGCGAAGATCATATCTTGCGGCTTCGTCACTTCTTTTTTCCGCATAAGTTTTGGAGATTTCTCCTTGTCCATAGTATCGAGCTTCAGTCGATCTTGAATAGTGACCACGAATTTTGATTCGGGGGTTGAGTGGAAGAGAATTGATTTGTGGAAAATCAAATCCACCTCGACCAACCCATTGTTTAGAGTCGGAGCGAACAGCAAACAAATCCATGCTCCATAAGTCTGGGTTGCGTCGTGAAATGTCGGTAACTTTTAGTCGCGCCCCTCCCCAAAAACCCGAGCCAGGTCGGCTATAGGCAATGGGAATTCCCTGAAATAAGCAATCGTGGCCTAGGCAGCGAGCGTTTCTTTTTTGAATGATGGAAACAAACGTGTCTTCCACGGAGTTCGAAAAGTTTTCCAAATCTGTGCCGAGTCTTTTTTCTCTGTTTAAGTCGCGCTCCCCGTTGAAACTTCCCACATGGGGGAAAACACCTCGAGAAAACCCACGTTGCAGATACCAATTTTGACTAGGTGATTGGGCATGGAGCGTCGTTGCTACGAAAAATAAAGCCAGGAAAAGAGAGCAAGGCGTTTTCACTGTCCATATTATGTCTGTATCTTGACGTTTCTGGTAACTGCGTTGCGTTAGAAGATGAAATTAACTCTTTAAAACTTAAAGGCTTCTTAAGCATCGTGCCGATTAAATTTTATGGGTGGTTTCTCCGTAAAAGCACTGTGGGCCTTTATGAGGTCAGTGTATGTTGCGTGGAGGCTCGACTCCCCCTTGCGACATAAGGATGTCCAGATGGTCATCTATAGGCAGATTTACTTCACGGGTGCACAAGCCTTGCGCTTGATAGCGCTCTTTGCCACGATCATCGGAGTTCTAACGGTCAGTCAAAGTGCCTCTCAGTTACAGCGCTTTGGAGGAAGTGATGCCATTGGTCCTTTGTTGATTGCGGCCATTGTTCGAGAATTGGGTCCATTGGTTACGGTCCTAATTGTCACGGCACGATCTGTGACGGCCGTAGCTTCAGAGCTTGCCTCGATGAACTCGAATGGTGAAATTGACTCCCTCAGGGCTTGTGGGGTTTCTCCGCTAAGTTATTTGGTGGTTCCTCGAATCATTGCAGGTTCCGTCGCCACTCTTATTTTGGCAATGCACTTTGTTTGGATTTCTTTGTTGGTTGGTTTCGTGTCCAGCCAATTGATCGTTGATATTCCTCTTGCGAAGTTCATTCTTAGTGTGACGTCGTCTCTGACTATGATGGATTTGTTTATCTTTTTTATAAAGACCTTCTTTCTTGGATTCGTTGTGTTTCTTGCGGCCACTTTCTCTGGAATGAGAACCACGGGAGCAAGTTATGAAATCCCTGTGGCCACCACTCGAGCCGTGATGTGGTCGTTTATGACTTCCCTGGCTTTTCAAATCTTTATTTCTGCCGCTTATTATCTTTATCAAATGCAAATGCGTGGTTGGAGTAATTTTTTATGAGTGATGAAATCGTTTGGAAGCTCGACAATGTCCGAGCAGGCTATTCCGCTTCAGAGGATCGCTTTGAAGGCGTTAGCTTTACGATAGAACGAGGCGAAAGAGTTGCTTTTCTAGGCACGGCTAAATCAGGGAGAAAGCTTCTTATGAAAGTCATGTGTGGCCTTCGTCCGCCGCGAGCTGGAACGATGCAGATATTTGATCACACCTCCGGAGCGGATGCTTACTATCGCGATTGGGATGATCTTCTTCCTCGAAGAATAAAAGCTAAATTAGGTGTAGCTCTCGAAGTCGATGGGTTGTTGAGCAATGTGAGCATTCGAGAAGGCTACGAACTGCTTTTTCGCTTCCGCTATGGAGATCATAACGAACGCTTGCAAGCGGCTGCCTCGAAAGTTGTAGATGGCTTATGTGAGCAATTTTCTTTGAACACCATCATGCACAAAAGACCCGTGGAGTTGTCTCCTTCTGAAAGAAAGTTAGCCTGCATTGCGCGAGCCTTCTTGGCGAGGCCTCGAGTGTTATTGCTGGAAAATCCATCTGAAAATATCGGGCAACTCAGTCAAATGAAGCTTTGGTCTATGATTGATGCGGTTTTTGAAAATCAAGAAAGAACCATTATTCTTTCAACCGAGGACTTTCGCCTTGCTTGGAGGCATTGTCCTCGCTGGATGGTTTTTGATAAGGGTAATTTGGTCTTCGACGGTCAGAAAGAAGATTTCATTAAAACCCGTCACCCTGTCTTAAAGTTGATAGACCCCGTCTTGTTTCCTCGATAGGCGCTTGGATACATCGGTATAGGGTGGTTTAGTAAACCACCCTATACCGATGTATCCAAGCGCCTAAGAAGCTTTTCTTTGTTTTTCAATTGTAGGAAAGGTTAAAACGAATCGAGTGTTCTCGCTCGCCCTGTCTAGCTCGATGCTGGCATTGTGTTCTTTTAATATGTTGTAGGTGATTGAAAGACCCAATCCAGTGCCTTTGCCAACTCCCTTTGTCGTGAAAAAGGGGTCGAATAATTTGTTTGCAATGTCTTCGGGGATTTTGGAGCCAGAATCTGCAATGCTTAAGAGAATTTTTGAGTCATAATCTGAAAGGTGAATTTTTATCCATCTTTCGTCTAGATCTTTGATTGCGTCGATTGCATTGTCAATCAAGTTGGCTATTACTTGTTCTACTTCTGAGTCGTTGCAAAAATTCCTTTTGAAGATGTATTTGGAGATTCGAAAGAGAGCAGAGAGAAGCTCTCCGACTTGGTCCGAATGAAGTCGGAAGTTAAATTCTTAAAAGACAAAAAAAAGGCGTCTTAAGGTGGCGGAGTTCTAATCTAATAATTGTAGGTCAAAGAACCTAAAATTGTGAAGTAGTGTCCGCGTCGATCAATGGCTCCAATGATTTCGCTTGAGTCTGTCCAAAAGACTAGATGATAGCGAAGATCCATTCCTAGAAACAATTGGTTTCGATAGACGTCAAACTCAAGTCCCCCTCCAAAGGCGGTGCCGAAGGCTGTGCTATTACTGACAGATCCAGCGGCATATTTAATTTGTTGGTCACTGTTGAGACCGAGCACTGTGGGGGAGCCTTGAACGGATTCTGATCGAAAGATGAGCTCTCCATCAAAGGCCAAATAAGGATTCATAAGTGCAAAGCTTCGAGGAAGTTTCTTAACGTCGAAGGCGTATCGAACACCAAGTTGCACGGGTATCAAGGTGGTCTTTAGAGAGATGTCTACGCCTGTGATGTCCGTGTTGTCGGCGTTGTAAAAGGTGTTGTGCCTTGCCCAGCCACCAGCGAGTTCGACCGCCCAAACACGATCAAAGTAATAAATAAATCGTGCGCCGATGAGAAACCCTGCGGAGTTGGCTCGTCCGAGGCCCGACGTGAAAATGCCTGTCCCCATCAGCAATGATGATTGAAAAAATCGTCCGAAGTAATCTCGGACTTCTTGATCGAGTTCAATGGGGTCGGATTCAAAGGCTTCATAGTCTTCGAAGTCAGGGTTCAAATCCTGGGCTCTAGATTGCCCGAAGGAGCTGGAAATTGTTAAGATTGTGACGCTAAGCGCAAATAATAGCTTTTTCATAATCAAAAGTAGTAGTGAATCCCAAAATTAAAGGCAGTTCTGAAGCTGACTTCATCGGTGCTTACTAGTTTCAGGCCTCCTCTGAAGCTAAATCCTAGGTTGGGGAGTCCGTTTAGAAAGAAGCGCCCCCCAATCCCGGCGTCAATTCCATATCCGTTCTTGTTGATTCCTGTGACTTGCTGCGAAATGGCTGCTCCCCCGATATAAAGGAAATAAGCTAAATTCTCTTCTATAAATAGGTTCCGATTAACTCTTAATCCCGCTTCTAGGTAGTTATTGTTTTCAGCGGTGTCTACCCCAATATTGAACTCAAAACTCGTGGCCTGAGTTGCCTGCCAATCTACCGAAATTGACTCTGTGGAGTTGGGGCCAATGTTGGAAACACCTAAGCCAATTCGACCTTCCAACTCTTGGTCGGATTGGGCCAAAGTTAGCGGGGAAAGGGTCCAGGCAAGTAAGACAAAAAGAAGGGGTTTTAATGACCTGTACATGACTCCATGCTACCCTCTAGCGCATGAATGAAAAAGTACTAGACGAAAGAAAAGTAGAAGAACTGACCCTTTTAATTAAAAAGATCGTAATTGCTGTCGTTGTTTTAAGTGTTGTGGGCGTTTTGCACCTTTTTATTGAAAGAAGTCAGGAAAGAACTGAAAAAGATGCCTTTGCTCTGCTTTTCTCGGCAGAAAAGTTGGAACGCGAGCTTGGTGAAGCGTCGAATCCTTTTGATCCTAAGTTTTATGAAAGTATGGCTGCTTGGACTCCTGAGGTAAAACAGCAATACCGAGAGCTGCTTGAGCAGGTTGTTAGTAAGTATCCTAGCGCTGAAGCAGGGCATTTGGCTCGTTTGAGGCTTGCTCGTGTGAACATTGTCGATGGAAATGTTAGCGAAGCTGAAGAGTTGCTTGCTGCAGTGAAGTCGAAGGCTTCTGAGGACTTTATCAAGGCTCATTCCTTGCAGCTGTTAGGTGTTATCTATGAAAATCAAAACAAGTTGGACGATGCCTTGTCGGCCTTTGATCAAATTGTTTCTTTGAAAAAAGCTCCTTTTAAGCCACTGGCGATGTTGTCGAAAGCTCGAGTTCTTAAGGCCTTGAATCGTGGCGATGAGGCTAAAAGTGTTTATGAAAAAGTGACATCCGATTTTCCAAACACTATTTACGAAAAACAAGCGCGAGCCTTAATGGCAATTGGGAGCTGATATGAAGTCTCTTTTTGCGTTGTTGCTTTCTTTTGTCTTTCTGTCTTATTGCACATCTTTGAGGGCGCCCGAAAGCACTCAATCAGGCAAAGTCTCTGTTGAAAAGTTAACGAGCGTTCCTTTGACTGAAAAAGTAAATTTTCGATTGAAGGAAAAATTTAGCGATTCTCCATGGGAATGGCGAGGGCGTAACACCTTGGGAGCTCCGTCTCAAAGTTATGTTCCTGCGCGCTTTGTGAACGACAAAGATGCTCTCATCGTTACTTTGGGGGGTGGCGTCACTCTTTTTGATACATGGCTGGGGTCAAAAATTTGGGAAGTTGAAGTGCCCATTGGGGTTGGTTCTCAAGTAGCGTTTGATAAAAAATATGTTTTTGTGGCTGGAATGGACCGGAAACTTCGTAAGATTGAAATTTCTTCTGGCTCAATCGTATGGGAAGCTCAAATTTCGGCCGAATCGACCGGTGGAATTCTTTTAACAAAAGGCCTCGTTTATGTAACGGCTTCCGATAACTCGTTGTGGGCCATCGATGTTCTTAACGGCAAGGCTCTTTGGACTTACAAGCGTCCGAATTCTCAAAAGGCCGTATTGTGGTCACTGCGTGGCTCTTCTATTCCTAAACTCTCTCCAGATGGAAAGACTTTATACGTAGGTTTTGCCGACGGGTATTTCGTCTCTTTGAATTCTATGAGCGGAGATACTGTCTGGGAAAAGAATTATGAAAGGCCGGGGCGCTTTGTTGATGCAGATGTTGAGCCTGTTTTAAGTCGCGATGGGCGAAGTCTTTACCTAGCTTTGGTTGACGGAGACCTTATTAGAATCGATACAAGTAATGGGAATACGGTTTGGAAGCTTCCAAATGCTTCTCATTCTGCACCTTTGTTGGATGAAGAGGAAGGTGTTCTTTACTATTCTACGAATGATAGTCGACTTGTGAAGGCTTCTTTGCAGTCTGGAAGTATTTTCTGGGTTGTTAAGTTGGAAGATAAGGGCGTGGCCTCGCTGCCTGCTTCTATCAGTGACAGCCTGATTGCTGTGACGACCACTCGTTTTGGTTTTTTAGTCATAGATAAAGATAACGGTAAAATTCACTATTCAGATTATCTTGGTTCAGGGGTCTTAACTCCTCCAAGTTTTCATAACGGTAAGGTTTTGGTTTTATCTCCTCGGAATGATTTGTTTATCTACAGAGTTAATATATCCTCATAGTTAGTGATTCCATTTAACTACCGCTGGATAGGCGGAGCTTTAGCGGGTCCAAATTTTGAAGGTGAAAGCAAGGCTTCACTTCCGCTGTTTGATTTAGCGAGTTTAACGAAGGTGATTTGCACTTTTTCGTTACTGGCTAAGGATGCCCTTGAATCAAATTTAAAGGAAGATTACTTTGATTCAACGTTACTTCAAGAGCTCCCGTCTCTGGCATCTACTCAACTTTCAGATTTAACCATAAGAGAATGCTTGGAGCATCGCTCTGGCTTGCCGGCCCATTTTTTGTTTTTTAATCCCTCTCGGCGTCCGCCTTTTGCATTGAACGAAAGAGCAAAACTTCATGACTTTTTACTGGAAAAGATTGCGAAGGCCACTCGAGAAACTGGGGCTCAAACTGTCTACTCTGATATTGGTTTCATTTTGTTGGCAGTCTATTTAGAAGTTAAGCATGGCCGAACGATTGCAAACCTTTGGGATGAATGGCGCTCAGAAAATTTACCTGGGAACAATCAATTGAATTTTGAAGCCTTAGATACAAGTTGTTTAAATCCTACAGAGAGTCGCTATAGTTTTGGAGAGGTTAATGACGACAATTGCCGCGGAATGAACTCCATTTCTAGTCATGCGGGTTTGTTTGGAAGAGCAGAAGATGTTTGGAGTTGGCTGAAGGCGATTCAGGTGCTCTTTGATAATAATCCGTGGCTGAGTTCTGCCGTGCTCAGTGGCGGTGAACGCTTTCATTTGGGTTGGGACAGCCCTTCGGCTCCTTTGCACGACTCGCAAGCAGGCTCTCTGGCTACTTCCTTTGTTCGCGGACACTTAGGCTACACTGGAACGGCTCTTTGGTGGGATTTGAAGTCGGCACGAGCTGGGGTTTTGTTGAGTAATCGAGTATGTCCAGTTGCGGATGATGAGTCGAAGCAGCGAATAAAAGAGCTGAGGCAGAGATTCTTCAACGCAGTTTGGGATGAATCTTTGGATGAGAGCTTTAGCTTTTGATTCTGAGCGAGTGGCAATCCTTTGACGTGAAAAAACTCTTAAGAACTTCTGCTCATTAAGCGCTATTTCTAAAAATTCTATGGCAAAATGAGACTAAGATGGCAAAAGATATGGAAATCAATTCTGCACAATGGGTGCATTTCATTGCAGTCGGTGGCAAGGGTATGGGGGCTTTGGCCGTTTTGATGAGTGAGTTAGGTTATATGGTCACTGGAAGCGATGGTGTTTTGTATCCGCCTATGGATGTTTATTTGGAGAAAAGCTTAGTCAAAGTGTCCAATGAATACTCTAAGGATAATTTGCTGGGACAAACCTGGGGGCTCTCTAAGAAACATCCTGACATTGTCATCGTTGGAAATGCAATTTCTAGGGGACATGTTGAGGCAGAGGTAGCCGCTGTCCTTGATGATGAAAAAAAAATCAGACGAATGAGTTTCTCAGAAGCTTTAGCAGAATTTGCCATAGCCGAGAATAAAAGTTTTGTTGTGACGGGGACGCATGGAAAGAGCACGACAAGTTCCATGTTGGCTTGGGCTTTTGAGCGATTGAATTTGACCCCTGGATTTTTTATCGGAGCTATTCCTAATAACTTTGATACTTGTTGTCGGCAATCTGGTGAGGGCCAGGTTTTTGTTTCAGAGGGAGACGAATATGACACGGTTTATTGGGATAAGGTTTCAAAATTTTTATATTACAAGCCAGATTGGGTGATCTGCACTGGGGTTGAATTTGATCATGCAGACATATTTAAAGACTTGGCCGCTATCGAAGATAGTTTTTTAGAGCTTGTAAAGAAAACAAAAGACGGTTGGGTTTTAGTCGAAGATGAATCCGCGCCCGAGCCGAAAGTGACGGCTTCTTTGAGCGAGGCCGTTAAGAAAAAAGGCCTTCCGTGTCTTAGATACGGGTTCTCTGATAGAAGCGATTTTTATGTGTCCAAATGGCATGCCAAGACTTTGTCCAGCGACGGGCATAAGGTGGGCACTTCTTTTATTGTGGAATACAAAGGCTGTTCGAAGAGTTTCTATTCTTCGATGATAGGTAAGCACAATGTATTGAACGCTCTTTCTGCTATCGCTGTGATAGTTGCCGCTGGCAAGGCGAATTTTTCGGATCTGGACTCTAATTTGTTTGCTGATTACAGTGGGATTGCTAAGCGGCAGCAGGAATTATTTTATTCGGAACAGAGTGTTCTGGTAGACGACTTTGCTCACCATCCTCGAGCAATATTTGAAACATTAAACGCACTAAAGCTTCGTTACCCCGGACGTTTTGTTCGTGCTTTTTTTGAGCCAAGGTCTGCGACATCGGCTCGCAACTTGTTGTTTGATTCTTTTGTGAAGTGTTTTGACCCTGCCGACGAGGTTTACTTGATTGAAGCTACCAAGAAAAATGTGCCAATGGATCAGCGTCTCAATGTGGTTGAGTTAAAGCGACAGATTGAAGCTCATGGCCCCAAAGTTTTTCTCGCGAAAGATTATGGAGAGTTAGTGGGTTTATTTGAAACTAGGAATCAGTCGGAAGAAGAGTTGATTGTCCTTATGTCGAACGGTTCGTTTGGTGGCATCGCAGAGAAGCTGCTGGAGCAATTGAGTTGAATTTTAATTTAAAGGCTTCTCGGTCCGGACAAGTGGTTGTGGAATACATTCTAATGATCACGGTTATTGTGAGTGTTATCATGGGGGTTTTTTGGTCAGTATTAGATAAGCAGGTCAACCAAATGAAAACGAATCTTCAAGATGAACTTCAGCAAGTTATTTCTCAGAATGAGATTGGAATTCCTGTAGCTTGGTTTGGCCTGGATCGGCCCGCCACGGAGAATGTGCGCTTCCAGCCTGGTGGAAGTGGCGAAGAAGCCGATGGGGACCCTGGTCAAGAGGAGGAAGAGGACGATGAGGAAAACGACAAGACAGGTGATGCTGGCGACGGTGCTGGACCTAATGCACCTGGATTGAGTTCCTCTCCTCCTTCTGGCGGTGGTCGAAAAGGAAGGGCTTCCCCTCCTTCACCACCATCGAACCCGCCGCCAAGATCTTCAGCCGGCGGAGGCAGCGCTCCGGACGGAGAGCAGGCTGGCAGACAGGCTCAAAGAGCTCGAAACGACTCCAGTGATGGTGATCCTAAAGTTTCGGTCAAAGGCGATGAAGCTGAACTTGGGGGAGGGGTTTCTTCGGACAGGCAGCCGCCCAAAGAAGGTGCGGATGGTGAAGGTGCCAAAGACGGTGGCAAAAAGGCCGGTGGTGGTGAATCGATTGCCAACCAAGGACAACGCTTTCTTTTTGGTCGAGGAGCTGAAGCCGAGGGTGGAGATTGCGAAGATATAGACATGTTTACACTCTTAAAACTTGGAGCCGTGGTCGCAATAATTCTCTTGCTGTTCGCCGTCATGGTAACCGCTAAAGGCCAAAAGGGTGATTAAGAGTAGACCGCAATTGATGAGAATTTAAATTCTTAGAGATTTCCGCGCATTCCCTGCTCTCGTTCAATGGCTTCGAACAATGCCTTAAAGTTTCCTTTACCAAATGAGCGAGCACCACGTCTTTGGATAATCTCAAAAAAGACAGTGGGACGGTCTTCTACAGGCTTTGTGAAAAGTTGTAGAAGGTATCCTTCCTCATCACGGTCAACCAAAAGATTCAAGCTTTGAACAAGGGCTAGGTCTTCTTTTATTTCGCCTACTCTAGCTGTTAGATCTTCATAGTAAGTGTCAGGCACTTTTAAGAACTCTACGCCCCGATTTCTAAGTTCACTGACTGTTTTGATGATGTCATTTGTAAGAAGAGCAATGTGTTGAACGCCAGCTCCTTCGTAGAATTCTAAATATTCTTCAATTTGAGATTTCTTTTTTCCGGCGGCAGGTTCGTTAATAGGGAATTTTACATAACCATTTCCATTGGAAACAACTTTGGACATAAGTGCTGTGTAATCCGTTGAAATGTCTTCATCGTCAAAGGTAATGAGAAGATCAAAGCCCATGGTGTCCTCATAGTATTGAACCCATTCATCCATTTTACCGAGCTCAACATTTCCCACACAATGGTCTATAACTTCAAGCCCGACCGGAGAGGTCGGAACGGTTGATTTCACCTTCTTGAACCCAGGAAGAAAGCATCCCTTATAGTTTTTTCTCTCGATGAATTTATGAACAGTGTCGCCGTAGGTATGGATAGCTGAAACAACAACTTCGCCGGTTTCATCTTTGATTGTTTGAGGAGAAGTGTGAGCTTTTGCTCCCCGTTTTGTGGTCGCTTCAAAAGCCTTTGAAGCATCGTCTACCCAAAGGCTAAGAAATTTCACTCCATCACCGTGTCTTTTTACGTGGTCAGAGATGTCAGACTTTGAGTTAAGCGCTGTAGTGAGCACAAAGCGGATTTTACCTTGTTCTAATAGATAGGAGGCCTTTTCTCGGACACCAGTTTCTGGGCCCGAATAGGCGACGAGTTTAAAGCCAAAGGCTACTTGGTAGTAGTAAGCAGCTTGTTTGGCGTTCCCTACATAAAATTCAATATGGTCGGTTCCATTGATCGGTAGGAATTCTTCTACTTTTGCTTTTTTTTGAGTCTCTTTTGGTGAATTGCTTTCCACTTGCATGGGCCCTCCTAACGGTTGCCTTACGTTCTAGCGAAAGCTGCCCATAAGTGAAAGGGGCTAACACTCTTTATCCCTCGGGCTTGGTTGTAAATGACTGGTTTTGCAGTCAATCCTCGGCTGTTGACACGTGGCAGCTGTATGGGCTTAAGTGGGTGTTTCCTGAGGAGGATAATGCGGTGACAGCATATAAGTGCCTACAATTATTAATATTTTCTGTTTTTTGCTCAATGGCTTTGGCTCAAGAGGGTTTTCAGCTTCCCCTACCGATTAACCCGATTACCCCCGTCAATCCTACAAAGCCAAATCCCCCACCAGTGACGAACCCTGGTTCCCCGTCTACGGATCAATCAAAGTTGATTCCGATTGATGACGTTCAGCTCCGCAAGGGAACCTTGGCTCGATTGTATTGGGCCCGAGTGTTGATGGAGGATTACAAGAAATGGAATCAGTCTGCCGAACTCATTCGCTTTGTTTTGACGAATGATAAAAAGATTCCAACTCCGGTGATTCGTAAACTTAGAAAAGTTTACGATGCTTTGATTTCTCATTCACCCAAAGCGATGATGCGAAAAGCGCTCGACTTTCGACATCTAACTCGTCCATTTTTACTTTCTCAGTATCTGCTGAACGAATGTATTATGGATCTAAGGGTTAACCTTAACTACAGTAATAACTCCGAGCTTAAGTTTATAGAGAAAGCTCTCTTGAGCTACTTCTTCCCAGGCACGGAGAGCGTTGGAAAGATTGTTTACCCTGCAGACGCCACCTACAAGTTTGACCTTTACGCATTATCTGAAGCCAACGTGGCTGCAGCTCGTTTAGATTCTGCAGACTCTCCGCTTAATGATGAGACGAAATCTCGGACGAGACCTTTGCCTCCCCCGGGATCGGGTGGAACTCCAGGTCTCCCCATTATACCTATTGTTCCTCCTGATAGAGGCGGCACGATCATTCCAGCTGGCGTGATCAATCAAGGTGCTCTTGATCGAGTTTCATTGATCAATCGCCAGGCTCTAGATTTCAATGGCGCTGTTCGAATGGTGGCTCCTGAGGGTTTTCTTCAGCAATTGATTGATTTAGGTCTCAATGTTGATGAGTTAAGTCAGTATGCAAAACGATTGATTGATGAACTTAAGCCAAGCACTCGAGTGCCGAATCGATACTTACCTCAAGCACTTTTGGTTCAAGCTTTAAGTGATCCAGGCTCAATAGTTCTCGATCCTCAACTTCAAGATTTTGTTCGTGGGGTTCAGTTGAAACTTGAAGTCGCTCAATTGGATAAGGAAGAGCGAAAAGGTTTTATCGACCTCTTCAATTCTCTTGATGGAAACTTAGTTAACAAAACAAAGAAGGATGACACTTGGAGCATTGATCTTACAAAACTGATGCAGGAGCAATATCAAAACGGTGCCTCTAAAACCGAAATTTTGATGGAACATAGTCACAATAGTGCCGTTGGAGCCACTTTGTATGTTGTCACGGGCATTGGGGGAGCCGATCAAATGAGAATGCGTGTTTTCCAAGCTTTGTTCAAAGCTGGAAAAGACTCCGCGTTTATTAAGAGCTTCCTAGGGAAAACGGTAGGAACAAGTTGGGAGGCTTTAGTCTCTGATGTTCCAAGAAAGCTTCGCCAACTTTATGTTCAACAACGACGTTTGTGGAGCTCTCGAAGCTATTTTGCCAGAATGCAAGGAACTTTGATATTGATCCCACAAGTCTTCTATCGAGGAGTTCAGGTTGCAGACCAAGCATTGACACTTGGGAAAACAGAACCTGTTCAGAAGTTTATTACTCATTTGAATCAGTTAAGGGCCGTGCAATGGGCTCGTAAGATTGGTGACCCGGCTTATCGCTGGAGTAAAATGAACACGACGAATGGTAATTTCTTCAAGATTCTTACCGCTGCGGCCGTGGTTACTGAGGTAAGCACAGGAGTCATTGACTATAACTCTACTGATAGTGATAGGGAGAAGATTGAGATTGCCTTGCGCTCTAGTTCGAACGCCTTGTCTCACATGACCTATGTCGTTCCTAGAATAGGCTGGCCTGCAGTGGCTTTGGATGTAGCAAATATGGTCGGTTGGACTGAGCTTAGTACAGCAAAGATTTACTCCAACTTAGAATTGTATTTGTATCAGCAGTTCGCTGGTGATCTAACAATTCGCTTTTTGGAAGAGTACGAATCTGAGTTGATGCTGCCTGAGCCTAAATCTCACTTCGATCAGATTTCTGAGATGTTAGAGGACTCGAGTCGAGACCCAGAAGAGATCAAAGCAGCTATTACTACCAATCTTCAAGATTTAGCTCAGAGATATATTTTGATCGATTATCTTGGGCATAAAGACGCGGCTCGATTCTCTAGGCATAGTTTTGGTGAAAAAATCGAAGAGTATCTTTTTGAGCTAGAGGATTCGCGTAGTTTCTATTCTCAGATGTTGGTTACTCTGGATGAAAAAGTAGAAGATGGCTTTTTCAAGGGTGGAGATTCAGAAGAAGAGGAAGAGCCGGTGCCTCCGCTTGAACCGGTTGACGGTCAATAAAATTTTTGAGACTCACGCGAGATGTATCTTGCGTGAGTCTACTAGTAGTCCCAATGCTGTAAGGTCTACGTTTAGTTCCTCGCTTTTAATTTTGTTTTCACATCGAAGCATCAGTTCGTTGATGGTGTCTAAGAGGCTTGCGTTACTTGGAATTTCGTTGAATGCCAAGGGTGCTAAAAATTCGTTTGTGCTTTTGGCATAAAAGTTCCACTCACTGCTGATGAAAAAAAGCTTAGTTCCAGGGGCTAGTGTGTCTTCCGTATGAAAAATTTCAGCCTGAGGTTTTGCAGAAAGAGTGGAGACTGGAACTTCACTGAACTCCTTATCATTAATGGTTTTCCAATGACCTCTGCTTAGGGAAATCCAGGGGAAAAAGCCCTTAGAGTAGAGAGAGTATTTGAGGCTGTGAACATCTAGTCTGAATATACTCAATCGAAATTGTGCATTTTCATCATGAGTTAAAAGAGAGTTCTTAAGCTCGCCAAAGAGTGCCTCGGTTGAAAGGTTGGGGTGGGAATCAATGGCCGCTCTAGTTTGAAGTTGGACCATCGCTTGCAATAGAACAGAACTTAGTCCAAAAGATTCCGTCCAATGGGCCACAATGAAAATTTCACGAAAATCTTTTGTGGGAATCACGTCAAAGGATTCGGCGCTCATGTCGCTACCGGAAAAGTGTCTAGCGATGAGCTCGATACCTGGAATGCTGGGAAGTCTGTTTTTTACGACCAGAGCTTGGAGCCTTTTAGCGATTTCTAAATCGCGAGAAGAGATTTCGAGTAAACCCTTGAGGCGGGACTCAAGTTGAACAAGGCGATTTTTGAGTTCTTCTAGGTTTGTATTCTCCACAAACTCTATTTTGCTTCAATTTTTTTTGAAAAACCATCCTACAAGGTCTTCAAATGTACGCTCTTTTTGTGTGCGAGTGTCATACGTCAAAGGAATGCCTAAAAACTTTGAAATATTTTCAATTTCTTCAGGGTCGATTGAGCAAATCGACACAAACAAGACACCTCCTGCTTTTAATTGACCCATGAGCTGCTCAAGAATTGATGTCTGAATTTTAGACAGATGGGACAACTCTTCCTTGAAGTCCTTGATGAGGAGATCAGGTCTTTCTATGATAGTTCCTGAGCCCGTGCACGGTAGGTCTGCAAAAATAAGGTCGTGTGGACCGTTTTCCCAGGTGTTTCCTTCGCCCCAAGAGAACAGTTTTGTGGATACTGTGTTTTGAAGTTCCCACCTATTTAAATTCTCTTTTAATCGATCCATTCTAGAAAACTTTGCTTCCGTAGCCCAAAAATCAATTGCTTCAGAAGAATTCTTTAGACCTTGTTGAAGGCAGATGAGTTTTGCCCCAGGAGCAGCACAGGCATCTAAGATAGAAACTTTTTTACCGCTTAAGTGCTTTCGAATCTCTTTAAGAGAGAGCTGGCAAAAGTCCCAAGAGGCTCGGTTCATTGCTTGAAACTGTTGCTCTTTTAGGACTTTTGTTTCATATCTCTGCCATTTGAAGTCCGAGGTAAAGCCTTCTATTCCAGATTCAGGGCGATCACTCAATCGAATAGATGTTCTTTGAATTAGATTTGGAAATTTCTTCCAACGAGAGGATAATTCTTTTCCAAGAAGTAACTCGGGGTGAGACTTGGATAGTTCTAACAACTTGGGTTTCTCTCGTTGTATGTGTCTACAAAAGGCATTTACCATGGGACCAATGGCCGGATTGAAATGCTCTTTGGCAATTTCGACGGTCCAGAAAACTAGGCCCGATTCTTGTTCTTCTTTTCTGGACAATATAGCAGCAAAGGCAATTTGTAGTAGGTCTTCGATGAGCTTCGGCTGTAAGGGCTTTTTTAGAAACGCTTTGAGGTCTCTTTGAAAGAGATGGTGGAAGCGATATCCCATCATGACGTAGTCAAAGGAAGAAGATCTTAAATTCCCAAGTGAGCGTTGATCATCAATCAGGTCGTCTAAAGTGGTGCTACGAGAGCGTTTGTGCTTAAGCCGATGCTGGGGCATTAAAACTAACGCGTCTAAGATATCTTCTTTCATGATGGCGGCACCCTAACCCAAGTCCCAAGTGAGGGCCAAGAATAAATGTTAATTAGCGTTTAAACGTCGTCTGTATCGGTAGAGGGCGAGATGCGAATGGATGGTTCTCCGCTTGGACTGTTGACCCCAAAGCCCTTTTCAGAAGGCTCATGAACTGAGTCTTCACTTTTCTTGTATTTTTCAACGGCTCTCATGAGACGTCGGTTTGTGCGTCTAAGTCGAATGTTCTTTGATTCTAAGACGACTAGTTCGATAATAAAGAAAATTGTTGAAAGAATAGCTCCTACGACGCTCGAAATGAGCAAAACTTTCCATTTGGGTTGAACTTCGGTGGTGTGACCGAAAAGAGTAACGGTCATAGGGTCGTTGTTTTGAAGTGCAAAAAAAACACAGCTAACAACAATTCCTAGAGTTAATAATGCCCAAAAACCAATTTTAAAAGCTCTCATAGTCTCGATTGTAATCCTTCAAAGTCGATCTGCAAAGTGTTCAAACTTTGGCATGAGCGCGTTGTACACCGTTTCATTGTGAGTAGGCAACGCTTTAGTTTCTGCGATCAGAGGCATAAAATTGGTGTCTCCTCGCCACCGAGGGATAACATGCATGTGAAGGTGAGGAGCAATTCCTGCGCCTCCAGCTTCACCGATATTCATTCCTAGGTTAAATCCGTGTGGGGAGACCGTCTGTTTTATTAGGTCTACACAGGCATGTGTGGCCAAATTAAGCTTTTGCCAAACATTTGTAGGAAGATCTGTGATTTCTCCCGTATGTATTTTGGGCAAGACCATCAAGTGATATGGGTTGTAGGGAAATTTATTCATAATAACAAAAATGTCGTCATCTCCGAAGAGAACGAGATTTGTCATCGAGGGGTTTTCCGGGGCTATCTTGCAAAAAACACAATCTTTAGGGAGCCCTGATTTAGTTGTTGAATGGTTGTCCTGAATGTATTCCAGGCGCCAAGGAGCCCAGATGCGGTCCAGCTTTTGGCTCATGGTTGATTGCCACCAGTCCAAAAGCTCGGCAAAAAGTAAGGGATTCCATTTTGAAGCTGGCTCTCCGCGCTAAGTCCAAGGGCTTTTCTTAGGTTAAGAGAATCTTTTATGGAGCTTACTTGAGAGCTAAAAAAAGAGCGAAAATCATTTTCCTTGCGTGGCCAAACGACGAACTCAGCATCCTTATCGACTTTAGAAAGTTCTTTGAGTCTAAGAATAGCGTCATGTGCCCCACCTAGTTTGTCGGCAAACGCATAGTCAACGGCTTGTTCACCTGAAAAAATTCGTCCGTCGGCATAGGCTTCAATGTCGGGTTTAGCTTCGCTTCGTCCTTTGCGAACATCAGCTTGGAACTGAGTGTGTAACTTTTCTAGCATTCCATCGATCAATGCCTTTTCATCGTCTTTCATTTCTCTAAGAGGTGAACCCATATCTTTGTATCGTCCTGCCTTCATGACCACTGGCTTAACCTTGGCCCAAGTGTAGAGTTCTTTTAAGTTGGTGAGTTGCATGATTACACCGATGGAGCCGGTAAGGGTTCCTGGATTTACAAAGATTTCGCTGCAAGCAGCTGCTATGTAGTAGCCACCACTGGCAGCAATGTCGCCCAAAGAGCAAATGACAGGCATCTTCTTTCTGATTTCCATAAGGCGGTTGAATATCTCTTGGGTTGGGGCAACTGAGCCGCCTGGCGAACTTATTCGCAGTAAAAGTCCCTTGATGGATTTGGACTTTTCAATCTCATCTAAGCCTTCATTAATCTTCTCTAACTCTTCGGACTCAAAAATGGGGCCTAGAATATTGATACGGGCCAATGCTGCAGACTGATTAAAGAATGCGGAACCCTTTGAAGATTTAAAAGCAATGGGGGATCCTTGCATGACGGATTTCACGGTGAAATAGCTTGCAAGTCCAAGTGCAAGTGCACAAGCAAATATCCCAATAAAAATCCAAGCAATGATCGGAAGGCCCTTTTTGTTTTTTTCGCTCACGTTGCTTACTCCTCGGAGCTTGATGCTACTTCAAGATCTACTCAATCGCTACTCTCAGAGGTGCTCCGATTGCGGCATGAGGCATAAAAAAACCCCCGAGCCCTCAAGGGCTCGGGGGTTAATCCATAGTTTCCTATAGCAATGCTCTTAAGAGTCAGTTTCCTTTGCCTCTTCAGTTGGGTCAGGCTCGGAAGTCTTTTCTTCGGTAGTCGTGGACTCTGCTTCAGCAGCTGGAGCCTCTGGCTTTACTGCTGCAGGCGTCCCGCCAAGAAGACCAAGTTTTGCTGCAATTTCTGGATTCAACGAATCAGCAAGAGAGGATCTAGAAGAATTGCCTTTAGAGAAAGACTCCATGGCTTCATTTTCTTCTCTCTTGTTGAGAGCTTTCACAGAAAGACTAATCTTGCGCTCGCGAGAATCAATGTTGATGATTTCGGATTTAACAAGATCGCCTACTTTAACCACTGTATCAGGATGCATGATTCTTTCTTCAGATAGTTCTGAAATGTGAATCATACCTTCGATGCCCTTTTCAAGCTCTACGAAGGCTCCGAAGTTGGCAAGTTTGGTAACAGTGCCATCAATGGAACTTCCAATTTTGTGTTTCAGTGTGAATTCAGCCCAAGGATCACCAGAGAGAAGCTTCACGCTTAACGAGATGCGCTCATTCTCTTTGTCGATCGATTGAACAACGGCTTCCACTTCTTGGCCTTTTTCAAAGCTTTCGTGTGGAGTCGCTACTTTGTCATCCCAGCTCAAGTCTGAGACGTGAACTAGGCCGTCAATTCCTTCTTCGATTTCAACAAAGATACCGAAGTCAGTGACGTTTTTAACTTTACCTTTCACACGTGTTCCTTGTGGATATTTGTATTCCAAAGTGTCCCAAGGGTTTGGTGTGATTTGTTTAAGGCCTAGGCTCATTCGACGAGATTCGTAGTCGATGTCTAGGATAACGGCTTCAACTTCTTCGTCTGGGTTTAATAATTTGCGCGGGTCTTTAACCTTTTGAGTCCAGCTCATTTCAGAGACGTGGATCAAGCCTTCAACGCCTGATTCGATTTCAATGAAAGCGCCGTAATCAGTCAAGCTGACAACTTTACCCTTCACACGTTGACCTTCCATGTAGCGACTTTCGATGTCTTGCCAAGGATCAGGCTGAGTTTGCTTCAGTCCAAGAGAAACGCGTTCTTTGTCTCCATCATACTTAAGGACTCGAACGTTAATGTCCGCGCCTACTTGGAGAACCTCGCTCAAATGTTTGATGCGTCCCCAGCTAGCGTCGGTGATGTGAAGAAGTCCATCAACTCCACCGAGGTCAATAAATGCGCCGTAGTCAGTGATGTTTTTCACAATACCACGAACCACTGCGCCTACTTTGATCTGTTTTAGAGTTGAGCTCTTAAGATGCTCACGCTCTTCTTCCAGAACAACTCGTCGTGAAAGCACAATGTTTCCACGTTTTTTGTTAAATTTGATGACTTTGAATTTAAAAGTTTTTCCGATGAACTGATCAAGGTTCTTGATGGGGCGAACATCGATTTGGCTACCAGGCAAAAATGCCTTTACGCCGATATCAACCGTTAATCCACCTTTGACGGCATTGATCACGGTGCCTTCAAGAATTTCACCTTGTTCACAGGCTTCGGCGATTTCATCCCAAGCTTTGTAAACGTCGGCCTTTTCTTTAGAGAGCCGGATTTTTCCAGCGCCATCGTCTAAGTGTTTAACGAGTACGGAAATTTTTTCGCCAACTTTAGTTGTGATTTCACCACTAGGGCTTTTGAATTCGTCGGCAGAAATTTCACCTTCTGATTTATATCCGACATCAACTAAAACGACGTCATCACGAATGGCTACGACTGTCCCATCGATTATTTCACCTTCGCGAATGGACGGTTGTTGCATGCTCTGTTCGAACATCTGAGCAAAGCTCATACCGTTTTCTTTTAGAATTTCTTCAGGGTTATTGTTTTGATCTGGCATTGATTAAGAAAAGACCTCCTTGAGTTGCTTGCCTAAATTTAATGAGACAGCTTAAGTCGCGGAACCTATTGGATTTGTTGAGATGAGTCAAAGAGATTTAGCCAGAATTAGAGCCTTTTTAAAAAAAGAAACCCCGGTCCTTCTAAGGCCCAGGGTTTCTTAAGTTTTTTTAATTTTGTCACAGCGCCCCCTTAGGGAGGCGCCCTCAAAAGGGCGAATGAATATTCTAGTAATGGGTTGTTTGTCTTTTTCATAGATCCTCCAAACGTTCTACGGGTGTATAAGGCTTGAGAAAGTCAGGCCTTTTTCCGCAGCAGCTTGCGGCGCATGGTGCTCACCGTCACCGTGCTATTTGTGGGTTCCACAGCAGTCCACAATGGTTCGCCTGCCTCCTGGTTCAGGTCGACCTTGGGCTGAAGTAGCTGCAAATCTTTGAAATTGTAAGCTTTTAGGAAAGCTTCATTGAATATTTCGGGCCGAATAGGTTTGTCGATCAAGCTAAAACCCGCCGGTAGTATTTCGGTGAGTTTTCTCTTGAAAGGCTCTGTGGCCATTCCAGAAATGGGGACGATTCCCATGTGGGGGTAGCGCTTGCGAAAGTCTTTCACTAGATCGACCCCAGTGATTTTTGGAAGAAGGATATCAACAATGGCCACCTTCACATGACTCAAATCCTCGCCTAGTAAATGCCAGCCTTCGCTGTGCACACTAAAACTAAATTTTGTGTCGGAATTTTGCGCTTCTAGTTGACGAATATAGCGACCGAGCAATGCACTCATTAGTGGCTCGTCTTCTATAATCAAAACATTGGCGCTATGTAGATCAACTCCAGGGCGAATGGATTCATTCTGAATCTCAGCACTCATAAATAGGTCCTCCTCTAACGTTCTACGACAGACACCAGTATCTCCGATTTCTTTGCTCGCTTGGGTGAAGTTTTGTTAAAGGCCCTGAAACGGCTATTATTTGTCAGTAATAACAAATGGATGCGTCTTGTTAAACTACAGAGAAGATGGGTGGGTGACGGGAAATTCCCGCTAGCTAGTCTGTGTCGACTACGGGGCTTGTGTTAGATTTATATAGGTATGGGGCAGCGTGAAAAGAGTAGAGTGTCGTCGGCAAGACCCTTTCTAAATCGAGAGTTTCATACTTTGATTCATTTGGTTTGTGAGTCGATTGAAATGTTTAGGCATTACGACCCGAGAAAAATTGCGATATCTGTGAGTTCCTCTCGTTCTAACGGAGTTCATGGCACTTTAGCCTACGTGGTTCCTCTTCGCTATGTGGGGGGAGCTAGAATGAGAAAGGGGCGAAGGGGATGGGTTTCTGGAGTTTATTCTTACTGCTCAGAATCCATTGAACAAGATCATCCCAACGCACATTATTT
>JAACVK010000054.1 GCA_009991595.1 bacterium | reverse complement strand
CTTCCCACCCCGGGGGTATATATCTCCTTGTCGACATATCCGCGAACCATAATGATAACCGGATAATCTCCTGCTTCAACTGGAAGATGGGCAATACCACTCACGGTCAATCCTTCAACTTCATAGGTGAATAATCGTGTCACATAGGTCTCTTTCTCATCTTGAATTGGACCAAATTCAATAGTTTCTGGCTGATACGTAGCTTCTTTCAAATTTGGATATGAATATTTCGTGAGGGGAAGTTCGGCGATTTCAGTTTCTGGCACTGGAGACACTGGTCGATTCTGTGCTTGTTGATACAGGTAATATATTCCTCCCGCGAGGATGATATTAAAGACAATACTCGTCGTGAGAATAAGTATAGGAATAGTGCGATAAGACATATCAGAAGCAGTATAGCAAATTATGAATGTGAAGGAAAAAAATTCTCCTTCGTTTCGTTATGCTTCACAAATCTCTTTGAGCTTCACAAGAGCTTTGGGCCATATACCTTTAAACATTAATAAATTGAAGTGAAATTGAGTTTACACAGTGTCGGATATTTTTGTCGGTCAATCGCTCGCCTTCAAATACATGACCTAAATGGCCGCCACAACGCGCGCAGGTAATCTCGGTACGAATGCCATCAGCATCAAGTGTACGCTTTACGGCACCGGCAACCTCATCGTCAAAGCTGGGCCAACCACAACTGCTCTCGAATTTATCCTTTGAATTATACAGTGGTGCATTACACTGTCTGCAGACGTACACACCATGCCCTGAATTGTTTACATATTTACCGACATGCGGCGCCTCGGTTCCTTTGCCGAGTATCACTCGTTTTTCTTCTTCCGTGAGATTATTTAGTTGCATAGGAGTATTTTAGCAGTTTACCAACTTTCTAACCCTTATTCTTCATTGTTAAAAATTTCTTTCTCGTTCCCTCTTCCATTCTCTCTATTGCATAGCGGAGGGTTGTGCGGGGTAGGCGAGAGTAGTGCGCCAGTAAAAACTCCTCACAGAGAGCTGAATCTTTCTTCCACACTTCCCGAAGCGCCCAGCCGGCGGCTTTGTGCATCAGATCTTCTTTGTTGCTCAACAGTTTTTTGGCAATGCGCAGAGTCGCGTCATACTGACCAACTCTAATCATAGCCATCGTGGCAATGATCGCCACACGCCGCTCCCACATATTTTTGGAGTCGACAAGGGTATCTAGTATTTTCGCATTTATTACTTTATCCAATATTGCGTGCCCTACTATCTTGTGCGCAGACGCATCAACCAAGTCCCAGTTATTTATTCGCTTCATGTTTTGCAGATAAAACTGCGCAATCTGTAGCCGAGTCTCTTTATCTTTCGCCTTTTCGTACTGAGCTACCAAAATGAGAACTCCCACGAACCGTTCTTCGTGGATTGCCGAGGCAAGGGAATTTGTTATATCCTCAATAGACGAGTTAGCAAACTTTTTCACGACAATCCTTGCATCGGGGTTACTGACGCCTATAAATACATCCCCCTCGCCGTACTGCCCTTTGCCCGTTTTGAAAAACCATTCGTTCGTTGTTTTCCGCTTGGCACTGGCGTATTTTTTTAGTCCTTTGAGGATGATGGGCATGGTGTTTATTTAAAAAAATTAGCCTTTTCTTTAGTAATTTAACATTTTTTTATCTTGAAACTATATTTATAGTAAAATCAAACAAACACCATGAAACTAGAAATAAAATCCCAAACACCAACGGTCGAAGATATCGCTCAAGTGGTTACGGATACAAAAAACTTCCCATTTCTGACTTACATTGGACCACGGACTTGGCAATCTTTTGATAGATGGTACTCAGCTTATGTAGATAACTCGTTTGCTGGAGTATTGGCAGTGAATAGATTTGGAGATTGGTCAAAGCTTGGACCGCTTGTAGTGTTGTCAAAGTTTCATGGCAAGGGTGTTGCAACTGCCCTTATCAAAAAGGCAGTCGCTACCGAAAAGGGGAACGTCTATCTGGCAAGTGCAAATCCTGCGGTGTGGAAGATTGCCCAAAAAATCGGTATGGGAGAAAAGTACAACTGGCTAAACCTCCCACTTTCCATGAATCTTATTTATCTGAAGTTGAGCCTCAATGTCATTCGATGCAGAGAATTTATACAATTTGTTAAAGAAATGCTGAGGAAACAAAGATTGGCAAATGTCCATCATCATCGACATTTTGTTACAATACGTCAATGAACAAATTTTTAGTCGCACTTGTAGGAATACTTCTCGTGATTGCTGCCACTGCTTTTTATTTTCGTGAAAAATTGATCGCAACATTCTTTTTCAGTCCACGAAAAAATTTTGAGAATATTCAGCCGAACATTCCCGATAAAGATGTAAATGAAATTGAAGTTCTTATGACCGATCTTACTATCCCATGGGAGATACTTTACCTATCAGAAAATGATTATGTCATAACCGAGCGCTCAGGAAATCTTGTCAGATACACAAAAAGCGGCGATCAAACCACGAGGATTCCTATTCAGGGCGTGCATCATAGTGGTGAGGGAGGACTACTGGGTGCGGCACTGCATCCGGATTTTAGCTCAAACCACTATCTTTATCTTTATGCAACAACCAAAGAACAAAACACTTTATCAAACCGTGTTGAGCGGTATGTGTTTGATTTAGAAACAAATACCCTGAAAGAAAGACGAATAATATTGGACTCCATTCCGGGAGCGGTTTATCACGACGGAGGACGGGTCGCATTTGGCCCAGATGGATATCTCTATGTCACAACAGGGGATGCGGGTGACGAAGAAGCTGCGCAAAATAGAGACTCTCTGGCGGGAAAGATATTGAGGATAAAAGACGATGGGTCAATCCCAACGGACAACCCTTTTGACAATGCAGTATATTCGTATGGACATAGAAATCCGCAAGGACTCGCTTGGGACAGTGCGGGCAAACTCTGGGCAAGCGAGCACGGCCCATCTGGTGGGCAAACGGGACATGACGAGGTAAATATGATTGTAAAGGGTGGAAACTATGGCTGGCCTGACTCCGTAGGGGATACGGTTCTACCTGATACGATAGCTCCCTTTATTCACTCGGGAAGTGAGGATACCTGGGCTCCGGCAAGTTTGGAATTCTACAACGGATCTTTTTTCTTTGCAGGTTTACGGGGGGAACGAATCTATAAACTCACTCCACAGGCCGATACAATGCCACAGCTCACCGAGTTTCTGGGTGGAGAGTATGGCAGATTGCGGACGATTAAGCTCCTACCCGATGGCTACTTTTATATCCTCTCGAGTAACACCGATGGAAGAGGAAGTATGAAATCAGGCGATGACAAGGTACTAAAGGTCCACCCAAGGTTTTTTGAGGAGTAAATGCCATATCGGTACTGATTTTCCTGTTTATTTTTTTGAAAAGTTGAACATCCACGCAACGCCAAATTTGTCTATACAAGAGCCATAGTATGCTCCCCAGAACATGTCCTGCATCGCCATTTCGACTTTCCCACCTTCAGACAAAGCAGTAAATAATCGGTCGGTTTCTTCTTTCGTATCAGGTTCTAGGTTGATATAGATATTATTGCCAAACCGCACCTTAAATCCCATTGATTCTGGCGCGTCAGTGCCCATGAGCATATGACCACCGAGTATGGGGAGCGCTATGTGCATCACCAAATTTTTATCTGTTTCAGCCATCGGAGGCTGACCTTCTTGTTGAGGGACTTCTGAAAAACGGTGAATTCCACCAACAAATTCTCCTCCAAAAACTGATTTGTAAAAGTTAAATGCTTCCTCGGTATTTCGAGAAAAGTTTAGATAGGTGCTTGTGGATGCCATAGGTTTATTTTTATAATGATAATAAACCACATTTTACCATGTATCTATTTGGGACAGGGGAGGGCGAAACCAAAAGTACCAAAGTATAAAATGGTTTTAGATATAGATTATCGCGAAAATATATTTCACTTCGGAGGTGTATTGTGTTTAAGCCAACAAAGACATTTTTCCAATTCGCGAAGTTCGACTTCGCCAAGCAATCGTCGAGTGAAGGCGGAGAGGGGGGGATTCGAACCCCCGGTCCCTTGCGGGACGGCAGTTTAGTAAACTGCTGCACTCGGCCACTATGCGACCTCTCCTGTGTTAGCTTTTAGTCTTTAGCAATCAGCAAAACATTTCTGATATTTTTATCCTTGGCGGAGGAGGCGGGATTCGAACCCGCGAGTCCTTTCGGACGCACGCTTTCCAAGCGTGTGGAATAAACCGCTATCCGACTCCTCCTGAATTCATAAGTATATCTCTATATTGTTGTTTCAATAATCTTAATCCCTCTGTTGTTTTTAGAAAGCGCTCCCTACGTCGAGCATCACTTTCGAGTATGTATGCTTCGTATCCAATAAGAACAAGTGGACGCTTATACTTTGTTGACAAAACTTTTCCTTCTAAATGCTCATTATATCTTCGTTTTAGATCTTTCGTACTACCTTTATAAAGATCGCCATTTTTCATTTTCAGTACGTATACATAGTACATGTTTATTGTCTATTCTAATATTCCTTCTCCAATACTTAGGGATTCGCCCTATCATCCGATAGGGCGCCACGTCGAATGACCGTGGCGAACCCGCGATAACCTTACGGCTATATCCGCTTTCCAGGCGAACGCACTAGGCCACTATGCGACTCCTCCTCGGATGAAACAGAACGTGCTAATTGTATCAAATAGACCTTCAAATAACACCGTTTTCTTTACCGGAACTTCTCACATCAAATGATTCACTTTGACTCATTGAC
>JAACVK010000053.1 GCA_009991595.1 bacterium | reverse complement strand
ACCTCTTCTTCTTGCCATCAGCCTTCCGATTGGTCTATAAGCGCATCTGCAAAGTTGCCAAGGTATGGAATTGCTCCGTACTTTCCTTGAATATAGTGTTTCTCAATATTGTCTTCTTTGCGGATACCCTTGAACTCGACCAACGAAGATACATGAGTGCCCCCTCGCTCGTCTTTTTCTGTAAACCAAATCTGTGACGTATGAAAAAGACTTTGATTCAAAAGGTTCGTGTCGTGGGTAACAAAAATCAACTGGGCATTGTTCGTATTTACTTCTGGTCTATGAAAAAGTTCTACCAGGTTGGCTACCAACATTGGATGCAAGCTGGCATCCAACTCGTCTATGAGTAAGATCCGACCTCGAGTTATAGTATCCAAAATTGGTGCAGACAAGGAAAAGTACTTTTTAGTACCTTCGGATTCATCGGCCTCTAAACCAAAGGTAACGTCGCCAACCTTATTGTTACGGTCATCATACACACCATGTTGCGTACCTACGTTTACTCTAACTAACGGCTTGGTTCTCGAGGCCAATTCTTTTCGTAGCGACTCGGGTAACTGAAGACCCTGAATTTCTTCTTCAGTGACCTCAGTCTCTTCAATTGCGATTTCTTCAATACCAAGATCAGCAACACGCACCAGTTGGGTAATTCGGTTCCGGAACTCAGTATGCTCCATTTGTTGTACGGTGTACCGCAAATACCCCGATGTCTGGGTGCCAGACAAGAGATTTACGTTTCGAAACCATCGTAGAATTATCTGTGCCTTTTCTCCACCATTTTGATCGCAACGCCAAAGGAACAGCGAATTATCGAGAACCTTAAGGCCCCTTCCTTCGGTAAAACGCGTCCGATTAACTGTGAGGGTTCCTTTTTCTGTATCTCGCAGGAAGAGATTAGCCTCCCTTCCATGAGCATCCTCGTACAGCCATTCAGAATAAACTGTTGTAGTATCCGCCTCGAATCCATATCGATATCTAGCTGAATCCACCACAAAAATCACCTCAAAGGTAGAGGAAGCCTGGGCCGTTTCTGTCGATAGACGAAAGGGGTCGTGAGGCAGCACATCGGTCGACTGGACAATTTTGTCTTCGTTCAGCACCATGGAACGCATAAACGAAAGAGCCCGTAACACGTTACTCTTCCCGCTGGCATTTGCCCCGTAGATCACCGCACTTCTTAGCAGTCCTAACTTACCGGTAGTAAAAACATTCTTGTCGTTTGAACTACCAGAAACCATACTAAGGGTAGCAGTATCTTTGATTGATCTAAAATTGTTAACCGTAAATTGTACAAGCATTGTTTGCAAATTATACTGGTTATTTGCGCATTTGTCACGTATTTTTGGTTTAAATTGCCACTCTTGTCACATAAGCCCTTCGGTAACCAGCTCCTTTTCAATAAAACCCATTTGAGTATTCAAGTCGAAACGAGACTTCGCAGACTTAAAGTAGCTATTATGGCTATAACTTATGCCTCTCGCCGACAAAGCAGCCTTTTCTCTGGTAACTATTTCTACAATTGCCATGTAGACCTTTTGGTATGCTTCCTCAAACTCCGTCTCGTTGGCACCGAGTTTGTAGAGGCCGTAAGTAAGAAGTTCGTCGGCGTAATATACCGAGTCATCAATTTGGGTTCGATCTACATCATTCCTTTTCTGGGTTACAAAGGTATACATCTGGTATGCTCGAAAGAGTTGTTGGTAAACAGGAGAATCTTTGTCACCATTGAATAAACGAAACAACCGGTGGTTCTCGCTCTGGCTTGCCTCAAAAATCTCCTCTAAGACCTTCGATTTTGCATTTTTCGCTACCTCGGGCAACTCTTCGAACGTCGCATACCAAAACTTAAGGACTATGTCGCTATGCACAGATGATTTCATTTGTAGCGCTGACTGAGTGTCAAAGCCTTCTCCGCGCTTGGTGAAATACCCAATTCCACGCATTTGAAAAAGAGCTCTTGCATAGGAGTTAAAGTCTTTGTTGCTCACCTTATCGCGAAAATTAATAGGAGATTGGGTATTGGTAGCATCAGTAATACGAGACAATACGTCTTGCTCGCTGGTTTCATACAATCGAATGAGTACAAACACCCCATCGAGTTGTTGGGGATTTTTTTTGTAGGTCTCGTAAATCACGTGGGTAGTTTGCAGTCCATTCACAATAACGGGGTTTTTTGCTTCCACTGGATAAAAACCAGCCTGCATTTCTCTAGGAATCTTCACTTGCTCGGCGACAATGGTAATCCCATTATTTAAGAAGGGAAAATACTCAGCATAATCACTTTCTAAGGTTTCACGAATCTTTCTATTGGTCTTATTGTACCGCAAAAAACCCCGGATATTCTCACTGAATACTGTATCGACCCGCCGATTGATTTCATATTCCACATCCAGGAGCTTACACAACTCGAGGGCAGATAGTCGGAAATTTATTGCTTTTATATTTTGTATTTGAAATGAAATAAGGGCTTGGGGATCGTGTTTTAACGATATGTTCGATTTTTCTGCCATAAAACTAAACCGAACATCTTTCCGTTTTTTATGCTCCATGAGCAAATCATCTATTCGCTCGTACAAATCTAATGAATCATACACCCTTAAGTATTCGGAACCCTCTTCGTGTCGTTTTATGAGAGGTCTGTTTTGACTGGTGATTTCACCGTTAAAGACAAAGTAGAGTTTGGTTTCTACCACCTTCCCCGACATTACTGCAGACCGATAGTTGGCCAGAGCAGTTTGAATTTTCTCGTTCAAGGGTATGTTTGCAGCATTATCTAAAACAAAAATATTCCGGTAATCATTCACAAACTTACTGAGTACATTGTCTCCTACATCCCCCGAATGTTTTATTTGGAACACATGCAAAATGCATTCATGTTCATCTTCATCGAGATAGACCCCGTCGATTCCTCCATCGTGACCACCACTCTTATGGACAATGGTTGAAGCATTATCGATTACCTCGTTAAAGGTCATATCCAAAAAGGCTGCAATAGAGAGTATTTCGAAGGATAGATCTGAAGACAAAGAGAATTGGGTGGATATCCGGTCGATAAACCCATCAAGGAACAACTTTTTATTCATACTTCTTCTCTCTGCGGCTTTCTACGGTCGGTTATGGACGTGGTTCATAGGCGTGGTTTAGACCTATTGGTTCTTTCAATGGTAACCACCACCCGCTCTTGATCTTTCTCGTTTCGTAATTGAATGTGTGGGTAGGCTTTTATAGCTCTAAGTAGCCCACTGCCCGCACCTCGGTACTCCATTTTATACGGAGCCAGGGACGAAATAATAGTATTTCTGGTGCGCCGAATTCCCTTAGTAACCTGCTCCTCGGTAAGATTATTGGGCAGGCTTCCCGGACTACTCATTTCTATTCGGTTTTCGAATAAAAAAATCTTTATTGAATCATTAATAAAATAATCTCTATGGACCAAGGCATTGACCAGAATTTCTGTTAACACAATTTCTGGTATTTCTAACTCCCCAAGGCTATTAAAACCCCTTCCCTTGGGCTGAACCTTCTCCAGTTTTCCTACCAGAAAGTCCAGGGACTTTTTATACACCCGGTCTAGAGTACCGTAGATGTTCTCGCTACTGCGGTACTGGTTGTCGGTAATATCATCCCCAAAAAACCATATTGCATTGATAAAAAATTGGGGCAAAAGCTGACGAACATCTTTACCAAAGAGCAAGGCCCCCGCCACATTCAGCTTGTTTTGTTGACCTAACCGAAGGTTGGTCACATAGTGTTCCAGCTTCTTTTCGTCGGGCTCTTCGTTATATTGGCTTCGGTAAAAATCGAAAAAATCTATACGGTTAAGGTCTTCTAGGGTGCTGTGGGGAACCAGAGCTTCTTCAGCATAGAGGTAACCAGATACCTGAAGCAGCCTGGCTAACTCTTCGTTACTGGTAACTTTGCGTTTGTTCGCACCGTTTTTTACCCAGATGATGCCGTCTTTTACTTCAAACTCCAGGGGACTACTTTCGTCGGATTCAACTTGGGTAAGAAGTTCTTGGGTATTCATGGGGGTGTAACTGCTCTTTGATCTCCGGGGACTATACTACGGAATATATACCTTCGTTGTAGGTTGATAGGGTCTATCCCTATATTACGAAATCCCCCAACAAACTTTCCAATGTCCGCTATCTTCGATGAGCCTTTGCTGGACGTCGCTCAATCGTCGACTGAGTCGCACCCTTTTTCGGTAGGGGTTCGATAAACGATAGCCGCTCTACCACAGACAGGTCATCTACAAGTACAGAGTCCATAAAAGACCTATAACCTAACGGTTCATTTTGATAACAATTAGCATAGTCAAGAAACTCTTGGTACCTATTTAGCCTCAGTAAATCGAACCCAGAAGTACTATCTTCCTTCTCTGCCAAAATAAAAGACCTCACAACGAAGGGCTTTACTCCGGCAAAATTGCGAAACACCTTAGCCAATTGACAAATTTTTTCGAAATATTGGGGTGAAACCGACTTTTCGTCGAGCAAATCGTAGATTGCTTGCCTAGAAACTCCAACGAGCCGAGCAATGCGAATCCAACTAAGCCCAGATAGATCTTTTATTTCTTTGAGTAATTTACTTGCCTCGTTCGCAACTTTCCTGGCTGAATCCACACAGATAATCCTACCACCTTCTACCGTAAAGAAGTCGTAAGACTCTTATAGTATTGGGCCACTACCTGAACCATAACACTCCAATAACCCTCGCCTTGCTCAAGAATAGCTTGCTCACTTAAAGGCAAGAATC
>JAACVK010000087.1 GCA_009991595.1 bacterium | reverse complement strand
ATCATCATCAACGGACCTCGTTTGTCTAAATGAAAAGAAGGAATTCCGTTCAAAAGTAGAGCGCCCAAAACAATCGCAAAAACTCCAGACAATTGCTTAACAGTCAAAACCTCTCCCAACAGAAAATAAGAAACAAGAACACTGAACACGGGAGCAAAAGACAACATCGGAACAGATTGACTAAACGAGGAAATGCTCACTGAATAAACAAACAAAGAATTCGCTGCAAAATTGGCACACAAACCCAGCAAACCAATCAACCAATAACTGGATAAAAAGCTGGTATCCTTCATCACTCCTGCCCAGATTAAAAACAGACAGGCCTGAACGCTCATAAAGGCAAACAAGGTGAAAAAAACTCCAAGAGTTTGAGTGGCTTTCTTTCGACATAAGTCAAAGACCGACCAAAAAAACGAAGACGCCAAAAGAAAGAGGACTAAACTAAGGCTCAAAGATTAAACATCCTCATCAGCAACGCGGACAGAAATCATTCGATCGCCGATGACGGTCTTGTCGTGCTTTTTAACAAGCTTTTCAGCTTCCTTGGGGTTTCTCACCTTAATGAAAGCCATCCCGTAGCTACTGTTTTCCTCATTCCTGACCATGACAACCTTTTCAATGGTGGCCGAGTAATAGAAATGATTCTTTACCGTGTCCTCATTGAACTTAAACGGAAGATTCGAGACAAAAACAGTAGAGCTCACAGACTTCATTTCAACAGCTACAAGGGCTTCTTGTCTAGATGGCCTCGCAAATACCTGTAATTTTTTACTATTTCTCTATTGGGAATAAATACGCTTCCGCCAGCTTTCCCTTGCAGAGGACACAGAAAAGGCTATGATTTCCCTCATCTATGTCAAACCCGAGAAAAAGCCACATCGTTCTTACTTCCCATCCGCATAAAATTTTCAAAGACTCTCCTGAGGTTAACTGGGGTGAGAAAGATCCTTTAAAAAGAGGCCCCATCGTTGGCTCTCACACAAACGAAAGACAGCGCAACGCAATCGGAAGCCACGGCGGTTCTTACACCGTATACAGAGCGCTTGCCACGGCCTCAGACAAGCTCCCACCCGAGCATAGACCTGACTTAACCAACACAAACCCGGTAACCGACATTGGACCTCACGACTCATGGTTTGACCCAAAAAAAATTGTATCGCTCGACCCTTTTGGAGCCATCGTTTCTGATGTCTACAAAGACTATTACAAAAAAGGCTTTGATATTCGCCCTTCCATTGCCGTAACCCAAGCTCATTTACACATGCCCGAACTTCAAGAGGCCATCAAAGAGGGCCGCTTGAAAGTAGACGGAAAAATCATAAAGAACAAAAAAGAAGTCATGGTGACTAAAGCCGCCATCGAGCCGGTTTGGTATTTACCTGGTCTAGCGGCTCGTTTTGGAGTGGAGGAATCTGAGCTCCGTAAAGCTTTGTTTCAAGAAACAGGTGGCATGTTCCCCGAGCTAATCACTCGACAAGATTTAAAAGTGCTTCTTCCCCCTATTGGCAGCACTTCCGTTTACATTTTTGGTGACCCAAAAGGCCTTAGCGATCTGAATAAAAAACTGACTTGCCGCGTTCACGACGAGTGCAACGGTTCTGATGTTTTTGGCTCAGATATCTGCACTTGTCGCCCTTATTTGGTGCATGGAATTGAAGAGTCTATCAAAACCGCTCAAGAAGGCGGAACAGGGTTAATTGTTTACTTTAGAAAAGAAGGTCGCGCCCTGGGAGAGGTGACAAAGTTTCTTGTCTACAATGCGCGCAAAAGGCAAGAAGGCGGCGATAGCGCTTCTCAATACTTCCACCGAACTGAATGTGTGGCAGGCGTGCAAGACATGCGCTTTCAAGAGCTTATGCCAGACGTGCTTCATTGGTTAGGTGTAAAACGCATCGATAACCTAGTTTCCATGAGTGACATGAAATACAACGCCATCGTTGGAAGCGGCATCGAAGTGATTAAGAGAACTTCCATACCAGAAGACCTTATTCCTGATGACGCCAAGGTTGAGATGGAAGCCAAAAAAGCAGCTGGCTACTTCTCCCCTGAACCCGTAAAAAAAGCCAGTGAACTCGACAACGTTAAAGGCAGAAAATTGAATGAGTGAACGTTTAACAACCGAACAGGTTGATTACTTTCTACATCCCCGCTGTGTTAGAGAGCGCTCTTTGAAATTATTCAATCAAATGCTTTCGGGCAAAGGCCATTGGACTCTTGATCTAGAACAACTTCCAGCCTGCGCCGACTACGTTGTCGCAACCATCAAGAAAAATTATCCAAGCTTTGAAATCCCTTTTCACTCAAGACGAGGTCATCTTAGAGCAGGTGGTTTAGACCGAGTTGAAAAACTAAGAACAGCACTCCCCAAAGATGAACAGCTCATAGCAGAATACGATTTAATCATCACAAGCGTTTTTGTGGATGCAGGCGCAGGAGATGTTTGGACCTACAAAGGCAGCGACGGAAAAGAATACTCTCGATCGGAGGGACTGGCCGTAGCGAGTTTTGATGCTTTTGAAAAAGGTCTCTATTCTTCTTCCAAGGAACGGCTTCTTCAAGTCACGCCAGATGGACTCAATGCTCTCAATAAAGAAAGCTTTGAAGAATGTTTCCAATCCACGAGCTCTAATCCACTCTTAGGAATTGAGACCCGTCTTCAAATGCTCAAAAAAATAGCGAGCTGTATGCACAAAGGACCCGAGTTCTTTTTGCACAACGGAAGACTAAGACTCGGCCACCTTGGACACTACTTAAAAAAACAATCGAAGAATTCAAAACTTCAGGCCTCCGAAATATTAAAGACTGTATTATTGGCCTTTGAGCACATGTGGCCTGAACGCCAAAAAATCTCTCCGATTCGCTTTGGCGACATATGGAATTATTCACGATGGAGCGAGCGACCCCGCTTTGACAGCCTGATTGCCTTCCACAAACTCTCCCAATGGCTGAGCTATTCACTTATGGAAGCCCTACAAGACGAGGGCATTGAAATCCTTAACTTGGATGATTTAACAGGCCTCCCCGAATACAGAAACGGTGGACTCTTCGTTGATTTAAAAGTCATCCAGGCCAAAGAGGCCAGCACACTTAGCAAAGGTCTTTCTCCCGATGACGACGCCATCTTAGAATGGAGAGCCGCCACAGTAACCCTACTCGACCGCATCGCCCCTCTGGTTCGAGAACGTTTGGGCATGAACGCCCAGAAACTCCCTTTGGTGAAAATACTCGAAGGCGGAACTTGGAGCTCCGGGCGTCGCTCGGCTCAAGAATTTAGAAACACAAGCGCAAGTCCTATCAACATTATTAGTGATGGAAGCGTATTTTAAAGGAAAAATTATGGGAAACCTGCACATTGTTGATCATCCAATTTTAAAACACAAGCTCAGCGTAATTCGTAAAAAAGACACCTCTAGTTTCTTTTTCAGGAAGATTCTTTCAGAAATTAGTTCCATGCTTGCCTACGAAGCCACAAAAGATCTTCAACTTGGAGATGTGAACATTGAAACTCCTATGGAGAAATGCGAAGCCCCGATGGTGAGCGAAGAAATCATTGTGGCCTCCATATTAAGGGCGGGACAAGGGATGCTTGAAGGCTTTTTGGATGTGGTCCCCTTTGCAAGAGTAGCCCACATCGGTATTTACCGAGACAAAGCTTTACACAACACCATTGAATACTACTTTCGCCTTCCCGATGCTTGTGAAGGCAAAAAGCTCTTTCTTTTAGACCCACTCCTAGCAACCGGCGACACGGCGCTAGCCGCGCTCGACCGACTGAAAGAGTATCGCGTTGGCCCTATTAGCTTTGTAAGCGTATTGGCTGCTCCTGTAGGAATTGAAAAAATCAGAGAAGCCCACCCCGATGTGGACATCTACACGCTTTGCGTAGAACGAGAACTCAACGACAAAGGTTATTTACTGCCTGGCCTAGGCGACGCAGGAGATCGTCTTTACCATACCAACGACTAAAGCAATGGCAAACTCGATTACCGTCATCGCAATCGCAGGGGGAAGTGGTTCAGGGAAGACCACTCTAGCGAACTTGATTGAACAAACTCTTGGCAAAGATAAAGTCTTAGTTTTGCCCCAGGACTACTACTACAAAGATCAAAGCAAGAAGTTTGATGGTGATGGAGGATCGGTTAACTTTGATCATCCAGACAGCTTGGATTTTGAATTTCTCGCTCAACAAATTAAAGAATTAAAATCAGGTCACGCCATTGAAGCCCCTGTGTATGATTTTGTAACCCACTCCCGACTTGCTGAGACGAAGAAATATGAAACTCGTCCCATTGTTGTAGTGGAAGGCACTCTGCTCTTGAGCCAAGCCAACATCCGTAACCTGTGCGACAAAAGTTTTTTTATTGAAACCTCAGAAGAGCTTCGACTCCAACGACGAATGAAACGCGATATCGAAGAACGTGGTCGAGAGCCCGAAGGGGTAAAAAAGCAATTTTGGAATCAAGTAAAGCCCATGCACGACGAGTTTGTAGAGCCGAGCAAACGCTGGGCCTCAAGCATTGTTACAAATGATGACTACGCCCCTTGCATTGAATATGCAAAGGGCCTCATTTAAAAAAACTATTCCTGATCATCCACTTCTACCAAAAGGCGCTCTAATTGTAGAGCCTGTGCGGCGTAGTAATTTCTCCAATACAAGTTGGATTTGGCCTTTTCTTGCATTGCTTTAATTTTTTCTCTCAACCCTGGATCGGTTTGAGGTGCCTTGGATTGAACAATTTCATCAAGCTGAGACTGAAGTTCTTGATAACGCTCATTCGTCGACTCATAAGCACCATAGATGGCCGAAAGTGAGCTACTAATTTTTCCACGTGCATTAACTGCCGCTGCTTCATCTTTCCTTAACTGAACTTCTAGGTCTGCTAGCTTTTTAGTCGTTGCCTGATACTCGGCTTCAGCATTTGCTTTAATGGCTTCTTCTAACCTCGCTCGAGTTCTATCCACTTGTTTGCTCCCAGTCGGCTCTGCGACTAAGGTTGTCGCAGGCTCTCTAGCCATTGCGGCAAGTCTGTTCTCTTGATCGAGATAGTCGCTATTAGCCTTAAGATCCAATTTTAACTCAGCTATCTTTGCCTCAGTCTCACGTCGATCCCTAGCAAAACGGCTTAATTCATACAAATCGTCAATATCGGCATCGAGCCTCTTCACGATGTTGCTCTGCGGCCCGTAAGATTTCACGGACGAAAAGCGCTCTTTCTGGTGAGTCTTGATTTGACCAAGCAACTTCTCGACTTCAGGAGTAGCTCTGTCAATAAATCCTTGTGCCTGCCCGATATCCAACTGGGCTGCTGCGACCTTCGCCTGTAATTCAATATTGGCTTTTCGTCTTTCTTTTACGTCTTTAAGCTCAGCCGGCGGCAATGCGCTCTCTCCACCAAAGTTTCCAATCATATAATCAATATTTTGATTATTTAAGCTAATCTGATTCTGTAATGTTTCAATCTTTTTCACGCCTTCGCTTCTAACTTTTTGTGCGCTCTTAACTTGATCGACTAGCTTCCTTTTTTCGATGCCTAGACTAAAAGAAGTCTCGACAGCCTGAACAGCTCCATCTTGATTTTCTTCATGAGGAATTAAATCGCCAGCAAGTGATTTACTTCCCGGGTCAGCGGCAATCTCTTGAATGGTTTGGCGAACAAGCTGGCTAGTAATCGCATTAGAAGCACTAGCTATGGACCTCCCTTTGCCAGGATCCAATTCAGTTTTAATTTCATCCTTTTTCCTATTTAAGGCACTGATTCTATCGCGAATTGCCTGCTTCTTTGTTTCATCCTCTTCAGCAAGAAGCTTGTCTTCTAAAGATTTTACTTGCGAACTCAATTGCCGTTTAGTTCTTTGAAGCTTTCTAACAACTTTGTCAGCCTCTAATGCTGCATGCTCCAAGGCTTTTTTTGCCTCCGCTCGACTATCCGCATCTTGAGCAGCTTGCGATTTTTCATCAAGAGCTTTGCTCAATTTGGCAAGTTTTGAAACTGCAGCATCTGCTTGATTGCCTAAAGTCTTTCGATTCTTAATAGAACGGTAAACCACTCCTCTTTGGGCCTTTAACATGGCCTTTTCATCGTCCGTTTTTGCTTCAGCAAGCAACTTATCAAATTCTTGCCTAGCTTCGATTCGAAGATCTTCAGAGCTATGCTCCCATCCGTCGGTCATACCCTCTTCTTTTGCCTTAGCAACCAAATCGGCCTCTAGCTTGCGAGCGCGACTTTCTAAACTGGACTCGTCTTTTTCTTCTGGCGATTCTTCGGCGCTTGCAACGGCTTCGTTTCCATCAGAAACTGAGACGCCTGGATTAGCATCTGTTTGTGGTGGCGCTCCTTCGTTTGCGTCTGGTGTTTGTGTTTCAGACGCTGACTCAACAGCCGGTGCAGCATTGTTTTCGCTATCAGCAGGAGCACGCTCCTGCTCATGATTTTTTTGTTGCGTGGCCGCTGTTACAGCTCCCGTTCCCTCGTCATCAAACTTAAACTCATCACTTCTTTTCTCGCTAGCTTCTTTTGCAAAATCAGCCAGCTTTTTAGAAGCTTCTTCTGAATATCCGTTTTCACCCTTACAAGCAGGGTTCTCTAACGGGTTGTATGCACCTGTTGCATACAAATTTGTAAACATTCTAACAAATGGAGATTCGTGACGGTCTTTGCTGTAAGCGCCTGTGGCTTTTTCTTGGCCCCACATTTTCATGTATCCATCATGCCAAGCATCTTTTGAGTCTTGTAACTTAGAAGAAAGAAGCGCTCTTCTTTCTTCTGAACTCTTTGCGCCAAGCGATGCAGTAATGCCTGCAGCAGACTCGCTATACTCATCGATAAAGTCATATAAGCCCTTTATGGCCGAATCACTCGGTGAACTCTCTCCCCCGCTTACAAAACCGCGCTTAGCTAAAGCCTCTCCAAATAGTGCATTTATATCATTAGCACTCGCGGGAGCAGAATTACCATCGACACCGCTTCCATTAGTAATAGTGTCGTTGCGAAACTTCTTTAAACCTTCAACCTTAAGATACCACTCAAGATTAGTTTCAAGAGGATCTTTAGGGTTGTAAACGCTGGGAGGGGGGCAGGCCAACATCTCGGAGACCTTGTCTACAAATGCAGCTTCCTGAGGATTGGCTTTTCTAATGGACTCAAGGTCTGGAACATCCCCGTCATCTTTAGTTGGGTCTGCCAGGCCTCGAGACCCTTTGTCAGCTACAGGAGTTTCAGAAGGCCTAGCAGGGTAAGCAATCTCGTGCTCGTTTAGATGCTCCAAACTCCAAGGCTGTGCAAAAAGCGGCCCCGAGACAAGTGTGATCATCAATATTCCAAAAGTTGCAGCAAGTTGTTTTTCCCATGAAGAGTTTTTCATAGCTCTCCCCCTAACTGCCATTATGCACTGCAATTTTTTAAGTCGCTTGATTTCCTCACAATTCAGATTGAATTGTAAGCATATGTTTTTAAAGCATTTACAATGAGATTTCTCAGGTCTGCGAATAAATTAATGATCTTAACAATTGAAAAAGTATTGAAATCAACAAGCTACCGAAATTACTCTACGATCTTGTAAACCAAGCGTAGAGCCGACAAAAACAAGGCTGTTTTGAAAATTATGGTGAAGGCCTTTGGGGTGATTCCCTTCAAGAGACCCACTCCAAGTTTAGTGCCAACAATCACCGCCACCGACATAGCAGCAATCACCACAAAGTGTTCTGAGTAGTCGAAACCCAAAGTTAGAAAGGCAGGAATTTTCAACAAGTGAGAGGCAAACTGCACAGAGGCCTTTGTCGCCACAATCTCTTCCTTCGATAAATCGTCTCGCAAAAAGAAAGCTGCGATAAAGGGGCCTGTCGCTCCAACCAAAAGAGCTAAAAAGCCAGTCAGGGCTCCAACAACACTAAACGCCCAAATCGGAATCTTTAAGGCTGAAAACTTTTTTGGTTTAAACAGTGCCCAAAAAATTACAGCTGCAATCAGCGCCAGAAAGACCCTAGGGTCTTTGATTTGCTTAATCACAAGAACACTAGCCACCGCACCAAAGGGAAGCCCCACAATAAAACTTAGAAAAATATTCTTTCGAACATGCCCGCGGAGCATCCAAGTTCTAGAAAAATTGCTGACTAGCTGAACACAGCCGTGAATGGGAATAATAAGACGAATGGGCATGACAAAAGTCATGGCACTCAACAAGACAATTCCGCCGGCCATTCCGACAACACCGGAAATAACAGAACTTCCCAGCGCGCAAGCAACTAAGAAGGCTGAGATCAAACTTACTCCCTCGCTAAAACTGCGAGAGTCAAACGACTCACGCAAGTAAGCTTGCCTTCATGATGAAGCAAGATTTCCCAAACTTGAGTCTTCTTCCCTAAGTGCTGGGGCCTAGCTGTAGCCTCCACATGCCCCTTGGTCACAGGTCGCAAGTGATTAGCGTTTACATCCAAACCAACGGCAAAATGGGTATCTGGATTGAGCACCATATTGCCCGCAAGGCTTGCAATGCCTTCGGCCAAAACAACCGAAGCGCCTCCATGCAATATTCCCCGTGGTTGCTTGGTTCTATGATCTACAGGCATTGTGCCTTTAATATAGTCGGGTCCCACTTCAGAAATAAGAACTTCACAGTGCTCAAACATGGTTCCCTTTCCACGCGAATTTGCTTGTTCAACAGAAAATTCTTTAAACCAAATTGTTTCAGCCACTGCTATTCATACTCCTCAATGTATAATTGTAAACTATCGCTTAAAGCGTCGACGACTGGTGCCTGAGCTCCCAAAGCCTTCAACGCAAGCACATCAATGTCTGGAAACTTTTCCTTTAAGTCTTTCAGAACAATGGGCAAGTCTTCTCGCACGTGTCGTCCTTCCCCTAAAAACATAGGGATCAAAAATAGTTGCTCAATCTTTTCTACAGAACTTAACTTTTCAACTAAATCATTCAAACTAGGAGTTTGCCTCTCCAAAAAAGCCAAGGTCCAATGCAACTCGGGCTTCTCTCGATTTAAACGATTCTTTAACTCTTCGAGTGCATTAGCCCAATTGGGATTAGAGCTTCCATGAGCCCACAACACCACAGCCCGTCTCGATTTTTTACGACCAAAAATAGGCGTTACAGGAATATAAATGAACTCTAATTGATTCCCCTCGGTGTCGCTAAAATAAAAACCGTAACTTTCGTCTCTATGAGCTTCGACTTTCGAGACAACAACATCATCTCTACTCTTGAGGCGCTGCCATAACAAATCAACTTCTTCTTTGCTATGGGCAACAAAGCCCAAATGAGCCGGATGAGAACCCAAACTCTCCCGAGGTATGGCCAAGTGTCCTGGCGAAGGAACTAAACTTAGAGTCGTTTCGCGAAAATAAAGCATGGCCCAATCTTTGCTTTCACAATGATAATCTTTAAACCCTAAAATATCGCGATAGAAATTTAAGGCTCTCTCTAGGTTAGAACAGGATAGAGCAGCGTGCTTTAAACCTTTCATCGTTTTTGAGGACTCCAACGGGCCAACTTGCCTTGCTCGAAAACTAAATCATAGACAATTCCATTGTGCTTCGAATCTCGCGGATCTTGATAGGTGCCCAATTCACAAGCGCCCCCAGCTGCCGTGCTGCCAGCGCAGCCCCCAATAGCGGCCCCCGCCGCCAAAGCATGCCCAACAGAAGAGGATGTTGCTCCATTGCTAAGAAACACCATCTGGCATTCCATCACCGACTTTTTAGAACCTCGGCAGTTGCCTGAGTTTGGATTAATGGCCTGCACCTGATCAAAACTCATCCCCACTCTAAGCTCATCGAGTTTCGAATAAGTTTGTTCTTTGTATTTTCGTTCTGCCTTAGTCGAAGAACAAGAGAGTAAAAAAATCGACAAAAAGGCTAAAGAATATAATTTCAATTTTTCCATTTAATATTGCACCCCACACTTGGATGTTGATCAGAGGAAACATCCTCCCTAGCTAGCAGTGCGTCGAGGGCCGCCGCCAAATCTCGACCATCGACTGGAACTTCAGAGTTCGGGCGAGATTCATCAAAACGGCCACGATAAGCCAGTTTAAGATCTTCATCGAAAATATAAAAGTCAGGAGTGCACGCGGCCTCATAGGAGCGAGCCACTTCTTGAGTCTCGTCATACAAGTAGGGAAAGACAAAGCCGGCACTCTCAGCCAGTTCTTTCATCTTCTCAGGAGAATCATCGGGATAATCAAGAACGTCATTGCTGCTTATTGCGATAAAGCTAATGCCCTTGGCTGTGTATTCCTTCGCAAGACGCGGCAAAGCCGGGATCAAATGTTTTACAAAAGGACAATGGTTACAAATGAACATGATAACCGTCGCCTTGTCTGACTTTAGATCGGCCAAAGAGCTACTTTTTCCTGAGCAAACATCCAATAATTTAAAGTCAGGCGCCTGGGTGCCAAGACTGAGCATTTTTGATGGGGTCAAAACCATTCCATAGCCTCCTATTCGCTGTCGCCGAGCATAGAGCAGCCTTGGGCGCCAAGCCAATACTCGCCAAAGCTTGTTTGCTGTCGTTGGTCAGAGTAAAAGAAAGGCATGAACTACTTCATCGTTAGCGGAAGCCATCGCAACAACTCTCAATCCACTAAAGTATCGAAATACTTCGAAAAAACCATCAGAAAACTTGATTCTTCGGCTCAAACAGACTTTTTAGATCTAGCAGGAAACCCCATCCCCCTTTGGGACGAGGGACTTTGGTCAGGAGACGAGACGTGGACCAAGCTTTGGAACCCAATCAAAAAACGCCTCGAGGCCGCCGACGCCCTTGTGGTGGTCACTCCTGAATGGGCCGGGATGTCCACTCCGGGAATTCGCAACTTTTTACTCCTTGCCTCAGGAGGACCCATTAGTCACAAGCCAGGTCTCATTGTTTCGGTTTCAGGAAGCCGCAATGGTGCCTACCCTGTAAGCGAACTCAGAGCGACCACCACCAAGAACAACCAACTCAACTGGATTCCAGAACACATCATCGTCAGAGACTGCGAATCCATGCTCAACGGAGAACAAGCTAACGGAGAAGACGATCGTTACCTTAGAGGGAGAATTGACTACTCCATCAAACTTTTAGGCGAATACGCAAAAGCACTTTCAAACGTTCGTTCTAGCGGAGTGATAGACGCTAAAAACTATCCTTTTGGAATGTAATCGACCATGCGAAAGGCAATTGCAGAACTTCACAGTCTAATCGATACACACGCAAAAGTGATGCTCGCCCCTAATGATTGGGCTAGCGTTCCTGATTCCAAACTAGGCGACTTTGCAGTTCCTTGCTTTAAACTCTCCAAAGCAATTGGAAAAAAACCTCAAGAAGTAAGCGTTCACCTCGCTGAGAAAATCAACGCTGGCAGCGGCTACACTTTCATCAAGGAAGTCATCGCCACAGGTCCTTACCTCAACGTAAAACTTAACTTCAGCAATTACTCGAAAATGCTTTTGGAAGACATTAAGAATGACTCGCTTGGAAAATCTAAACTAGGTTCAAATAAAAAAATAATTGTCGAATACAGCTCTCCCAACGTTGCAAAAGAAATGGCTTTGCATCACCTGCGCACCACTTGCATTGGACACTCGCTTGCACGCATTTTGGACAATCACGGCTACGATGTAACGCGAATCAATTATTTAGGAGACTGGGGCACTACCCACGGAAAACTTCTCATGGCCTTAGAAATGTTTGGAGAAGAGGCCCGGCTAAAAAGCGACGGCGTTTCCTACATGCTGGAACTCTATGTTCGATTTAACAAGGAAGAAAAGAGCAACCCCGAGCTCTCTCAAAAAGCCAAAGATGCTTTTCAAAGACTAGAATCGGGCGATCAAGAGTTAAAGCGAAGGTGGCAACTCTTTAGAGACATCTCTATTGAAGAGTTCAAAAAGCTATACAAACGCCTAGGCGTAGACTTTGACCACTACGACGGAGAAAGCTTTTACGAAGGCAAAATCGACGCTGTGGTCGACGAGATCACCCAGAAGATTGGAACTCGCGTCAGTGAAGGCGCACTTGTTTGCGACCTACCCAATCAAAAGATTCCTGCGCTTTTAAAAAAAGACGATGGAGCAAGCCTTTATCTAACTAGAGACATTGCGGCAGCGGAAGACAGACAGAAACGCTTTGGCTTTGACGAGTGCTGGTATGTAGTAGCTAGCCAGCAAAAGTTTCACTTTGATCAACTTTTTTCGATTGTGAAATTGTTAGAGAAGCCATTTGCTAGCGGCTTAAAGCACATCCCCTTTGGAATGCTTTCTTTTGGATCAAAAACCATGAAAAGCCGAGAGGGCAACGTTATATTTTTAAACGATGTCTTGGATGAAGCTCGCGATAAAGCCAAAGCCATTATCCAAGAAAAGAATCCTACCCTCGAACACATCGATCAAACGGCTGAGCAGATTGGCATTGGAGCCATCCTCTTTTCAGACTTATCTCAGTTTCGCATCAAAGATGTAAACTTTAGCTGGGAGTCCGCACTCAGCTTTGAGGGAGACACAGCTCCTTTCATTCAATACACTCATGCTAGATGCTGCTCACTCTACGACCGCGTCGTAGAGCACTCAAAGCAATGCAAAGCCGGCGGAGACATCTCCGAGCTACTCGAAAACGAACACGTTCAAGATCTTCTTAGGCAATGGGGCATTTACGAAAAGTATTGCGACCGAGCTCTTGATGCTCAAGACCCTTCTCAAATTGCTCATTCCATGATCGATGTCGCAAAATCTTTCAATCGCCTTTATCACAATGTTCGATTTTTAGATGAAAAGGAAAAAAACAAGGCCGACCTTCTCATAGAGCTCACTAAGGGAACTAAATGGGTCCTTGCAAGAGGCCTTTATTTGTTGGGCATTGAAGCGCCAGAGCGAATGTAGATTGGAGATTGGTTTTTCGTGAACGTTAACATAGCAATTCGATACTCAAGCCTTGGGGATCTGGTCCTTTGCACGGCCTTGGTAGCGAAGTTAAAAGCGGAAAACCCTACAGAGCCATTAATTTTCGTTTCAAAGCCACAATTCAAAGAGCTCATCACCAAACGCTTTCCTCACGACCGACTTTTGTTCTTTGATGGATCCTCTGGTCTTGTTGGACCTTTTTTAGAGGGACTCAAACTGGCCATGCTCTGCCACCGAGAATTTCAAGCTACTGAAATCAAGTTCTTTGATTTGCACGGAACACTTAAAAGCGCCTCATTTTTTCTGGGTGTAAAGCTCTATTCTCTTTTCAAGAAGGTAAAGGTTTCTCTACTAAGGACACACAAGCATAGCTTTTCACGGAGCCTTTCCGTCATGTTTCACAAAGACTTTAACGGCGAAAGACACGTGTTTTTAGACCACCTTAAAACCTCTGGCTCTTCCATGAACTACTTTCCTGTTCTAAAGGCTTTTGACCGAACTCCCCGCACCACAGAGCGCATACTCCTGGCGCCCGACGCACAACACTGGAAAAAGAGATGGATCGTTTCTCATTGGGAAAAACTTTTTGAACTTTTGTTAGCACATCCCAGAAACTTTGAAATCACCCTCGTTGGTGAGCAGCATTGCCTTCCCATAGATGTTACCGACGACCTCCAAAGCCTTGGCAAAGATCGAGTAGAAAACCTACTAGGCAAAACAGATTTGCAAACCCTCCCCGACATTGCCGCTAACCACGACATAACGGTCTGCTCTAACTCCGCTTGGCTGCATATCTCCGAGGCCGTCGGCATTCCTGTTGTCTCATTAAGCGGTCCCATAACCAAAGGGTTTGGCTTTAGCCCCTGGAGACCGCAAAGCCGAGAGCTCTATGTGGATCTTAGCTGCCGACCTTGCACAAAACACGGAGATGGCAGGTGCCTAAAGTCGGGATCCGACTTTCATGCCTGCATGAAACGAATTGAGGCAGAAGAAGTCTATGACGAAGTTTTAAAAGTCTTAAGGATCAGCAAATGATTGTTTGGTTTTCCAGAATTCTATATGCGACCGCAGAAATTATAGATGCTTTTGTCTTGCTTTCAGATAAATTTAACAACTCACTCTCTTACCGACGACAGTGGAGACTTTACCTAAGACGCCCACCCGCCTCAGAAACCCTTTGGATTCACGGCGCTTCCGCTGGAGAGCTCGAAGATTTGGCTGCTTTTTTTTCAAACGAAAACAACTTAAAAGCCATTGGATTTAGCCACAAACAATTGATTCTTACCTCTTCGTCAGTCTCCGCAGACTCAAAACTCAAACTCTGGGGCAACAAGTTTAACCTTTGTTATGCGGGGCCTATCCCACCTGAGTCCAGATCAAACTGTGCTGAATTTTTTAAACGACTAAAGCCAAAACTTCTCATCCTAAGTCACTCTGATGTTTGGCCAACTCTGTTTTCTGAAGCCGCTCGAACTAAAAAGTTAAAGGCACTTTGGCTCCCTGCCAAAAACAAAGACCTCGGCTATGTTCGCAAGTCGCTACTCAAGAAAATTCTTTTACACATTGGCCTTAGGAACAAAAGCGATAGCTTCGACTTTCGAGTTGAGCAAAGCTTTATTGGCAACCCCCGCATCGACAGAGTTCTAGAACGAATAAAAATAGAGACGACTTCAACCCAACATGTTTTAGATTTTGACCAATGCCAACCTAAGCTTGGCTTCATCAATATTATAATTGGTTCTGCTTGGCGTGAGGATGCTCAATTTCTATCAAAGGCCATTCAACGCCTTAAACCGGAAACCATTGAAAAGCTGAACATTGTTCTTATCCCTCACGACCCTCAAAACTCTCACGAAGTGGCTCTCATTAAAAATCAGCTTAGCTTTGCTCAGATTTCTCTAACTGAAGGAATTTTACTCGAGGCCTACAAAGGTTTTTCTCTAGCCTTTGTTGGAGGAGGATTTAGAACGGGTCTTCACAGTATTTTGGAGCCTGCACTATGGGGATTGCCTGTTTTGTGTGGACCTAAGCTAGAAAAGCAACCAGAAGCAAAAACACTGGGTGAAAGCCGTCAGTTATTTAGTTATTCCAACCCTCAAGATTTGGCTTTGTTCCTTGAAAATTTCTCCTCTGACCAAAATTTCCAGAAAGAGATTTTAGAGGGCTGCAAAGTCTCTCGCGACAAGCTCTCCTCAGCCCGAGGCGCTAACATTCGCCTAGTAGAAACCATAAAATCTTTAAACTTGCCCGGCTAGGGTTATTTGCTTATGAAGAAGAACATGGCTCAAAAAACCCTCCCCTGCGGACGTCCAATCGCTGTAAAAAAAGCAGCGATGACCGACGCCCGGCTCGAGGAATACAAGCAAATGCTTAGAAACTATCTCAGCAACGCGAAGCTAAAGTGGACTCGCCAACGCTGGGCCATGGCAAAACTCATTCTAAAGACCGCTGATCATATGGATGCTCAAGAAATTGTAGAACGTGTGCGAAAGGTAGATAAGAATATCGGAGTAGCCACGGTCTACCGGAACATCAAAGTTCTCTGTGATGCCGGAATTTTATCCATTACTCACCAAGGAATCGACGGCAATAGCCGCTATGAGATTCAAGAAAAAGGTCATCACGACCACATCATATGCCTTGATTGCAACGAAATCCTGGAGTTCCACGATGACAAAATGGATGAACTACAGCGAAAGACTGCTTCTAAGATGGGCTTTCAAGTTGAAGATCATCGCAATGTTATCCACGGACACTGCAAATACCTCAAAAAGAAAAAATAGTCACCACTCGCCCTGACCACCTAATTGATAATTTCGACTGTAGCTACACCCGTATCAGAAATGGAATGAATTCTGAAAGTTAAATCGTCACCAATAATCATTGTGCCGACGTCTGGTAAGTTACCTCCCGAGCGCGCCAACAAATAGCCATTAAGAGTGGAGTAGCTTTCATGCAAATCTAAACTTGTCTTATAGATTTGGTTAAAATCAACAATCGGGATCTCTCCACTAATAACTCTTGGTGCACCCATGGCACCCTCGTAGCCCGCTTCTCCTGGATCATCGGTTTCATCGCGAACCTCGCCAACAATTTCTTCAATCAAATCTTCAAAGGTCACAAGGCCCGTCACAACCCCCGTCTCATTGCGCACCAAAGCTAAATGAGTTCCAACTCGTTTCATGTCTTTGAGAATGTCTCCAAGAGATTCGAGCTCAGAAACATAATAGGGCCGTCGAACCACTCGGGACCAATGAGTGTTCTGCTTATGCACACAACCCAGCAAATCCTTGACCAATAGAAAACCAGCAATGTCATCTAAGCTTTGGGAGTAAACAGGGTAGCGGCTGTGGCCGTCTTCAATAATGTATTCAATACACTCAGAAAGAGTCCACGAAATAGAAACAGCCTTAATCTTACTCCGAGCCGTCATTACATCTCGAGCTTTAAGGTCTGAGAAGTCCATTAAGTTAGATAGGGCCACACCGGTCTCTTTATCCAAACCGCCCTCTCGGGTGGCCAATTCAATCGTATGCTCAACCTCTTGCTCGCTCAAAGGCGCTCGAAAATCAGAAGAAGGAAGTCCAATCATTCGAATAATGCCCCTGGTTAATATTTGAATCACACCCGAAAGCGGGTAGAGAACAATTGCAACGGCCTTTAAAAAGCGCATAGCAACCGGGGCCAACGGTATGGCCTTATGTTTTGCTAACAGCTTTGGAATAATCTCGGCCGCAATAATAAAAATAAAGGTAAAAACTCCAATCGCAACCGGAACACCAGAATCACTAAACTGATGACTAGCCCAATAAGTGACCAGAGAAGAGGCCGCGATATTAGCAATGTTATTGCCAATTAAAACGGTAACAAGAACCCGACTAGGATTTCGAAGCCAATATTGAATCAGAGTGGAGCGGGCACCCCCTAAACGAATAATACTTTGTGCTTCGAGTCGCCCCAAACTGGTCAGCGCAGTCTCACTCGCCGAAAAGGCAAAGCTCAAAAAAACCATGACAAACGCAACCAAAAGTTCCCAATCCACGATAGCAATCATTATACACAAGGCTTAAACTGAACTCCATGAGAATACTGAAATTCGGCCATTTAGCTCTCATATTTTCTGTGCTGAGCTGCTCTCAATACGGCCTAAAAGCCACCCGAGAAGAGCAACTTAGGCCTTTTCCGGCACAAATCACCGTAAATGTCTCCAGAGGACCCCTTGTAGAGAAATTGATAGCAGACATCAAAAGCAAAGGCATGTTCTTGCGCAGCTATGAAGAAGGCAAGCACATCGTTATCGAACAAAACTGGATTCGGGGCGAGAGCCTTCGCTATTACTACCTAGACTTTGATCAACGCCATCGACATATCGCAGAATCGAAATCCATTTGGAGAGTTCGCAGCGCAGGACACTCTCGAACTACGATTTATGTCGATACAGCCGAGTTACTTTATTGCGGAGAAAAGGATGAATTAAAAGGAAGGCCCGACCCTAAAAGCGGACTTTGGTATGAAACAGACCCCGACCGAGTCCGATCCACTCAATTACTAAAAACCTTTATGACTAAAAACTATCCCGGACACCCCTTGCCGAGGCACATCTCTGAGTTCGTTCTCCCCAACCCGTTCTTGATCCCACCAAAATCAGTCACGGATCAAAACAAACATCCCTCAATAAAAAGACCCGGCACCACCATGAGAGGTGGTGCCGGGTAAGGCTTTTGAAATCACTGGATTGTTAGGACTTTAGGACAACTCTTATCTAGAAGAGTAACTGTAAGCTACCAACATATCTTAAGCGGTTAGCTACATCACCGAAGTTGTAGTTCATCATTGAACTAGAATCTCCGTAAACTACCTGGTAATCCACTCGGGCACCGATGCCGAAGTTCTTAGAGAACTTGTAATCAGCCCCACCGCCGAAGTTCATGAAGAAGTGGTTCGTAGCTCTAGTTAAACCAGCCTGCTCCAACACCCAGTCAGTATACTCATCATCAACATCATACTGTTGATTCATAACTCCGCCGCCTACAAGTGCATAAGGACGGAACTTATTCTTGTTTGGCCCAAGGATTGCATTGGCTCCAACTTCCCATGTGTCACGAGTCTTCGTGTCTAACAAAGCTTGTTGTGCATGTGGGTTATAAGGCAAGAAGTATCCGTTGTATTCGAACTCGTCTCGAGAGAATCCAACACTACCTTCTACACCAAACCAGCTAGAGATTCTTCCTTCAAGGTTCACACCTGTCGTGAACTGATTGTAGGCTGAGAAAACTGCATCGTTGTCATAAAGCCACTTTTGCCCACCGTAAGGGGTGATTGCAATCTTTGCGCGACTAGAAGATGCTGGCTGTGAAGTTGAAATGCTAGACATTGGCTGAGCGGCATAAGCTGGGGAACCAGCTGAAGCGACAGCGATCACTGGCACATCATCGTTGCTCACAACTGTTGCAGAAGCTGCTGACCCGTTGTCTGAGCTAAAGCTAGAGTCGATACCTTCCACTTTTTGAGTTCGCTCTCGTTCTCTTCTAAGACGATCTTCTTCAATTTTTTCTAATAATCGAGCTTCGTTATCTTGCTCAACTCCTCGGCGTCTATTCTTTAGAGCACCGACTGTGTTGTAACCATTTGTGCTATCCATCTCTGGATTAGCTTGCACGGTTACGCTCTGAACTTGAACACCGCCTGTGTTCGCATTCCCTGGGTTATCTCCGCGAATTCCTGTCGCGGCTCCTTCAACGCTAACTCCGTCAGCGCCATCGATACGCATGCCCTGATTTCGCGGCACTAAGTTAGGCTCCATGCCTGGACTTACAACCACTGGCTGCACGTCTATATTTCTGTTCTGTATTGCTTGCGGAGCATCTGCCTCTATTACAGTCTGAGCTTGAACACCCACAACTCCAAGAGCAGCAAAAACAACCACCGATAATACGTAATTTGAGTTAAAAACAATCCTTCGCAATTTCATTCGACCTCCTAAATATTTGTCGTGCCCATATGTTGCACAATCCATGCCGCAAATTGTCATTTTCTCAAAAAAGGCCTCTAAGAGACTGATTTATAGAGCTTTTCAATGACTTCAAAAGGTGTAAAAAAAGGAAACATCTGTCTAAAACTTCGTCGAACTTTTTTACACCCTGACAAAAGTCTTAACACTAGCTTCACAAACCTGTTTTCTGGTCAAAAGTTTCAGGCACTTAGGCAATCGAACTCTAAACTGCCCTGTAAAAAATTATTACAGACTGTCAATAGATAGTCTCTTCTCTACATAAAACTGGCGTTCGACAGATTGGTCCGTATCAGGAGATACGAGAAAATATCATTGTTCCATTTGTGGGGAGGGAACAATGAAGATTTCGCACACCTTATTATTACTACTTTCGTTATCACTAATTGGATGCGCCAATGAGCCTGCATCAATCTTCAAGCAAGAGGGAGGGTTTATTGCTCCTGGCGAAAACGATTATGGAGAAGACTTCTTTGTTCCGGACGAAGAAGAGTTTGTCGAAGTCCCAGAGGAGTCAGATGAAGATGATCTTTCTGAGTTTGACTTCGTTGATCCGACCGGCGCTGTTCCGAGTCGAGCGCGCGAACATGCTCTCAGATACTTCAAAGCCAACCAAGATCGCTTTTCAAACAAGCAATACATCACCATCATCGACTTCAACAAACACTCAGGCAATAAGCGCTTTTTTGTTATGAACATGCAATTTGGCAACGTGAGCACCTATTACACTTCACACGGATCTGGGTCAGACCCAAGTGACACTGGCTACGCAAAGAAGTTTTCAAACACCACCAACTCACACATGAGTTCAGTGGGCTTCTATCGAACAGCCGAAACCTACCACGGTAACAACGGCTACTCTCTCCGGCTCGATGGACTCAGTAGCACAAACTCCAAAGCTCGATCCAGAGCCATTGTTGTTCATGGAGCAAGTTACGTAAATTCAAGCCGTTCAAAAATGGGAAGAAGCTGGGGCTGCCCTGCTTTAGATTTCAATTACAGCCGAGACGTCATCGGCAAGATAAAAGGCGGCAGCCTCATTCTGGCTTGGAATGGATAAAAGAAGCCTAATCTTAAAAAACAACCTTCTTAGATTGTTGTAGCCATTTTTGATGTTGAACTTGGAAACCAGGATGAGCCTCAAGCTTTTTTAAAGCAGTCGTTTCAGAAAGCTTAAACGCCTCTCTAAACTCTTTCTCAAAGAAATGCTTAGTGGCCACGATGTTCAACGAAGGGAATGCCCCCTCATCAACTTCGCCCCACCCCAAGATCAACAGACGCCTCCACAAAAAGCGCATTGACCTTTGATACTCAGACTCGAGGTCGCGCCCCTTCAAATCACAAGCCTTTTTTAAGGCCTTTGTGCTTTGAGGGGAACAGTCCTCCAAAAGATCATAAATCTCTTGAGACTTAGCACTCGGAAATCGAATATTTTCGTCAGGGTTAAGCGCGCGCAACAAGGGGATAAAGAGATCCTTAGAAAAAAAGGTGGCACGATCTTTGAGCCATTTAGCATAAAGCACTTCTCCGGATTGGGACAACTCCTCTTTTAAATGCCAAAGCTTCACAACTTTATTATCGGCTTGATCGTCCCAAGCCCAGGTCATTTTGCTTCGGGGCCACAAACAGCTCCACACTGAATTAAACTGCGAAGAATTTTGAATTGGGTAAAGCAACAATATGCCATTCCTGTTAATGGCCTCTATCGCCCGAGACTTTAAAGCGCTCATAATGGGATTTCAGAACGGGGATAATACCTAGGAGCAAAAATCAGATAAACAAAGGTAAAAGGAAGAACTTTCCAAGCACTTCCACTCATTTGAGCAATCACAAAACCGAGAAGAACAGCGGACTCTAAAATCGCCATCGCTAAAATCATTTTATTAAAATGAAGAAACAAGCTTTGCTCTGGCGACTCTTGCATCTTTATGGCCTGTTTTGGGATTACACTTCTTGAAAACTTATCAACAGCACCACTACCCACTAATAAAAAATTTACAATAGCCACAGTAGCCAGCACTAACTCGACCGTATTGGTCCATTCAGGAAGTGCCGTGCTCTCTAACAAAACTGGAATAGGGTTGATCAAGAAACTAAGCCCCGTTAACAAGACAACACTTAGGAACAAAGCTCCCCAGAAAATTCTATAAATTTTAAGAGCTTTCTCTGGGACTTTAAGCATCAATCGATGGTTACGCCTTTAAGGTAATCAAGATTCTCAAGAGCGATGCCAGCACCCAATGCTACAGCGGAAAGTGGGTCTTCACTCAAAAACACAGGGAGACCCGTTTCTTCTCTCAACAAGATGTCTAAATTCTTAAGAAGGGAACCACCACCGGTCATAACAACCCCCTTGTCGACAATGTCAGCAGCCAACTCAGGAGGCGTTCTTTCAAGAGTGATTTTTACAGCTTCCACAATAGAGTTCACAGTCTCAGAAAGCGCTTCTCGAATTTCGTCTGAGCTCACTTCAATCGTTTTAGGAACACCAGCTAGAAGGTCTCGCCCCTTAACTTCCATGCTCTTTTCTTTCCCACTTGGATAAGCGTTACCAATGTTTATTTTAATCATCTCGGCAGTGCGCTCACCAATGGCTAGGTTATACTTTCGGCGAATGTAATTGAGAATAGATTCATTCATTTTATCCCCACCCACACGAACTGATTTGGAGAAAACAATTCCACCTAAAGAAATTACTGCTACATCTGTAGTTCCACCACCAATGTCGACAATCATATTTCCCGAAGACTCAGTAATAGGTAGCCCAGCGCCGATCGCAGCAGCCATAGGCTCTTCGATCAAATAAACTTCACGAGCAGAAGCCGACAAAGCAGCCTCTTTTACAGCGCGTTTTTCTACTTCGGTAATTCCGTAAGGAATACAAATCATAATTCGCGGGCGAAAGAGAGTTCGCTTTTGTTGAGCCTTATGAATGAGTTCGCGAATCATTGCTTGAGTGACTTCGAAGTCTGCAATGACTCCGTCTTTTAAAGGGCGAATGGCTTTAATGTTACCGGGAGTTTTGCCGAGCATTTCTTTAGCAGCTCTACCAACTTCGATAACTTTTTTCTGACCACGACTATCTTTTAAAATAGCCACAACACTTGGCTCGTTTACAACAATTCCGTGATGTTTTACGTAGACAAGAGTATTTGCAGTTCCAAGATCAATTGCGATGTCGTTGCTTAGCAGCCCTTTGAGCTTATTTATGAACTCCATTATCAGTCACAACAATACTGGACTCTTAATGCGTTGTGCAAGATATCGAATAGACTATCTTTATTGCTGCGCTGCGATCGGTCAAGGCATGGGCAAAGGCGAAACCTTTGCTATTCTAAATTTACTGATGAAAACACAAAGCAAACTCTCACTCATCGCAGCACTCATTTTCTGCTCATTGACCCCCTTTGGCAACGCCAACGAAAGCACCGAGCAAAAGTGTAAAGAACTCCCCTCAAAGTCAAAGAGAGAGCTTTGGGAGCTTTCCAACTGCTATTTCAAGGCAGAGTCCTACCAAGGCGCCATGAAAACCCTTCAAGAAATCACCACTCGCTTCCCCGAAGACCTCGATGCTTTCTTCATCTCCTCGTTCAACATTTGGAAAAGAGCCGTAAAGCTGGGCGGCGAGAAGAAGGGTCAGCTGGAAAAAGACGCCCTTAAAGAACTCAATCGAGCCAGCATTCTCAATCCAACTCACTGGAGAGTCTTCCTGGAGCTCGGAGATTTTCAGTATTTAAGGCTTAAAAAACCCGAAAATGCCTACAAACACTACATGTCAGCCCGACAATACTACGAAGGAGACGCCTCTAAAAAAGTTGAAATGGCCAGCAAAGGACTTAAATCCGCCATCGAGAATCGTATTGCTCGCACCAACGAAGCCCTCGACCGTAGAGGTGAAGCTGTTTCCGCCAGCTGCCTCTCACTCCACTGGGATCCAGACAACAAAGAAGCTCAAGAACGCCTCGCTCGATTATCAGGTTCCTGCAAAAGAAAAGACTTTCGCAACCACATCACCGGAACAAGACAAGAGGACAAAAAAGACGCTCACACAAAAAAGAGCGAAGAAGAACATCAATAAAAAAATCAATCTTCTAGAACGACTGGCACCAGCATAATGGGCAACAAGAAGCGAACGCTAAGATCACGATCGCGATCCAACATACTTTTCGAACGTGGAAACAAAACTAAGGTGCTTGAAGTAACACCCTCAATCTCCAAAGAAAGTTTTGAAACAACATACTGCACCGGTGTCTTTGCCTCATCTGGATCGACGACGTGAAGTAAGCGCCCCTCTTGTTTGACCGCGATGATTCCATGGGTAAACAACTTAGTTCCGCTAGAGCTATAAGCCGATGAAACTATATACAAAAGTGCCTTATTAGCTCTGAGTGATTCAAGATCCTCGTAATCAAAAGCTAAATCAAGGTCCACGCCTTCTACTTTTTTATCTAAGACACTTTTGCGTAAAACCTTTGCACCGCCAAACACCGGAGGCTCTAGATCCAAGTCAGCAAAGGTCATTCTTATCGAATCTAGAACTTGAGAATTCTTCATCTCACAAGGAACCTTTTCATGAAGTTTCTCAGCTGTTCTCAGATTGATCTCAATGGGAGCATTCTCTCGAAAAGCTTTAGTAAAAGACGCCATGTGAGTGCTTGCAACAATCCCACAAGAATCATGAGCCCCCTCAAGGTCTCTCATATCGAGTAAAAGGCTTTCTTTTCGAGCTTGCTCGACCAACTCAAGCAAATCAGAAGCATAGCTCGCAAAACTCAAAAGAAGACAAAAAGAAAAGAAGCAACGAGCCATCATCTGCCCTTCGCCCTAACAGAAAGCATTTGTAGAGCCAAGGGACTATTTAAAGCCAGCCCCATAGCTCAAAAGTCTTCAAAGTTAAAGAGTTAAGACTAAATTAAGAAGGATCAGTAAAGGCTCTTCTCGACATCAAGTGGGTAAATCCAAGGGCTTGTGTCTTGTAAAGTTTGTGTAAAGCTGTCCGAGGATTCCGCAACGTTG
>JAACVK010000033.1 GCA_009991595.1 bacterium | reverse complement strand
TTTTATCTTAACGGATTTTTAACAGATGGCTCGCTTTGCCCTTTTTTCAAGATTATTTTTAGACTTTTACCCACTCATTTTCACAAAGAGCCATTGGCCCACAATCTTAATCAAAACTTTATATTTCCAAGCCCCTCAGTGGACTTGATTCGTTTAAAATCAAATTTATATGCAAAGGTTGGCAAGCAAAAGCATCTTGTTCTCTATCACACTTCCCTTAATCATTTTTTCATTTTCTCAAGCAGCTTTTAGTGTTGAACTAAGCCCTAGAGAAATTCTCGTAAGTGAAGCTCGTTCGATTATCGAAACCGACATAAGTAATCTCTACAAAAGTAGATCCTCCATCGACCAAGAACAATTTCAATTCATACTTCAAAAGAAAATGATGCAGTTAATGGACATAAGAGAGCAGTTGACACAAACTCCTGGAGACATCAGCTCTCCCTTTGTCGACCCTCAATTAAAGAAAACACTTGCACCTGAGCTAACCCAAGGAAATGGCGGCATACCCCAAGAAATCTACGAAGCTCTCAATGCCTACTACTACGGATTAAGGTTAACCAAGCAAGCGTCTGATATTGGAGACGGCGAAGAATTGAGCGAAGAGCAGAAATACTCCTTGGAGCGAGACGAACACGCCTACAAAACCTGGGAAGCTGGTTTTAACCGTTTGATTCGCGCACTTCAAAAGGACCCCAAATATCTAACTAGAGCCACTATCAAAAAGACTATGGAAGCTGACGGCCTCGATACAAGCGCTCTGGTGCAAGACGAGATGCAATTAAGGAACAACAATCTAATAGAGGAAACCACGCCCATTGATGAGTTTCTTTTAGATGGATATGCCTTAAAGAACTACCTTGGTCGAGAATCGTCCTACATCGAGGAAAGCAACGGTGGAAATAATCAAAGCGGGCACGATGAAGTTCCCAAAGCCATACCGATTACACAAGTTGCAGTCGCTCAAGATATTCCTGCCGTCGAAGAAAATGAAAGAAGCCCAATTACCAAAGAAGCACAGATTAATTCTAATGACGGCCACTACAAAACAAAGCTCACCATGCAGGTGCTCCTTAGCAATGGAAAAACTCTCACCCTCCCCATAGGCAGCATCTTACAAATTTCCAATCCCAACAATCGCGGGAAAATAGATGTGGCATTTAAAACTGAACACGGCTTGCAACAAGGAATGATCTTTAAAAACGGCTATAGAGATTTCAACAAAGCTTTTGAAAGCACCGAGGCAACTATAGGCAGCTCAACTCCAGGCGAATCAGAGGATAAAAAAAATCTTCGGTTTACAGCAAGGAAGTGGTTCGAGCTTGTTCTTCGCGACAAAAACAACAAGAGAATCGTCCACAAGGTTAACATTGGTGACACAGTCGAAATTGAAGACCCCAAACAAAATAAAATTAAAATAACCATCTCCGGAAAGGGAACTGGATACGCCGTTCCGGCCCAATACGGCAGCTTCAACGCAACCTTCCGTCCCGTTGGGCACAATGTAACAGGTAATGGTTCGAATCCAGCAAGACCCTCCCCTCCGCCCGAGGAAGACACCACTCCAGCCGCTCCAGGCTCTGCCCGAGAAACGCTCAACAAGCTTTACCAATCCATGAGATCACTCTCGCTGAAGCCAGCAGAAAATATTTCATTTCCAAACAAAGACGTTCGATGCGCCCGCCAATGTAGTCGAGCCTTTCGGGCCGCAGGCATTCCCTATCGCCAAAGTGACGGGTCAACCATTCCCTTTCCCTATACTTCAACCGAAAACATGCGGGTTACTGGTTTGTATCAATACTTAACCACCCAGGCACGTCCACGCTGGAAACTCTGGCCTCGATCCAAAGGAATGCCTCCCAAGGGCGCCGTAGCCCTTACCAACCGAAGTCTTTTCCCTCACACAAGACGAAAGGGAGACTCTTACACCAAATGGAAGTGGCAAACACGCAGTCACATTGGTATCGTAGGTGAAAAGGGCATCATCTTTAGTAATAGTGGAGAAAATGGGGGACGAGTCGCGGCAGGCTACAACCCGGGAAATACCTCAGACAAATCAGGTGCTTATCCTAGCGGCGCACCAACAATTAGTGACAGCTGGGTTCATTCGCCCTATATGATGTATTTAGTGCCAGAAGGATTATAATTATGAAAATTTTTACACTTTGTTTTTCACTACTTCTTTTAAGCTCCGCGACAAGTCATGCTCAAAACTTTAAGGAAATCGCAAAAAAGACTTTGGAGAATTCTATAAACGTTGAATCCTTTGGTGATGACATCCGAGGCTACAAGTTTTTGTTTGGTGTTGAGTCCTCTAAAAAAGGGCACGTCTACATTGTGCTTAATTCTGAATACAAGAACGACGAAGGCCAAGTAGAGTCAGAAGAGATTCAAGTGATTGAAGTCGACAACGAAGCCAAAACCAAAGCCAAGTTAGCCTTTGTAGACATGACCATTGCCGGCTTTGAGGATATGACTTTTGTGAAAATCTCCAAAGAGGATCGAATCAAGATCGAAGCCGCCTACATTGTTCACATGAAAGAAGAGTTTCGCCAAAAAGGAAAATCTTTCGTTGAATACGCTAAAGAAATGCTTAAGAAAAAAGATCTTAGCGATCAAGATCGAAAGTTCTTCAATAAAGTTACTCTCTAGCGAGAGCTCCTTGATTCGAGTTTAATTGTTTAAGGATTTAAGCTATAACTTCGCAAGAGCGAGATTGAAGCAATGAATCCATGGATTAACTATCATCATCTCTACTATTTTAAGACAATTGCTGAAGAGAGTAGCGTTTCAAAAGCAGCCCTTAAGCTCAAACTAGGCCAACCGACACTCTCCGCTCAACTCAAACAATTCGAAGACAACCTGGGAATCAAACTTTTTCATCGCCAGCACAAGAAGTTGCTACTAACTGAGCAAGGGAAAATAGCTCTAGATTACTCCAAGAGTATTTTTAGAATGGGCGACGAAATGCTCGAAGTTCTCCATGATCGACTGAAACCGGCCAGACCTGCCCTGAGCATCGGCGCACTAGACAGCATTCCAAAGCAAGCAATTTTACACCTTGTAAAAGGTGCCTTGAAGATTTCACCTTGTCAGATAGTCCTTATCGAAGGCGAATCTGATGAGCTATTGAGAGAACTAAGCACGCACAAAATTGACCTCCTACTGACAAACTTTCTTCCGACTGCAACCGAGGCCAAAGGCTTTTTCCATCGCCTCATCGCAAAAAACAAGGTGGCCTTTTACGGTGCACCAAAATTCAAAAAGCTGCGAAAAGGATTCCCAGCCTCTCTCAAGGGGCAACCTGTCAACCTTCCAACCTACGACAGCAAGCTACGCTATGACATTGACCATTGGTCAAAGCTCAACAAGGTGGATTTCGAGATCCTGAGTGAAAGCCAGGACATCGCCGTAAAAAAGCTAATGGCTTCCGAGGGACTAGGCCTCATAGCAGGCGCAGCCCATACCGTGACCAGGCAGATCCTTGCCGGAGAGCTCTTTGAGATTGGAAAGCTAAACAATGTCCACGAAGAGCTTTACATCATTAGCGCCCAAAGAAAGATTGAAAACACGGTCGCCAAACAACTCATGAAGAGCTTCTCGATATAGCTAAAAACGATACACTATAGCATATTTATCTATTTTATAAATACTTAGAAACTCCGTAATATAGCCATGTGTAAGAAATCAATCTTACAAAAAATACAGTAAGGAGTTTCACCATGACCAATCAACTGAGCCGAAGCCTTAAAAACCTTTTTGAATCGTCTAACAACATCCATATGACTGCCTATGTTGAAAGCGACACCAATCTAGATAGATTAAAAAAAGAAATTCAAATGGCCATCAATCAAGCTTCAGACCACTTATGTCACGCATTATCCCTGCAGGAAGAGGAACGCTTCTTGCAACCCGTAAGAGATCTATTGGATGACGAATCTCTTCTTAAAAAACTTAAAGGAACAATTGGAATTTTTAGAACTCCAGATTCCTTTAGAGTGATGAGCATCCCCATCGAGGTCGAAGCTATTTGTGTTGTGGCCACAACTTTTCACGTAAAACCCCTCTTTAAGTGGATTCAGGCAGACAGAGAATTCATTTTGGTTGGTCTTGATGATCACGGGGCTAATCTATATAGAGGCAATCTCAACTCAATGAAAAAAATTGGTGAGTATAAATTCAAAAGCCGATACAGCTTAGACTGGCTTGAACCAAAGCATTCGACACGCCCCAAACAAAAGCTTAAAGGCCAGCGACTCAAGGTAGCCATGGCTTCAGCCGCCGACTGGGTTTATCAAATGTGTGAAGGCTCAGACGCCAGAATGTATATTGCTGGAAAGCGAAACCTGACCAATTGCTTTGCTGAAGAGGCTGATGTTTCCAATCTTGACCAGTTCATCATCGGCTATTCATTCTCTAAAGAGAACATTGCCTTAGTTAGTGCTGAAGTAAGAGCCCACCTACAAGCTGAAGTTCGCATGGAGTTCGAAAGGAACCTCATTGAATTTCAATACGCTGAAGTCACCCACTCAGCCAAACGAAACCTTCTCGAAATTGCTGCCGATGCCATCAACGGAAGAGTTCGAAAGCTTCTAATATCCGATGGAGTAAATCTATTTGGCAAACTATGCCGCCAAACTGGAAGAGTATCACTTCATCCACGCCACCTTGATCATGAAGACGACGATTTGCTTGATGATTTAGCGCAAGAAGTAATGGCACACGGCGGACAAGTTTTAGTGGCCTCGCACAAAGACATGCCTCTTGGACGAAGCATTATAGCCATTGTTGATGATTCCACCAACGAGAAGCCAACAGCACTAGCTCTCATAAAACCTAGGTTCACAAATCAACAAAATGAAGAAAGGAAATTTGGATGAAGAAGTTAACAACACCCTCTTTACTTAAAGTCTTTTTACTTGGAGCCTGTTTAGGAGCGAGTCTTCAGTCTTTAGCGGCGAGTGAGTCGAAGCAAATAGTCTCGAAGGCTCAATTTACAAGAGCTCCCGCTATCGAAGAGGAAAAGCCTTGGTCAGAACTAAAAATTCGAGAGGTCCTGAACAATTTTATGAGTGACCCATGTCGAACTCATTTGTCTAGCGTGAGTGATCTTAACACTCTCTTAGGACAACCCATTTTAGAACAATACAAAAAATTTAAAAGTGTTTGCATCATTGGGAAAAGCCCTCAGTGCGTGACCCAAGATTGCGGCTCAAGATTAATTTAAGAGGAGATACATATGAAAATAACATTTAGAAACCTTGATCGATCTGACTTTGCCAAAGAGGCAATCATCTCCCGTATAGAAACGATTCATGAACGCTTTCCAGATCTAATGGAAAGCAATCTTCACATCACAGTCGACATGGAAAACTCGTCCCTACAACCTGGGCCCGACCTCTTTAAAGTGAAAGTTCGATGTAGAGGTGGCCGATACGATGGTGTCATTCTAGAGAAGTCAGGAGAAAACTTCTTCCTAGCCTTAGCGGAGGTTGTGGAACACTTTTTAGAGCGACTAAACCGTTTTGGAGACCGAGCCCGCGACGTCAAAAGGAGAAAAGCCAGACTAAACGGAAAAGGCCTTAGACGCTCTATGCTCGCCTAAGCGCCCCCTCCCAACCCTAAGGGGTCTCTAAGTTATACCCCTCGACTTAGAGGCCCTCCCCTTTCCCTCAAAGACACAAGCACTTAGCTCCATCCTCGAGAAACTTAAGTCAAGGCTTTGACGTGTCGATGAAGAGACATGAACTCAGCACGGAAAAGCAATCGCCTCATTTTGGGCACTCTGTGCTTTCTGTTTTCAATCTTCTTTGGACAAAAACCATTGGCCCAAAATTCAAAAAGCAACATCGGCCTCAATGTAAAAGTCAAGATTCTGACCATGAATCAAACCCTAAGCACTGAAGGCCTGATGAACTCTCAACGAACGCGAGAGCTCGATGGAGAATCAGACTCCGCAGTTTCAGACAATCAGCAGTATTTTGACGTGATTCAAAGTGACAAGAATCATATAATTTTTGTCTATTTCTAAGCTAAGCCTGAGACTTAATTGAACCGAAACAAGCTATATAGGTTATGGCTAAGATAAGGATCGTCTTTGCATTTTTCTTAATGGGAGCACTTCTGCCTTCCTGCGCCCGAAAGGAAAGCATCGCCTCCTACGTAACACCAACGACAACCGCAGCAAACGCAATCAATTCATTTTCTGGAGTTACATCGATAACAAACGTGGGTGAAACCACTGCCACAGTAAACTGGGAAGATTTATCCGCAGCTGCCACTTACTACATTTACCAAATTGTCTCAGAGGAAAAGGTTCTTTTAGAAACAGTAGAAGCGCCTGCTAGTTCTCTCCAACTTCAAGACCTGGAAGTGGGCGTGACTTACACAATTCAAGTCAATGCACTCGACTCAAGCTCTCTAGAAGACGACAACACTGTTCAAGAATCTTTCACAACTGTCAGCACCGAGTCCGACTCGCAAAGCTGGAGCTTTGCCTCTTCGGACTCCTTCACTTTCGACAACAGCAAAGTTACCTATTCATCAAGCAGCTTCAGATTGAAGGACATCAATACAAATTCTGGCACCTACACGAGTGACTTTAGCGATGGCAGCACCACCGACTGGTCTATCAGAGGAAGTAATGTCTCTCTTAGCGAAGCAGGAGGGAGCCTTACGATAACCGGCACTAGCGCAGACTTTGTGCCTGTTTATCTAAACACAGTTCCCAATACTGGAATCAGTAATTTTGAGATGAACCTCACCGCGCAGGTTAGTTCTGGAAGCAAGTATTTGCTCGCTGGAGGGAGAATCATAGCCAGCAATAGCTACTATCTGCTCGGAATCAACACAGCGTCCTTCTGGAAATACGCACGGGTAACTGGCTCCTGGGCAACCATGACTTCAACCCCAGCCAACCCTTCTCCAGGCTTCACACTTGGCTACGATGAGAACGTGAATATAAAATACCGAGCCAATGGAACTCAACATCAGTTTAAGACTTGGCTCGCCAGTGACAGTGAACCTGCTTCTTGGAGTTTCTCCTCTACAGACTCTTCCCTCTCACTAGCAGGAGACCTTGGTCTGATAATTAAGGCAAACACTGTTAAGCTATCCTCTTTTAGCGTGCAGGACTTAGACGCAAGTTCGACTCCTGAATATTCTCAAGACAGCCCTTCACTGGTGTTTCCAAGCGTTAATATCACAGACACCCCAACAGCCTACGACTCAGTATCCATCACCAACACAGCTCCATCAGGAAGCTCCATTCTTTACGACGTTAGTTTGAATGGCGGCAGCACTTGGCTCACCGTAAATGGCTCTAGCTGGGTCACTAACTCCTCGGGCGTCACCAATGCAGTCTCTTTAGCCACCCTAAACTCCGCCCTATCTTCACTCAACGTCAGCAGCAAAAGCTTCACCTTGAGAGCTTTCCTAGTCTCGAGCGATGGAAATGCCACGCCTAGTGTTTCTGGAGGTAGCCTCAATTACACCATAGTCTCTGAATGACGCAAAATTGACACTCGGTCATATTCTTGAGTTGTTTGTAATCATGTCAGAGAGATAATACCCACAATGACAAAGTGTATAGCTATATTCTTAGTTCTCCTATACACCGTCAACACCTACGGTGCCTCAGATCATAGACGCTACTTGCAAGTGGGAGTGTCGCGACAAGAATACATTATTTCAAATGAAATTACTCAAGAAACCGGATTAGGCTTTCGGCAAGTCTACCCCTACCATTTAGAAGTCGGCATCGAACAAGGAGTGCTCACCTATGGAATTCGACTTGAATACATTCAACACGAAGTTCAGAAAACAACTAATTCAAACATCGACATTTTAAGACTAGAGCAAGTTCCCGCCTTTGTAACCGCAGGCCTCGTTTTTGGAACAACTCTAAGTTTTCGAATGTGGCTAGCTGCCGGTTACACATTAAGCGACAAAATCATTGTTCTGAATCCAAGTGGAGATCTTTCAGGTGTCTACGAAGAAAATGGATTCATGGGTTTAGCTGGAGCCGATCTAATGTTCCTTGTCGGCAACAAAGATAGACAATTTGGAATCGTGATTTCAGGCGGCTACCGCTATCAAGACATTCGAAACCTTAGCAATAGCTCGTCTCCTGGAATCATTTACACGACCAATGGTAACTCTGGGTATTTCCTGTCTACCGGTGTTACAACTCGATGGTAAGACGAAGCTAAGCATTTAATCACTCATAAATAATTCGAATCGGAATCGAGCCTTTGTAGTGACCAGGAACTAGTCGAGGGCTTAGCGCTTCAACCGTGACACCAACATTGACTCTCTTAACTCCCAAAGGCCCAAGTGAAAAAGGAACTCCCGACTCTGGGTCTGAACTTGGATCTCTTAACCAAAACTCTGCATTAGGAGAGTTTAGTCGACGATGTCTTACCGAGATTCTTTCAACAGGAAACTCAAGGACCACTTGTTTAAACGGGTGCCCTCTAAGGATTAAAGCACCTGCCCCATCCAAGCCTCTTCTAGGCGGAATAACCTTAGCTGAGTCACCCGGCAAAAGTTCTCCCAAATGAATCGGCCACATTTGATTAAACCTCAGAGGAATTTGAAGTTTAGGAGGCTTGGCATGCAAATGGGGCACAGCAACTAAAAGAATGCAGCTCAAAAAAAGCCATTTTCTAAAAATTATGCCCGAGTGCCCCACGACAGCCGATGCTATAGGGGCTACTCGCTCATAGCAAGCCCCTCCGCTAAAGCTCCCACTGCCCTCAATCCCATATTGCTTCACCGACGAGCTATGCCTATAAATTTCTTATCTTGTCTAAATCTCTTTTTCGATCGCTAGCCTTAGCTCTCCTGCTATTTAGTGCTCACGTTATTCAAGCTAAGCCTCAGCTTGGCATAGCAACTGAGAGATTATTAGAGCTAAGAGGCCCCAGTCGGCTTGTCTTCAACCAAGCGCTTCCGACTCAGTTCGTCGAAAACAAAGTATACATTCCCCTGGAAGAGTTCGCCTTTAGCCTGGGCTTCAAAATTAACGTTCTTGGAGACGACTATGTAGCCAAGGGCTTTCTATACAACAACAAAGAGGAATTCTACCTAGACCTAAAGGAATGCTCTATTGAGACTCCTCAAATCTCTAAGATTTTAATAAAAGGAAATCAAGAAGACTGCCCCTTGGGATACCTCTACGAAAATGACTTTTACATTCCAAAGGAACTCCTCGAAAAATGGTTCGAGCTAAAGGTTGAAATTGAACCCTTCCGATCAATCATCAGCATTCGCCCAAAGCGCACTTTACCAAGCCTACAAGAGAAAGAGCGTAAGCAGATTCAGGCGCAGCTTTTGAACCGTAAAGCCCAAAAGAATACGCTCGACGAAGGTAGTAAAGCAAAAACTAAAGGTTTTCATGGGCCTTTTATTGATCAAGACTTTCATTCGAGCGTCTCCAAGCGACCCAACACCAAAGCCGAAAACGTGAATGTTCACAAAATTCAAGCCGAGACAGAGTTCCTCGGAATCGAATCAAAATACAGCCATAACTATGATTTAAGGGGTTACTACAACCACAGACTCACCTTTCTAATGAGAGACCCAGATGGCCTCTACCAAGGCCCCTTAAAAGTAAGACAAATTAGCGCCTATGACGTTTACCTACAATCTGCACCGAGCGTTCTCTACTCGCGCCAAGGAAAGGGCTTCACGGTAAGTTCATTTCCCCTGTTAAAACACTTTCGTTTTGACGAGCGAAGCCTAAGACTAGAGGGTCCTCCGGAGTGGGATGCGGAGCTTTATCACAACTCGGTCCTTGTCGCTGCAGGCAGAACCGACAAGTTCGGCGTTCTTATCTTTGAAAACATCGAAATTTTTCATGGGAAAAACAACTATAAAGTTATCTACTACGGACCGCACGGCGAGGTTCAAGAACACTACGAAGATCTCAACGTAGATGACAATTTTTTAAAAAGAGGAGACTACAACTTCGCCTTTGGTCTTGTAGAGAATCTAGATAGAACAAACTATCAAGCACTAGGAAAAGTTGGGCTTTCAAAAAAGCTAAATCTAGACCTATCCTTCAATCGTCTCAGCTATTTTGAAGGAAATGACTTCATTCAAAGAAATTTCTCAAGCTTCGGCTTGTCCGGGCACGAATCCCAGGTCAATTATGAGGCAAACTACATTCATACAAATCAAAAAGCTTATGCAATAGACACACAATTGAGATCTTCTTTGGGGTCGCAAAGACTGTCCCTGAATTACACTTACCTCAACAACTTTGTTTCAGACATCTACCCCCAACAAGAAGCCGATAGAGGTCTCGCTCATCACTTAAGGTTGAATCATTTTTCAAATCTCTGGGGCCGAACCGGGCTAAAAAGCACCTACAGCACTAAGTTGTTTCAACCTTATAGCTTTGAAGAGGAAATAGAGTCGAGTTTCCTGTTTAGAACGGGAGCTATTAACTGGCAAAAATCGCTCAAGCAAACACACATTCCATCCGAAAGATTTTGGTCGGGGGAACTAAGAGCTCTTTTCTTTCTATTCCCCTTCAGGGTTCAGAGCTCTATTGACTACACTTTTGAAAGCATCGAAGAGATTGCCTCTGATGTCTCCTACAGCATCGACCGATGGGATCTAAAGACACTTTTCAACACCACACACAACCTCATTAATGAAGTGACCACATTTAAGATAGGGGCCCAAAAATCTTTCTCAGACCTGATCGGAGTTGGAGTCCAGAGTTCCTATGCTACTGATAAAAATGCCTATATAGGGATTGATATAAGTAACTCCATTGGAAGCGTAAGAAATATGAGTCGCTTTATAAGCTCTAACGAAAGACTAACAGATGTTTCCTACGCTGAAGCGATCGTCTTTCATGACAAGAACTTTAACGGGACTTGGGATAAAGACAGTGAAGAATCTCTTGAGAACATTCCATTCACAATTAACCCAAGTCACGAGATTGTAAAGACCAACTCCGAAGGACGGGCGCTCTTTAAACAATTGAGCAATTTTGAAACCTATGAACTTCAAGTAAACTCCGTAGCGCTTTCTAATATGAATCTTAGAGCCTCAAACATGAATCAAAGAATTCAAGTGCGCCCAAACACTCTAAACGTTGTGGAATTTCCCGCCACCGACATTCTAGAAGCCGAAGGCTTTGTTCTAGAAAGATCCGGGGAAACAATCAAAGAAGTTAGAGGGGCTACATTGATTGTCCACGACTTGAGCGAAACTAAGGTCGGAGAAGTTCGAAGCAGCTTCGATGGATATTTTTTGATAGAAGACTTACCCCCGGGCTCATACACAATCGAAGTTGATTCAGAGTATTTAAAAAAACGACGACTTAAAGCCAGTCCTAGCGAGCATGCCTTTGAGCTAGACACAAAAAAAAATCAGATCAAGTCAGAGCTTAATTTTGAATTAGTAAATGACACAAAAAAAAGCGAGGAACTTAATTAAATCAAGTTCCTCGCTTGCTGTTTAAATAGACTTGTAATTATGGGGCGTATTCAACAGTGATGTTCATTGTTCCTAGGTAATCGCCAGCAACTTGGTTTGCATCGATAGCAGCCAAGGTAGCACCAACGCTTACAACCTTTTCACCAGTTGGATCAAGTTGACCCGCTTGTGAAACGTCATCATCAAATGCAGTAACAGCAATGTCCTTTAGAGGTCCGCCACCGTCAGTGCTGATAGTAGTGGTTCCACCGTTTGCATAAGTAACAGTAAAGTTTGCAGTTGGAGTTCCAAGAACCTTAAAAGATGCCGCTCTTCCAGAACCTGGAGCAATCGCATCCGCTGCGTCGCCTTGAGAATGATCACCGAAATCCAAGTCTGTAATTTCAGTGATAGCGATAGGTTGAAGAACCTTAGCTTTCACGTTCATATCGCCGTTTGCAGCATACACAGACGAACTCAAGCCTATAGAAGCAACTGTAAGGACTAATGTTTTAACTAATTTCATTTTTCAAATACCCCCCGTATTTTTTAAGTCTTAATTGACTAAGAAATAGTTTACTTAAACTTGCTTAAAAAGCAGCATTCCAGAAATAAAAATTTTCAGAAAATAGAAGCCGAAAATAAACCATCCGTTTTAAAGACAATTTCTTTTAACGCAACACAAACTACTCAAACTACTCACACAAGAGGACACCTTGAATCTTAGTCAAAACTCCACAATACTTAAAAAACAAAGCCCTGGGAGGAATCTATGAAGTCGACCTTACTAAAACTTGGAATTAACTGCGCTTGTCTACTGTTGGCTCAGAACTCTTTCGCCAATTTAATTGTATTCCCAACTCGCGTTGAACTAAAAGGCAGACAAAAAAGTGCACAGTTCTCAGTGCGACACAATTTTACAGAAACAAAAGAAGTGAACGTATCGGCGGCCTTTTACAAAATGAACGCAAACGGGAAAATGACTCAGATTCAGAAAGACCCAGAAAAGCAAGAGTGGTCTTTAATTCCGGCGCTAAGGTTCTCGCCAAGACAAGTCACTCTTAAGCCTGGCGAAACTCAAACCATCCGCTTAAGAGTCTACTCAAAAGGTGAACTCAATGAGGGGGTCTATCGCGCCCATTTAATCTTCACCCCCAATGACGTTCCCAAAGAAGAAATTGCCAACAATTCCAAGAGCAAAAAGAAAGAGCTTAATATGAATTTAAAATTCATCGTTTCCTTGGCCGTTCCTGTTTACTACACAGCCGGAGACCCCAAAAGCTCGGTCACGATTGGCAACCAGAGAATTGAAGGAGAAAAGGAAGACAAGTTTTTCACATTTGACCTACTCAGAAAAGGCGAGGGCCTCGTTCGAGGAGACGCTCACCTAATGATCAATTCCGAAGGATCAAAATCCAAAGAGATTGGCCTCATAAGAGAGTTGGCCACCTATGTCCCTAAAAGGTCGGTGAAAATGCCTCTACAAAAAGAAAATCTAGCTCTCCTGAAAAAAGGGGCCAAACTAACTCTAGAGTTCAGGAAATCAAAAAAACCCGAAGCTGACGACGACGAGCAAGACGACAAAGTTTTATCTAGCGCGGAGCTTGTTCTTTAAAGAACAAATCAACCGCCGCGCTGATGCTTCGTCAATTGCTTCTTACGGGCTCTAATGTTTGTTGGCGTAACTTCTAGCAACTCATCTTCGTTTAGCCACTCAAGACCCGTTTCAATCGAAACAAGTTTTGGAGGAGTCAAAGTGATTGCATCGTCTTTGTTAACTGTTCGAAAGTTAGTTAACTGCTTGGCCTTACAAGGGTTCACGTTCAAATCACCCGCACGAGCATTTTCACCTATGATCATACCTTCGTAAACTTTAGTTTGAATACCAATAAACAGAACACCCCGCTCTTGAAGAGTTTCTAAGGCATAAGCATTGCTTTCCCCTGCGCGATCGGCAACCAAAGCTCCTACGCTACGTTGAGGAAGATCACCCTTAAACGGCTCGTATTCAGCCGAAATTGTATTCAGCAATCCTTCGCCCTTAGTTTCGGTCAAAAAGCGTGAACGCAAGCCAATGAGACCACGTGCTGGAATTAGTATTTCCAGTCGAACTCGACCATTTCCACGGTTTTCAATATTTTGCAACAAGCCTTTTCGCTGTTGAAAAATCTGAGTGATAGTTCCTTGAGAAAACTCCGGAATATCCAAAACAGCTAGCTCCATAGGCTCGTGCTTCTCACCATTAATTTCTTTGTATAGGATTTGAGGTTGAGACAACGAAAACTCAAATCCTTCACGCCTAAGTTGCTCAGCTAAAATAGCCATCTGCAACTCGCCTCGACCCGCCAATGTAAAGCGATCTGGGCTATCTGTTTCTCGAAAACGTAGTGCCACGTTGGTAAGAGTTTCTTTAACCAGACGATCTCGCAACTTACGAGAAGTAACATGCTTGCCCTCTAGCCCTGCCATCGGAGAGTTGTTTACATGCCACTCAATCTCAAGAGTAGGCTCATCGATCTTGAGTCGTGGAAGAGCCAAATCAATAGGCGACCAACGATCCTCTGGAGCCACCTTAGCATCGGGAACTTCAACAATACTATCACCCAACATGAAATCATCCATACCGGCCAAAACCGCAATGTCTCCACAACCCACTTCATCGGCCTTGATTTGCGCCAATCCTTCGTAAGTGAACAAAGCTTGCACTCGCATAGGCTTCTCTACTGGATTGCCGTCTTCATCAACCTCAATACGAGCGGCACGCATGCCAACCCTTAAGGTGCCCGAACGAACACGACCAACAGCCATTCGCCCTAGGTATTCAGAATAACTAAGACTTGCGATCAACATCTGAACCTTGTCAGATTTTGGCGGAGGAGGAGGAGGAACAACCTCTAAGATTGTATCAAACAACGCACTTAGATCGTTTGTTGTTTCCCAATCAGCTAAATTTTTAAAAGCTTTCCCGTCACGAGCCACTGCATACAAACAAGGAAAATCACATTGCTCATCACTGGCTTCAAGATCAACAAATAAACCAAAAATTTCATCTAGAACTTCTGCAGCTCGAGCATCTTTTCGATCTACTTTGTTAATAACAACAAAAACTTTTAAACCTTGCTCAAGAGCTTTCTTTAAAACGAAACGAGTTTGAGGAAGTGGCCCTTCTGCAGCGTCCACCAACAAACAAGCTCCATCGACCATGGACAAGATTCGTTCTACTTCACCACCAAAGTCGGCGTGACCTGGAGTATCAACAATGTTGATCTTGTGATTCTTGTAAATAACGGCCGTGTTCTTGGCCGAGATGGTGATTCCACGCTCGCGCTCCAAATCCATTGAATCCATCATGCGCTCAGAAACCTGCTCGTTTTCACGAAAAGTTCCTGATTGTTTCAAGAGTTCGTCCACCAAGGTTGTTTTTCCATGGTCAACGTGGGCGATAATGGCAATGTTGCGGATTTGGTCTGCGCTGTAAGTAGTCATAATTTGTTCACTTCTTAGCCTATTTAAGTCGGATTTTCGCGGAAAATATTGAAGATTTCTCTGTTTTTACACATTTCGAGAAATTCCCCCGAAGCAACCCTAAGCGCTTTCTAACACTGCTGCAGGTGCTAAAAGCCCAATTTACCGACAGAAAGGCTCACATTTTTTCTACATCAAAGGGCATAACTTAGGTAACCTAGAAACATGAAGCCTCTGGGAAAGCCCTCGCCACGTAGAGAAAGCACCCATCCTGATGTCGGGCTTATTAGCGCGTGGTTTAAAGCCGGCGGCCCATGGCACCAAGCTTTCGACCCCATCCCCTTTCCGACAGAGCATCCCACCCACCACCCTCAAGGATTGGTTAAAATTGGAAACCACTTTTACATCAGCACTGTAGATAAAGCCGGAAAGAGAAGCTCTGAGCATCAGAATGGTTATGTCTACAAACTTCACTTCGACTCTAAAAAACTCAGACTCACATCGGTAGCCCAAAAGAGACTCAGTATTTTTGTCGAGGGAGAGGCTCAAAGGGAATTCCACCCCGGAGGAATGGACTTCGACCCACTCAGGAACGCAATCATAATTCCCCTCTCGCAATACCGAGCCCATTCAACAACTACTTTTCTAGCATTAGATCCTGAAACCCTAAGCACAAAAGAGCTGCTCGCCGACAGCGACCATTATGGGAGCATTATTTGCGTAGGTGACGCACTACTAGCCACAACCTGGCACGCTGAATCCCTTCGACTCCTCACACAAGAAGACCGATACGACCTTGGCAAAATGCCTGCATCCTACCAGGACTGCAAATTCATCCACTCTTTAGAGAAAGACAAACACACCTACATTTATGCTTTGTGTGGGGGCCTCCATCGAAAGGGGTCGATTTACTGGAAAGCTAAACTCTCTTTACCGGAATACATAAAAGATGGATTCCTCGATTTAATTGAAATCCAAGTCGATAGCACCTTAAACAAATGTAAGATCAATCGACTGGGAAGCAAGGTCGTCGACATCATCGATGGACTTCCCCTGACTCACAACACTTTAGCTGTTGAGCAAGTGAAGATAGACTCTAAGAACTCACATCTGCGATTTTATTTTTCCCCACACGACAACGAGAATACGAAACTCTTTGCCTACGACACGCCCTTGTTTGAGAAGACCTCACACGGCCATTACAAGAAGATATAATCCAAAAACGGTAAAAGCTTCTATATTTTAAGTTATTTGAGATTTTAGACTATCAAACTAAGGCAAGAATACGAGAGGTTGCGCGTTGCGCAAGAAGCCTTAGCTTGCTAGAACCCCCGGCATGAAGTTTTACTCAGTTACTGCCCTCACGCTCATCACTCTAATTTCATGCTCAAAGCAACAAACACCTGAGCAGCTTAGCAATAAAAACAATCTCCAACCAACCCCCGCCCCAAAAGCTGAAAACACAACAAGCGCGCTAGAAACTTCTTACAAAGATGTTCCTAAAAATAGCTGTGGTATTTTTGATATGCGTGGAGGTTTTAAGTCACCCCATCTGGCAGGAGATATAACAGAAGATGTCTTGGCAAGTTTTTACTCCCAAAAGGTATCTCATCCGGGGGCTTCAACATTGGGACAGGCTTTCGACTTTGGACCTCGACAAGCGGCTCTTCTTTTAAAAGACATGCCTCGCTTCAATTTTCCAATCACTTCATGTTCACCAGAGGCAACAAACTTTTTTAATCAAGGCATCGGACAAGTCTTCTCCTATATGAACATTGAAGCTGAACGCTCGTTTCGACAAGCGTTTTCGATAGATTCACAATGCATTATGGCCCTCTGGGGAGTCGCTCTTGCACAAGAAATCTTTTGGGCGGGGAACACGGCTCGTGCAGCCAAGATTTCAAAATTAGTTTATTTACTCAAACAAAGCGGGGACTACAGCCTTGATACAACCGAAACTAAACTCATTGATGCCATGTATACCTTGCTCCATGGAGATCCCGAGACCAGGAAGCATAAATTCAATCGAATGCTCTATGACTTAGCAGTTTCAACAGATAATTCTGAACTTAAAGCTCTCAGTGTTGATTTCATATGGGAGTATGAATCCTTTGATTCACTAGACTTAGACCGTGATGATTTGGACAGCATGATCACAGAAATTCATAAAGAAAATCCACAGCATCCAGTGCATCATCAACGGATACATCTTTGGAATGACTGGAAGAACGAGGCCAAACTTATTGGAAACGCCTCAGTCATAGGCCCCTATATGAAGAGAGCTGCCCACATGTGGCACATGGCTTCCCACGTCTATTTTCCACTCGCTCGTTACGCTGACTCTGACCAACAGTTTGAAGCCGCTCAGCGAACCGATCACCGCTACCTACAAAGCATTTCAGAATTTCCCTACATTGTTCACAACTACGCCCATAATGCGAACTTCTGGTCAGACAACCTCATCCGACAAGGCGCCCTTCGAGCGGCCGAGCGAGTTTCCCTCGACCTAGTAAGCCTTCCTCTTCACCCGCTCTATAATGACCCTAGAAACACAGTGAACACATATTTCTCACCGTTTACTCAAGGAGTGTATGGCTATGTCAACAGACTCTTCAGAGATGGTTTGCATGGAGAAATTGTTAGTTGGTATAGAAAAGGCATCCTTTCGGAAATGCTTAGCTACCCTCAGCTGGGACAAAGTGCTCCTATAAAACTCCTTACTCAACTTTTACTCTCGTTGCGAGAATTAGAGGCTGAACAAGAAGCTCTGGATTACATAGAGAAGACTCTTAGTGAGTGGCCCACAAAACAAGAAGCTGACCATTTGTTCAAAACTCAAATGCTAGAGTTTATATCTCAATATGAAATTTACAAAAAGAATCCAAGCGTTGAAAAATTAAAACTACTTCAAGAAAATGAACTACTAGGAACAGGATCTTATTTACAAGAACTCCACAGGCTAAAAGCTTACGACGACCTCATCTCTGCAGTGGAAGACAACTCGCTTTCAGTTTTTTTTGCAGCTTCATTGTATTTGGCAGAGGCCTATCTACAAACAGGAAGAGTGGATGAAGCTAAAAATGCCTTCAAAAAAGCCCAACAAACCTCCATGAAGCTCGATCTCGATCATCCGCTATATGAACTGGGTGCCCAACTCAACAAAACACTCAACAACTCGAAAAAAGACTGGAGAGGGGTTGCCACACTTCATAAAGACTTCCAGTTTCGCAACCTTGAGGAATTAGGCCCAGTCAATTTCCCTGGACTTTTTGTGACGGACTTTCGGTTCAAATTAAAGTTTGGCCAAAAGAATGCTTTAGTTGTTTTTGTCCTAGGCGGAAGCTGCATGGGGTGCAATGAACAGCTAAACAAACTCTACTCAAATAGAGAGAAGTTCCCCAAGACAAAAATCATTGTGGTTAGCAATGACTCTCAAGAAGCTCTTGACGACTTTCTCATAAGCTTCCCTCATTTTAAAGATGCCGGCTTCGAATTTAGAAGCTCCGAGGATTATGAGCTATTCAAAATGTTTAGGGTCCACGATGACTTCGAAAAGTCTGGCATACACGGCACTTTTGTTCTGAACAAAAAGCATGAGATAGTTTGGGCTGACCGAAACTCACTACCTTTCACGGATTGGGAATGGCTTTCAAAAGAGCTTACTCGGCAAGAGAAAGTGCAAACTTGGAGAAAGAACTCAACCTCCTACGAAGACTTTCCCATCGACCGAGGTAAGCCTTAAAAAAGAATTAGTCTAATTTAAGCTGTTTTTTAAGATCAGAGAATTCTTGTTGGGAAATCTCGCGCCATTCGCCCGACTTCATTTCCCCTAACTCGATGTTCATCACTCGAACACGTTTTAAGCGAACCACGTTTAAGTTTAAAGCCTCGGCCATTCGACGAATTTGGCGATTTCGCCCCTCCGTTAAAATCATACGAACACGATTGCCCCCAAGGCGCTCCACAACACAGGGCTTCGTCGGACCTCGTTCTCCATCACCAATATCAACACCACTCATAAGGGCTTTCATCTGCTGATCCGTTAAAGGGAATTGAAAGACAACGATATACTCTTTCTCGTTTTTGCCACCTGACCTCAAGATAGGGTTCACCAAACCACCGTCATTGGTAAGGAGTAAAAGACCCTCAGAACCAATGTCTAATCTTCCAATATTAAAAATACGCGGTCCTGAATAGTCTAGATGATGAGGAATGGCGCGTTCATTGCGAATGTCATAAGTGCTTTCCACGCCTTTGGGCTTAAAGTAAGCAATAACAAAGCTCTCTTCGTATTCGCGTTTAATTTCTTTGCCATCAACCTTCACTATGGAGTTATCCAAAACACGATCGCCTAACTTGGCTAAAACTCCATCAATTTCGACTCGACCATCTTCCAACCACTTGTCGGCTTCACGCCTAGAGCAATGTCCCAACTCCGCCAGAAACTTATTAATCCTAATGCCCTCTAATTGACTCACGATCACTCCTCAACAATTGCCTGTGCCGCAGCGGCGGCACTTGACCAAGCCCATTGAAAATTAAAACCTCCCAATTGACCAGTGACATCCACCACTTCGCCAATAAAGAATAAACCTGGCACTAAAGCACTTTCCATCGTCTTAGAAGATAGCTCTTTTGTAGAAACTCCTCCAGAGGTAACTTCCGCCTTCTTGTATCCATCTAGAGCCTCAGGAACTAGTTGCATTCGGTGAATTTGATCAGAGAGAGCTCTTAGCTTGTCTTTAGAAAGCTCCGCAACACTTTGTAGGGCGCTCACCTGAGCACGATTTAAGAAAAACTCAGCCAAGCGCTGCGGAAAAAACGAAGAAAGCAGCTTGAAGAGATTGGTCTTTGGAGAATTTCTTCGCTCTTGCTCAATGGTCTCGGGTAAATCTTTCTCAGGTAAAAAATCAACAATGAGAGTCGCTCCAGACTCCCAATACAAAGAGGCTTTGAGTGCCGCAGGGCCACTTAAGCCTGTGTGAGTTAAAAGTAAGTCTTCACACACGCTAAACTCACCGGTGGTTAAGCGAGCCATCAAACTCAAGCCCGAAAGAGCTGAAAAATCGGGTAAGCGAAAAGAAACCAACGCAGGCTTTAGTGGGACAATCGAGTGCCCAAAATTTTTTGCCAGCTCATAGCCCCACCCACTCGCTCCAATTTTAGGAATAGACAATCCACCAGTAGCGACCACCAAGGTTTTACATGACCACGAGCGATTAAAGGAGTCCTTTAAAACAAATCCCCCCTGTTCGGATTGCTTAACCTCTAGCTTAGAAGCCTCAAAAACAAGATCAACCCCCGCTTCCTTGGCTTCTTCGAGCAGCATGTTTAATATCTGTTTGGCAGAGTCGACACAAAACATCTGGCCCAACTTTTTCTCGTAAAAAGCAATGTCCGCACTTTTCACTAATTCAAGAAAGTCTTCTGCGCTAAATCGCTTCAGCGCTGATTTAAAAAAATGAGGGTTTTCGGATTTAAAATCGTTAAATTCAAAATGAATGTTGGTAAAGTTACAGCGACCACCACCAGAGATAAGAATCTTCCTTCCAGCACTCTTATTGTGTTCCAACAAGGCAACACTTTTTCCACCTCGGGCAATTCTAGAGGAGCAGAATAGTCCAGCCGCCCCCGCCCCCACAATACAAACATCTACTTGAGTGGACTCTAACACTGCAATTGGCCCTTTCGGCTATTCATCGTTCGCTCTACCATTGTGTAAAAGACCTTGAGTAATTTCTCACTATGATCGGGGGATTCTAGCCATTTTAAAGCGTGTGCCACGGCCTCCATAGTCGCCATTCCACCCACCTTAGGTTCGTTTCGAAGTTGATACTTGGTTTCAATCTGAGTTCGAAAGCCAACAAAAGTCACTCGCCCCTCAAAGCCCTCTCGCTTTGCAATTTTTGAAGCCTGTCTCCAACTACCGTCGGGAACAATCAACTGATACCCCTTGTCTTGCATCTCGCTCATATCAAGATCTTCAAGAAACTGGCTTTCTTCGTTAGGATATAAAAATAGAAGTCTTGGCTTCTCGATGAATCGCTCAGCCAACTGGCCTTTGTCTTCAAGCCGACCTCGAATGAGCATTCTGGAATTCGGCAAACACAAATGAGCCAAACGTCCCGTGTTGGTCGGATAGCCTAGTTCTCGATGGTGAATGAGCAAGCTAACCTGCCCCCCCATCTTCAGTGAGTTCTTACAATCAGCGATGTGACTACAAATACAAAGCTCAAGCCGCATAAAGCAGGCTTCACATCTAGATCCTGGCTTTTTAACTCGACTCACAAACTCATTAACCTTTTCATGAAAAACTACTCAAAAATACAGCCTAAGTTTTCCTTAAACTTAGAGACACGTTTCAACGGCCAAAACCCTGAGGAAACCTCTTTTTTAGAGCCATCTTCTGATATAGCCAATAGCCAAAGTGGAATCTTCTTCGTATCAACAAACTTGCTGCAATACTCCGCTGACTTGTTTTGAACAAACCGGCAGGAACAAAACATTTTAGCAGTGAACGAAAATACAAATTCAATGTTCTTTATGAAAGAGAGCTTAAAAGAAGGGCTCGTCTTTTCTTCCTTAAAGGCAACTCCGCTAGACTTTGGCAATGCGATAAAAGAGGCCATCTTGTTTATATCGAAAGCAGAAGTTTTATCGGTCGCGATTCTTAAGATGAGCGTTTTCTGACTTGGAATGATTAAAAGAAAATTTCCCCAGTGTCCCATGGCCGCAAAAGAATCCTCGGGCAAATTGGGCCAGGGCCTATGCCCATTAGGACTCATTTTGTTAGTCCACCATTGACGACCCGGAGTAGCCGTGGGCATTTTTCGGGCCTCTTCTAGACCAAACGACTCTGGAACACTCAAACTTAGATCAAGCCAATCTTGGCCAACACGGTATCCTGGTCGCAAAAACATATCGCCAAAATTCAAATAGGACATTTCGGTCATATACAAATATGAGGACAAAATCGGGTTTGACTGAGAATCAGCTTCAAAGAACACCGGGGCCTTGATTGAAAACAGTCCATTGGCATCATTCAGAAAGTCTTGCCACTTTTGATGACGCTCTACCGACAATTTTAAAACATAGGCCAAAAGATTAGAATCACCAGAACTATAGCGATACATTTTACCCGGCTCGGCTTCTAATTCTAAACTTAGGATATATCTAGCAACGTCTTTACGTCCTGTTCCATAGAGCATTCGCAAAACATCAGACTCTGCAACATCATTCTCGTAGCTTTCTTTCCAAGCAATTCCAGAAGACATCGAAAACAGGTCAAGCAACTTAACCTTACAGACGGGTGATTCTTTTGATAGATTTGGAATGTAGCTACAAATGCTTTTATCCAAAGATAGAAACTCTTTTCTTACAGCAAAGGAAAGTAAATAATTTAAATAGGATTTTGCCATCGACCAAGACAATAGTGGGTCTGACTCGGCAAAATCTCCGCTGCTCCACCGAGCCTCAATCTTATAGTCTCTTTGAAGAACAAAAAGCTGCGTTCCATGAGCGGGATCAGAAACGTAGGACAACAAGGCTTCTTTAGAAAAATCCCGAAACAAGGGCTGCTTTACATCGACCCCTTGAGAAAATGACATTGCCCCCAAAAGCAGAAGCAACAATAGAGTGAATGATATTCGCACATTGAGGGGTCTAACCAAGGCACACAAGCATCGTCAAACCTAAAAGACGCCAGCAACCCCCTACATCGCAATAGGCTGCTTGCCACAAAGAACTTCAGCGCTCAGCTGTCCTATAACAGCTTCTTTAGCCTCTTCCCAAGGCAGCTTTAAATACAAGCCACGCTTGGCTACACGCTCTAGCTCTCGATCTAAAAGTCGCTCCACCACAAAAGCGTGTTGTCCGGTAAGAGAGGAGACCTTTTGAGAAATAGCAGGCTGCTCACTTACCCAAAAGTCTAGAGCTAAACTTCGACTTCCTTTTGCCGAGCTACTGCAATACAAGTTCTGAGGAGTCTTCAGCTTTATTCGAGAATGAAGAGAAAGAAGGCGCTCTCTCTTTGCTTTGTAGTAATCCCCCATTTTTCGAGCATCGAGACTTAACTGACCTGGCTTCTCTCGCCCTCTCGTTAAAGGCGATCTCCCTCGAAGCGAACTCATCAGCTCATCAATTAGCTCAAGTTTTGCATAGGCGACTTTACCCTTGTAAAGCTTTCTCCAATTGGACCGTGGATTAAGCCAAACAGCAAAAGTTTCAGCCCAATCCTCGTCGGGATGGGCTTGGGCATAACCTGGGTTTAAATGCCTCACAAACCTATTTCCATCGCTCCGATAAGAATAAAAAGTCGGATAAGCTTCTGAAGAAAGTCCAAACAGCTTTTGCCGGCGCCTTATCCGACGTAAACCAAAAGCATTATCAATGGCGTGTCCCGCCTCATGCCGAAGCAATTTCATGCACTCTTGCCCAGACCAACCTTTTACTTCAAACAACTCGGCGCGCTCAAGTTGAGCCAAGCGACGATGGAACAAATAAAATGGAATAGCGATTCCCGGAACTCCATCGGGCGAAAACCACTCATCAGAAATCCAGACATGAGGACGAAACCTTAACCCTTGAGCGCTGAGCTCTACATATAGCTGCTCAATAAAGGGCTCTAACCTAGAACCCTTTATCCTTAGCTCTAAATCCTTAAAGCGCAACTCCATGAGCCTCTGAGAGGAATACATTTCCCAATAGAAAAGTGGTTGTGAGGATGACATCGACCCTAACATAGTCAGAGAGAATCTCTCTTCCAAGCCAAAAAAAAGCCCCGATCTCCACAAAGGAGATCGGGGCTTTTTAGTAGCCATTTTAGGGGCTGAGCAAAGAAGACTGAGTGGCTTAGAAGCCGCCCATTCCTCCCATACCGCCCATACCGCCCATTCCACCCATGCCACCCATATCAGGAGCACCAGCAGAGTCCTTATCAGACTTAGGAGCTTCAGCGATAACTGCTTCAGTCGTAAGAAGCAAGCCACTTACAGAGGCCGCATTTTGAAGTGCAGAGCGAGTCACCTTAACAGGATCGATCACACCAGCTTCAAGAAGATCTTCGTAAACTTCAGTTGCGCCGTTAAAGCCCCAGCTGTCAGATTTGCCAGCACGAACTTTATCAACAACAACCGCGCCGTCATGGCCACAGTTAGAAGCCAATTGACGAAGAGGCTCTTCAACAGAACGCTTGATGATACGAATACCAACTTGTTGTTCGTCGTTAGCACCTTTTAGAGTTTCAAGAACTCTAGCGGCTTTGATCAAAGCGACTCCGCCGCCAGGAACAATGCCTTCTTCAACAGCTGCGCGAGTAGAGCTTAGAGCGTCTTCTACGCGAGCTTTCTTTTCTTTCATTTCAATCTCAGTCGCTGCACCAACATTGATCACGGCTACGCCGCCAACCAATTTAGCCAAACGCTCTTGAAGCTTTTCACGATCGTAATCAGAAGTCGTTTCTTCTGTTTCGCGACGGATTTGAGCAACACGAGCTTCAATAGCTTTCTTGTCGCCAGCACCATCAACAACTGTTGTGTTTTCTTTGTCCACAACGATACGCTTCGCTTGGCCAAGATCTTTCATAGAAACATTTTCAAGCTTCATTCCAAGATCTTCACTGATCACAGTTCCACCAGTTAAAGCAGCGATGTCTTCAAGCATTGCTTTACGACGATCACCAAAGCCTGGAGCCTTAACAGCACAAACTTTGAGTGTTCCACGAAGACGGTTCACAACCAAAGTTGCAAGCGCTTCGCCTTCAAGGTCTTCAGCGATGATCAAGAAAGGCTTCTGGGTTTGAGCGACTTGCTCAAGTACAGGAAGGATGTCTTTCATAGAGCCGATTTTCTTATCAAAGATAAGAACGTAAGCGTCTTCAAGAACGGCTTCCATACGCTCAGAATCAGTTACGAAGTATGGAGAAAGGTAACCGCGATCGAATTGCATACCTTCAACTACGTCTAGAGTAGTTTCCATAGATTTTGCTTCTTCAACAGTGATTACGCCTTCTTTACCAACTTTTTCCATTGCTTCAGCAATGATGGTTCCGATGGTTTCGTCACCGTTAGCAGAGATAGTTCCAACTTGAGCAATTTCTTTTTTACCAGAAACTGGCTTAGAAACTTTCTTAAGCTCAGCAATGATAGCTGTTACAGCCAAGTCAATTCCACGCTTAAGGTCCATAGGATTGTGACCAGCAGCCACCATCTTAGATCCTTCACGGAAAATGCTTTGAGCTAAAACAGTTGCAGTGGTTGTTCCGTCACCAGCGTCATCGTTGGTTTTTGAAGCAACTTCACGGACCATTTGAGCGCCCATGTTTTCTACTTTGTCTTCTAGTTCGATTTCTTTAGCTACAGTAACACCGTCTTTAGTGATGGTTGGAGCCCCGAAAGACTTCTCGATCACAACGTTTCGGCCACGAGGCCCAAGAGTTACCTTGACCGCTTCCGCAAGAAGATTAACTCCTCGCAAAATAGCGCGTCTAGCTGGTTCATTGAATGATACAGTTTTTGCTGCCATTTATATTTCTCCTTTTCCCTTAGTCAATTACAGCAAGAACATCTTCTTCACGTAGAATGAGGTGCTCTTCGCCTTCGATTTTTATTTCAGTGCCTGCATATTTGCCGAAAAGAATTTTGTCGCCAGCTTTAACGTCTAGCGGAGAAACCTTTCCTTCATCGTTTTTGCGGCCGTTTCCAACTGCAATCACAGAACCCTCAAGTGGTTTCTCTTTTGCAGTGTCGGGAATAATGATCCCAGATTTCGTTTTTTGTTCTTCTTCGATTCGTTTCACAATGATTCGATCATGAAGTGGTCTAATTGCCATAATATAGTTACCTCCTATAAATTTACTTCAAACACACTCAGCGCCTCTTCATGAGGGCTGAAATTCAACACATTTAAGCGGCTCCGCCACCTTTAGGCTCGGCCTTCTTCTCAACGGGCTTCACCTCCGTTGGCTTCGCTTCTGAAGAAGTTGCTTTGGGAGAGGCTGCGGCGGGCTTCTTGTAGTCGGTGGTATACCAGCCGCTACCCTTAAGAGCAAAAGAAGTTTTAGAGATGATTCTCTCTAAAGCACCCTTTTCTCCACACTTAGGACAAGCCTCAGGATGGGGATCACTCATTTTCATGGAAAACTCGCTGACTTCTTGGCACTCATTACAACGGTATTCGTAAATCATGTCCTCGCTTAGCTCCTTCTAAAGCAAACACAAAGGTCTCCAATCGGACCTCTGTGCCCAGAGCTAATCTGGTGTCGCCCAAGCTAGAGTCAAGAGCCGAGCTAAAAAAAAGTTATAAGCGTTTGTTTTTAAAGAATAAAAATAAAAACTAAACAGGTAGAGAGCGCTCCTCAGAAAGCGACAGCACTCAAAGTGCAATGCCTTTTTATAATCCTAGCAACTAGACATAAAGGAGCGATAAAACTATTACCTAAGGCTTGCACACCATTTGGGGCGACATAGCCAAGTGGTAAGGCAGGGCTCTGCAAAAGCCTTATCCCCGGTTCGAATCCGGGTGTCGCCTCCAATTTCCGCAGGTATATTCCGGACACATGGGTAACAGTTTATACCGAATACATGGATTACACTTTTAAGGCAAAAGGATTCGAGCCTGGCTCGAACCGTTTGCTTTTTTCGTCAAAGTAACCAAGATCAAATTGCATAAAGCTTACCTGCCACAGGCCATCATCAACTTCTTTAATTCCAACATCTTGCCCACGGAAAACACTGCTAAAACTAATTTTCAATCCATCATGGCAAATTCTTCCGCACGAGGTGACCGTAATTGTTTTGTCATGCAAAGGGTATTCAATGTTTCCAATCCCATTGTATTTTCGCTTGGAATCTCGGTATACCTCAGCAGGCATCTTCATCTCGATAGCTTGGTGCGGACGCTCTTTGTTATATTCGTCCTGAAAATCATCGAACTTCCCCTGCTGTTGCAAAAAGTTTTCCCCAGCAGGAACCACGCTTGCTTGTTTTAAAGTGCGATGCATTCGCTCGTGCCTACCATTTTGTTCTGGGTGTCCTGGCTTTATTCTCTCAATACCAATTCCTAAGCGCAGCCACCATACAGCCATTCGACTTAATCCAAACAAGCCATTTGCCGTTGCAAAGGGAACACCGTTATCTGTGCGAATGGCATTAGGCAGTGCGCGCTCCTCAAAAGTTCTTTCGAATATAGAGGAAAGGCTAAATCCTCTTTCACGCTCTCAGGCCCTCTACAGTGGGCATATACCTACTAGCATGATCGGTAATTGTTAATGGGTAACAATAGCGCCTGTCCCCCAACATGAATTCTCCCTTGAAGTCTGCGCACCACAGCGAATTAACCTCATTCCCACTACTAAGCGCTGTCCCCTGCGCCCGCTGCCTTGTTCTGCGCTTTCTACAATTCACCAGGAAGTTGATTGCTAGACCTATGAGGCTTTCTTGAGGGGTCTTCAAAGGCTCGAACTCCCACATTCTGGTAGCGGTTCCATATCTTGTAACCAGTTTTACGCGATATCCCATACTCCTCGCAAAGATGGCTCATCTTATCACCATCCAACAGCCGAGTTACAAACTTCATCCTCTCTTCCACTATTGAAGACTCCTTCCAAGCCATAAAAACAACCTCCCTAAGAGGCTGATTCTATGAATCTTTATCTAAAAGTGTTACCTATGTCTCAGGTAGGACAACAGCGGTGAACCGTTGCAAAAACCTAAATTACCAAAACAATTAGAAATGAGTTCATTGAGTTAGCCCAATCGGTTTTTTTTAAACGTCACCAAACACCACAATTCATCACATTCGTTGACGGATTAATGACGGCAAGCCTCCATCCGCAAGATAGGCTCTGAAACAGCATTTTGACATAAAAAAATTCAAGCAAAATGCCGTTAACTACTTGTGAAGACTTTCATAGTTACTCCTGGACAGGGAATACTCCCAGCAGATGTATACGACAAGATTCGTGATGACTGCCTTTTTGCCCTAAATTCTATTACAGCTAATTCAAAAGAGAAATTCATTGTCAATCCCAGCATTTGGCACAACTTGGTAAAGAATAAAAAGGGACAACTAAACGCTCAACCTCGAGTAATTAACTCAGCGGACTATCTAACAAAACGAATTGGAAAGTCTTTAACCGAGCTTGGCTGGATGGCAGGGGCAAAAGAAAAAACCATTAACAATCAAAGAATCGATGGATACCTAGAAATTGACTACCAGGGACCCATGTTCAAAATTCCTAGAGAATCCTTTGTTTCATTCATTGCATTCTTAGAAAAAGAGATTCCAAGCGCCATTAAAAATGGAGACATTAGAAAGGCCTTTAATTTCTATTACAATTTTTACTACGCCTCATCCTGGGTGGATCCGAAATATCTGGGCATTGAAAGTTGTAACTACTTTAAACCTACAAACTCCAGACCTATAAGAATTGGATTAGAATTTGAAACTGGCAATATTGCATCTTCATTTAGGGCCTTACACAAGCTCGAAGGCTTGTTTGCAGAGGGCCTAATAGATTTTGGAGTCTTCATTACCAGTATTGACAGAGCAAATACTTCAGGAAAAATTTGGCCCTTATCAAACAGAAACGGCTCTTTCGAAGAACTAAAAAATAGAAAATATTCCGAAAACTACCTGCTACCAAGATTGGACATCGGATTTTCACCAGATGCATACTCTGAAAAAGCTAAATACTTATCTCATGACGGGAGTCTGTTCGACCTAGAGAAAACCAACAGCACAGTTAAAATCCAAGAGACAACCTTTCAGAAGTTTGTCTTCAACAGTATTGAATACTGGAAGCCAACTTAACACGGCGCAGTTCCATCTTTACTCACAATTTTAATCACATAAGCAAAGATAAAAATTTAGCCATAAGAATCTGAATTTAAATAAAAAAAATGTTATAAAGGCAGCACAACTAGGAGTTAAGGTGTCGCGAGTAGATGGAAAGCAAAAAAACTGGGGAAGTCGATCGGGTCGCGCCACAAAAAAACCAAAAAAAGAAGAGCAAAGCAACGCTGACAAGTTAATCAACAATGGACTTAGCCATGAAATGTTAGAATTAGCGGCCTCTGACCCTACTGAGTTCCAGACAATTGCCCAAAAAATTCTAGAAAAGCGGAACACAATTGCGGAAGAGGCAATGAAACAGACTCTAAAAAAAGTGTTCTCAACAAAACTAGGAACACTTTACAATACTGATTGCATAAAATTACTGAAAACGAAGATTGAAGACGGCTCTATAGACTGTGTCTTTGCAGACCCTCCTTTCAACTTGTCAAAAAATTATGGAAAAGGGGTTAAGGACTCCATCAAAGAAGAGGACTACCTGGAATGGACTAGACTATGGCTTGATCTTTGCTGTGACAAACTCAAGGATGGCGGATCTCTATTTGTTTACAATATTCCTCGGTGGGGCAGCTATATCGCCAGTTATCTAAATCAAAGATTGAGTTTTAGAAATTGGATCACTGTGGACCTAACGCTCTCCATGCCAATACCAAACAAGCTATACCCCTCTCACTATTCCCTCCTATATTACGTAAAAGGAGGCCGTCCGAATCACTTTTCACCCCCGAGACTGCCGCTCAAAACCTGCATCCGCTGCGGACAGGAGCAGAATGATTACGGTGGCTATAAAATGAAGATGAATCCTGAAGGATTAAACCTCAGAGATGTCTGGACTGACATTCCACCCGTAAGACATAAAAAACATAAATCCAGGGATGCAAATGAACTCAGCTTAAAATTAATGGACAGAGTTGTAGAACTGTCGACTAAGAGAGGTGATTTAGTCTTTGACCCCTTTGGTGGCGCAGGGACAACTTTTGTAGCTTCAGAATTAGCTGGCCGAAAATGGATCGGCGCAGAGCTTGGTGACTGCACCCCAATAGTTGAGAGATTTAACAATCTTGATAACGATAAAGAAAACTTAAAAAAATACAGAGCTAATTTAAACACCTTATTTACGGACAAGGACATCTTAAACCGATACAAACACGGACTTAAGTTAGACAATTACAAAATTTCTAGGGAGCAGATAGACAGAGCATTACCAGAAAATGACTTGTTTTAGGGAGCGGCATGGGAAATGTTACACAATCAATTGTTGAAGACAGAGTTGAAGAAATTGCTGAAAACTATTCTATAAAAACTGATAAAGCTTTTGAAAGATTTTGTTTTTCAGTAACAACTGGCGAGAGGGTATCTTCACTTAAAGACACAGACATCGTTGACGGAGGCCAGGACAAACAAATTGATCTGATTTATCTGGAAGAAACCGACGACGAAGCAACTTGTTTTATAATTCAATCTAAACTTTCAAGCTCCTTTAGCTCCAACACTTTAATTCAAATGAAAAATGGGCTTGAGTGGATATTTGCGAAACCAAAAAAAGAGCTGCAAACACTCTCCAATATAAACTTCAAAGACAAAATCTCTGAATTTAGATCAATTCGAGGCGATAAAGGCCCTTCAAATATAAATATAAAACTATATTATATTACCAACGCCGAAAATGCTGAAAACCTTCCCCACGAAGTCGTCCAAGAAAAAAACTCAATAATCAACACATATAACAATGGAGCATTTAAATCCTTCAGCTTCAACCTCCTCGGAGCAAAAGAAATTGTTCAAATTCTCAACTATTACGAGAGAAAAGATAAAAAGATTTGCTGCGATATAAAGTTCAAGTATGACATTAACAACCCATCGTTGATTCGCTATTTTGACGAAGGAGTCAGTGCCGTAATTTGCACAGCAAATGCAACCGAAATTGCCAAGATAGTATGTAACGACACAGAAGGTGTCATATTTGATTTAAATATCCGAAGATTCCTAGGTAATCGCGGCAACGTAAATAGCGCAATCGAAAAATCCTGCTCCACTCCAACTAGTAGCAACGAGTTCTGGTTTTTAAACAACGGAATAACAATTGTATGTGATAAGTTTGACCCTGTTACGGACCCCGACAATCCCTTGATTAAAATTGAAAACATGCAAATTGTTAACGGATGTCAAACAGCATCGACATTGGCGCTGATGCACAAGGAATCAAAGCTACAGGGAGACACAAAAGTTTTATTAAGAATTTATCAGACGAGCGACAACGCCCTAGTCGAGTCCATTGTTAAAGCTACGAACAATCAAAATAAGATCACGGATAGAGACTTAAGGAGTAACGACTCCCAACAAATCGAGCTTGAAAAAGCATTTAGACCCTTCGATTTGTTTTATGAACGCAAAAAGAGGCAATACGAAAAAGATAAAACTATCGATAGAAAAAATATTATCGAGAACGAAATTGTAGGAAAATCATTTTTAGCAATTAGACTTTTAAAACCGTCGGACGCAAGGAGTAGGAAATATCGCATATGGGGGGACCTGTATGACAGAATATTCAGCAATGATTCGATTCTTGAATATGTATATTGCATAAAGATTTTTAAGGCTGTTGACCATTGGCTAACCCAGTCAAAATACTATTCATCTAAAGTCGACAACGAGAGAATGATTGCAAAAAATTGCTCTTTTCATGTGGCAAGGATCACGTCGTTCTATTTGAGACAATCTGACAGCTGGGCAAAAGCAGACGAACAACTTAAAGAGAAAATCAAAGAAATGACTAATAAAAATTTCGACCTAGAGCAAAAGGTTGAAGCGGCCTTCCAGAAGCTAAAAGCGATTATCGAAGTAAACCCAACGTTTAATTCAGACCCGATTAAAGCATTCAAATCCGTACAGCTGGACACTGAAATCACGAAAGTATTGCGAGAAGTTACTTTCGACTCGCCGCCATAAACTGAAAAGGTCTAAACCCCCTCAACCCGCCAGAACTTGAGGCATCTTGACTGCTTTTGGCTCCATATCCGAGAAGGGTTTGACCCACATGGGTCACTTTCAGCGAACTTTTAGGAGACTCGATGGCAAATAAACTTCAATCCAAGAAAAGAAACCAAGTTAGAGAGGCCTATCTCAAAGGTATGAGCCCAAGAGATGAAGGCCTCTCACCTAGGCCACCCATCAATAAATCACCGCACCTAAAAGACAGGATGAATCACTCGGTCTTAAAATATGAGTTCTTAGAAGAACTTTTTGAACTCGATAACAGAGGAGGGGGCACAATAGCTTTAAAGAGAAGACAGACCAACGCAATTGCGAGAGATATTGGCATCCAAGGCCCCCTAGACAGCCTCAGACTGCCATGTGCAGCGGAACAATGGTTATATACAGACGCTTCTATCTACAAAGCCTTGAAGCCTCAGATAAGCATTATGCTGGCAGCTCCATGAAAACCCACGAAAAACTGGCCAAAGCTGTTGGGGCATGGACTAGGGCATCGCATAAAGCATTCGACACCTTTCAGAAAATACTCAGAGAACTAGAAATCAAATACACCAAACAAAGCATGAGTGAAGCGACAGGCGATTTTTTTTTCAATCAGCAATCGATTCACTTTCAAAAATAAGCACATTTTCCCGCCCCACCTGGGAGCTGATTAAAGATGGAGACCTCCAGCGGTGGCACCGCAAAAAAAATAACAGCAAAGGTAGCCGTATGCCCATGGTATCCGATCTGGGCAGTAGCTTTGCTAACTGGGATGCGGTCAGGTGAGTTATACGCTTTGAAATGAAGCAAAATTGATTTCGACAACAAATCTATCATTGTGGATAGCAACTGGACTAGCAAACTCGGCTTCGGCCCGACCAAAGAAAGATACTGGCGTTCACTCCCCATAAACAATCAACTCGAAGCGCTGCTGCGAGAGATAAAGGTAGTTTCAAATAGCGAGTTTGTTCTTCCAAGATTCAAAGCATGGAAAGACGGTAGGCAAGCAAAGGCCCTTAAAACCTTCTGCAAAGGCGCGGGCATAAAAGAGGTGAAGTTCCACACCCTTCGTAGCTGTTTCGCCACACAACTCATTAGAGATGGAGTCGCCCCAACCGTGCTAATGAAGATCTGCGGATGGAAGGATCTAAAAACAATGCAGCGATACATTCGACTGGCAGGAATTGAAACAAAAGGGGCAACAGAGGGACTAAAACTTCTCAACGAAGAACAGGCAATGGGACGCATCGTAGGCGTGTTTGAGGGCAGAAAAGATACTAAATAACGGTTTAGAGACGGCAGTTGGACGGATAGCATTGAAATTACTCAGTTTGCGACTCCGCCTCCATATTTTTAGATCATATAAATGAAAGAACCCCTAAGGGGAGTAAGTTTCTTTTAACAAGTTATTGAGGCCGCCTCGGTTTTTTCTTAAGGCTTCCATACTCCAATGGGAATGCCCCGGAGGCGTTTTGTATTTACGGGAGAGAGTTCGAGCTAATTCAATTTGGCGAATGTTCTCGTGGGCGTCTCTAGGGCCTTCGTAATCGTAATTTGGGTTTTCAATTCGAGTGGAATCAATTCCAAAATAAAGTGGCTTGGATTTAAGATTTTGCTCGTGCCACCATTTCGCCAAGGCACTAAAGCTCTGAGCGCCTTCAATGCGCCAGTAAAGCTGAGGCATCAGATAATCTAACCAACCTTCGTTAAGCCACTTTTTTGCATCTACCCCGATGTCGTCGTAAGCATCCAAGAAAGCTTCAACCCCCTCAGGGCTTCCAGGCCGCCAAATTCCAAACGGGCTCACCCCAACCTTCACGTTGGGTTTAAGCGCTTTTACCGAAGCATAAAGAGATTGAATAAATGTGTTGATGTTCTGCCGACGCCACTCCCTTACGTCCTGAAAGCCTTGGCCGTATTTCTTAAAGGTTTGCGAATCATCAAAGGTTTCTACCTTTTCTCCATTCACTTTTTTTGGATAGGGATAAAAGTAATCATCCAAATGAAGGCCATCAACTGAATAACGTTCAACGATATCCAAAGCAACTTTTATAACATAGGCGCGCGTTTCTGGAATCCCCGGATCAAGCATTCGAGTCGATTCAGAGGATTTGAGTAGCAGATGAGCCTTCGTATAAAATGGATGAGTAGGATGAGGCTTTCCCGAGCCCGAGGTTTTCACTCTAAAAGGATTGATCCAAGCATGAAGCTCTAACCCTCGATCATGCGCCTCTTTGATGGCGAACTCTAATGGATCATAACCATCGGAAGGCCCTTTGCCCGATTTCCCAGACAGCCAATATGACCACGGCTCTAATGAAGACTTATACAAAGCACCGCCTTCTGGACGAATCTGCAAAAAGACAGTGTTCATTTTTAAGCTTTTAAGCAAATCAAATTGTTCTCTTAATTGTGCCCTTTGTTGAACAGGTGTTAACGAAACACTCAGTGGCCAATCAATGTTCCAAACGCTGGCCATCCAAACGCCACGTAACTCAGAAGCTGCATGAGAACGGAAAGGCAACGACAAGAGTAAAGTAGAAAAACAAAGAATTAAAGTCCTGCTGCACTTCATCAATTAACTTTAACTGACATTGAAAGCAAAATCAGACGACGTCAAATTACTGCCAAAAATAGAAAGTCTGGACAAGCTCTCTCCCCTCTCCTATCTTGGGCATCTGTTAAAAATGAAACCAAGTGTTTTGCTAAAAGCCCAATACGCTTGGAGATCTCTAGGAGGAGACTTTCACATGCAAGCAAAAGGATACGCTAACCCATCGGCAGAAAAACCATTCGCCCCTTATAGCTTTGAAAGAAAAGCGCCTGGCCCCAATGAAGTGGCCATTGACATTGCGTTTTGTGGAATCTGTCACTCCGACATTCACACAGCTAGAAGTGAATGGGGTCCAGCACTTTATCCCTGCGTTCCTGGACACGAGATCGTTGGCCATGTTCAAGCCGTAGGCAGTAAAGTTACGAAGTTTAAAGCAGGCGACAAAGTCGGCGTTGGTTGCATGGTGAATTCCTGCGGCACTTGCGGAAGCTGCAAAGAAAATCTTGAACAATTTTGTGAGAAGGGTTTCACTGGAACCTACAACTCACCCCTTCCAGATGGCGACTACACTAAAGGCGGATACTCCAATCACGTTGTTGTTGATCAAGGCTTTGTCTTAAGTGTGCCTGACAATCTCGACCTAGCAGCCACGGCTCCTCTTTTGTGTGCAGGCATAACCACTTACTCACCCCTTCGCCATGTGGGTGTTGGTAAAGGCGACAAAGTAGCCATTCTAGGTCTAGGCGGATTAGGCCACATGGGCGTAAAAATTGCTGCTTCTTTCGGCGCAGAGGTCACCGTCCTTTCTCGATCAGAAAACAAACGGGGCGATGCCGAAAAACTCGGCGCCAACAACTTTGTCATCACGAACAATCCAGACGAAGTCGCCAAGTATGTGGGCTACTTTGATTACATTCTCGATACGGTTTCAGCTCCTCACGATTTGGGCCAAGCCATGTCACTCTTAAAAAGACAGGGAACTCTCATCTTAGTGGGAGCTTCTGATAAGCCCCTCGAAGTTCCTGCTTTTGGACTCATCTTTGGACGCAAAAAAATGATGGGATCTCTTATTGGTGGAATTGCCGAAACCCAAGAGATGCTCGATCACTGTGGCAAACACAACATTGTCAGCGACATTGAGATGATTGACCCCGAGCAAATCAACGAAGCTTACGAGCGCACTTTAAAAAGTGATGTGAAATACCGCTTCGTGATTGATTGTAAAAAGTTTTAGGAAAAGGCGACTACAAAAGTCGAAGCTGTCTCGGGTTTCTAGGGCGAGAGGACGCTGTTTTGAATCTCGCCCCTAGTCCCAACAACCTGACCGCTTTGTTGCTACGCTGAAAAGCCTTTTGAACAAGTTCTTTCATTTGCTCTAAGTAAATCTGCTGCGAAGTGATTTCAAGTGTGGTTCTCTGGAAATCAGAAAACTTCAAAACTACATAAACTTTTTGAACTGAGACTTCGTTCGCTTTAAGGTATTTGCCTAAGCGCTCTTGGAATTCCGGGAAAATCTTATCAACCTTCTGTAACAACTCGGCCTCAGACTCAACGGACTCCAGAAAGGTTCTCTCAACACTGAGCGACTTACGCTCTCTAGAGGTGTTGATCTTTCGCTCGTCAACACCGCGTGATCGGTCATAGAGAGCGGCACCCCAAACGCCGAAACTTGCATTGAGTTCATCCATCGAAAATCGCCACAAATTGCTGCACTTCTCCACCCCCAGCTTCCGAAAGCGCTCCTGAGTCTTGGGCCCCACACCGGGAATGGCTCTGATCGGCAATTCTTTCATAAAAGACATAATTTCCTCTTCGCGAATGATCATTTGATTGTCGGGTTTACAATGCCCACTCCCGATTTTAGCGAGCATCTTATTAGGGGCAATTCCAATAGAACAAGGTAGTCGAAGTTGGTCATAGATCTTTTTTCTAATCTCGACTGCAAAAGCTAAAGCATCCTCGGGATCAAGATCCTTTTCAAGATAGGCCTCATCGATAGAGGCCATCTCAACAGTTGAAAATTCTTTTTCTAAAATTGCGCGAACTTTTATGGATTCCTCTCGATAAAGCTTCATACGCACTGGCAAACAAATCAAGTCAGGACAAATCTGTTTGGCCTTAAAGACAGGCATCGCAGAACGCACACCAAAGTCACGTGCAATATAATTGCAGGTGGTCAAGACTCCACGGCCGGAGTGACCTCCCACGGCCAAAGCTTTCCCCTTGTGCTGTGGGTATTCACGCATCTCTACCGATGCGTAAAAACAATCCATGTCCAGATGGAAAAACATGGGTTATTTTATCACACCTTCGTTAAAATACACACGCTCTCGTGTTCCACAGCATAGCGTGAATTCGAAAAACCATTCTGCAAAAAAAACTTTGCCGTTGCCTTCATACAACACACATGAGACTTACACGGAACCATTCCCATCAATCTAACTCCGACATAACACTGCATGCTCTTTTGAAGGGGGCGTTGACTTTGATTCCGGCATTAAAATTCTTAATTCCTCTTAAACTCTCATCAGAACAACAAAAGAAAACAACAGCCCCTTTGCAGCTTCAACAACAAACGTTCTTTCCCTTTGTGCGCCTAAGTATCGCTAAACACGTATAGAAGGACACTTTCTCAATTTAACTAGCTCATTGTAACAAAAAAACACTCTAGTGTTGATTGTAAGATCTACTGACAATTTAAACTAAAAGCCGTCAATGAGAAGTAGGTGGCTATAGACATTGCCTCCCTCCCCCCTTATCGTGCGCATCAGTGAAAGGGGCCCTTTAATGAAAATAAAGCTACTATTAATTCTTTCTATTTTGGCATCAACCGCTGGATTCGCTCAAGACTCAGATCTTGACTACGAGGTTGAGAAGCGACAGTTCACCACCGAGGAGCTTCAAGATTTTGAAATCGAGGACAACTCCGACTTAGACTACAACTTAGCAGAAGACTACGAACTAGATTTCGACGCAAGTGAACTAGAAGTTTACGAAGACAATGGCGCCGCTGACAAAGCAAATAAAAAAGGTAAACTCCGCTCAGCCTTCCAAAACCTTTTTGATTCAAACAAGAACAGAAATTCAGACGCCCGAATCAAAAACAAACAATCATCCACTCAAATGAAAGATAGAGAAGACAGCTCAACTCAAGCTAGAAACTTTTCTGGACGTGGATATTTTCCATCCGACCCTCGTCAAGAATCTTACCGCGGTTCAAAAATGACTATTGAAGTCTATAAAACTCCTGGAGCTGGCCTCCCTGAGTTTGTGGTCGCGAAACTAGACGGCGACATCGCCCTGGTAGCTCTGGCCTCTACTGCACGATCAGGAAAAAGCACTCCATCGGGAACATTTGGTGGTTTTCACTACAGGAACATGCGCCACAGATCATCACTGTATAATAATTCTCCCATGCCTTACGCTCAGTTTTTTAACGGAAACATCGCGTTTCATGGTGTCCTAGAAGACTACTATCCCTACTTAGGCGGAAGAGCCTCTGCAGGCTGCGTGCGCCTACAAGTGGACGATGGACTTCGCCTTTGGCGAATGGCCAGAGTCGTAAACTACAACGTTAAGACGATTGTTTATTCAAGCGGCCACCAGCCACCAAACTGGGAACTCAATGACATTCAAGCAAGATTACGCGAGAACTTTAAGCAACGCGATTACTACGTGACTAACTTTCAAAAGAATAAATACCGATCACCCTATTGGCCGACCGGCTACTTTAGCGGTCACGGCATTAGCCCATAATACAGAAGACGAGAACAGGGCATTTGTTTAAAGACAGGTGCCCTGGCCTTACCAATTGATGCCGCCCGCGAGACCCCAAACAAAACTATCTAATTTAATCTGATTCTGCCATTCGGTGTGACCATACCCAACCTCAACCTTCAAAGAACCCGACACAGGAGCCTTTGCAATTTGAATTCCCGTTAAAGCTCCATACGAAGTTACACGTCCCTTTATTGAGATGTCTCCAAACTGATTGGAGGTTAAGGTCGAAATGGTTTCGTATTCCGAATAAAATAAATTCATATACACCAACAAAACTTCACTCACGCGAAAGCCCGGGATTAGATTCACATCAAAGGAGTTAATATTGATATTCGTATCATAAGTGCGCTCCTCGCCGGCTTTAACAATTTTCAAAGAGCCATCTTCTTGATCCATAAGTCCATAGGATCCAGCAACAGCGAGTTTAAAGCCTCTTTCGGCCGCCGACTGAGGCGAACCATAAAGTTGAAATTTCAACCCCATCCCCGAAATCGAATCCGAGAAATCCTTTAAGAAGAAATCCAGCCTTGACAGAAGCCCCATTCGAAAACCAACTCCATATTGACCCGAGTCAATCATTGAGGCCTCTGTATCAACCGTGGCCGCGGACGACCCAAAAACAACATTCTCATAAACCTCGGCCGTGGTTATTTTTACAGCGTCATTAAAATACACCTCCGCCTCGCCTCGTGGAAAATCCCCCTGTGTTTCGGGAGTTTCAAAACGATTCAAAGGAATTTTAAAATCAATATCTGTGGCACACGACCCTAAGAACAAAAGAGAGAGGCAAAGGTAAAACTGTCTGAGATTAGGCATAGAAAAACATTAGCAGGAATCAGAATAAAAAAACACGATGGTTGGTATTTTTCCCAGAGGCTTTACCCTATACTTATATTTAAGATATTGGGGGAGGTTTTAGCTAGTGGTAGGTTTTCGCAAATCAGTTGTTTTTTTTAGTCTTTTATTTCTCGCATCCTCCTTTTCTCAAGCTAAAGGCTGGGTCTTTAAAGTCAGTGCAAATAAAAATGGCGCCATTGCAGAAGTCGAGCCCTATAGCCATTATCCAGATCAGAAACTGGTCCTCCTTCGGGGTGGCAAAGAAGTTGGACGAGCGAACTTGCTGCGCTTTACAAAACGCGATCAACGCTACGCCCTCATCAAACTAACAAGCGGAGAAATTTCCGAGGGATTTGTGGTTGAAGATGCCCAGCTTTTTGACGAAGGCGTTTCGTCTTTAAAGAAGAAGAGCCGCTCCAACAACGAAGAAGGCGAAGAAGATTTCGCTGAAGACAAGCCGTCAGAAACCTCCTCTAAGTCGGGTGGAGTATTTATTTCGGCACTTGTTGGTTACGACAAGGAGCTTAAAGAATCTCTCATTCAGCAGGGTTTTTCCTTTGCTGGCATCCTTGGCTACAGAACGCCAATAGATCTTTCTCTAGGGATTCGTGTCGGGCGATCTTCGCTCTCTCTTAAGTCAACTTCAGTAACCGTAGGAACGACTACGGTTAAAACAGACCCGGGCAATCTAACTGTTTTGTATATGTTGGGCCGTCTAGGATATCACTTTTCAAATTATTTTTATCTGGGTGCAAATGCAGGTTTTGTGCGCTCCTCTTATGAGAGTGAAAGTGAAAGCAATCCTGGAATTGGTGGAGAGCTTGTCATAGATATTCCACTCTCCACTATGCTTTCACTAACGCTCAATGCCTCGACCATCTACGTGATGGATGACGATTCCGATTTTCTAGGAGTCGCAGGTCACGGTGGCTTTAGCCTTTGGTTCTAAACACCTTACTTGGGAGCGTAGACCCTAAGAAGCAAAGGGTCCCTGTATCTTTCCTTGTAAACGTTCTCATTGCCCTTTAAGTCGGCTGAATGTTTCATATACCAACGATAGTCCTCAGCAACTGCTGTAGAAGGCCTAATCAAAATAGCTCCTGAGCCGCGCTTCTCTAGAGCAAGAGCGGGAGTCAGCTGTAAATATGCATGAGTGGGTTCATTCCGACGACCCTTATCTTCTAAAACGACAATGTCTCCAGGAGAGTTGTTCCTCGAGACCAATCGCCTTCTTCCCCAGCCTGAAAGAAAACGTTCAAGAGCGGGATAGTCCATAGTTCGATCGTCGACCTTTCCATAAAACAGCATGGGCAAAGAAAAGCACACATCAGCCTTAACAGGGGCAGACTCCTCGATAGCTTCTAAAAGAGCGCCAAGATCCAACTCTCGGCCCGAAGGAGATTGTTTGATCAACACCACGAACTTTGCAAAAGTTGGAGACTTCATTAACGTCCGTCGAATGCTTTCATACTCGTTACGAATGGCTCGTGACTCTCCAGAAATAGTAAGTTTTTTTGGTGCCCAGGAATAACTAAGGCCCGATATAGTAGCCGTCCCTGTGGATGCCTTACGATTATTGTCGATTTCTTCTTGAACGACCTCTTCCCTAAACTCAGGAGGGATAACAAACTCTTCTTCCACATGCTGTCCATAGAGCGAAATTGAAATTCCTAGACAAATAAAAAAGAAGCGAAGCATAGACCCTAAGTATACACCATTACGATTCCAGAAAGCCGAGCGTTAAGATTGTGTTAAGCTACAAAGGCTTGAACCACCCTGTTCCATTTGATCCAAGCGCCTACAGCAAGTGGTTGATCATTGACATTACTAATCTAAAATTAAGTCTATGAGTCTGCCTAGGGTTAACTTTACCGGGATATTCAAAAGTGTAAGCGTAAGGAATTCGTAGTTGATCAAAAGCGTAGCTTTTCATAGTTCCCATGTTTGAGCTTTCAGACACACCTTCATTAAACAAGGTATAGCCACCAAAACTGCCCGGATACTCGCCCGTTTCCGAATCTAAACGGTCTTTTTTAGAAATGGCGCGAATGGAGTTTTCGGCCAACCCACCATCGGCAGCCCCCCGGATCAGAAAATGCTCATAAAAACTTCGTGCACCGTGAAGATCCAGGGCCAAGTCAAAAGACTCCCCCGACAAATCCTTCATCAACAGCCGAGAGTTTTCAGATTCTTGCCCATCCAGGAAACTTCGATTGATGTCTACGCCTTGTTGATTGCGGCGGCTAAAACGACTCAGCCCCCACGGATTCAGCGCCGGAAAAACCACAAGCTCAACCTTATCTCTAAAACTCTTATCTCGACCATAGCGTTCCAAAAGATCGAGAGCTGAGGCCACCCCCACAGGCTCGGTGCCGTGGGTCCCCGCCGTAACTAGAACCCGCAGCCGCCTTTGCCTAGACGTAGCTCCTGTGGTCTTGACCTTATAAAGCGGATACTGCCCGGCATAACCAATGGTCTCAATAGAAAGAAACTTCGGATACAGTGTCTGCAACTCTTTTAGATGCCACTGGAACTGCAACCAATCAAAATACAAATAGTGCTCTCCGTATTTGAATTCGGTCTGTAGGTAGGAATGGCACTTTTGCAAGGAACGCGCGCCCTGAGAGCGAGAGCCTGGTGCCACTAAAACAAAAGAAAGGAGCAAAAGCCAAATACGGAGAAACGCCACCCCTGATGCCTACCCCAAGTCCACCTAGCTTTGAAGACACTAATCGGCTAATCCTAGTGTCTCCGGCGTGTCAGATTCAAAAATTTATTCTGGGGCGCGCTTGTTCCTGTATAGAGGTGGGATTATTTCTATAGAACTCCGAAACGGACGAATCGCTTTGCTGGAAAGGCAAAAATTCCGTCAGCGTTTCCGTCAAAGGACCGCCAAAAACCCCGGTTTTTCGGGTCCCCAGGATAGCCATTTTCGGCTTCCTTTTTAAAAACCTTCACTTAACGCATTTGAGCCAAAATACCATATATGGCCACATATGGCATTGAAAACGTCAATTTGTTGTGTCACCTTATAAGTATACCCCAGATGTCGCCCCCCAAAGGCAGCGCTGCGGGAGGGCAAATTACCTATATAAGGAGAGGAATGCTACATGGAAAACAACAAGTCTTTTACGCTCGAAAATCCATCAACAGGGCCAAGCAGAATGAGGGCCATCGAGTCGGTTACTGGAAGAAACGGGGAGAAACTTCCATACGACGGGGAACGATTACGACAGCTTATTTACGAAGCCTGTGAAGGGTTTGAGGACACGGTTTCATCTGAACTGATCTTCAGCGAAACACAGAGAAACTTATACAACGGAATCAAGGAGTCTGAACTCATGCAGGCGGCTATCTTTGCTGCTCGCCCTCTTCTTGAGCGTGAGCCAAACTACAGCTATGTAGCCGCACGTTTGCTTCTTCAAACTCTTTTTGAAGAAACCATTGGCCGCACACTAATCAAGGCAGATCGAAAAAAGGCTTATAGTGAGTATTTCCCTCGCTACCTAGTCAACGGAATCGAAGCTGAACGCGTCAACCCCCGCCTCAGAAGCGACTTTGACCTGACTCGCATTGTAGAAGCCTTCAAGCCTGAGCGCGATGAGCTCTTCGGCTACATCGGCCTTCAAACTCTTTATGACCGCTACTTCATTCACATCGACAAAAAACGCATCGAGCTTCCTCAGATTTTTTGGATGAGAGTGGCTATGGGCTTAGCCCTGGTTGAAAAAACCATGGAAGACCGCACTGAAAAAGCCATTGAGTTTTACAACATCCTCTCAAACTTTGACTACGTATCCTCTACCCCCACCTTGTTTAACTCTGGAACGAATCATTCTCAGCTTTCTAGCTGCTTCTTGACTTACGTTCCTGATGATTTACGCGGCATCTACGACGGTGTTCGTGACAACGCTATGTTGAGCAAGTTTTCTGGTGGTTTGGGCAATGACTGGTCGTCTGTGCGCGGACTTGGCGCCTACATCAAAGGCACCAATGGCCAATCACAGGGCGTGATTCCTTTCCTTAAAGTAGCCAACGACACAGCCATCGCTGTAAACCAAGGTGGCAAAAGAAAAGGGGCTGTTTGCTCTTACCTAGAAACTTGGCACATCGACGTCGAAGAATACCTCGAGCTTCGCAAAAACACAGGTGATGACCGCAGACGTTGTCACGACATGAACACTGCTAACTGGATTCCTGACTTGTTCATGAAGCGCGTAGAAGCCAACGGTTCTTGGACACTCTTTTCTCCAGAAGAAGTGCCCGACCTTCACGAAACTTACGGTTCAGACTTTGAACGTCGCTACAACGAATACGAAGCAAAAACTGAGCGTGGAGAAATTCGAAACTTTAAGAAAGTAGAAGCCGTTAAGCTTTGGAGAAAAATGCTTTCTATGGTTTTTGAAACAGGCCACCCATGGTTAACCTTCAAAGATCCTTGTAATGTTCGATCTCCTCAACAGCACGTAGGTGTTGTGCATAGCTCAAACCTTTGCACAGAGATCACTCTCAACACCAGCGTAGACGAGATTGCCGTATGTAACTTGGGCTCTATTAACCTCAAGAACCACATGCTCCCTGGAGACCAAGGGATCAACAAAGAGAAATTGGCGAAAACGGCTCGCACAGCCTTGAGAATGCTCGACAACGTAATCGATCAAAACCTCTATCCTGTGCCGCAAGCCAAGAACTCAAACCTTAAGCACCGTCCAGTAGGAATGGGCCTTATGGGCTTCCAAGACGCTCTTTATATGATGCGTATTCCTTACGACACGGTTCAAGCCGCTGACTTTGCCGATGAAGTTATGGAAAACATTTCTTACAACGCCATCTTGGCTTCTACAGAACTAGCTAAAGAAAGAGGCACCTACTCTTCTTACAAAGGTTCACTCTGGGACAAAGGAATCCTTCCGTTTGACTCTGTAGACATGCTTGAAAAAGAAAGAGGCAAAGAATTGAACGTGTCTCGTCAATCCAAACTTGATTGGACTCCTGTAAGAGAAGCCGTCAAAAAGTATGGAATGAGAAACTCTAACTGTATGGCGATTGCCCCTACGGCAACCATTGCTAACATTTCTGGAGTCACTCAAAGCATCGAACCTACTTACAAAAACTTGTATGTAAAGAGCAACATGAGCGGCGAATTCATCTTCATCAACCCATTCCTAGTAAAAGACCTTAAAAAACTAGGCCTATGGGACAATCAGATGATTTCTGACCTAAAACAGTATGATGGCGACGTGAACATGATCGCTAGAGTGCCCGAAAATATCCGCATTCTTTACAAAACAGCGTTTCAAATTGAACCAAGTGCTTTGATTGATGCAGCTGCCAGAAGACAAAAGTGGATTGACCAAGCTCAAAGTTTAAACCTCTACTTGGAAAAGCCAAGTGGGAAGAAAATTGATGAGATGTATCGATATGCTTGGAACACAGGCCTCAAGACGACCTACTACTTAAGAAGTATGGGCGCCTCAAGCATCGAGAAATCAACCATCACCACTCGTGGCGAGCACACTAACGTGGCTCCCATGGCTCCTGCTACTGCAGAAGCTCGATCTAGTTACGAACCACAAATGTGCTCTATTGAAAACCCTGAATGTGAAGCTTGCCAATAGTCGAGAGAAGAAAGGAAAAGATTAAATGACAACATCAAACATCATCACCTCAGCAACAGCGATTACCTCAGCCCAAGAAGCCTTCTTCGACAAAACGTCCATGAAGAGCCGCGTAAAAGTCGACGAAAAACGCATCTTGAACGCGCGCTCTGACTTAAACCAACTGGTGCCCATTAAATATAAATGGGCTTGGCAAAGCTATCTGGATGGTTGCGCCAACCATTGGATGCCTCAAGAAGTCCCTATGGCTCGCGACATTGAACTATGGAGAAGCAACGAGCTTACCGACGACGAAAGGCTTGTCATCAAGAGAAACCTTGGTTTCTTTTCAACCGCAGAGTCTCTAGTTGCGAACAACTTGGTTTTAGCGATCTACAAGCAAGTAACCAACCCGGAGTGTCGCCAATACCTCCTTAGACAATCTTTTGAAGAAGCCATCCACACGCATTGCTTTCAATACATAGTGGAATCTTTGGGCCTTGATGAAGGTGAAGTTTTTGGAATGTATCGCGAAGTTATCTCCATCCACAACAAAGATGCTTTCGAGTTGAAGTTAACTCAAGACATCATGGATCCTAACTTCAGCACCGCCACCCCAGAAGGCGTTCAAAAGTTCTTAGACAACATGATTGGCTTCTATCTCATTATGGAAGGCATCTTCTTCTACTCAGGCTTTGTAATGATGCTTTCTTTCCTTCGCCGCAATAAAATGGTCGGCATTGGAGAGCAGTATCAATACATTTTGAGAGATGAAACCAAACACATGAACTTTGGTGTTGATTTGATTAACCAAATCAAGATTGAAAATCCACATGTTTGGACTAAGGACTTCCAAGACAAGACCATTCAAACCATCCGAGAAGCAGCCCACCTTGAGATTAAATACGCTCAAGACTGTTTGCCGAACGGAATCATGGGGCTAAACCATGAAATGTTTGAAGACTATGTAGGCTATATTTCTGACAGACGTTTAGAAAGAGTTGGCCTTCCAAAAATCTTCAACACAGAAAACCCATTCCCTTGGATGAATGAAGTCATGGATTTGAAGAAAGAAAAGAATTTCTTTGAAACCAGAGTCACCGAATATCAAACAGGCGGAACTCTTAACTGGGACTAACAACCTCTAGCTAGATAAAAACTAAAAGCCCCCGCTCTCTTCGTTGAGAGCGGGGGCTTTTCTGTTAACACTCCTTGAGCATCAGCCCTTAGATTAACTTATTACTGTTAGCCTAAGTAAAGAAGCTGTTAAGAAAAAAGAAAAAAGCGCACAAAATCTAAACACCCTCTTCCCTTGTTAGTTGAAATTCTGGTGAATTGATCAAAACTTAACTTTCATTTTTCTTTTTTGGGCTACTCTAAACACAACGAGACTCTCTTAAATTCTTGGATGTAGCTGACAAAGAGATTCCATAATTGAAACAGGAGTTATTATGGCCAAGAATTTTAAAACATTTTTTCTACTATTTATTATATCGATGCTGGTGAGCCCGAGCAGCTTCTCGACAGGAGCACCGCCTCCGGGAGGGTATCCAATTCCACCTATTCCCGAGCCGGAACCAACACCGGAGCCAACTCCAGAACCCACACCTACTCCTACACCTACGCCAACTCCAGTGCCTGAACCAGAGCCAGAGCCGGGAGTTCAAAGAGTTAGTAGCTTCTACCTAGTAGACAACAACACTTCGGAGATTTTGCAAGAAATTAAAGAAGGTGACCGACTAGATTTAACTAAATACGGAAGCCGGAAGCTCAACATCGAAGCGCGAACAAGTCCACTAGTAGTCGGAAGCGTTCGACTTAGCTACGATGCTTTGCCAAGTAGAAAAGAAAACGAGGCCATCTACACTGTATTCAATACGAATGAAAGCACTGATGCTATCAACGAATCAGGAAGTCATCGAATTTATGCTGAACCCTATTCCGATAAAAACCTGAATGGCCAACGTGGCGAAGGACTTGAGAGAAATTACAGCGTTGTAAAAACATCTGAACCTCCAGCTCCAGAACCTGGCCCGACTCCAACACCAGAACCAGGACCTGCCCCAGGAAAGGAAAAATCCGTAACTAAGACCATTGTTATCTCCAAACCTGGAACTTACGACTTTGAAGGTGTCATGCACGTTTGGAAAGGTGGCGGAAGCTGTATACAAAAAGAGAACCAGCCGCACATCCTTAGAATTACAGCCAGCAACGTAACCGTGAAAAACTTCTATTGGAGAGGAGCTCCTGACGGAGTCCATGTTCATTGTGAATCTGGTGGACAAGGTAACGGCTGTAAAACAACTTTGAGGAACATCAAGCTAGTTAACTTTAGAGGTCACGCCTGCGAAGACTTAATGACGACTGGTCCCGTCGAAAACCTAGAGATCATTGGTGGCGTATTCTCCGAGAACCCTAATGCCAAGGAACGCGACAAAACCTTCCAGTTTAACTTTGGTAGCCCTATCATCATCCGAGGCGCTCGCTTCAACGGAGGCAAGAGATGTATCCGTGCAAAAGGTGGAGCCAAGCGTGTAGAAGTTCACGACTCCGTTTTCGATGGGTGTCAATATCCATACCGAGGTGATACAGCCAAAGATATTTCAGGAATACCTTATGGCAAAGAGATTCAGTTCATCTCGAAGAATAACACCTACAAGAACTGCAGCCGAGCTTTTTCAGCTGTGGACAGTCGAGTGAAGATTAGCTCTAGTGGCGACACCTTCCAAAACTGTAAAAAGCAATAAGTTCGCAACTGAGCAAAACGCGCGGCGCGTCTGTTAAAAGCAGGCGCGCCGCTTCTTTTTTGTGTAAGCTAGTCGCGTGAAAGCCGAGCATAGCCACGACCCAGAAGACATTGCCGAACGCCTCGAAAAAGGCACAAAGCACAGCTATTTGCGCGATTGGGTCTATGGTGGAATCGACGGATCGGTTACTACCTTCGCCATAATCTCTAGCGTAGAAGGTGCGAACTTCACTCAGAAGGCCATCATCATTTTTGGTATAGCCAACATCCTGGCCGATGGCTTTTCTATGGCAGCCAGCAACTTCTTGGGAACTCAATCCGAGCAAGAAGAACTAGAGCATTGGCGCGAAGTAGAAAAGCGGCACGTAAGCCAACATCCAGAAGGTGAAACTGAAGAAGTCAGGCAGTTATTGGGAAAAAAGGGTTTTAAAGGCGACCTTCTAGAAAAAAGCACCCGCTTCATCGTAGGAAACCAAAAGCGCTGGATCGATTTTATGCTAGTGGAAGAATACGGTCTCCCGCTGGAGATTAGATCGCCCATGAAAGCCTCACTGGCTACCTTTGCCTCTTTTGCTATTTGTGGAGGCATCCCTCTTTTGCCTTTTCTATTGGGTTTAGAAAATGCCTTTCTCATTGCCTCCATTGTTACTGGAATGACTTTCTTTCTCATTGGCTCAGTAAAAAGTCGATGGTCTTCTTCGAGCTGGCTTAAGACTGGAAGCTTCACGCTGTTATTGGGTGGAATAGCCAGTCTTTTGGCATATGCTGTAGGAAATCTTCTCTCAGGAATCTAAACAACGCAGGCAGTATGGTTTAAATGAAATTCAAGAACCTTAAGTATTATCTAGATGAGTATAGATCCAAGAGCACATTGGATGTTATTGGACCACTATTTGAAGGTGGCAAAATATTTAACGACCCGGTGATCTATGTAGATGGAGGAAGTCGTTTCAGAGGGCCCCAACAAGAAGGCTTTTCCGTGGGAGACGGAGACTCAACCAATATTGCTCTTGATGAGAGCTTAAACACAAAGAAGAACTACTCCGATCTTTCCTATGTTCTTTCCCATCTTTCAGAGAACTTTAATAGAATCAATTTACATGGCTTTCTTGGTGGACGTCGCGATCACGAGCTAATGAACCTAGCTGAAATTCACACTTTTTTAAAAGCAAAAAAGCAAACAAAGCTTCAACTCGACAAGACTGTAATTGCTCTATCTTGCGGCCAGTGGGAAGAAGAATATCACGGTAGCTTCTCAGTTTTTTGCTTTGAGAAATCCGATGCCGTGATCAGTGGTGATGTTAAATATAGAACGGACTCCAAAGGCCTTTCCAAGCTTTCCTCCCATGGTCTAAGCAATCAGGCTACGGGGAACATTAAAGTGTCTTGTGTTCAGCCCGTATTTCTTTTCTTTAATCCCTCCACTTGATTGAAGCTTCAACGCTCTTTCCAGCAACGCTCAATGTTAAAACTTTCCCAGATCTACTTAATTTTGCATCAGTCCAATTGTAGCAGCAAAAATACTCTAACATTGCTGGCTCACGCTAATGGCCTCGTGTAACCTCAGCCTATGAAGCTACTTAAAGACACTCTATGTAACTCCAAACAATACGAAGATCTTTACAAAGAATCTATACAAGACAGAGACGCATTCTGGGCCGAGCAAGCTCGTCGTCTTGATTGGTTTAAAGAGTGGGAACAAGTGAGCCATGTGAGCTTTAAAAAACCTGTCGAAATTAACTGGTTCAAAGGTGGAAAATTAAACATCGCCCACAATTGCATCGATAGACACGTCACAAAACACGGAAACGAAACCGCCATTATTTGGGAGGCCGATGATCCGAATGAAAAATCTAGAACCTTCACCTATCAAGAACTTCTTTTAGAGGTTTCTAAATTTTCAAATGTCTTAAAAAGCAATGGAGTAAAAAAGGGAGATCGAGTGACTCTTTACATGCCCATGATTCCCGAAGCTGCTTTCGCTATGCTAGCGTGTGCTCGAATCGGCGCTGTTCACTCCATCGTCTTTGGCGGATTTTCCGCCGACTCTCTAGCTGGACGAATCAACGATTGCCAATCTGATTTTGTTGTCACGGCCAACGAAGGACTAAGAGCAGGAAAATCCATTCCACTAAAGATGAACGTCGACAAAGCCCTTGACCAATGTCCGCACGTTCGACACGTTTTGGTTGTTAAGAGAACCGACAACGATGTCGCCTGGAAAAACGGTCGTGATCTTTGGTATCACGAAGAATACGCAAAAGCTGCCGATGAATGTAAGGCGGAAATCATCGACTCTGAAGATCCCCTATTCATTCTTTACACTTCGGGATCAACCGGAAAACCCAAAGGCGTAGTTCACACTAGTGGAGGCTACCTGACTTACGCGTCCCTTACGCATCAACTAGCCTTTGACTACACCCCAGGACAAGTTTACTGGTGCACAGCCGACGTCGGCTGGGTTACAGGACACAGCTACATTGTCTATGGACCGCTCTCAAATCGCGCAACCACTATTATGTTCGAAGGAGTCCCCAACTACCCGAGCGCTTCTCGACATTGGGAAATTGTCGACAAGCACAAGGTCAACATCTACTACACGGCGCCAACGGCAATTCGATCTTTTATGAAAGAGGGCAATGGCCCCGTTGAAGGAACTTCAAGAAAGTCTCTGAGACTTTTAGGAAGTGTAGGAGAGCCTCTCAACCCAGAAGCATACAATTGGTATGCAAAAGTTGTTGGTAACGACAACTGCCCGGTGATCGACACCTGGTGGCAAACAGAGACGGGCGGAATCATTCTTACCGCTCTTCCAGGCGCCACAGAAACTAGAGGCGGCTCTGTCGCAAAACCTTTCTTCGGAATTGAGCCCTTGATTGTTGATAGCGAAGGCAAGATTTTGGAAGGCGAAGCAGAAGGTTACTTATGTTTAAAGAATTCGTGGCCAGGCCAAATGAGAACCGTCTACCAAAACCACTCTCGCTTCGAGGAAACTTATTTTAGTCAATATCCAGGCCTTTATTTTAGTGGAGATGGTTGTCGCAGAGACAAGGACGGCTACTACTGGATCACCGGCCGCGTGGACGATGTTCTCAATGTTTCAGGTCACCGACTGGGAACTGCCGAAGTCGAGTCAGCCCTAGTAGCACACAAAAGTGTTTGTGAAGCGGCTGTGGTTGGATTCCCTCATGATCTGAAGGGTCAAGGGATCTACGCCTTTGTAACGACGATGAGCGGAGTAGAAGTTTCGGAGCAACTGAAGGAAGAACTAAATCAATGGGTGCGAAAGCAGATTGGCCCTATTGCCAAGCTAGACCTTGTTCACTTCACTCCCGCACTACCAAAAACACGCTCAGGAAAAATCATGCGCCGAATCTTAAGAAAAATTGCAGCCTCTGAAATTGATAGCATTGGAGATGTTTCCACTCTAGCCAATCCAGAAGTTGTTGAGACACTCATCGAGAGCGCTCCGCACATTTAAAAAATAAAATTCAAAGGCAAGAAGCAAAAACTACTGCATTTCACCTTTGAATAGACATTTATAATATTCGATGCGCCCCAAGTAAGTCTCGGGAAAGTTCTTCTGATACATCACTGTAAACGGATCTCTATATATTTCATGCTTACACTGAATAGACAGATCTAAAAACTCTGCTCCTGTTTCGGAGCGAGTTAAATCGACAGATTTGTAGGTATTGCCCACCTCCACATCATCTGTTCGAACAAATTCCGAAGGACTTTTCTCCGCGTAAGCTCTTAGCGCTTTATATAAAAGCTCTGTTGTTTCGCCCATCAGAGCAACAGCATCAAATCTCTGCCATTTATTTCCCCAACTTTGAGTCGCAGTGGCGCTCAAATCTAAAGACAGAGCAACAATTGGCTTATTGCTCTTAACATCCACCAAACACGATAGAGTGCTCGGAACTTGGGCCACAAACACTCCACGCTCAGGCTGCTCACCAGAAAAAACACAATCCGCGGACTCCACTTGATCTGCAGAATATTCGCGAATATCGGGAACACTTAAGAGTTTTTTGGAAAGAACAGGGTCGACTAACATTGCTCGAACCAAATCTGTGCTCGCTAGCCCAACCTTTAAGGAAACCTTCTTCCCTTCAGGTTTTTTATGAAAGTCGAAAGAACAAGAATCAGAACCTGTTAAACATTTGAGCTGAGGAAATCGATCATCCGACTGCACCAGAGAAATCACCTCGCCCAAACTAGTTTTTGAAACTGTAGCAAGCCCATCCTTGATCAGCGTGTCTTTGTTAGAATTTAGCAAAAGTGAAAGAGCCCGTAGACTCTTCCCTCGAAGCTTAAAGTTCAAAGCATTGGCCGAATGCTGAATAGGGCTAACAACGGCTTCTGGAAGGCGAATAGAAAGCACTCCAAGGCCGGCATAATTGCCATAAATCCAACGGCATTCAAGTCGGTTGTCTTCAGAGCTTAGCTTTTCTTTTACCGCCCTTTGAATCCAAATCCAGCACGACACCCCATGTAGGGGAGAGTTATCATAAGAAGGTGAAAACTTAGTTTTCAATTTAAAATTATCCGGCAAAGATTGAGCATTTTGAACAGCAAGCTCGACCAGCGTAGTTCCGCTCATCTCATCAAGGGGAACATCCAACAAGTAATGATCTGCCGCCTTAAGACTTCCGACGAAGAAAACTACTGAGGCCAAGAAAAATAAATGCACTAACTTTGAAAATCGCATGTGGGCTCCCTTAAAACTTTCGTTTTGCAGGAAGCTACACCCAAAGCTAAGTAATTGTAAACAATCGAGATGTTGCTTTAAGGTTTATTAAGAAACTAAAAAGCTCAAGCAACATCCGAGGCCGAACTATCAGGCCTATACCCCGTCACACGACCTGGACGATAAATGCGCTGACTCAACGGAGAACGCAGGGACAGACTCGCCAAAGCCGCCTCAAACGCATCCACGGGGTTTGACTCCAATACCTCGGAACACCACTTCCTAAATTTAAAGGAAATCTTCAATCGACACTGAATCTGCTTTTGGGAATCTAGCTTGAACTCGAGAGAATACTTAGGCTTTCCGGAAAAAAACAACACACTTTGCGTGGAATCAATCCAGGACAGAATTCGTTCCTCAAAACGAGTTTTCAACTCAGGCGCCAACGAAAATCCATCGGCACCAATAAAATTTTGATCTTTGTATTTTGTCATCATCTGAGTCCTTTCATAAAATCTAAAAAACTATGCCCTCATTATGGAGAGACTCTATATATTATGGAGCCTTTTGCGCCTCAGACAAGGGGTCAAATTGAAGAAATACGGGAGTGTTGAATAAATATCAATAAATTCAAACTCTTAAGTGTGTCACTTTTTTCACACACATGGGTGTGGGGCAGCGCAAAACTCAGACACTTCGAATCTTGAGCAACTCTCGCCTCCCAGCAGGCAAATCCAGCTGAATCTCGCAATCTCCTTCGTCCAACGAGACTAAGGCCTTTGCAATGGGCGAGACGGAAGAGATTATCCGAACGGACTCTCCACCAATATTCAGGTTCATTCCACCAGAAGAAGGGCTAATAAAACACCAAAATTGCTCTGCCTTCTCCTCCAACAACACCAAGCTACCCGAACGAACCTTTTCGCCAAAGGGTGAATCAAGGTCGAGAGCTTCGAGCTTTTGCACTTCAAAAATAATTTCTTCTTGTCGTCTCTTTTGCGCTCCTGCCAAATAGCCCGCTTCAATAGCACGAGTATCGTATTTGCCCTCTTGCTTCACTTCGCTATTGATTGCATCTTCCCGAGCTTTGGCCGCGACCTTTTCATACAGCTCTAATTCTCGCTTAAAGTGAGATATAAGCTCGGAAACAATTTGCCGCTTATCGATCATGCTTCGACTTTAACTCATATCGAAATATTTTAGTATGCAGAAGCTAGGCGCCAAGCTGCTTTTTCTTTGAAACAAGAAGCAGCAAAGTGAGCACAGAAGCCACGAGCATTGAGGAAATCAATACGGCAGCCACCATTTTCTCAGCTTGTCCATTCAAGACTGCCTGCCAACTGACAAACGTCCTCCACGAAAAGACAAAAAGAAGAAACGCAACAACAGCTGCAGCCAGCTTAAAGAATAATCGAGGGGCTCTTCCTGAAAAGACTCCCAGAAGAATAGAAATACTCCCAAAAACCCCACCTGAGATAAGAGCTGTAGCCGCTTTCTCTGGATTCGAGAGATAGCCCACAAGACCTATCACCCAAAGAAATATTCCGTAAAAATACAAGGGCTTCGAAAAAACACTAGCAACTGGAAAAATCACAAACACCTCTTCATATAAAGGGAAAACTACAGACTTTAGCAGTGTATTTCAAGCCATGGGCAACATTAAGCTACGTAAAGGATTTATTAAGCTTGAACTCAAACGCTTGAACCGCTGCCTAAAAACAGCAGCGCACTCACAACAATCAGCTGCAGCTTATGAGCGTCTATATTCTGAGCAGATTCAGGATATAGATGATCTAAAAAAGCTCCAAACCCCGCCACCTCAACACTCGAGTTGGCGCCTTGCTTCACTGATAATAATGCCAATAAATCTTGCCGATCGCTTTCTAGATTACCCTTTGGAGACCACTTTATCTCGCGGGAATCAAAGTGAATAAAAAAATCTCCGTCAGGAGTTATTTTCAACTCGGCAACCTTTAAACTTTCTACAAAGATTTGCCATTTTCCACTTTCTTCAAACTGGTAGGAAGCTTTTCCAATGAGATCCGAAGGTAAATCCGGAAAAGCACTCACTAGCTCTGCTTGCTTCTTGGAATCCCGAAGCATTTGATCATATTTTTGAACTCGGTTTTTATAGACGGAAAAACCGTTTATGGAAGAAGTTTCGTGGGGCAATTTGCTCTCACAACCCATTAGAGCCAAGAAAACTAAAACCCAAACAATAACGTTCCACTTCATAGCTATTATGTTAGGCGATTCTTGCCACAAAACCCAGTTAAGTTTAAGCGCCTAACTCAGTTAAGATTTAGTGAAGACAACTCCTAAACACAAACTGTCGCTTTCTATTTGCCGCAAATCTGTCTACTATAAATGTATGCGACTAGCCCTAATCCGCCTTGGTCTCATTTTTCTGTGCCACAGTATAGAATGCATCGCCTTGGATTACCTAAAGCCTGGCAGCGAATATGAGATCGATCTTAGCATCGAAGCCCAATCGGTTTCTGAGAGTAAAAAAATCACGACTATTAGCAAAGGCAAAGTTGAGATTCTAGAAGAAAAAACATCTGGGCAATACAGCTACTATAAATTTAAACACGACGGAAAGGTGTATATCGCTCAAAAAGCAGGCCTTCAAAGAGCTGTGAAAAAAATTCCAACCGACGACACTCAACGCATTTTTAAAAAGCTAACAACCACTCAACCCTTACCCGACCAGGAAAGCAAAGATTTTTGCCTCAGCGGAAAAGTCGACATTGAACTAGCGGCCGGCAGCGACATTCCTCATAGATGCCAAATACAAGGAAGTTGCACGGGAAATGCGGCAACTTCCGCACTCGAGTATGCCCGAGAACGATTTGCTCAAGACAATCCAGATTTAGCTAAAGATCTTCCCAGAGGCCCTATTTTTGTAGAGCCGCTCTATTACGAAATTCAAGCGCGCTTACTTGCAAAACCTCAAATCACCAAAGAAAAGTTTCAAGAATTGTTCGACCTTCTTGTCATACCATCTAAAGAGAGCGAAATGTCTTTGGATGGGAGTCACTCTTTTGAATTCATGCCCGAGTTGATCCAACGGCTAAGAGAGAACTCGGTCGTGCCAGAGGACTCGGTGTTTGCAAGAGCTATCTTCACAGGGGGTGCAGCCCATCCGAGCTACCCACGGGATCTTCCCAAGAACGGCAGATATGGCTTGGGCGAGGGAGGCATTAGAGCCAGTATCGAAGATAGGTTGCGCTACAGTGCGCGAGCCATGAACATTGCCAATGGCGACGAGGCCGAAGACTTCAGAACCTTCCAATACCCTCCGCTGGGCCAAAAGTCTCCGAACATGAGTTTCTCGCAATGGGCACAAAGAATCATGTTTAATGGTAATGAGGCCACTGGTTTAGACTTGTTCTACCAGCAACTCAACAAAAGTGCTCTAACTAAAACCCAAACCCTTCCGAAGGCTTTCGTCGACAATCTTGCATACAAGAAGGTGTATATGTCTCACATAGATGGAACACTTAAAACACCGGATGGAAAGTGCAACCCTCTTCAGCTACAAAAAATTAAAGACACGCTTTTTAAATACCTCTGCTCTCAAATTCCACTTCAAGTCTCTGCCGACACAAAAACCACAGGCGGTCCACACGCCATGCTTTTTGACTCCTACAACAGTGACACAGGGAAATTTTCAGCAAAGAACTCCTGGGACTCTCAGCCTAGTATTGAATTCAACGACGAAGATCTTTGCGAGATAACTCAACTCAATTACTTAGGCACTTTAGGTCCAGGAAAAGGGGATCGAGATCGCTTCATTCAATCCGAAAAAGAAGTTTTCGACTATCCCTGGAATATTTTGCCCGTCTCAGAAACCACCGAAGACTCGCCGGCAATCTATAGAACAAAACCCAAAAGCCATCTGGATTCAACATAGGGCTACAAGTATAGAGACCCACCCTCTAAGTCCGAGTTTCGACCATACATTCTCTCAATCTCGGGTTTAAAGTTCTGCTTGATCGCGTAGCGCTTAGTCTTCAAAGTTGGAGTCAACTCTCCATTTTCCATGCTAAACTCACGATCCAAAACTAAGTATTTTTGAATGCGCTCATGTCGAGCCAAACTCCTATTAAGTGTCCTGACAAAATTGGAAATCTCTAAGTTTAGCTGTTCCTTCGTAGACGGACGGCTCAAGTCCGGACTTAGAAGTGCAATTAAAAACTTTTCCCCGTCTCCAAACACGACCGCTTGAGAAATAACCTCTGAAAGCATCAACTTGGCTTCAATCTTTGTGGGGGCAATCATTTTTCCTTCTAATGGTTTAATGATATCTCGCCTTCGCCCAATAAAAACAATCTGCCCATTTGCATTCCACTCGGCCAAATCTCCCGTGTGAAGCCACCCTTCTTTGAGAACCTCGTCTGTGGCGCTTTGACTGTCTAAGTAACCACAAAAAACGTGCCTCCCTTTCGTCATCAACTCGCCCTCTTCTGAAATCTTAACCTCAAGCTCTGGAACAGGAAATCCTATAGTTCCTGCGCAATCCTCATCGCCCAACTGGCCAGAAAGAATTCCCGAAGACTCGGTCTGCCCATAAGCCTCAATGATATTAATTCCCAAACCTCTAAAAAAATGCCGAACGTTCTCCGGAAGAGCTGCAGCGCCGCTAACTGCTTTAATCGTCTTAGAAAGCCCCAGCTTCGTTCGGATGGGAAGTAGAATCTTTTTGTCGAGGTAAGCAAAGTAGATCCTTTTGAATAAGGGAAGCTTCTGACCACGAAAGCGTTGTTCTATACTTTCAACACTCAAACTCCGAGCTTGCTTTAGCAGCTTGGCAGCTACACCAGAATTCACCCGGCTCAAGCCCAATTGAACTTTTTCCATTATCTTTTGCCAAATACGTGGAGTGGCCAAAAATGCCAGAGGCTGAACTTCGCGCATCTCTGCCAAAACATTTGTTAGATCGGAAGCAAAATACACTGGATAACGAAAATGTAATCCGTGACCCAAACTATAAACCTTCTCGGCAACATGGCTCGCCGGGAGAAAAGAATACAACTTACCTTCAGCAGGAGCATTCCAACGATTCCGATAGCAGCTAGCTGCAAAGTAAATGTTGTCATGAGAAAGCAGCGCCGCCTTTGGAGCCCCCGTCGTCCCAGAAGTGAACACAATGAAAGAAGGTTGCGAAGAATCAAACCCATTTACAAGATCTTCAAAGCACTTCCGAACACTCTTTCCTAGAGACAAAAAGACTTCGAAGCTCATAGCTCGATCGTCAAAGTCAGCCTCTCCACGAAAAGTCACAATTCTTTCTACGCTCTTAGTGGAAGCAATTGGGATACGGGCAAAAGCATCCGCGTCCTCAACAAACAAGATCCTGGGCTTAACCAGTTGAAAGACGTGATAAAAATCATCAAGTGAAGAATTATTGTAAAGCCCGCCACAAATCCCCTTAGCTAAACCTACCCCAAGATCAACAAACAACCATTCAGGGCAATTTCTCGCAAGAATCAAAGCTCTGTCTCCAGGCCTCCACCCTAAAGATTCGAGGGAACAGGCAACTTGGCCTACCTTCTTTGCATAATCTGTTGTCGAAAGCGTCGACCAGTTTCCATCGGAACCCTTTTGAGCCAGAGCTATGGCCGAAGGTTCACTCTTTTTCCAGTCAACGAGATCCGTTAAAAGACAATCACTCATGCCTCAGCTCCTTCAGGCATCTTATCCGTCAATAAATATTTATCTTGAAGACGAAAAGTCAAAGTAAGGATGCTTGCCATAACAATCACCAAAAATGCAAAAAGCATAGGAATTAACAAGACAGCCTTCTGCTCGGGAAAACTCAACATTAAAATAGAAAGCGTTAACGTTGTATTCTGAACCCCAGTTTCCAGAGAAACAGTTCTAGCGGCCTTGCGCCCAAGCCCCAAAGACTTCGAAAAAAAGAAGCCCAAGCTAAAACCCAATCCTGCCTGTAAGATTGCGGCCCAATAGGCTTGGGCCCCAGCTGCAGAAAGTAAGTCCCGGTTTTTGGGCATCCAAGAAACGATCACAAACGCGATAACAAGAACCCCCATCATGCTCCCAGTTTTTTCAACTTTCTTTGCCAAATCTACACTCTTATGTCGCACGAAAACGCCTAAACCCACTGGAAGCAAAACTAATAGCATTGTAACTACAATCTTAGAGTAAGGGATCACGATTACCTCATCTGTAAACGGTGCCGCGTATATAAACATCAAAAAAGGCATTAAGAAGCTAGCTAAAAACGTAGAAGCCACAGTCATTGAAATACTCAAGGCCACATCTCCTTTTGCGAAGTAGCTAAACAGGTTAGAGGTTGTTCCCCCAGGCGTGCAACCCAACATGATCAAGCCGATTGCCACAGCCGGAGAAAGATCTAAAAAGTAACACAGCGTAAAAGCTACAGCCGGCATCCAAACAAACTGAGACCCCAGCCCGATCAGAAATGCTTTAGGGTGCTTGAGCACGGAGCGAAAGTCAGACAAGGTGAGAGTTGCCCCCATACCCAACATCAACAAAAACAACATCACTAGCAAAAGTAACATTTCCAAGCTTTGGCCCATAAAGTCCCCTAACTTAGGTTTTAGCAAGACCTAACGAAAGCTGCAGCCAAAGAGGCTGGCAAATGCCCGATACAAGTGTCAGTTGTCACACTGCGCATGTGAATATACAGTAGAACCCTGCAAAAACTTTCTTTACTCAGAAAAGTTCTTAGAATGGCCCCATGAAATACCACCCCCTCTTTAGCTTCATTTTATTCGCTCTTCTTTTCTGGGGAAGCCTTCCTTCAAAGGCTCTTGAAGCCGAATGGTCCAGTCAAAGCGTTCACTTCAACTATCGACTTCAAGCTCGCAATCCTTGGTGGGGCTGCAGAAGTGCAGAACCAATTGTTGAAAGAGTTTTAGAAATGTTTGAAGCGCAAAACATCGCCCTGTTCTGTGAAGACAACCAAGGCCGGGGAATCCCCGAAGTTCGCTTATGGCTTCAATTTGATCAACTCAGCTTAAAAAGAACTGAATTGAGCAGCCCCATCCAAGCCAGCTGGAAGTCACTATCCTTTAGCAGCAATCAGCTCTGTGGATTTTACACCTCGCTCACGGACCGACTCCTCCCCTTCTTCGAAACCCGTAACAAACAACTTATGAGTTCCTGTTCAGGCGAAGACGGCCAGATATACCTGCAAGCAGATATTCTTTCGCCATTCTAGATTCTGAATCTATTTAGGAAGAACGCAGGAAACGTCTAGCAAGTAATCTCGACTCCAAAGCGCCCAAGACAACTCGTCACCGTGCTTGGTCATTCGAGCGCTAGCGTAATGTCTGGCAGGAGCCATAGAGTCGTAGATCTCCAACTCAAACATCTTGTTTTCGTGAGAACTCAAATAGACATCTAAATGATTGAGATTAGACACAGGAACCTTCTCTCCAAGAGAAACCTCTACCTCGGACTTAAAGACAAGCTCCAATGAGCTACGCCCTTCACACATCAAAACGACCGCATTAGATTGAAGAGATAGAAGAAGGATAAAAAAGAACGGAAGTGTTTTCATTCCCTCTATTTTGAATCACTTCGAATCAAAATTCTCGATCAAAGGCGAAAAGGTTTTGACACTTTCGACTTAACGAAGATTCATCACTCTTTTGGGGTGATCGGTCGTCACGCCATCCACACCGAGTTTACGCAGCTTATTGATTAAGGCAGGATCATTAACCGTCCATGGGATAACCTTAAAACCCTTGGCATGAGCTCGAGCGATGTTCTTTTGACTAAGGACCTTAGCGTTAGGCGCTAAGATTTCCGCATGAATTCCCTCGGCATGTTTAACATAATCAGCAACATCATCATCCGACAAAACGGCGATTCTTACCTTGGGATTCATCTTCTGAATCTCTTTCAAAACCCTTAAATCAAAAGAACGAACTAAATACTGAGAAACCTTTTTATTCTTAAGCAAGAAATCATTTATCTTCATAGCCAGCTCTTTGGGAGAGGCTGATTCCTTCGGATGCTCCACATTGCTCTTAATCTCGATGTCCATTACAACTTTACGTCCCAAGGTTTTTTCTAGCTTATCAAGTTCATCGATCATCGATTGCAAGGTTGGCAAAGGATACTTTTTCTCTTTAGCGCCAGGATAGGGATCATTCATTCTCTTGGAAAAGGATGGCAAAACATTATAAGAAGTAACTTCTTTAGTGGATTGATCTAATATTAGTAAGTCTTTCTGATTAGGCTTCCCAGGATCCTCCTTGTAACAACATCCCTTAGTCAAAACAAAATCATGAAACACAACGAGATCACCATCTCTGGTTAAGTGAACATCGATCTCGATGCTATCGGCTCCCAATTTTGCAGCCTCAAGAACAGCCGCAGTCGTATTCTCTAAAAGTTGTCCACTAGCTCCACGATGTGCCTGCACATGAAATTCTTTGGAGTTAGAAACAAAAGTCCCTCCTAACAACGCTAAAAAAAATAATTGTGTTTTCAAAATAAACCTCCACCTTGCCCTAAAACCTTATTACTCAATTAATACTCTCTTGATAAGGGGAAAGTTAAAATATAGGATCCAAACCCATGCTCAAGGCCCTACACATCATTCTGGCGCTGAGCTGGCTGACATCTTCCTATACAGAGGCCGCCCTACTTTCGAAGCTAGAGCTAAAAGAAGACGCACGAGTCGCCGTCATCACAGGCACCTTCAGCCCCCCTCACAGACGCCATGACGAGATCTTTGAAGGAGTCGCCGCTAGAGAAGACGTTGATTACATCGTTGTTCTTCCAAACGATATTCCAGTCCATAAGCCTTTTGCGCTAGATATTCGCGATCGCTTAGCCGTGCTTCAGTTAGCCTATAGTAATCACCCTAAAATTATCGTCGTCGACAACTATCAAGACCTTCGCGCTCCTTTGGCCTCGAACGCATTAAAATTCTTACAAGGACTGAATCCCACTACAGAGATAACAGCCGTTATCGGAGCGGACGCCGCCAAATCAAGAATCACTCAGATTGGAGGTGTTTTTCAGAATGTCAACTCTTGGCTTATTGTCTCTACAAACCCCAATGAACTAGAGGCATTGCCCAATCGTTTTGCTTTTAAGCCCGCAGAAAAGCTCCACATCCCCACCAAAGGTGATGTGCGGTCTACAGAACTTAGAAACGCCTTACAAAACAAGGACTATGAAGCAGCCGCCGACTTTCTCCACCCAAGTGTTTTAATCTACATAAAAGATCAATCGCTTTACTCAGAACCCACACCAAAGGCTAAGATAGGAGACTATCTAGATGCGTGCCAACGAGCCCTTGGCTTAATCTTTAAAAAGAAATAACGAAGAACAACTGCCTTTAATTTTGAACAATAGAATCTTCTACAAGGTCTGACTTTTTCATCCGCTTGCAATAGGGGCAAGATTTCTCAGGAACATAATACTCACTCTTTTGATCTTCTTTTACGATCGGCGAGCGGCAAGCGTAGCACTGTAAAGTTTCGGTTTCTTTTAAGGAAGGGTCAACCCCCACCCTTCTATCAAAAACAAAACACTCACCTTGCCAGTGCTCCTTTCCACAATCTTCAAAATACTTTAAGATTCCACCTTCGAGTTGATAGACTTCTTCAAACCCTTGTTTCTTCAACATGATGGCAGTCGCCTTTTCACAGCGAATGCCACCGGTGCAATAGGTCACAACAGGCTTTTTCTTAATCGCTTCAGGGAAACTTCCCACTTTAGAAAGGAAATCCCTAAAAGACTTTACCTCTAAATCTTGGGCTTTTGAGAATTTGCCAAGATGAACTTCGTAGTCATTGCGGGTGTCCAAGAAAACAATGTCTCGCTCTTCGTCGAGCCACTTTTTTAGTTCTTTTGGAGACAAATAACTTCCAGTGAAATCAGCCGGATTGATGTCTTCATGACCAGTGGTCACAATTTCAGGCTTCACCTTAACAAGCATCCTTGAGAATGGCTGGCGATTAGACCAACTCTTTTTATATTCAAAAAGAGGAAATTTTAACTCTTCATGCAAATGCTTTTGAAAAATCTTAATTTGCTCAGGAGTTCCGGCAATCATTAGGTTAACACCTTCGGGCCCTAGCAAAACAGTTCCCTTAACCCCCAACTCTCTAGAAAATGTCTTTAAGGACTCCCTGACTTCTTGGGGATTGGAAAGTTTAAAAAAGCGATACCCCGCCACATTCAGAATGTTTTGATCAACTAGCTCCATGATTAGAGAAAGGGTTTAGCTAGGTGTTTTAAATTTGGCAATAAAAACGGAGACCAGCAAAGCTGATCTCCGTCATAAAAGGATAAAAAAGTCGATTTATCCCTAGATGTTTAACTTCTTATAGAAAGGCTTGGGAGACGGATCTCTTCCTAAAAAGCCTTTAAGCATCTCTAACTCTGGCTTCATTCCGCCCGGTTCCAGGATTTCTTTACGGTATCGACCCCCAATTTTGGAGCTCAACAGACCATTCTTCTCAAAAAGTGTAAACATATCAATCGCATACACCTTGGACCACAGATACCCATAGTAGCCCGCATCGTAGCCCATCAAGTGTCCAAAACCAGCCTCAAAGGCAGTTTCCTTAATGGGCTCAACCCCCACCATATCTTGATAGATCTTTTGCTGAACGGCAGTCGTATCAATATCAGCCGGTGGATTGGAATGGTAGGTCATATCCACAGCGCCCAACCAAAGCTGACGGGTATAAAAAAGCGCTTGATTGTAATCCCTGGCTCGCATCATCTGACGAACCAAAGAAGTGGGCAACTTTTTTCGTGGATCTTTGTAATGCCCAGAGAGGGTGGCAAGCATCTTCGGTGACCAAACCCACTCTTCCAACATCTGCGAAGGAGCTTCCACAAAGTCTCGCGCCACGTTTGAGCCTGAAAGACTTCCGTAAGGAGCCTTGGTTAAAGTCTGGTGCATGATGTGTCCAAACTCATGAAACAATGTTTCAACTTCATCATGGCTCAACAAAGAGGGCTTATCTTTTGTTGGAGGGTTAAAGTTTGCAACAATGGAAGCCACAGGGGCTAAATACTTTCCATTGGCTAAACGTCGACCAGAACGCAATTGGAAAGCCGCCGCATGATTATACTTTCCTTCGCGAGGAATGAAGTCTGTATAGAAATGGGCAACCGTCTTCTTGGAGCCTTTCTCAATAACACGATAAAGCTGCACATCAGGATTCCAAACTTTAGCGCCAAAGACTCGCTCAAAACGAACTCCCAACAACTGAGAGTAAATATCAAACATCTTGTCGACTACCCGCTCACTTGGGAAATATTCACGCACCTTTTCGGTGTCCACACTAAATTTTTTCTTCTTATACTGATTCTCCAAGTATCGAAGATCCCAATATTCAACCTTGGTAGCACCTGGCTCAAGTTGTTTTTTAAAAGCAAGCAAGCCTGCCACATCACGCCTTGCGCCGGTTTTAAGTTTTGATCGAAGCTGATTCAAAAAACTCCAAACCATTTTACCACTCGTAGCCATACGGCCGTGAGCAGTTTTATAATCAGCCCAAGTGTTATAACCGAGAAGACTTGCAGCTTCTTGCCTTAAAGCAATGGCCCTCTTCAACAACGGAATATTATCTGGCGTCCCCTTATTCAAGAAAGCAGTCGTAAGCTTCTTTCTAGTGGCCGAAACAGAAACATTTTCAACTACGGCAAAAAAGTCTGGGTAGGCCATTGTTACAATGTATTTTCCGTTTGCGTCTTTATTCAATCGACCTATGAAATCATCAGGAGCACCTTTTAACTCTTCTTTAGTGAAAGAAACAGTTCTCTTATCTTCGCTAATATTTGTTCGGAACTTACTGCTCACATCCGAAAGCTCTTGCATCACCTTTTTAAACTGAGCAAGCTTATCCTCAGGCAATTTTAAACCACTCTGTTCGAATCCCTTTATAGACTCTGCCAACAAGAACTGTTCTTGAGGATTACGACCCTTTAAATCTTTCACAGCGAGATAGAGATCTTTTCTAGTAGAGGTCTCTACCATGAACGAATTAATCAGCTCTTCACAGGCGAGAGACTCGTCGCGAACCTTTGAGTCTGGGTGAACATATTTCATGAAGTAAAGAGGTCCTGTGATCTGCTCAAAGTCAGACATCGCTGTTTCCATAGCCAACAAAGTGCTATCCGGATTTCTTGCTTCTTGATGCAGCCCTCCGACCACATCCAAACGACTTCGAGTGTTACTGATAACCGCATTACAAAGCGCCAATATCTCACCACTTTCGTATTGATAAGGTATTAACGGTGATTCAGAATCAATTTTAATCTGAGCAAGCATCTGCTCGCCTCGCTTGTTGCCCGTTGAGCAAGAGAACAGCAGCGCTGCCGATAAGATGACGAAAATATTACGCATTTAAAAGCCTCCCGAAGTCATTATTCTACGCCCTGATCCTAAATTAAGGGACCATCACGACAGAAAGCTTTTGAATCTCTGTCGCTCAGCATCAAGAGCTTTAAACTTTTAGAGTTAATGCGCCGTTAAGAAATATAGAGATGGCAAAAGTAACTAGAAAGCCTAAAGAGAACAAGCGTAGTCAACAAAACTACGACAAACTTTGCAGCATCAACGGCTCCCATGAACTTTGGGATAAAGTCGACGATATTGGCGTTCCCTATAGAGCCAGAAAACGCAAAGGCGCCGAGGTTGCCTACTTTAACTTTGCGCTCGCAAAGGAAATGGGAGTTATTCCGCAAAACCACCCCGAAATTCTCACCAACGATTTAGAAAAAGCCATCATCGACACATTTTCCATCACTATTATTAATGAAAACGACATTCAAAATGGTCGACGTTTTAAAAAGTCAGACGTTAAAGAAAATTTTTATTATGCAACTCGCTACTTGCAGCTTCAACACGAAAGTCGCCAAGGAAAAACAAGTGGCGATGGTCGCAGCATTTGGAACGGGCAATTCAAAGGCAAAGACGCCACTTGGGACATAACAAGCTGTGGAACAGGTGCAACATGCCTAAGTCCTGCCACTGCAAAATCTGGAAAGTTTTTTAAGAGTGGCGATCCAGGCGTTTCCTATGGATGTGGCACCGCCGACTTAAGCGATGGCATTGCAGCCATTTTAATGAGCGAAGTCTTCAACCATTATGGCTATCCCACCGAGAGAACACTCGCCGTTCTAAGGTATCCCGGGAAACAAAGTATAAACGTGCGAGCGGGGAAGAATTTAATCCGCCCAGCTCACATGTTTCGGTATTTGAAAATGGGCAAAGTTAAAGAACTTAGAGCCCTTGTAAATCTTTTTATAGAAAGACAACTGCACAACCGAAGTTGGAGGAGAAACACCGGCGAACATCTTTACGATACATTCTTAACGAATATTTGCGATGCCTTTGCTCACTCCACCGCCTTATTTGAAAGCTTCTATATTTTTTGCTGGCTCGACTGGGACGGAGACAACATTCTGGCCGCTGATGCCGGAATCCTAGACTATGGTTCTGTTAGACAGTTTGGCCTATTCCACAAAGAATATCGCTATGACGACGACGATCGTTGGTCGACCACCATAGGCGAACAGAAGTTGAAAGCCCGTCACATCATTCAAAACTTTGCACAGCTGACTGACTTCATCAAAACAGGCACAAAGAAGCCAATCGAACAGTTTAAAGACCACCCTTCTGTTCTAGATTTCGCTAAGCGCTTTGAGCACTATAAAAAGTATTTCCTTCTGAAAAGAATTGGATTCAACAGCAAACAGGCCGAAACACTTGTCCCCAAACTTCAACTAGACACCTATCAAAAAACCTTTGAATATTTTGAACGTCTTCAATCCAAGAAAGGTGTCTACAAAGTAGAGGATGGAGTCACGTCTAACGCTGTTTTCTGTATGAAAGATTTCCTAAGGGAATTCCCACAACATTACATGAGAACCGATAAATACTATACCGCAAAAGGCTTCACAGAAACCTGTGGATCAAACTATGCCATTCCAGAAGACTTTGATCTCAGCTCAACTCAGATCCAAAAGCTAAATGATCTTCAAAAGGAATACGTATCGCTCTTGAAACGCGCTTCTAAGCTATTGGGAACGACCTTTAAAAAGCTGATTCTCGAAGTAACCATGCGTTCGTCTGTAGTGAATCGATACGATCGAATCACTGGCAACGGAGTCATGTGTGTGACAGACCGAATTATGAGCGACAAGAAATGTCATCACAACCGCCGACTTTTTACCGCTATTAAAGATTTCGTGGAATATCACACAGGAAAAACTAAAACTCGGCAGGAAACAAAAAATCCAGGCCTGATAAAAGTTCTAGAAAGCATCTTAGAAGAAAACCGCGAAGAAATTTGACTTTCTTAAGTGGCTTCATCGCATGCATCTCTTATTGTGGAATAGGTTTCTCTCCCCGTGCTCGCTTTGCTGCGCTAAGGTCGAAAAACCTATTCCACAATAAGAACACCACCCACCACCACCAAGTAAGTTACTTACTGCTCTTGTTCATATATTTAATTGCCCATTCCGACCATAGCGCAGCGAAGCGAGCACGGGGAGGAATGGGCAATTAAATATATAAACAAGAGTAGGTAGAAACAATTATGTCGATTTGGACAGTTTTTGACCATTCTCATCGCGAATCAACTCATGATGAATAAAGGTAACTTTTAAAAAGTCTTCTAAGCCGAGAGATTTTGCCATGGCCATTTGAGCGAGCGTTGAAGAAAACAAATCTTCTCCGCGAATAATCGTATTCACCCCTAATCGAACATCTTCTAAAAGACTCACCACTTGATAAGAAGCTTGACCATCGCGCTTTCGAACTACGAAGTCACCCATGGTGTCTTCCAGGTTATAAATACTCGCATGTTGATCGCCTTGAGGAGAAACTCTTATGGGGGCAGCACATTTAGAATTAAAACGAAGGGTCAAACCTTCCCTTTCTAAATCCAGCCCCTTGTCTCGACAAGTTCCCGGATAGCGACCATCAGAGCTCTGCTTTTGAATATCTTTGCGAGAACAAGCACAAGCAAACAATAAGCCCTTCTTTTTGAGACTTTCCACAGCCAAATCATACTCAGCCAACCTTAACGATTGGGAGTATTTTGCCTTAAAGTCTTCGGGACTTGTTGGACCTTCATCTATTTTAATTTTCAATTCTTCCAATACACGAAATATATCGGTTAAATATTCATCACGGACGCGCGCTTCATCAGAATCATCAATCCGAAGAATCAACTTTCCAGCGTGTTCCTTAACGTATTGGTCAATGAGTTTGAAGTTGTGAATATTTCCTGCATGCAAAAAACCCGAAGGAGTAGGAGCAATTCTTGTGACAACCATACCTTAGTTGTAAGGGGTGTGAGTTCTTTTGGGAAACACCTTTTATGATATTTCGCGAACACCTTGTCAGGAAAGCGCTAGTTTACGAATTTTGTTCCCTGAAGCTTAGACTCCTCAAAGTATTCAATCAAAGCATCGGGACTGCGGCCATCTAAAAGAACGACCTCTCCCACCCCCGAGCTTAAAGCAACGCAAATCTGTTCAACCTTAGCCCTCATCCCACCAGAAATAACACCCTGGTCGATCAAATCTCGAGCCAATTGAGAATCAATTTTGGAAAACAAATCTCCTTGGAGGTTAAGAACACCTTTCTGGTCACTTAAAAAAATCAACGTCTTGGCCTTTAGGGCGACGGCGACCTCCTGAGCCGCAAAATCGGCGTTCACATTCAGGGGAGCGCCCTTTTCATCCACCCCCATAGGAGAAAGCAAAACAGGTCGTTGCAAGTCTTCTCGCTCAAAGCGACATTCCGTCACTTCGCCTACAAGACCAAGACTTTCGTCGTAAATTCGCGAAAGCAAAATTTTATCCTTAAAACCGCAGAGTCTCTTATGTGAAATTCCAGCCACATCAAAAGCTCTAGAAAGCTGAGCATTCACAACATCCCACAAAGCCTTCTCGACAGCGGGCATCATCGCTTCGGTGGTCCTTCTAACTCCATTTACAAACTCAAAATCAAGACCAAGTTTAGAAAGCTCTCCTGCAATGGCAGGCCCACCCCCGTGGAGTAAAACATAACGAGGCAAAATAGATTCTATTTTTTTTAGTTGCTGAGTCAGATTAGAAATAGTCAATGAATCTTGTAGAACAGATCCACCAATTTTAATGACAACCGACATCAATTGTATTCAGTATTAATATCAACGTATTTTTTAGTTAAATCACAACCCCAGGCAACCGCAGCTTTGTCTCCGGAATGAAAATCAAGAGCCACCTTTACCTCATCCTCGGCCAAACCCATTCGAATTTTATAATAATCCATCGCCAGGGGTTCTCCTGCCTTAAGAATAGCCACTTCTCCAATGAACAAATCTAAGTTTTGAACAATCTCAAACGGCACACCTTCTTGTCCAATGCGCGAATAAATACGACCCCAATTTGGATCGCCGCCATGAACCGCCGTTTTAACCAAAGGACTCGTTACAATACTTCTTGCAACTTTTCTAGCGAGCATCACATCAGGCATTCCATTAACACTGACTTCCAAAAGTTTAGTGGCACCTTCTCCATCACGAGCAATGCTCTTAGCGAGCTGTTTGGCTACACTCATCAACGACGACATAAAGAGGGCTCTGTCCTCGGGCTTTTCAACCTTCACGCCACTACAACCGTTGGCCACAGCAAAGACCGTGTCATTTGGACTGGTTTCACCATCAACGCTGATCATATTAAAAGAATCATCAGTCACTGCTCTTAGAGTGTCTGCTAGCCAATTCAGTTCAACATCTGCATCCGTAAACAAATAGCCAAGCATAGTGGCCATATTTGGATGGATCATTCCAGAGCCCTTGCAAACTCCGGTAATTCGAACCTGTCCGCCACTTAACGAAACAAGAGTGGTTGCTGTTTTGGGAACAAGGTCAGTCGTCATGATGGCGGTCGCAAAGCTTTCGGCATGACCACTCTTATGCATGAGCAGATCTCCGAAAGAAGAAACAATCTTATCAAGCTGAATTCGCACTCCAATGATTCCAGTTGAAGCCGACACGACCTGATCAGGCCTCACGTCAAAACGTCTAGCAATTTCTGTAATCATATCTAGATTATCTTGATATCCTTGTTGACCAGTTGCCGTATTGGCTTGTCCAGAGTTGCAAATCAACACACGCAGCCCATCGGTCGGCAACACCTTCTGACAATACTTAATATGGTTAGATTGGCAAGTGTTTTGAGTGTAGACCGCCACAGCTTTAGCCGGACGGTCAGAAACAATTACTCCCAAATCAGGTCGATACTTTCGAACCCCAGAATTGGTTGCATAGGCACCAAAGCCTTCTGGAAGTGGCGTTCGTTGATTTCCTGGACCATTTTGAATCATGATCTTCTATTTAGTCTAAACCCAGACCAATGGGAAATTTAAAATGCCTGTTCAGATTTTCAATCGCCTGAGAGGCAGCGCCTTTGAGTAAATTATCAATCATGCTGAAGATAACAAAACCATTCTCACTCTGCCTAACAACAACTCGGGTTCGGTTGGTTCCAGCAACTTTCTTCAAGGACAGCTGGGTTAGCTCGCTCCCAGATTCATAAGCATAAAAATCAAACAGACTGTATTCTCCATAGTGATTTCTATAACTTTCCGCAATTTTTTCCATATTCGCGCCGGCTGCCGCCTGAACATAAATGCTCGACAAAATTCCCCGAGAAATGGGCACAAGCGTAGTTGTAAAAGTAAAACTAGGGTCCATGCCTGCAAAGTGTTTAATAAAACGTTTTATCTCAGGCTGATGTTGATGCTCTCCAATTTTATATGGAATCAAAGATTCTGACAGCTCTGCAAACTGCGCAATCTCTTTGGGAGATCGGCCCGCCCCGGTCACCCCCGATTTGGCATCAATGACAATATTTTCCCCATGAACTAGACCGTCTTTAAGCAAGGGAAGCAGAGCCATCAACACAGACGTAGGATAACACCCCGGATTGGAAACCAAGCCTTTAGACTCGGCCCTTTGCCATGGACAAAGACCATAACGGCTCTCGGCTGAATCCTTTTCTGAGGCCAGGGAAAGCGAGTAAAATGCCTTCGTTTCCTGCACACCAAGCCTAAAAGCTCCACTCAAATCCACAACAAATTGATCCTTTAAGCTTTGAGCGGCTTCAAATGACTGCGCAGCGGTGGTCGCCAACATCACAGCATCAACCCCTTTCGGTTGAGCCAAGAATTCATCGGTATTCAAATGAGCCACTTTATCAAGCTTCGCTCCGGGGAACTCGTCCGAGAGACGCCAAGAAGTCTCTGAAGAAGTAACAACAGCTAACTCAAAATCGGGGTGATTCAACAATAGGCGACAACACTCAAGACCCGAATAGCCACGGGCGCCAACAACGGCAATTTTCCTTTTCACGCTAACACCCTTTCAAGCAGGTGGAAGGCGTCTTCTAGATTCGACTTTTTGATCAAGAGATTGGGAGCAAAGCGCAAGACATTCTTCCCAGCACCTCCAAAGACAACTCCGTGATCTAGACCCCTTTTCACAAAGTCCTTTGCCACTAAATCCTCTTTTAGAACCAGCCCCCAAAGAAGCCCCTCTCCTCTTACGCTTTCTACAACATTGGGGAACTTTTCTTTTATGGAGTTAAAGTTTTCGGCCATACAAGACTCCATCTCTTTTACGTGAGCTGAAACATTGTTCTTCTCTAAGACATCTAAAACGGCTCTAGCGGCGGCTACGGCTAAGGCGTTACCCCCAAAAGTGCTTCCGTGAGTTCCGGGAGTCAAAACTTCTGAAAGCGCTTCGCTCGTTAAGAGCGCACCAACTGGAAAGCCTCCGCCCAAGCCCTTTGCAGCTGTCACCAAATCAGGCTCAACGCCCTTTCTCTGATGGGCCCAGAAAGGACCTGTTCTGAAGACTCCAGCTTGCACTTCATCACAAACAAGCAAGGCACTGTGTTTTTTACAAAGCTCTTGAGCTCTTTGTAAAAACTCTGCCTTTAAAGGAAGCACTCCACCTTCGCCCAAAACCGACTCGACAAAAAAGCCGCAAACATCTTCATCAAAAGCAGCTTCCAACGATTCTAAATCATTCGGCTCAATGTAATGGAAGCCTTCTGGTAAAGGCCCCATCAATTCTTGCCCTTTCTTTTGCCCGGTCAAGCAGGCACTACCTAGGCTTCGTCCATGAAAACTTCCAAACAATGAAATCACTTTGAACTTTTTCTTAGAAATTCTTTGGCCATAAATTCTGCATAGCTTAAGAGCGGCTTCGTTGGCTTCAGTTCCTGAATTGCAAAAAAACACTCGATTGAGTTTTGTAGGCTCAAGCTTAGACAATCGAATCAACTGCTCCGCTAACTCTTCCTGCCACAGACACTGATAAAGATTGCTCACATGCCATAAAGTCTGAACTTGCTTTATCAAAGCTGAGACGACTTCAGGATGACAATGCCCTACGCTGGTGACTGCAATGCCCGCAAGGAGGTCTATATAGCGTTTACCTTGATCATCATAAAGAAAATCGCCTTCACCTTTTACAAAAGAAACTTCAAAGGGCGTGTAGTTAGGGTAAACAAAAGCCATCTAAGCTAAACTTTTAAAGGATTGCGAACTATCACTCAAGTCTTAAGAAAAATCTAAAAACCTAACGGGAACGAGGCTTCATATTGCGAGCCCCAAAACGCTGAACTCGAACGGGCCGACCAAAGAAAAAAGCGATGATGGCAAAAAGAACTGCAAAAATCGCAAGAAAACAAAGAACGGGCAAGAGTAAAAGCGCTATGGCAGCCTTCATCAAAAATGGCTTAGCCATAATGAATTGAAAGGCTCCAGCCTTTTTCCCTTTTTGAGCTCCAGAAGAATGAGAAGAATCGGGCGCCCACACAACCGTGTTGTGATCATCCAAAACCACGCCTTCTACTTTTCGAACCTTTTCAGTTTCGCCGTTCATAATACCCGCAAACTAGCATATTTTTAGCCAGAACCCGAGCCTTAGAAAAACAACGGCGACACGCCCATCAGCCCACGGCTAAGTGACAGTAATTTATGAGAATTTGGCTCAAATATGAATGAGTCGAATCAACTCTAAAACCGCCCGTGCCTCTTGAGACAAGTCCTCTTTAGAGTTGCTCACATGGATAAAACCAAAACGAAGAGAGTCAGGCAATTCATAGAGCGCACGATAGTTTAGATTGTTGCATACATACTGGCCACAATCCTCCGACAGCTCAAAGTGGGTTTTCACACTCGGAGCCAATTGTTCATAAAGCCTGGAAAAGCCAATGGAATTCTCAATCGAGCTTGGACCAGCCTCTACAATCACCTGCTCTGCGCAAACATTTCCAGCCTCGTCGGCTTTCTTGGAATGCTTTAAATTTGTGGCTACAGACTCAAGTTTAAGCTTCTCTGTGGGAGCCTCCCCAAAAGCCAACAAGACTCTAGGTTTGGAAGACAGAGCTTGAAGCCTCTCATCCAAAGACTCAAAACAAGTGTCGTAGACCACAGGCAACGGCTCGAGAAAGCTCAAATTCAGTTCAGGACAATTGGAAGCAATCTTCTTAACTTCATCTAAAAGTCTCTGGGAATTATTCACCTGACGGCCTCCAAATGGAGCAAAACAACTCAAAGCGATCATAAAATTTATTCTTAAACCAACAAAAGCAATAAGCCCATAGTCATGATCATAACGGCAAACAATTTCTTAGAATTGATGGCTTCTGAAAAGAAGAGCTTAGCAAAAACTAAAGTAAAAACTAAAGTCAAAGCTCTCTTAGCCCCCTCGACCATACCCACCGGAGCCAAACGAACAACGTAGAGTTGAAAACCAATCGCACCTAAAGCCGCGCATGAGCCAAGAGCAAAAAAAGGCCAAACTGTTTTAAGCTTTGAAAACTCAAAACGAGACCCCGAACGAAGCACAATGGCCACAGCCGCCAGAGTCGTTATTCCAAAGGTCTGGAAAAAAGAATGCATGGGAATGCTGGCATGGCGCAAACACATT
>JAACVK010000064.1:4348-4933 GCA_009991595.1 bacterium | reverse complement strand
GTTGAGAGAACATCCGGACTGGTTTGAGTTATTGAATGTCAGGTATAAGAAAACCAGTGAGAGGCGATTAAAATTAGAGAGTAAAGACGATATGCGCTCGCGAGGCATTGATAGCCCCGATGTGGTGGACGCGCTGGTATTGACTTTTGCGCAGAAGCAACGGCCGGTGAGGGTGTATCAGCGTTCGCCGGAGGAAATTTTGGCCAGCGGAGTTAAGCCGTTTTTTCCGAAATTAAACATATAGGGTGTTTGAATTATCCACAAGTTGACTGGGAATAACTTTATTCGTATAATATAAAAAGAAATTAAACGGTTTGTTTTAAGGGAATAAACCGGAGGGTAATGATAAAAATTGACCTTAATGTTTTATCAACGACATTAGAGAAAAATCGCCAGTCGGCTTTTGATTTTCAGAAACGCCGGCACGATGATTGGCTGGAAAACTATCAACTCTATCGTGATAAAGTGGTGATTAACCGTCTGACGCAACGCCAGTCCGTTAATGTTCCTTTAATGAAAGAGACAATAAAGACCTTGCTGGCGCGCATTGATGATGCGCCCGATGTTTTTTTTGACGACCAAGAC
>JAACVK010000064.1:4120-4324 GCA_009991595.1 bacterium | reverse complement strand
GCTAACGCTTATTGGAAAGATTATTTATGGCGCGACAAATTGGAAATCAAAGATATTGTGGATAAAAAGCAGGTTTTAATTTATGGCCGGACTTGGAAAATATTGAATATCGTTCAGGGCTTGCCGATTTGTGAAATCTTTGACCCTTATGATGTGCTGGTTGACCGAATGGCCGACCCGTCCGATTTGGACAACACCGCCCAG
>JAACVK010000064.1:3822-3964 GCA_009991595.1 bacterium | reverse complement strand
GAACGGCTGGAAAGTATGGGTGTGCCGGATATTGAAAATCCTGAATTGGGCGAAACCTACGTGGAAATCAATTATCATTTTATAAAACTTTACGATAAGGACAAGAAGAAAGAAACGCTGTGCGTCGTTTGTAAAGCGGAGG
>JAACVK010000064.1:3017-3811 GCA_009991595.1 bacterium | reverse complement strand
ATGGTCAAGCCGATTAAGGAATTGTTGGGAATTGATTTTTTTCCGACAAACACTTGGAGCGATGACATTGAACGGACGGATATTTACCCGGACGCCGTGGCGGATATTGTCAGAACGCCAAATAAAGTCGTCAACGCTTGGCTGTCGCAATTGGTGGAAAACCGGACAATGCGAAACTACGGAATGAATTATTACGATAGCACGATTGAGGGATTTATTCCTCCGATGTTTGAGCCGAAGCCGTGGGGTTGGTATCCCGTGCCGGGCAAGCCAAAAGAGGTTTTTGAGAAAGTTGACATACCGGAATTATCCGAGAGTTTGGACGAAATGACTTTTATGATTGGAATGGTTGAACGAGCGACCGCGGCTACCGCCACCGAGAAAGGCGTTAAAGAGGGCAGACAAATAACTTTAGGGGAAGTCAAATTGATGACCGATAAAGCCACCGAACGCATAACGAGTATGGCAAAGTTTTATCGGATAGCGTGGCGCGAGTTTGGCGAGAAATGGATAAAACTGGTTGAAGCCAACGCCGGCAAGTTGAAAGAATTGGAATTGTATAAAAAATCTTTCAAGGGTAATTTCTTTTCAAAGAAAGTTAAGCCGACAATGTTTAAGTCGACGGCCGGTTGGAATATCCGAGTTATATCATCGGCGGAACAGGAACAGGAAAGTTTGAATACCGTTGAGAAGTTGGCGGCGATTAAAATTGATTTTCAAGGCAACGAGGCCTTTGGCAAGATTTATAAAAAGAAATTGCTTGACCTTGCTAAATTAAGCCCGGACGAAATCAG
>JAACVK010000064.1:2601-2819 GCA_009991595.1 bacterium | reverse complement strand
TTTACGAAAAAATCCAGCGCGAGGAAATCACCATACCAAAACTTAAAGAATATCTGGCTGAGCAAATTGATAAGTTGACTTGGCTAACCAGCGACCCGGAAACGCCAAAAGAGAAAAGGGACAATCTGATAATGGAACTGCGGACAATGATGATTATTAACCGATTTATCTGCGGGCCGGAGAACGCCAAGAAATTATTTGAGAGAGAAATTAAACAA
>JAACVK010000064.1:0-2496 GCA_009991595.1 bacterium | reverse complement strand
TTGATGAAACGCCAAGTATAACTAAACTGCCGGAAAGAAAAAAAATAAAAAAGAAAAGAAGTGAAAACCGACGAAACAAGAAAAAAGGACAGAGAATATCAAGCAGAAAAAAGACGATTAAAATTAGTAGATAAAACGGAAGAATACAGATTATGGAGAAAGAAAAATCCCGGCGGCGCTTCTGCTCACCACATCGTCAATCGTCTTATAAAAGAGAAAAAGCTAAAAAGAGGCAGTTGTTGTTTGTGTAAACAATTGCGAGCTTACGCTCATCACGAAAATTATAATAAACCACTTGATATTATATGGCTATGCGCTTCCTGTCATAAAAAATATCATCTTGGTTTGGTCAGTATAATAATAAAAAAGAAAGGAATAAAAAAAATGTTAGACCCAAAAGTTTCCGCCGAAATAGAAAGATTGCTCGCGCTGGACATAAGCGCGTTAGTTGAAAGCGATATTTTGTTTCTATTTGCCCGGCGTTCGTATTTGAATGAGGAACAGTTAGCCATATACCAGCCGTTTTTTGATAAGTTGCCCCAACCGGAACAAACGCGCATAGACGACGAAAGTGACGAGGTCATTTTAGAGGTTCTGAAACGAGGCGAACTGGACAAACTGGCTGTTACTCTCGGATTGAACCCGGAGGATTATGCTAATAAGGACTTGCTCATTGGCGCGATTAAAGAAAAGCAAGCGTAATAAAATTAAACTCCCAAACCCCGTTAATACCGGGACGGGACAACAAAGATGTCAGAAGTTAAGCAAACCTCCGATAAGGGGACGCTACCGGCGGCCGAACCCGTGAAGCCAGCCGTTGACTATCGCGAAAAGTTTTCACACTCTACGCGAGAAAATCAAATTATCAGCGCCGAGCGCGATAAATTGAAAGAACGGGTTAACGATTTAACAACAGAACAGCCCCCGACGGAGGAGGAAATGCGCCAAATTTATGGCGATGAGTGGGAATATATGACTGACGAGGTTAAAAACTCGTCAATCAGACAGGAAACTCAAAGTCGTAAGATAGCCCGGATACATAACGAGGTGTTGGAACTGAAAGAGGAAAAAATGTGGCAAGCGGATTTAGCCAACGCCGTTGAAAATCACCCGGACTTGAAAGGACGTGAAGCGGAGTTTCGCAAGTATGTTTATCGGTATCCCAAAAGTGTGCCGATTGACACGCTGGCAAAGTCGTTTCTCTTTGAAATAAAGGAGAACGAACCGCCAGCCTCAGCCTTAGCGCCGGCCGAGCCGGAAACAGAAATTGTTTTTGAGCGCGGCGGCTCGGGCAACCAAACTCCACCGAAAGTCCAGCGTAAAGTTTATACAGAGAACGAAGCCAAACAACTTCGGACTACCAATCCCCAATTATACAATGAACTTGTCAAAAAGAAGGAGTTAATAATTGAGGGCGAGGAATAAACGCACTCCAGCTAAACGGGGCGGTGAAAACACTATATTTTTATGGCCGCGTATGGCACAAATTACGGCGAGAAATTCGCCAAAAATGCCTTATTCGCCTTTTTTGAGAGGTCGGTAGCCGATGATATTACCAACAAGGATTACGAGATGATATTGTCGGAGGGTGGCGCTGACAGAGCCAATATCTTGAGTTTTGCCAGTTTAACGCTCAAGACCTATTCCGGTTCTGCCTTGTCCGCCGATACTCCCAGCGAAAGCGAAGCCCAACTGGTGCTAAACCAGAAAAAGGCATATTACTTCAAGATACAATCTTGGAGCAAGTTCACTTCGTATGTTGACGACCCGTCGTCAGATTTAATCCAAAACGCCGGCAAAGGTTTAGCCGAAGTCGTGGATAATTATGTTTTGGGTTTGTATGGCGATGTCGGCAGCGGCAACCGCGTGGGAACTGACTACACGACCGGCACGGTAACTGTTGATGTTACCACTGGCGCTGTAACTGGCGTGGGAACTACCTTTACCTCCGCTATGGTTGGTTTAGGGTTTAAAGCGACCGGCCACACTTCTTGGTATCGGATTAAAAGTTATGCGTCCGCAACCTCAATTGTGATTGAGGACGACACCGATGATGTTGCTTCCGCCTATACCGGCGGCGCAATCGGCGCAGGCGCGGCCTATACCATTGAAGCGTCAACTGTTTTAACTGTCGCCTATAACACGATTTACGGTTATATTGTTGACTTAAAACAGAAATTGGACGAGGCCAAAATTCCGGCGACTGACCGAAACTTGGTAGTCCCGTCCAAAATTGCCAATCTCTTGCTTAAAGCGAGTGAACTAATCCCGGCCGTGGCGACTGCCTACGAGAATACCGTTCTCAAAGGTGTTGTCGGTTATGTGTCCGGTTTTAAGGTTTTCTCCAGCGAGCAAACGGCTGGCAATAATACGACCGGTTTTTATGTGTTGGCAGTTCACAAGAGTTGGTGTTCTCTGGCCGTTTCTTTCAAAGAGAGCGGCATTGAGGACTTGACCGGCGATTTCGGCAAGGCCTATAAGGGCTTAACCGTTTTC
>JAACVK010000063.1 GCA_009991595.1 bacterium | reverse complement strand
GTAGAGATCATCAAAGGAAAGCCGGAGATCAAAGTTCGTTGTCGACCTAAGTATGAATATGGAGCTGAGACCTTTACCCCAAAAAGAGGCAGCAATCACATCGACTATGAACTGGACTCTCTCAATATGAGACTCACCACCAATGCCTCAATCAACTATCTACTCAATGAGAAGAACTTCTACCTAACAAAAGATCTATACTTTTGCCTAACTTGGGAAAAGCACCTGGAAGCTCCTCTTGAAGAAACCTTTGAAGAATTTTTTAGAAAGACCACTTCCTACTGGAGAACCTGGGTGAGAAGAACCAGTATTCCTACCATCTACCAAGACGAAGTGATTCGCTCCTCACTTGCCCTAAAACTTCACCAATATGAAGACACCGGCGCCATCATCGCATCCGGCAGCACTTCCCTACCGGAACACGATCAATCAGGGCGCAACTGGGACTATCGTTATTGCTGGCCAAGAGACAGCTACTACACTCTAAACGCCTTCAACCTCATTTCTCATTTTTCAGAGCTAGAGGGCTATTCTCATTTTTTGCAAAATCTCATCACGCACGATCAACACGTACAACCTATGTTTGGGATTGATGGCCGCACAGAGCTTGTCGAGAAAGAGCTAGATCTAGAAGGCTACAAAGGCAACAAACCTGTTAGGATAGGGAATGGCGCTTATACGCAGGTCCAATACGACGTTTACGGTCAGATTCTTCATTCACTTGCCCCGCTCTATTTCGATGCACGGCTCACGGCTATTCATGGGGAACAAGATTTAGCTATTATTGAAACTTTGTTAGGCAAGATCGAAGAATCGATGGATTTACCTGATGCTGGAATCTGGGAGTTCCGCAACAAGGTCAACCATCACCTTCATACCAAGCTCTTTCATTGGCTTGGCTCCAAAGTTGTCATCAAGATTGCGAAGAAGTTCCACAAACCCACTTTGCTTGAGCGTGCACAAAAATGCAAAGCCAAGGCCGTTGACTATATCGAATCGTGTTGGGACGAAAAAAACGAATTTTACTGCGCGGCAACTGACTTCAACTATGTCGACGCAAGCACTTTGTTGCTAGTCAACCTCAACTATCTAGACCCTAAGCAGGATCGAGCCAGGAAGCACGTGGAGCACATCTACAATGAACTACAATCTCCAAATGGCTTCCTATATCGCTACAAAGTTAAAGATGATTTTGGAGAAACAAAGTCATCCTTTCTAGTCTGCATGTTTTGGTACATCGAAGCACTCATACGACTTGGAGACATAGAACGGGCAAGAACATTACTTGCAAAAGTAAACCAAGCCTCGAACAAACTAGGATTATTCAGCGAAGATATTGAAGGAGATGAACTGTCACAATGGGGTAATTTCCCTCAAACTTATAGCCATGTTGGATTTATCACGTGCGCATTTAAGCTAGAACAAAATATGAACAAACATATTTTTGAAATTTAGAAATTAGACGATTTTAATTTTACGAATAGTAATGGAAGCATTTTCAGCAAGTTTGTTGAGATCAAACTTGGCCCTACAAGGGAGCCTGGCCTCACCACTATCGCTTGCCACTCTCGAGCAACATTCTTTTTCCAAAGCATCTCGCGGCTTCAAAAGATCACGCCCATTTCCGATGTTGGCCACACAGGTCCCACAAGAGCCCACGCGACATCCATAGGGGCTCGTGGCCCCGGCAGCCTCAATATGCTCCAGAAGGGTGTCATCTGGTGACAAGTCGACGTGTAGCGCTTTCTCGATTCCATGTTCATTAACGAGCAAGATTCTAATCTGCATTATACGGCTTTCTTTTTGTTGGCGGGCTTTTGTTTCACTTCTTCAAGCTCTACCTTTAACTCAGCCTTAAAGTCATCAAGTCTTCTGACAACTCCATCAAGTCGCCTCAGAGAGTTCTTGAGACCTTCAATCTCTAACCTAGCCACTTCTGCACACTTATCTTCAAGCATCTCTGTGTAACCTCTGAGGGTCATCGTGGCCGTTCTAATTTCATGCGATATAGAGCGAAACAAGACCTGTCTAGCCTCTTCATCTGCCAGCAGATCGCCTGACCTCACCATCTCGCAAGCAATAATTCTATATTCTTCCGACCGTCTCACATGAATCTTGAATGTCTTTAGAAAGGCTTCCCCGTAGATCAGCTTGTCCTCGTCTTCACGAAATTTCGCTGAGGTGATTTCCTTAAACAAGGCTAATGGGGATTGAAACTCATTGAAAAATGGCCAAACTCTTTCCAAGTCATCTTGTGTATCTAACTTATTGTCAATGGGACGAAGGAGTTCAACCATTCGCTCGTTTGCGTACTCAACTCCGTTTTTTTCGGAGAAGATAAGAAAAGGAAGAGCAGGTTCAATCCCACTCTTCCTTAATAAATTCAAAGCTTGTTTAGAATCCAAGAAAGTATCCTCAATGCTTAAGCAAAGCGCGCTTAAGACTCAGGTACAAATTTGTAACCGAAACCACGAACTGTTGTGATGTGGTCGGCACGTTTTGGACCCATTTTTGCTCTAAGAGCTCGGATGTGAACGTCGATAGTTCGACCTGTTACAACCTTATTTGGACCAACGATTCTTAGAAGTAAGTCGTCACGAGAAAGGACCTCGTTCGGACGTGACATAAAGCTTGTTAACAATCCATACTCAAAAGCAGTCAACTGGCATGGAGCTCCATCAACCACAACTTGGTGTGATACAGGATCAACTTCAATTCCAGAAGAGCTGAGTTTGGTGCGTCCACCCTTGATCGGTCCTGGGTTAGACTCTGCTCTACGCAAACAGCTGTGTACGCGAGCTAATAAAATTTCCATTTCAAACGGCTTTGGAACATAATCGTCCGCGCCTTCGTTCAATCCAGTGACAACGTCAGATGTTTCACCGCGAGCTGTGAGCATAACAATTGGCAATTTTGCCGTTGCTTTGCTTTCACGAAGATACTTCGTAAGCTCTAGTCCGTTCATGTTACCTGCAAGGTTGATATCAACCAAAAAGGCAGCTGGAACAGTTTCAGGAGCAGCGTCGATGACTTTCAAAACCTCTTCGGCTTTTGAAAAGCATCTCACCTTAAATCCTGCTTTTTGTAGGTTGTAAGATAGAATGCTTTGTAGATCTGGATCATCCTCCACGATCATCAAAGTTTTCCCTAATTCAGGAGAGCCTTGCTCTTCCTCCCAGTCGTATGCGTATGCTGCTGAACTCATAATATACGGACCCCTTCTTTCTCTCGGCTCAGTGGTTTGGACCACTAAACTCTTTGCTTTGAATTCCTAAAGTCTTTTCGGCTTCTTTAAGAAAACATTGAGCTTGTGTGATGATTTCATAATAACATAGTGCGTTAATTATTGCCGGCACACAAAGAAATAACTACTTACAGAAAGGTCTTAATCAAACTTTAACAATTGACCCCCAGCGCCTAACCCAGACCCCTTTTTGAGATGTCCTATTCCTATGGAAAAAGCTCAAAAGCCCACCACCCGCAAGACCGTCATTTAATGTGATTTTAATGAGAAATGACGCATGTTTAGGGGGTTGACTCTGCTGAGAACGATTCCATACTTTTATATAGGAGGACTTCCACCATGAGCGAAGAAACTAAAGTTGAAACACCTGTCCCTGAAACGGCACTGATACTGCCCCTCAGAAATGCCGTCCTCTTTCCAATGATGAAGATGCCTATTTCCGTGGGTCGACCACGATCTGTAGCCTCAGTTTTAAAAGCCGGCGAAAGCGGGCTGCTTGCGATTGTCACACAAAAAGACAAAACCGTTGATGAGCCCAAAATTAAGGACCTCTACAAAAACGGTGTCCTAGCACGCATCGAAAAAATTCAGAAAATGAACGACGGAAGCCTTACGGTTCTCGTTCATGGATTGAGCCGTATTTCGATCGAAGGCCCTGCCGACTCCAAAGATACCGAACTAGAGGGCGCGCTATCTGCAAAGATCAAAAAAGTACCCAACGGACTCGAGGGTGACAAAGTCGACTCGATTGAAATCGAAGCCCTTGTAAAAAACATCAAGTCTCTTGGTCGAAGAATCATTTCTTTGTCTCCAAGCATTCCCGATGAAGCCGCCTTGTTCATCGAAAGCATAACGGATCCTGATTATCTATCAGACTTGATTGCGTCTTACATGAATATCAATGAGAGCGAGAAGCAAGACATTCTTACAACGGGCAACGTCAAAGAGCGCCTAGAGAAAGTCACTCGCCTGATCAACAAAGAAATCGATATCCTTGAACTTTCCAAAAAGATTCAAGGCGACATCAAAGACGAGCTCGTCAAGAACCAGCGTGAGTACTACCTCAAGGAACAACTCAAAGCGATTCAGAAAGAGCTTGGCCATAAAGACGATGGCGACGAAACCGAAGAGCTTCGGGAGAAGATCGAAGCTGCTAAAATGAGCGACGAAGCAGAAAAAGTAGCCCTCAAAGAGCTCGACCGCATGGCTCGCATGTCACCAAACTCCGCAGAGCACGGTGTGATCCGCACCTACATCGAGACTCTTGCCGAGCTTCCTTGGTCTGTGTCGTCTGAAGACAACCTCTCTCTTGAGAAGGCTGAAGAGCAGCTCAACAAAGACCATTATGGCCTCGAGAAAATCAAGAAACGTATTCTTGAATTCCTTGCCGTATTAAAACTCAAACAAGACATGAAGGGCCCTATCCTTTGTCTCAGTGGGCCTCCAGGCGTTGGTAAAACTTCACTCGGAAAATCGATTGCAACTTCAATGGATCGAGAATTCGTTCGAATTGCTCTTGGCGGCGTGAGAGATGATGCGGAAGTTCGTGGTCACCGTAGAACCTACGTTGGTGCGATGCCTGGCCGAATCATACAAGCGCTTAAGAAAGCTAAGACGAACAATCCGGTTATTCTTCTCGACGAGATTGATAAACTGACCTCCGATCAAAGAGGTGATCCATCATCAGCCCTTCTTGAGGTGCTAGATCCCGAGCAAAACAACAACTTCCAAGATCATTACCTGGACGTGCCATTCGATCTATCGAAGGTTTTGTTCGTAGCCACCTCAAACATGAACGAGAACATCCAACCTGCA
>JAACVK010000086.1 GCA_009991595.1 bacterium | reverse complement strand
TTTGGGAGGATCTATGAAACATATTTTATTGGCATTTATGGTGTCTAGTTTTTCGAGCTTTGCTTGTGATTTTGAGTTTGAGGGCGTGGAATCCAACGCCGAGATTGATCATAACTTTTTAATGGTTGATCATGTTACAGATAGCAACGGAGACCCACGAGTTTTTAAGCGAGTTGGAATTCCCTTAAATGCTGCCACTAAGCAGGCTATGCTTGAAAAGTCGCGTTCTGGAGAGGCTGCTTGTGCTTTTGGAACATTTTCGCCAATTTCTCCGCGCGTTTATTTTCTCTACGAAATTAGATAAGCTTTAAATAGTGAAGCTATTTTATTTATTTTCCCTTTTGGCGATGGTCGCTTGTTCTAGTTTTGGAAAGAACCAAGAAGAGTTGCTTAGAGAGAAACAATTAAAGTTTGGGGAGATAGGTCTAGCGCAAAGTGCTGGTTGGCATTTTAAAGGTTCATTAAAGAGCCCATCTTCTGTTTTGATGGAAGGTCCGGGATACTTAAAAATTCTTCGGCAACGTAATCGTCAGTTTGGCAACTACGTCATGGTGGAATTCATTCGCGAGTTATCTTTGTGGAAGTTAAGGCGTGACCCAAAGTCGGAGCGTCTACAAATCGGAGATATTTCTAATGAAGTTGGGGGCAAGACACTTCAACACAAAAGCCATCAGAATGGTTTAGATGTTGACATTGTCTACCTTCGAAATAACCGACATGAAGAACAGGTAGATCGACCCTATTGGGAAGAGTATTTTGTTCGTAAGAACCAATTGAGTTCTAATTTTGATATCGATCGAAATGTCGAGCTTTTGTTAGAGGTCGCTCATGATCGGCGAGTAGAGAAGGTTTTTGTTGATCTAGTCATTAAAAAGAAGATTGTTGAATATGTAGAAACAAAACTGAAAGAGAAGGAAGCTCTTCTTGAGCAGCCTGTTGCTGCGAGGGAAGGACTTTCCTCTTTGGAAGGACAAGAGGGCGCTTCTAGGGAGAGTTTAGAGTTGACGATGGAAGCGGGTGGCACTCTAGTCGAACAGCTAGATGTGGAAGCCTTGTCTTTTGGAGGAGAGCAATTTAGCCAAAGTGAAAAGAACTTTGCGCTTGCACAAGTGCTAGAAAAATTAGTTCCAGCCAAGTTACACAAAACACATTTTCATGTTCGTTTGCATTGCCCTGAAAAAGATTTCGAATGCGAGGGCTCACGTATGCAGCAAAGCATTCAATCCGATTCCCTGTCTCAATTGTAGAATACTTGGCAGTTGCTTCCGGCTTCCTTGTCCATGCCCCAGCGAGCAGCTGCACTTTGGTTGGGGTCAGAGGAAAGCTTTTCTTCTTGCAAAGAATTGTATAGCTGAATCAGGTTTGTATTCTGTCCTGTTGCGATTTCGGTGGTGCAGAAATCATTGCTCTCACCTTGTTTGTTCATAAGAGCCGTGAGGGTTGATTTTAAATCTGAAGGAAGCCTGTCGAGGTGATCCTTTTGCACTTGGCTTAGAACTTCTTCAAAAGCTTTGCGGATTTCAGAATCTCTCATCGGCGTTGAGTAAGTGTCGAATTCTTCGTAATTCATACAAGTGCGGCTTTGTTCTGATTTTATTTTCTCTTGATACCAAATGGATTCATTAACCGTTTCGACTCGCTCTTGAAGTTGCTGGCAAAGATTATCTAATTGTCTTTTTACCTTGTTGGTTAATCCTTCGTCCTGAGTTGCGTGAATCTTCTTCACGTGGAGTGCGAACTCCTTTGAGTTCATGCTTTCAGATAACTCAAATTGAGAAAGACTGTAGTTCCATGAGGCGGGGTATTGATCGGGGTTGCTCTTTAGGTAGCGAGGCCAAATGAAGCGTCTAAAGCCGCCTGATCTAGAGTCTGGAACATAGTTTGCGCTTTGGCCTGTTTTAAACATTAGGCGACGTGTTTTCTTAGATTCAGCTGGGATTCGGCCAAGAGCGGCCTGTTTGAAAAAGTCGACGTTACTCTTTTTGATAGATTGAGTGGAGTAGATGAAGGAAAAATTCCCAAAGGCATCCATGTCTTTAACGCTCACTGTGTGGCGGATTGTGGCCGTGTCTTTGTCGATTTCGTAGTGATAGATGTCTCCTGGGCGAAGGTTTTCTAGCGCGATCGGGTAGGTGTCTAAGGTTTTTAGGCTCCAAGTTCCCACGCTAGCTGCAACTCTGTTGGCAAAGGCAATGAAGCGTTTGTTGGGGTCTTGAATTTGATTGAATTGGCTGCTGTCGTTGGAAAATACTTTCAAGTTCTCGCGGGAAGACAGACCATTGGAGTAGCTTTGTGGGTCAATGATGGCAAAGGGAAGGTAATTCTCGTAAGAGAAGATGGCTCTGAAGAGATAGGCGGAATCAGCGCAATCGGCTGTGATTCCAAAATAGGGGCTGTTGGGGTCTATAAACATCTCTTGATGGATCTTATCTGACTGAAACCATTGAGAATATCGGTCTTCCCATTGCTCGCTCCAGGTCTGTTTTGAGGACCAAACCTGTGAAAATGCTGATCTTGATCCAAGAAGAAGAAGAAGAAGAAGAAGAAGAAGAAGAGTTACTAAGAATACAGAATGCGCCAACCTCATACTATGTATGGTGCAGTTTGGGGACCTGATTTAAGTATATGTTTTTATAGTAATTGTTGTTCTGTGTTAAGGTCTTTGCCCGCAAAATTGTCGACGCCTGTAAACGATTTTGGCGATTTCTGGCCTCGAGGCGATCTATTAGAATTCGAAGAGAGGCAAATTGCAGTTGGATTTACGCATTGCATCATGATAAGACGGCGCTCATGAATACAAGCAAAATCCTATCCACTCTAGTTCTCGGCACTTTGTCTCTTTCTCTCACTGCAATGGCGGATCGTTATGAGCCCGTTTTTATCTATTGCACGGCTATAGTTTCTGGAGAGAAGACCGCTGTGGACTCTCAGGGGAATTCCTATCGTTACGTAGGGCTTATTGAGGCTGTTAAGGCTGAGCACGTCTACCATAAAGGTGTTGCTGATGCTAAAAATGCTGTCGTGAAAGATACTGAAGAAATGTTCTCAAAGTCCTATTCTTTTTCTTTCAAGCCCGATGATCAAGAAGCTGAAAAAATCACGTTGAGCGTTACTCGAACTGACGATGTCGATCCAGACGGAGATACTACCTGGGTGAAGACTTTAATCACGGATGATCGTCGGTCTGATTTTAACATTCAATTTTCGAGGACTGATGTAGCTATCGAAGGTGTTGAAACTATTTCATGTGGTGCTTACACCGATTGATTGTAACAGATAACATTTGATAAAGAATTCATCTTAACGCTTGGGCTGTGTAGACATAGCTCAAACGTTTTTTTTAGTCTTAGTGTGCCTTTACTCGCACTGATAGAGTTCGCCAAAGCTTTGGGCCAGTGCACGAGCGACGTAGAGAGAATATTTAGGAATGTAATAGCCTTGTTGTTCCATGTCGCCCCATGGAATGCGTAACTGTGTGCTTTCTGTTGCTTGGTTTTCTGCTTTAAAAACTTGCACAATTGGAGCGGTGTCATCTTGAAGGCTTTCTTGGATGAGTCTTAATCCAGTGTAATAACCATCCATATAACCTGCTTCAACCAGGATAGCGTAATTGTATTTGTTTGCAGAGGTGACCGTTCTTGTGACTAGGTGACTAGCCTTGTTGACGGGGGTGTTTCTCTCGAAAGATCCTTGATAGCTTCTTAGAGGTGGTTGGCTGAGTCTGAGGGATTGATCGATGTTGCTGTAAATGTTTTTTGCTAATTCTTCGTCTTGGTTTCCGGAATGGTAATAAACTTCGGGTCCTTCTTTAGTAACGAGGAGCTTGTTGTCCACAATCATTTGTCTTCGAATTCGGTCCTCCTCGATTGGATCTTCAACGCTAGCGAGCTGGATTTTTAGTTTTTCCATTAGGGTTATTAGGTGGGTTAGTTCGCTAAGCTTTGAAGAGGGGAGGGGTCCTAGGTCATTGCGCTTTTCGATTTTCCATTTTTTAAGCTTGTCGATCGTGTTGCCTAGATTCTCTTGCTTTGTGAAATAGAGGTTGAAGCCCTTCCATGAAAGCCAATCGTCCCGACTGTTGAAGTGAATTGAGTTAAGATAAACAGTCTTTCCTTTTATGTGGGCTTGAATTGTCTTTTTTAGTCCTTCGCCTGCTGCTTCGACAATCTTTCGATTGGTGGACCCGTAAACACTGCTGGCCTTTTTTCCCCACTCATATTCGCCATAAAGTTTTTCGCCTGGGTATCTTGTTGATCTAATCCATTCTGCTTTGATTCCGTGACCGGTGTCGGGATTGTAGGGTGCGCAGATTCTTAGGTAGGCGCTTAGCATGATTTCTAAACCCTTGTTGAGGTAGCCTTCCACTAGGGCCATTTTTCTGGGTTTGGTTCCGGGGGGTGGGGCATTTCCTTTTGGGAAGTCGGAACTCATACCATTGCGAGCCCAGCTATCATCGGCGTGACCTGGGTCTAAGAGTATTAGTTTGTCTTCATCATTTTTTTTGAAGCATATGGGCTTCATCCGAAAAATCGCAGGGCAGCTAAGCAGGGCGTTGCTTTCGGGCGTCTCCTGATAGGTTAAGTAGTAGTTTAAACTAAAATCATCAAATTGATCTTTGTGTAAACGTAGGCTCGTCACTTCCGATCCGGGGGCTCTATAAAACTTACTCTTGGTTCCATCCAGAAGGCTAAGATTAGTAGGCTGTTTCACTTTTGTTTTCTCTTTTGCGTGTAGGTGGAGGCTAGAGAGGCAAAAGAGGGTTAAGCCCATTGCAAGGTAGCGTGTAGAAAGAAGAAATGAAATTTTTTTCTGTGAATGCATGATGCTTTCTTATCGGTTTAAAACCTGGAAGGTCCTTAGCGACAAGGTCCTACATGGAGGTAATCCCTAGTAACGTCTTGTCTTTCTCCTTGGAACTTAGCCACTTGGGCGTTGTCATGCAATCTGAACTTTATGTTCCAATCTGTGTAGACAAGACGGTATTCGACTCGTTTTTCGCCTCGGTAGGTGCGGCATTCTCGGTAGCAATCTCGATTGTCGCCACTTCCCCGGCAATGAGTGGTGCATCTTTCGTAGGTGCAAGACTCCCAGTCTCTATGAACTTCATTGTCCGCTTCCACTTGTTTGAGGACCGAGGTCACCACATCGTAGGGCTGACCTGTTTGTGCGGCGGGGACTCTTATCCAAGTGCCATCAGTTGGAATGTTTCCGGCAGGAACTTTAAAATCGACATTTTGATTCTTTCCAGCGGAATCTCTAATCTGAAGTGATACTTTTTTATCTGAAATTTCGACAGTTGCGTTTTGTCGGCCTCTGTCTACCGTTATAGTTTTACTGCCAAAAATAGTCTTCTTTACGAAAGTTAGGGTTGAGGAAATCTCCAGCACGCCATTCACACTTAGGTTACACCCAATCAACGTCGCGCTGAGCGCGAAAGATCCAATCAATTTCTTGTTCTTCAACATAGATACATCCTCCTGACTTTTGACGTTATTGCTTGAAGCTTCATAGGGAAAGGAGCGCAGCGTTGTCTTCTCGAGATAGTGCGGCGTAAACGGCATAATGAACCACCGGGTGTGTTTTAACGGTTTCTTCATACTTTATTGCGCAAATCTTGGTTTTTATGAGGCTTTAAGAACAGTTAGAATGTTGGAACAGTCTGGGGATGTGCCCGAACATGTAAGCTGAGTTTGAAGGCCCGACTGATAGAATTGTAAGAGGGACGTTTGTTGATGAAGGCTCGAAGTTTGATCTTGATGATCGTGATTTTGTGTCTTTGCTCGTGCGCCGGGCCTCACACTCCATTCGGGTCCCTCGACCTTTGGGCACCGAAAAAGATCAAAGAAACTAAGATCAAGAAAGCTAGCGAAGAATCTAGCAGTAAAGGGGTCGACTATTTCATTAGTTTTCATCCGTCGCGCCAAGTGTTGCACGAAAAATTTGATTTGAATCTAAAGGTTGAAAGCTTTCGTGGCTCCTTGAAATTGAAGCAACTTCGATTTTTTTACAACAAAGTCGATATCACTAAAGCGTTTTTGAAAAACGCTCAGATTTCACAACTGGGCTCCAATGATATTTCTATAAGTTTCAAAGATCTAAAATTGTTTGAAGATGGCGGCCAAGAGTTTTACGTCGCTGTCCTTTCTGATCGGGGAAGGATTCAAAGAGTGGCCCATTTACTAGGTCCTCGCTGTGAATTTTTCGAACAGAATCGAGTGGGGAACGTGGACCCTTTTGTGGTGGATCGGCTTCTTTTGAGTGAAATTGAAATGAAGAGTCTAAAGGGTGGGTTGAACCCTTCCATGGTCACTGCATTAATCGCTCAGGAGTCTGGCTTTAATCCACGGGCGGTGAGTTGGGCCAAGGCTATAGGGCTTACTCAAATCACTCCTTTGGCTGATAAAAGTTTAGCGAAGTCCACCTCGCTCTGGCCTAGGCATGATCTCATCGATCACTACCCGGGCCCTTTGTTAAAAGGATTGATTAGTTCTGGTTTCATACGAAAGAGTGAAGATTGGCGTTTGAATCCAAAGTATTCAGTGGATGGAGGAATTTTGTTTTTGAATTACATTAAGGACTATTGGGAAAAGCCAAGGCATCAAGCCCTCTTGACTTCGCTTTCTCCTGATGATCCGGATCTTTTCTCGGCTGTCGTTTTGGCTAGTTATAATAGTGGACCAGCAAGGGTTAAGAAAGCATTAGAAGGTATGGGAGTGGCTTGGCTAGATTCTGAAAAACTAAAAGCTGCTAGAAAGTATGTGGCAAAGGTTTCTAGCCTTTGCCAGAATTTTGCAAAATAGAGGAATGAGATTATGAAACATTTTCCAAAGCTAACTTGCTTGATCGCCTTGGTCTTCGGAGCGATAGCGGTGTCGTTTCCTCTTCAGATTATGAGCGCGTATAACCATCAAAGTGCGGAGCTTTTTCTTGCGCTATCAAAGCTCAGTGGACTGAACTTCTTCCTTATGGCGGTCTCTCTTTTGAATATGGGTCTAGTTCTTAGGCTCTCTCCTTGGTTGAAGCTGAGTGTGCCTCTTCAGCTTCTCCTGGTTGCTTGGAATAACACCATTGTGGGCTATGCTGGATTGAATACAAGCATGGGGGCAGCTCAGGCAGCTACCCTGCTGTTTGCTAGTTTCTCCAGTGTCTTTCTTTTTGAGCCCTTTCGAAGTCTTCTTCGAGAGCCAAATCGGCGCTGGTGGCTGACTCCAGCTCGGACGAAAATTCATCTCTCTTTAGTTGCGAATGCCCCTCTGGGGCTGAGTTTCAGATCCAGAACCTTTGATCTCTCGAAAGAAGGGCTATTCATAGAGTTGGATCAGCAATCCATAAAAGAAATGTTTAGTGCTCTTGTCCCTGGAACTGTGTTGGAGCTCAGGGTGAAGCTGAATCATTTGCAAGTTCTTCCTTTAAGGGGTTGTGTGGTTCGTCATACGCCTTCTCGAGGTCGTTATCCAGCGGGATTGGGAATTCAATTCGTGAATCTTAGTTCTTATCAGCGAAGAATTATTGCGGATCTTTTAGATGAGCGTATTCCTGTTCTAAGTGCGGCTTGATTGGAAGGAATTCTACACGCGCTTTGACGAGTTGGGCCTTGGTGCAGTAGATTTGCACTCTATGCTTCATGAAAAATTAGCCCGTTGGCTTGATGTCGACCCCGACTTGATTCTTAAATCTTGCGTAAAAATAGGCATTCATTCCTTAGTGGTTGCCCTTCTTTGGTTTGTGGGGGGACTTCTGATTTTTCAGTTAAAGAAACGCTGGGAGAATAAGAAGGAAGATTCCCCTGTTCGAGCTATCGAAAGAAAAAAGCGCGCTGATACTTTGACAGGTTTAACCAGAGCAGGCTTTCATATTTTTTTATTGCTCTTTTTTTCTATAGGGATTCTTGCTGAATTGGGAATTGATTTGAAGGCTATTTTAGCTAGCGCCGGAATTGTAGGTGTGGCCATCGGTTTCGGTGCGCAAAGCTTAGTTAAAGATGTGATCGCTGGTTTTTTTATACTTTTAGAAAATCAGGTCAGAGTAGGGGATGCGGCCATTATTAATGGGGTCAAAGGACTTGTTGAAGGCTTAAGTTTCAGAACTTTAATATTAAGGGATATTGAAGGCACTGTTCATGTTTTTCCGAATGGCTCAATTAATACCTTGGCTAACCGAACTCGTGATTGGAGTGCGTATGTTATGGACATCGGCATTGCCTACAAAGAAGACATTGATCAAGCTATTACAATTATGAAAGATTTGGGGACAGTTCTACAACGCGACCCTCGATTTTCCTCAAGTGTTTTGGAAGAGATTGAGGTCTTCGGTGTGGACTCCTTAGGTGATTCTGCTGTGATCATTAAAGCTCGAATCAAAACCATGCCGCTAAAGCAATGGGAAGTTGGAAGAGAGTATTTGCGCCTTCTTAAATATCGCTTTGATAAAGAAGGGATCGAGATTCCTTTTCCTCATCGCAGTATTTATTTTGGAGAAGCTTCTAAGCCTGTTCAAATTTCTAAGACTTAGTTTTTCCATTTTTGGCCGGCGCTCATTATATTGCTTCGATCCCAATTTTGATCCAAGGTGATTGCCTCAAAGGAAATTCGCTCCTCGTTTGGAGTGGGGAAGCCTTCCGTGTTCGGACTTTTTGTTTTGAGGTCTAGGAAAGTAATTTTACTTGGATGGAGGTTGTAGGAGCTTAGTAAAACGACTTGTTGTCCTTTTTGAGAGCCCTCGATGATTGTGTGTTTTGTTGAGTTTCTCATAACGTAATCTCTTGATCCGTATCTTTGACCAACGAATATGATTTCTTTATTTGGGAATGACTTCTGAAGCTTGGTGATGCTCGCGTGTCCAAGGTCGCTAAGAATTAAAACCGGAAAAGGTGAGTCCTTGATTGCAGTTTTACCTGCTTTAATCGGATCTAAAACTTTGTATCCTTTTTCGTGTTGGCCAAGGTCGGTGAGGCCTAAGACTCTAAACTTTCGTCCAAAAAGTTTTAGGTCTTTGTGTGTTTTAAACAAAGGCTTCTCAGTCTTGGAATAAAGATTGGTGGATATGAGAGGAAGCTTGTATTTTTCTTCAAAGCCTTTGAGGTATTTTAAGCCGTTTACCAGGTCCAAGTAACCTACGTTGATCGCCTCTACGTTGAAATGGCTTTGTGCCCAAGCTTGTTTTTCGGCATCGAGGAAAAGTTGGTCTTGGACGGGGGAGGGCTTGTAGGGGAATAAAAAGTTTCCGGAGTTGAGAGAGTGCAGCTTTTGAGTGCGAAGTTTCAAGTGTCTGTAGAGGTTGTAGCGCCTCTCAAGGCCGCCAAAAGGTTCTAGATGGCAATGGCAGGGGACGGTTTGTCCGAAGGTGTTAGACCAGGCCAGAACTCTTTCAGTAGCCTTTTTTGTCTTTAGATTGTTGGAATGAAGAGACTCAGTGCTGGAGCAGGCTGCAACCGCACTGAGTGAAATGAGTTTTAAAAACTGTCCTAGTCTGTTTTTAAGCATTAGCTAGTTTATTTGCCGCAGTTCTTTCTAAACCATAGAGCTGTTTCTTTGCTGACAGCTCCTTGCTCGCCTTTACGGCCGCCCATTGCCATTGTTTGTGAAATGCCATGGACTGCATCGTGGAAGCTTGCAATGGCGCTTTGGTCTGTTTCAAGTTGTGCTAGGCGTTTTCTATCGTCTGCGTTCAAGCTGCTTTGTTTTTTAAGGTTGGCGATTTCACGGCTGACTTCGTAATGTCCGATGTTAGCCGGAACTCGACCGTTATCTTTTTGATAACGCTTCACCCAGGCGATGTATCCATCGGCAGAGCTTTTGATTTGGTCTTTGATTGCTTTAGCTTCCGCAATGGCAGAGCTATAGACGTCTACTTCGTGCTCAAGATCGGCGATCTTTGCAGGGTCGGCTTTATCTCCCTGGGCTTTTTTATAGTCAGCTAATTCTTTTGAAGCGCCTTTAAGGCTCTTTTCAGCTGAAACAATAACCGGATCTAACTCCTTACCCACGAATTCGCTAACACCATCGGCACCATCTTTGATGGCAATGGCTTCGATTTCTTCAAAAATTTTGCTCGCATTTTTGCGGATCGTTGTCATGGAACTAAGTTCAGTTGCACCCCACTGGGCCAATCGTTCGACCGCAGAAGGAGACATGACTTGTCCGTCGTTATAGATGCCGTTTTTTAGAGCTTCACCAAAGTTCTTAAGAGCTGCAATGGCGTCTTGGCCTTCGGCTCCAGACTTAGTCGTGTTGTTCATGATTTCGTAAATATTCGCCCGACGCTCTGGGGACATTCCTTTAAGAGTTTCTGTGAAAAGATTCATGGCTAGGTCGTTAGAACCAGTGCCACTGTTAATAGCGGTAGCAGACTTAAGCAATGCCGCACCCTTAACCTCGTCGCCCGCAACTGCTTTGAGTTGTCCAGTTGCCGCCACGTTAGACAAAACCGCTGTGCTAGAAGTTGCTTCAGGCACAACTGGTGTTGGGGTTTCAGTCTTGTGATCAGGTGCAGCCACGCGGGCTTTGGCTTCTGCTTCAAGTTCACGTCGAGTCTTTACAGGCGCTACAGGTGCGTCTCCCGGCTTAATTGCTTCGCGGGATCGGACTGGGGCTTCGGCTGGTAGGGGTCTGGTTTTAACTATGCTCGTTGCGTAGACTCCGCTTCCGAAGGTAATTAGTTGAGCAGTTAAGCCAAGTTTTAAAAGCTTTGATAATTTCATTTTTAATCCCCTAAAAATCTAAATTCGCTGTTACTGATCACCATTGTAAGGAGCAAGTAACTTTGCTTCAAGTCTGATTCGGCCGAAATCGCTGAAAAAATGACCCTTTTTTGTCTATAATTTGGGCAGCTGGCCAGATCTTCTTCTATGACAAAAAAAAGATCTTCATGAAAACTTAACAAAGTGGGGTGAAAAATTGGGGTGCTCTCACCTCCATTTTAAAGGTCCCTAAATCTCGCCCCTTTAATTTCAGCTATTTAAAATGGCACAGCCACTGCATTTATAAGAGTATGACAACTAAACAAAGAAAAGAAAACCAAGCCCTCAATACCAAACTTATGATTAGCATTTCTTTGATAAGCACAATTGTTCTGTGTCTTGCGGCCATGTCAGTAGAGGCAAAGAAATTCTCCGTTCATGGTGGAAACTGCGATTTGTATGAAATTTGCCGATAATCAAAGGGGCTCTATTGGCCAGAAGGAATTTCGCTTATGATCTCAGCATCGAGGATGATCCCTTTGCTGTTCTTTAAACGATCCACAGCCTTCTGTATCGCTGGGTCCACATTGGCATTGGCGGCTTTGACAGGGTCGCTATCAATCGCTCTTCCCTGTGCTGGTCTTGGAGCATTCACAGAAAACTCTGGCAAGGAGTTACCGAAAACCATCTTCATAAACTCAGGATCAAATTGGAAGTGTTTGCCACCCGAGGCACTATGAAAACTCATGGTGATCATTTGATAGTTGTTAACGGCCGTTACAAGGTCTTGAGCGAGCTGTAATTCTTCTTGTGATCGAAACCAGTCGGGGTGGCGATCGCGGATTTCTTCCCATTGTTCTTGTTGTCTTTTACTCTTAGCTGTGACCTTTTGGGGGTCAGATGAGTTCTTCCAAGAAATCTGCGACATCAATCGATGGTCTTTACTAACTAAGTCATAGAGTTCGCGGAAGCGCCTTTCAGTCACGGGAATTCTGGCCGTGCCACCACTTTTCGTGGGAACCGCTACGCCATTGTTGATGGCGTTGTTAATGCGGCCAGCAGCTGGAAGAACTAATTCAGCAACACGGTCGTGGGCATAGGATTTGAGTTTTTCCTGATAAGCCTCCGACTGTCGATATTCGGCTTCCGACACAACTTGCTTTCTTTCTCTTCTACCCCTCATAAGGTCGCCAATAATGCCTTTACGTTCTCTGGTTCCAGCTAAGAATTCGGCGGCTTTGACCGGGTTGAGTTGTTGATTCATAATTTTTGTTTGCACGACAGGAAGTGCTGTAAATGCGGTCGTTAAAGCGATGCCAAAAATTAACTCTGAATTGGCGTTTCGATTTCTAATCCATGCTTCAGAATCTGTTTGTCTACTTTCTAGTTCTATCTCTTTAGCAATTTTCTCTAACTCAACTTTGTCTTTGACCGGGTCTTTGATTTGATAATTTCCTTTTTTGTCGCGATAAATTCCAAGCTTTTTTGCAAGACTTGCCTCTGTTTCCAGCACGTCTGCGTCGTCTCTGAGCACGCCGGCATACCTTTTTTCTGGCGCCACAAAGTCGTGATAGATTTTCAAATCAAAGGGGACTCCTAGTCCAACTCCACCGATGAGCACTGCGGCTGTTAGGTGAGACCATCCGAGTTTGTCTACGGCAAAACGACTCAGCCCTGTTTGGGCATAGGGAAATGCAGAGCCGATCATGCCCATCATGGCAGCCCCTTCCCATTGGCTGGTTTGACGAACTCGCTCCTCAAATAGGCTGCTAAAATACTCTTCAGGGGTTCCTTGGTCGGGTTTTCCGTCGGGCACACCGTCTGGGCCGGTTAAATCTTCTCCAGTGTAACTCTTCATTGTTGGAATATAGGTGTTCATAAATGCAACCACTCCAGAGCCGCCAAGGCCAAAAGCTCCGTAGCCGATGAGGCCCATCTTTGCTCCCGCTTTTGCGGCTGAAAGGCTGGATCGTATTGGATTGGTGGCATTTATTATGAGGCCAGCGGCTTTCCAATAGTCTCTACAATCGATTCCAGCGTCGCCTCCAGTGGTTGGGGGCGATGCCTTTCCTTCAGCTCTGCCGCTGGAAGCTCCGTTGTTGGATGTGAAAGTTGAAATTGAGCTGGGCATTTTATCGCCCTTAAATCTAGCTTTAATCCATTGTGCCATCTGTTTGATTGGGCCGAGCCCTTGTTCTTTACGGGCCTTGTTTAATGTTTCTACTAAGTGAGAGACGTTTTCTACATCCACTCCTTGGGCTTGTAATTTTGCAAGTGTTTCTGGGGCGATGTGAGAGTTTACAAACAAAGTCGCTCTCTTTTTAGAAAAGGGATTGAATCCGTTTTTTGATTTTGCATATTTGACTAGACGCTCAATTTCAGTGTCATTCATAGGGCTTTTAACTTCTTGCAACTGCATTAGCTTATACATTTGTTTGTATAGTTCTTGGTGCTTGGCCGATGCTTTGTAATCGGCGACACTCATCTTAACGCCAAATTGCATGAATAATTTTGTGGCTCTTAAGTTTTCAAGCACGCTTGCATGAGCTCTTATGGCTTGCTTTTCTACCCAGGCTGCCCCACTGGTAGGACTCAGCCCAGTTCTTGATTTGACTGCTTGGTCAATGATGGGGGCTGCGTGACGTCCGCCTTTGAGAAGATTATGTATAAGGGCACCGCCTGCGGCTCCATACCCGGCGGCAACCGCAAAAGAAACGGGTAGTTGTTGCATGTCGTGGATGGACGACGCAAAATCCATGGCCGTTTCACTGCTGGCTGCATCCACCATTTGAAGATAGCTATCGAGGTCGTCGGGGGCCAGTTCGTATCCTAAACGGTCGCTGAGTTGGCGGTAGATGTCGATTTGTTCTTCTCTCACTTTTTCGGCTTCGATCATGTAGTCTCTTAGGCCTTCGGGAATGTTCATGGCATCAAAGTCTTTGGGGCCTGCGGCTCCATCTACGAAGTGATTCTCAATACTCACTCCTTGTTCTTTGAGTTTTGCTTCCCAGTCAGCGCCTAGTAAGGGTTCGTAGTATTCGCGAATGGCTTCTCTGTTTTCATCGGCTCTAAACTTTTTATAGTCATCTGCAAATCCGCGCTCAACTTTTACTGGGCGGCTGGGGTGGAGCGGGTTGATGTTCCCAAGTCCTAGATGAAGGCTCATTTTAGCGTTTTGGAAGTTGAATAAATTCTTGAAGCCGCTTTTTAAAAAAGCTGAACTATCGTAACCCATGTCCACAAGGCGCCTTTGGTTTTCGGTCATTCTAGCGAGCAGGGTGCTTAAGTCATCGTTGAACTTATTTTCAGTGACGACTGCCGCGTTGGCGGGCTTGTAGTCTTGTCGGATCAATCTGCTGATTTCAGGTGTCGTGGTTTTCTCGGGTAGCTTGTGTTTCTTTTTGTAGTAGTGAATCATTTCGGGAGGGATGATCGAATCCGTCTTGTTGTCTCCGTAAACCTGATCTCGCACCCACTGGGAGGCTTGGTAGGTGTCTCTTGCGGAATCGTGTTCTCCTGCAATTGAATGGTTGAGCATTTCCTTTCGCATTTCATAAACACGACCGTCGTATCGGTTGGGGATGACCACCTGATCGCCTAGAGGAACGGCGTCGTATTGGTCTACGGTCAACTCCCTTAATCCGTAGCGAGCGTCGGCATCGGCGAGGGGCAGGTTTAGCATTTTGGTTAAGTTGTATGCGGGAATCTCGCCATAGGCGATTTTAATCGCTTCGATCAAATCTGGAGCCGTTTCGCGGCTGATTTCAACGTTAGTGAAATCGAGCTTTTGTGTGTTGGGATTGAATTTTACGCCTCTGCTTTTTAGATATTCTCCAACCATCGCGTAGATACTGTCTTCTGGTGGGATAAGGACGTTGTCGATGAATTCCATTTGGGCTTTGTTTTGTAGGACCAGCTCACTTTTGGATAGAGCTTCATGGCCTTCTTGAATAGCTTTTTTCCTGAGAGTAAGTTCCATAGCAGCCAATTGATCCTCAGTGACGGTGTGAGTTTCGTAAGGTTTGGGTTCCGTTGCGTTTGGAGTTTTGAGGGCTTTTTCCAATAAGTCGGAATTGAATAGTTCAATTTGACAGCTTCCGTCTTCGCAGGGTTTTACGCGATAGTTGGCCGAGCCATTGCCAATCTTGTCTGTGAACGATGGGGGGGCAATGTGAGCGACGTCTTTTCCGTAGCTTTCTTGATAGCTCTTCTCTAAAATTGCATTTAATTTTTCGGGAGAAGCCTCAGCTAGAGCGTCTCGCTTCTGATAATCAATCACAGAAATGTGGGCTAATTCGAAGCGATCCTCCATTGTGAGGGGTATGCCAAAAAGACTCTTTGCTGTTACTTTCTCGCGAGCTTCTTTTAAGGTCTCTAACTCTTTGGCGGCAGCATGTTGGTAAGCCATGCTGAGTGCCCAGGGCATGTCCTGAGAAACCCATCTCATGCATCGAGTTCTTTCTCTTAGATAGTCTTCTGCAAATTGATCGTAATCAATGGGCGTCTTAGCGCTCCAGTTTTTTAGTTGTTCTTGGTATTGCTTGCTGAGTGCTTTGTCTCTTTCGGCGAAGCACTGATTGAGTTGCTCGTAAGATTGAAGAAGATCGGCTTTTACGGTGGCTCTAGGGTTTTCGGGGTCTTGAGTGTTCATGCGTCGATCTTGGGCGATGAGCGCTTTTGCATTGCCTAAGCCGGCACGGGTGGCCCAAGCGTTCACTTCTTGGATGCTTTCTTGTTTCTCTTCTTCTTGAGCAGCTGTTTGGTCAGAAGTCCAAAGGGCGACCATCAGAATACCCAATAGCCTTAAGTTTCCTAACCCATACCCCATGCCTGGTTTTAGAATAGCAGTGTTAAATTTGTGTCGTGTTAAATTACGGTTAAGGCCCGCCCGTAGTGTAGAGCTAAGTAGCCATTTTTCTACTCTGCGTAGCGTTTTTCTAGCTGTCTTAGTTGCCTGCATAGTGAAGTCCTTCTAAGTTATCGGCTGAGGGACAGGGAAAAATGAAGAAAGTTCTATTAATTTCGGCGGTTTTCGTAACAATTTTTGCGAGTTTTTGGGGAGTGTCTCGACCCGGATATCTAGTTTTGGCGGACGACACACATTTGAGTGGTCCTGTTATTTCGCTCTTTAATTTTGACGGAAGCATAGATTGGGACGAGCAATATTCTCAACCTATTGAAAATGGGGCTGAATTTCAAATTCTTCGACGATGGAAAGATCAGCTAACCCCGGTTTCTGGTCTGCGCTTCGTTCTTAAGGATGGGGAGGCAGAATACTTCTCAGACGAAAGCGGCGTCGTTGTAGTGCCAGAATGTGTGGCAGGCGAGAGTATTTCCTTAAGAATGGAAACCAAAGAAGAGCTTTTTGAAATTCGTTCTGAAAATGAAGATGTTTACACCAAGATGCTTAATCTTAAGTGTTTAGAGCGAAATGTTGCCCTTGTCGATGAAGCTTCACCTGCGGGACAACTTTTGGGGATTTGGCAAATTGCTTTCATGGGAAAAACAAAACTTTCAGAAAGTGTGGGCTTAGATTTCTGGACTCATAAGCTGAAATTCCATTGGCCTGCTTCTGGTGATTACTATTCTTATGGTGGAAATCTCTACATTAGCGCCGGAAACCATTGGGATGTAGTGGCCCATGAAATGGGTCATGCCATTTATGACTTAGCCAATGTTGGCTCGTTTGGTGGTGGCCAACATTACATTGATCGTTGTTATAGTAATGCACTTGCGCTTTCTGAAGGCTGGGCTTCGTATTATGCAGCCTTTATTACTCAAGACCGTGCAGACACCGATGCTAAGTTTGAGTTTATGGTTCCGCGTAGAGCGCCCATCCAAATTGAGAATGTGCCTGAAGATGTTTGCAGAGAGCCTACTAATGAGTGGCGCGTGATGAGCTTTCTTTGGGATCTTTACGATGTGAATTCTGATCCTGAGATGGCCGAATACAACTTTCAAATGATTTGGGATGTGACTCTAAACGGAGGTTTCCGTTCTGTGGATGGTATTCGAGATGCCTTGAAGACCAAGGGCTTTGATGCTCAGCTGGTGGACGACGCCTGGTCTAACAATTTTTAAAATTGCATTTCGTTGTAGTCCGGAAAAAACTCATCTCGTATAGTTTTTGCGTATCTGCCAAGATTAGGAAGATCCTTTTGTGGTTCTTTTAGCTTGGTGGAATGCGGGGTTGAGATGAGTGCCGTGATAAACGACCATGCGCTGGCATCAAAACTACTAATTTGTTCACCAAACAGATATTTTTTTTCGCCAATAAAGTGAGAAAGTGAGCTTAGAACTTTAAAGGCCATGTGATCGTTTTCACTGGGATTGTGTTTGAGGGTTCCTTGAGCTTGAAGGCGTTTGATGAGAGTCTTTCGAACTAGGGTGGGAATGATGAGCCCTTTCCAGCCTTTTAAGTTTTTGAAGAAAGCTTCTTTAGTGATTTGAAAGTTTTCTTCGGGAACCCATCTTAGATAAATCCCTTTCCAGTAAAGATGTTCTTCCAGGCTTCGTTCAACAAAGTTGCCAATGGCAATTTGTTCTGAGCTTAGATGCTCATTGAGTGACACTTGGTATGTTTTATCTAAATATTCTAAAATAAAGAATGAATCCGCGACAAGAGTGCCGTTGTCGTCAATCAGAGGCAGTTTGCTTTTGGGAGCTTTTCTTGGGTCGTAGAGTTTTGTTTGATACTCGAGTTTTGCAAAGCGCATATAGGCTTCGACTTTTTGACAAAAGGGGCTACCGTTGGGGAGGCCCCAAGCTCTGGGAAATTGATATAAAGTGATCATTGACTTTTTTCCTTTGTTTTAGAGTTCGTCTCCATCCAGCTTAGAAATTCATTTTGAAGTTTTGTCATTTTCTTTTGTTTTAAGTGATTCTTTAAATCTTCTAAGTCATCAATGGTATCAATGTCGGAGAGCATAGGTAGTTCAAGGACTTCGGCGTTTTGGTCGAGATGTTTTCTGAAGTCACTCAAGGTAAATTCAGAAGAGTAGCGGGGGTTTAGCCAAGCTTTCTTTTGGGGCGAATAATTGGAGCCAAAGAGATAGTATCCACCATCTTTTGCGGGACCTATGACGTGTCTGGGGTATCGAGAGGCGTTCAAAAATTCTAGGGCTTTTTGGGAGAATTCTAAAGATAGAGTCGGGCAATCGGCACCGATGAAGACAACATTGTTAAAGTGCTCTAGCTTTTTGCGGACGTTAAGGAGTCTCTCTCCAAGGCTACCTTCGTTTTGAAGAATTCGGGGGTGATTCTGCCAAAGCTCGTGATTCAAGGCGCTTTTCTCGGCGACGGCCCAATAGCAGACCGTGTCGGAACTGGTCGACAGTGTGCTCAGGGTCGAGTCACATAAAGCCAAGCAGCGGAGGTAAAAGTTTTTTGCTCTAAGTTCGCCTATGTCTTTTGCGAGTCGCGTTTTGACGGGAGATAGCTCTGGTGTTTTTACAAAAACACAAAAGGCGCTCGAACTCTGAGTAGGCTTTTTATCGAGGAGGTCTTGATCGGAAAAAAGGCTTAGGGCTCTTCTAAAGTGATAGGCGGTCACTTTTAGCCAACCATGTTGAACGTATTTTCTAGCCGAACTTCTAAGGCGAGCGTTTAAGATTTTAATTTTAATCTTGTGGCGCTTCAATCTTTTGAGCCAAAGTATTTCTCCTCCATCGCCTTCAATCTCCGGGAAAGGAAGAGTCTTTTTGACGAGTTTGATGGAAGCACAGTAACTTTGATCACCATAGCTGAGTCCAAAAACAAGGCTTCTTAGATTCGCGATTAAAGTGTTGATCGTTAAAAGTGGAAAAAGGGCTCGGCCATACGAAAGGCGAAAGCTGTAGACCCGTGAGGGATCCTTCTTTAGCTCTTTAAACAATTTTCTAATTGCTGAGTCTTCTAGGTGCGAATCTGCGTATAAGATCCAAACAAAGGAAGATTGGCATTTCTCTAAGGCAAAGTTGATTTGCTTTTGGGTGCCTTTAGGTGATTGAAGGACCTTGAACTTGCGATTATCTAGTTGCAGTTGCTTAGAATAAATTCTTAATTCATCGGCTTTGAGCGACCCTGCGCAGCTAAGAAACACATTTTGAATCTCTGGAAATCCTCGTAGGCAATCCAGAGCTGTGGGATAGTCGGTTTCATTGACTCCTATTGGGATGACAACATCGAGGCTAATGGAGTCCACATCTTGTTTTTAACAAAGAATGCGGCGGTGGCTAGCTTTATTTTCGTCTTCTAGCTCTTCTTTTACGATCTTGTTCGCGCTTTTGTTTGGCTTCGATGTGTTTTCTGTAATTCTCGGCGTGAAAGTCTCGCCAGTCGGCACCCCACCAGGATGCGTTCCAAGTTTTTTCACTAATGAGGTTTTGTCCGTCATAGTTCGGGTGAAAGCAATCTAAGCTTAGATCGTCGGCACTGAAGTCAGAATTGTAAATGCTGTTTACAGCTCGGATCTTGTCTTCTCCGTAGTTTGTGTGATGGAAGCCTACGACGTGATTGATGGCGGCATTAAACTCTTGCACTCGCATAGATATTCGCGCTCGGTCCATGGGATCAGAGATCGTAGTTAGAGTAGGGCAAGTTTTAGCAATTCTCCAGAAGTCTTCGCATTTTGCGAAAGGTCCAAATCCCATGAGTCTTGCGTCTTTGGCGACTTTTCTTAACTGCTCTACATTTGGGACTGTGGAAATGAGCACTTTCGTATAGGGATTGGTCTTTTGAATCTCTTCGACGGTGTCTTTAATATTAAGTTCAAAAATGTCAGGGGTCACCATTTCGTCAACGGAGTCGGCGCATATGTCGTTGGGGCCGATGAGCAATGTGATGTATTCGGGGAATTGATCTCGATTTTCTTCGTGAGCCCAATTTTTAATGTCTTCAAGTTGAGCCGCTAAGTCTGCAGATTCATCTCCAGAGCGGGCTGCGTTGAAGTGGCGCAGTTTTCGATATTGGCTCATAAATTCTAAACGAGCAGCGTGAGAAGTCATTCTATGTCTGGGGTCTACACCGCCCGACCAACTGAGTTTTCTGATCTCAAGAGGAGATATGGAGTGAGAAAGGAAAGCCGATGCAATCTGAGTGACTAGCGCCAGTGATACTAAAGGGTTCATGCCCCACTGTCTTTTATAGTTGGCGATGGCTCCCGCTGTGATGGAGTCTCCCATGGAGGCCATGGAGTCTGGAATGCTCACCGGCTGTCGAGCTTGTGAATGGGCCATTGAAGTAGAGAACAGGATGGTGGCGAAGCTTAGCTTCGTTAGTAGTCGCAGACGTGCCATGTTTAGTTCCTTCCGAAAGCGCACACTTCACATTTGAAAAAGGCGCTCCCTCTAAGGCTCTATCGTCGTCAATACTCTGACATTAAATTAAGATTTCATTAAGTTGGGAACTTTGGTTATCTCTAAGCTGCCGCTAATGGGGGTGGTTGTGATTGTGGCCGTCTCCACCGAAGTGTTGAACACCTTGTTCGTCTGTGAAGAGGTCTTCGCTACCGATGTAATTTCCAAACGGATAAGGACTACTGTTGGGGCGACCGAAGAGTTCTCCGCTTAGGTAGCTGTTGCTAAAGCTAATGTCGGTTGTAGCGGGGCTTCTATCTGGGAGAAAAATACTTCTCAGGGTGAGTCTGTTTCCGGCCGTTGGTTTAGGGCCTACTACAAAACTTGAGCCTGTTTGCGAGTCTTCAAGCTTTAGAAGCTTCTTAGTGTCGGAGATGGTGAAGCTATCCCAGTTGGCGCCCTTTTTTAGCTGACTTTGGGATTGAATTTTCTGCCCTAACTCTGAGAGTTTAAAGGAAGGATCTAGTGGAGTGAGGGCAACTCGCTGGTCCTCGGCAATAGTTTTGATAATCTCGCTCTTGCTGCCTTTTGTATCAACCAGCTTTGAATGACGCCTTAGTAAGTCGTCGACGGCCTGATTGGCTTTCTTCGAAACTTCGAGTTGTGAATGGCGTCTTGCTTCTATGCGATCGATGTCAAAGACTTTTTTCCATTTTTGAGCGTATTCATCACTCAATTGGGTAAGTTCCAGCAGAGGGAGTCTGTCGAAGCGGATTAATTCTGGGGGTTGGTAAAGTCCCGGTTGAAACTTGTGAAAGTAAGAAAGTGAACTAACAAAGGTTTTCCAGGACTGGGAAGCCATCAAATCGGAGAAGGGCGCAGGCTTTTTCTGGGCTTGCGAAGCCAAAGAAAAGGCAAAAGCCAAGCTTAGAAACAGAGTCCTCATCTGTAGGTATCGGTAAGGTGTTCTATATTCTTGATAACGGCGGTCCTTTGATGACAGTTTTTGGCGTGTTGAGATAGAATGATCAATATGGATCAGTGGGTAAGCGTTCATAGGGCGGCAAGTATTGGCGAGGCCCACATTGTTAAATCCATGTTAGAGTCACGCGGAATTATTGCTCGCATTCTTGATCAACACATGGCGACTATATACAGTCCGCTTATGAGTGCCGGCATTGATGTCCAGGTTTTGGGGGCTGATGCCCCAATTGCTCAAGCGATACTGAAAAGTGACAACAATTTAGACGACTAAGGCTTTAGTAGCTTAGGTTAAATGCCGTTAAGATAACAAATAGGCAGCAGAGGGAATACAAATGAGTGAATTGAAATCAAGAAAATCCGCAAAAATCATCTTAGAAGAATCCGAGCTAGAGTGTCCTGTTTTTGAGGGCAGTGAGAGTGAAAGGGGAATTGATATTTCAAGTCTTCGCTCCAAATCAGGCTACATCACCATGGACAATGGTTTTGGAAACACCTCGACCGGACCCAGTGCCGTTACTTTTCTCGATGGAGAGAAAGGCATTCTGCGCTACCGAGGTTATCCTATTGAGCAACTCTCCGAACAATCGACTTTTTTAGAAGTGGCTTATTTATTGATCCATGGTGAGCTTCCTACTCAAGATCAATTGAGTGGCTTCTCAAGAGACATCACTCGTCACACTCTTTTGAGAGAAGATTTGCAAAGACTCTTCGAAGGCTTTCCAACGGATGCTCATCCTATGGCGGTTCTAAGTTCTGTAACTTGTGCTCTTTCAACTTATTATCCCGATTCATTAGACCCAAAAGATCCTGAGCAAGTCAATGAAGCCATTACAAGGTTGATCGCGAAGTTTCCCACCATTGCTGCTTATTCCTATAAGACCTCTATTGGACAACCCAAGATTTTCCCTCAGAACAATTTGGATTACTGTTCGAACTTTTTGAATATGATGTTTGCTGTGCCTTCTGAGCCTTATGTGGTTCCTAAGGAGGTTTCTGATGCGCTTAACTTGTTGTTGATTCTACATGCGGATCACGAACAAAATTGCAGCACTTCGACCGTGAGAATGATCGGAAGTTCTGCGGCTAATTTGTTCGCTTCAATTTCGGGTGGCATCTGCGCCCTTTGGGGTCCGCTTCATGGTGGAGCTAACCAAGCTGTTATGGAAATGCTTGAAATGATTCATCAGGACGGCAGCGGTGTGAAGGCCTGGGTAGAAAAGGCGAAGGATAAAAATTCCGGCTTCCGGCTTATGGGTTTTGGTCACAGAGTGTATAAGAACTTTGATCCAAGAGCTTCGATTATTAAAAAAGCTTGTGATCGCGTTTTAAAGGCTTTGAATGTTCACACTCCTTTGCTCGATATTGCAAAAGAGTTAGAAGAGCATGCGCTCAATGATCCTTATTTCAAAGAAAAGAAACTTTATCCGAATGTCGATTTCTATTCAGGAATTATTTACAGCGCACTTGGGCTTCCTGTGAATATGTTCACGGTGATGTTTGCACTTGGGCGTCTACCAGGTTGGATTGCACACTGGAAGGAAATGAACGAATCGGGCACGTCGCGAATTGGAAGGCCTAGGCAGATTTATACGGGGCCAGAGAAGCGCGACTATGTGCCATTGGCTTCTAGAAAATAGTCGGCTTTAAAATTAAAGTTCGCGTAGGGCTTTAACGGCTTTGGCGGCATCGGGGTTCGTTGGGCCTGCGTTTAGATTTTTTTCTAGAAATTCAATCATGTCTTTTGGGGTGATGAGCGGATCTTGTCCCTTAAAACCTTTAATTTCCCATTTGTCTTTCTTTTTAGAAATTCTCAACTCGAAGGATTTCTGGTCATTCATGTTCAATTCTAGCTTTCGCACAAGCATGTTGGAGCTCATTCTTGCTACCGGGCGATACTTAATTAAGACACAGTCCTTGCTGGCCTTCTTGCAGTCGCCAAGGGCGTAGCTGTCAACGATGGTTACCATGTCTGAACCTTCCATGCCGTCTGTTAAAAAACATCGATGAAATTTTCGGACATATTCAGAGTAAAGACGTAAGCCTTTGGTCTCCGCCTTCATAACCGTGTTTGCGACTTCATTATTAGAACGCATAAGAGGGCAGTCAGAACCTGTGTTCGAATAAGATACACCTGCATAAAAACAGAACAGGCTTAAAGTGAAGGTTTTGTAAACTAACCAAAGGTTGAAATTGAGTGATTGTTTCATAAGTAGCTACCATAATACATATGAAGACAACGCTTTCAAAACATATTCTTTCTACCTTTTCGTTTGCTTTGGTTCTTTTGTTTAGTAACCCTAAGGCTGAAGCACGGCCTAAGGTTCCAGGGCAATCCAGCTCTAAAAAGAGTTCGAATGGTGGGGTTAATCTCTTTAAAGCCCTTAAGTCTAATAGTCATAACTCTAATAATAGTAACTCTAGGGCAAGCAATTCTAACTCTAGAGGAAGTAGCCGTGAAGCACCGGCAGACAACATCGGAAAATTCTTTCAAGAGGTGTTCAGCAGTAATCAAAGTGGAGGGAATACCTCGTCTAACACTGCTAAGAAGAAGACTGGAAATAAGCTTTTTGGCAAAGCCTCTCCTTTTAGCTCTGATAGGGCCTCGTTGAGTATGGCAATGAAATACGACGATTATCGCTATATTTGGGGTAGCTATAGCCCATCTAACGGTGGATTCGATTGCTCGGGTCTGGTGAGCTATGTTCTTATGAAACAAGGTTGTATTAGTCAGCGTTACACAACTAGCGGCTTTTATGGTGTGCTAAAACGAGCCACCAATTGTGAGCCTGGAGACATCATCCTAGGTTCAAGGCACGTGGGTTTCTATGCTGGAGATGGGCGAGTCTTTGCGGCTAGGGGGCGGAAATCTGGTATTGGCTTCCAGAGCAGTAGTTTTGGTCGTTGCTATGAGAATCCTTGTTAATTTATCAATCCTTTGTTGAAACACCCTGCGAAAAATTAAGCGTTGTTTATGGATGTATTCTCGTATTTTGAGCCTTTAACATGTTAAGTTACCCACAGTGAAACAGGTTTTAGGCAACTCCAAAGCTCTTCGTGCGAATGTCTCATTGCTGGGTAAGGCTCTGGGCGATTGTCTTAAAAAGCGAGAAGGGAAGAAGGCTTTTGAATTGGTTGAAGAAGTTCGAAACCTTTCAATATTGGCCCGAAAGGGCGACGCAAGGGCCATAGCTAATTTACAGAAAAAACTAAATCGTCTTAGCGTCGATCAAAAGGCTTTGGTGTTGAAGGCCTTTAATCAGTTTTTGAATTTGGCCAACGTTGCTGAGCAGCAGCAGCGCATCCGTCGTAAAAGAAGTTTAGAGCAGAGAAATTCCAAACAGACTCACACTTATTCTCTTGAACAAAGTTTTGCGGATTTAAAGAAAAAAGGGTTTTCCAAGAGTAAGATTTTCGATACTTTTGTGGATCAAGATATTGAACTCGTTTTCACAGCTCACCCAACTGAAGTTCTTCGAAGGTCGGTCATTCACAAGCAACATGCCATCGCCAAAGAGCTAAGCATTTTAGATACTCCTGATTTAACGAAATGGGAAGAGATCGAGAGTAGGCAGGGGCTCGAGCGAAATATCCACGCATTGTGGCTTACAGATGAAGTGCGTAGATTGAACCCAACTCCTCGGGATGAAGCTCAGTGGGGTATGACATTGGTGGAGGACACGCTTTGGAGGGCTGTGCCTCGGCATTTAAAGAAATTAACTCGCTTGTTAAGAGATAGCACGGGTAGGGAATTGCCTATTCGTCGCACTCCTTTAAGGATCTCTTCTTGG
>JAACVK010000085.1 GCA_009991595.1 bacterium | reverse complement strand
TCTTAACGGATTTTTAACAGATGGCTCGCTTTGCCCTTTTTTCAAGATTATTTTTAGACTTTTACCCACTCATTTTCACAAAGAGCCAAAGCCGAGTAGGTCTTTACTCGGAATTGCTTCCCCAGGTGAAAGCTGTTTTAGAGGGCGAAGAAGACCTAATCGCCAAACAAGCCAACCTCTGTGCCATGATCAAGGAAGTTTTGAATTTTCTTTGGGTTGGCTTTTACCGAGTCATCGACCAACAATTGATTTTAGGCCCCTACCAGGGACCACTAGCGTGCTCTCGTATAGAGTTTGGAAAGGGTGTTTGCGGAGCGGCCTGGAAACTTAAGGAAACAATCATTGTCCCCAATGTAAATGAATTCGAAGGACACATTGCTTGTTCCTCCCTGTCTCAATCCGAGATAGTCGTTCCCTTTTTCGACTCAAAGAGAAATGTCATAAGCCTACTTGATATTGATAGCGCTCAACTCAATGACTTTGGCCCCACCGACCAGCAAGCTCTAGAAGAGATGAGAAATTACTTCTAGAGTTACCTGGGTTTAAAGTGTCGATAATTTATACACTTTGTTCAGCTTTCTTAATGTAGATTTAACTCGCTGTTTTTCGCTTTAGGCTAACCTAAGACTTAAGATGAGAGCGAAGGCAGTTGTTTTCTTATTGGCGAGTATGGGGGCAAACAGTGTTTACGCCTCAACTCCCGATACACTCGACAGCCTTTTAGAGGGCTGCATTACTCAACCACAAGAAAACCGGTGCTCAAGCCTCGAGCTCTTACAACAGTTCTCAAACAACTCGGACCCTAAGAATCTGCCGGTCGTCGAGGCCGCACAGAAGGTGATTGGTGCGGAAGATTTCCTTTCCGATGCTGAGCTAGCAGATGATCTAGAAACAAAAAAATTGGAAGCTGAACTCAAAGAGAAACTTGCTGAAATTTTAGAAGGCTTGGAATTCGAAGGGTCCAGTGGGCTCGACCAGAAACAAGTTCAAAACCTGTCTGGCAAATTATTAGAACACTTGAATACCACTGGAGCAGCCCCGGGCGCTGATTTTGATTCCGATATTACAAGCTTCCTGGCCTCCTCTACTGAGTTCAAATCCTTGTTAGATGGCGGCACCATTGATTTCTCAAGTGCACTTAGTTCAGCGGCAAGTTCTATCAGCTCAGCCCTTCATGAGGATGGTTTGGCAGCGGCCTTAAGCAAATCTATTTCAGGCCCCCAGCAAGAGGGCTCTATCAATATAATGGAAGCAGTAGATTTAGACTCTGGGGAGATTTCGAACCTATATGCGAACCGTCAGACCCTTGAAGCAGACTCCATTTCCGATGTAGCAAGCGTCACTCGAGAAGCACCGAAGTTTCTGGATGGGAGCACACTCGGAGCAGGCACCGAACTCGATGATGGAGGCAGGCCAGTGCTTATTGCCGACGAACAAGCTACCGATCGTAGCGAAAGAGCGACGGACTTTGAAAGCTCCTCAAGCTTACCCAGCTCGCCTAACACTTCTAACTCAAAACCGTCATCATCAAAAGCTGCCTTAGCTCCATTGGGAGCTGAGCATGGCGATCCAAACGCTACTGGCACGGGCGCCCGAAGCGATGACTCAGACCCCGTCAGCAGAACCCTTACTCAAACTCCTACCGATTCATCTACTACAGTTTCAACCCCCACCAGTGAAGCAGTAAGCCCTACACCTGAAACGGAAGATCCACCTACGCCTTCTCCAGCCTTGACCGACCTAGCTGCACAAGAGACTCCCAAAGCCACACCTAGTTCCACTACGCCCGGGCTTAGCGATGAGATATTTGGACCGCCAGAGCCCGCCGCGGACATTAAAGCACAACAAGTGGCCACTCCAACACCTGTTTCAAATTCAGGCTCTCTACTTCAAGACTATTTCGATGTAGCTGAGACCAGCACTACGCCTGCATCCGTTGCTCAGCGACCAGGACCGTTTCTTTCAGATGAGCAATTACAGCGAAACATTCTAGCCGAAGTTATGAAAGAAGAAAATCCAGCAAGCCTTATATCTCCCCCTCTATCATATGTAAACGACCCGGGCAGTCGGTATAGCGCATCAGCAGTCATCGGTAATCCAGCTTTCGTAGATGAATACGCAAAGTCCTTGAACGAGCAGCAGATAGCAAACTTTGTTGAGGCTCAGGATCAAGAGTTTCAAGATAAATACGCAAAAAAAATGAAAGAACTAAACAACAACAACAACTCTACAGAAAGCCAAAACAATGCCGGAGTTAAAAGATCTTTAACAGCTAAAGAAGAGCAGACACTCAACGACTTTATCGCAAAAAAAGATCATGATCTAACGGGAATCAAATCCGTTAAAAGTGATGGAAGCGTTGAAATCGAAGCCCCCAATCAAAAAGAGGTTGACGACTGGATAGGATCAGACACTTGTTTCGGCTTTTACTCCTCTCTAAACGGACTTCGCATCACAAATCAGTATGCGAAGAATTCTACAAACGACTACCAGTCCCTCAGCGAAGAAAAATTCTGCGCGGGAGCTAATCTTTTGTGGCAGAATATTTTTGGAGCTTCAGAACAACTAAAACGCGAAGGTCGAGAATGTTTAGTGAGAATCAATGCTATCAAAAAGTCTGCTAAGTTTGTCCGCAGCGGATTGAAAGACGATTTCTCAGAAGGAGCATTGGAAACTGCCTGGAGACAAAGCAAAGAGCCAGCCCTAAAAGTAGCGTTCGCTGAAGATATGTTTGTTGCCGGACTTTCAAACGGGCAATCTGAAGGAAAGGCCTATGTTTGTAATTCCTTGATGAAGCAAACAGGAGACGAAAGCACTCTGAACCGACTAAGTAAAATTCGACAAGAGCATCTTGAACAAGAAAGAACGGGAAGTTGTAAAAAAGGAGCCGAAAATTCGAGCTCAATTCACTCAAGCAACTTTATCGCAGAAAGCTACCAGTCAGCACTGAGCGCTAGGAGCCTAGATCCTCAATCCTCTAGCGAGGACTTCTTTAAAGGATTCACTGCAACTTATTTTGATTACAAAAACGTTGAGAAAGAGCTTTCGGGATCAGGTTTATCACCAACTGCCCAAACAGCATTAGTCATTTCAGGTAAGTGTGGAATGGTGAATTTGTTTTGCGATCAACAGCAAAAGATAGTTATTGGTGGCTTAACACTAGAAAGCATGAGAGCCGGCGTCTTTCCTGGCAATGTGGACGCCCATCAATCTTATATGCAGAAGCAATATCTTCAAGCGCTTTTAAAGCGCATGAAAACCCAAGGCACCTTGTCTTCTTCTTGCCAAGTGGCTGACCTAGACGCCGAAGTCAAAGAAGATCTTTTAAGTGAGAAAGGCTCTGCAAATGGCGCTCCACACAAAAGAACCCAGGCCAGCCCACTTCCCTCAGAAGCAGTTAAGCAATGATAGTCAATGACGAACAAAGGAGTTAAGTGTCTGATATGATTATATTTAACTACTAATTGTCAAAATCAAAAGCGTCTATTTAGATTTACGCGAAAAACTAAAGTATAATTTTAATTATGTATAAAAGGCTAATATCTTTAGACAAAAGTTCACAACAAAGCTTCTTTCTCTGGGGCTTGCGCCAAGCTGGAAAGACAACACTGTTAGAACAAGAGTTCAAAGATGCTATGTGGATCCAACTGCTCAAGAGTGAGACCTACAATGAATTTCTAAAACGCCCTCAGTTGCTCCGTGAGCGTATGGCTGCTCAGAATTTAGATCGATCCAAGTGGGTTGTAATCGACGAAGTTCAAAAGATTCCAGAACTTCTTAATGAAGTGCATTTGCTTATTGAGGATGGTTATAAATTTGCACTTTGCGGATCAAGTGCCAGAAAGTTAAAAAGAGGGGCAGCAAACCTTTTGGGGGGACGCGCACTTAGATATGAATTGTATGGCTTAACCTCAGCCGAAATCGGGAAAGACTTTGATCTTCTAAGGATATTGAATAGAGGTTATCTGCCTCGGATCTATGATTCTGAAAATTTTTCCGCACAACTTAGAGCCTATTGTTCCGACTATTTAAAAGAAGAAATCTTTTCAGAAGGTCTTGTTCAGTCATTGGCTCCGTTTTCTCAGTTTTTAGATATGGCTGCCCTTTGTGACACTCAAATACTCAGCTACACTAGTTTTGCTCGCGATGTCGGAAAGTCAGCACCTACTATAAAGTCCTATTTTGAAATTTTAAACGATACTCTTTTAGGATCTTTTTTACCTGCATATATTTTGAAGCCTAAAAGACAAATCAAGAAACAACCGAAGTTCTATTTTTCTGACTTAGGAGTTGTAAACTCTCTCACTCAAAGAGGCGAGATTAAAGCAAAAACAGAACTTTTGGGAAAGGCCTTCGAGAATTGGGTCCACCATGAGTTGAAATCCTATTTGAGTTACAAGAAACCAGAATACACTTTGTGTTACTGGAGTTTGTCTTCAGGGGTTGAGGTTGACTTCATAGTCGGCCACATGAAAGCAGCTTTCGAGTCGAAAGCAAGTGAGTCCATCAACCCTTCCCACATGAAAGGGCTAAGAGAGCTAAAGAAAGAACATCCTCTGTGCGGGCATAGGTATGTAGTCAGCCTTGAGCCAGAGTCCCGAATCACCGAAGATGGAATTCATGTGCTAAGTATAGGTGATTTTACAAAAAAACTATGGAGCAACAACTTGTTCGATTAATCTGCAAACTTTCCTTCTTGGCCCTACTTCTCCCAGCCCAAAAGCCTTTTAAGTTTTAGGTCGCGCATTCGACATCAAAGTTATTGGTATAGATTATGCAGTTTAACGGCTAACAGATTGTAATTATCTGCTAAGTGGTTAAATTTTTATGGAACAAAGATGCTCAAAACTGAAAAAAAAGCAGACAAAGACTGCCAATTTTTGTCTTTGCTTCTTACTACTTAGCCTTACGCTTGCTCTAGGATCGAGTTGCTCTAGAAAAGAGCGGCACAAGAACATTCCTGAACCCTCAGACTCTATGGACCCAATCGCCTTGAAAACCTTTATTGAGGATGAGCTGCAACCAGAAGATCTAGACAACTACAACACTGGCTTTAACGAAGTTTGTCCAAGATACACTCAACTCGACGAGAAAAAGAAAAGAGAAGCCGTTAGCGCCTTCTCAATTGCCATTGTTGAATCCGAAAGTAACTTTGACTCTTTTGCCGTGTATTTCGAAAAAAGTTTAGGTTACACAAGCATAGGTCTTTTTTCATTTTCCTACTCGGACAAAGATGTATACAAGTGTAATTTCACCAAACCCGAAAATCAGAATGCGAACATAAGAGACCAAGACATAATAAAGACGGATCGACAAGTTGACTGCTACCTCAAGGTTTCAAGACGCTTGATACGAGAACCAGAGGACTTTAGCTATCTAAGAAAGCTTTCAAACGGCCAAACAAGTAGATTGAACATTAAGCAGAAACTATCGGCCTATTGGTCTGTGCTTCGCACAAGCAACAAGAGTGGTCACAGTCGATACGAAGACAGCTTAGATGAGTTTCTTCCCGAAGAATGTAACTAAAAAATTCGATTTGCAGCAGATCGAAAGCTCAACCGCTCCATTATTCAAGCTCTTGGCAAGGCAAGCCGATAAAGTATCATGGGTCTTAAGCACAGGATTCAATCTCAAAAGTATCAGGTGCTAACTACTATTCTTGCCCTATTCCTACCCTCGATGGTCCTCAGCAATGATACGTCGAAGCTCAAACACTATAAATGCGCAACCGTTCTCGGTGATGTAGAAATGCTTGTCCCACACGAGCCCGGCTTGGAGAGCCTTCACATGTGGAGAGGAGCCAGGCTACCAAGAGAGCTGGCCTCTCCCAACAGTGGTGGGTCAAATCTCTACGAACTAGCTCGAGCGTTTAGAAGTGAATTTGTCTTCGGACCTTTGTTTCATAAGACTCTTTCTGAACTGTTAGAAAATGAAAGCGTTCGAGTAGTAACGAAATATTCAACAGGCCAACAGGTGAATGACGAATACTTTTCAGGGGAATTTCCTCCGTTTGACGAGGGAAGCAACGCTGTCTTGCTGCAAGTTGAAAAACCTTTAAGAGTTGCTAGATTCCACAAATGGAGAGAAGGTGCCTACAAAAGCGGCTGGTTTAAACCTCTAGAAAGAAGCCGTGATATGCACTTAGCGGGCGAGGTTGCCACTCAAAACAACGCACTTCCAAAGGATTCTGAACCAGATCACTACTCAGAACTTACTCTGCAGGCCGGTGACTACATCATACTCGGCGCGGTTCGCCCACAACTCGCCGCAGAGCACAGCACACCCATTGAACAAGGCTTCTTCACTCCGTTTGGCGATAGTGAGAATATGCAATTCTACAGACCCTTAGAGGTGAAGATCGATGGAAAGGTGGTCAAACAAGATTTCTTAACCGAAAAAAACGTTGAGTTAACTCTTCCAACCGCCGACATCGACTACAAATTCTCCGAATACCTTCAGCAAACAGTAGAAGCTAAAAGCATAGTAGAACTAGAGAAGATTAAAGAGGCTTTCCACGCTCGGATCGATGAATACTGGGGCTACCTCCCACCTCGCACAAAACATCAAGCCAACGATGCTTGGTCGGTTCCACGCAAAAGTGAAATTGCACTAGCTTTGCGAGAGATGGAACAATACTTTCGATCCAGGTGGCTCGAATTGGGAGGAGACCCTCTCGGCAAAGAGATCGCCCCTTAAACAGCAACCCCTAAATCGTAAACAGACCTCTCTCAATAATAGAGACCGAACTTCCGTCCTTTCGAATACCGCTAACGCTTATTTCGGGGCAGCCAATCATGAAATCTGTATGCAAGACAGATTGATTAAAGCCATGAGACTCTAAACTTTCGGCATCATGATCCTCAAAACCAAGCGGATAAGCTGAACCCAAAGCAATGTGGCAAGCAGCATTCTCATCGAACAAAATGTTTTCAAAAACTCTTCCAGAGCTAAACACTGGAGATTTAGCATCAACCAGGGCAACTTCTCCCAAATATCGAGCTCTAGGATCGATTTCAAAATAACTATCTAAAAAGTCTTTTCCATCAGTAGCGCCGTAATTTTCTACTCGACCTTCTTTGAATTCAAACCAGGCTCCAGTAACCATACCACCTAGAACAGAAACGGGGCGAGTAACCTGAGCACGGCCAGTTGTTTTTAATTTGTGAGGAGAAGTGAAAACCTCTTCGGTTGGAATATTAGGCAGGAATTTCACTCCGGCCTCGGTCTTGCTTCCACCTCCAGCCCAATGACAACCAGGAATAAAGCTCACTTCCAAATCGGTTCCAGGAGCTTTGAATTTTAGTTTTTCAATATTAAGGGAGGTCATTTTAGCAACCCGATCCCACAAGAGTTGTTGATTATGCTCCCAAGCTTGAACAGGATCGGCCTTATCCAAACGAAGAATTGGAAGCAATACACTCCACAGTTTGTCGACTAACTGCTCGTCACTCAAAGAACTCGCTTCTTTTGGGAAAACTTTCTTAGCCCAGCCAACCGTAGGCGCGGCGGCTACACACCAGCTTTTATAATGGGCCACGATTTTATTCATAAGAGGCTTGTTAGTAGCACTCATTTTTTTACTAGCTATTGCATTGCGTTTTTGATCAATTCCCTTCAAAACATCAGGGTTCTCAGCTCCATCCACTCTTAGAAAAGTCCAATCACCCTCACACCATTCTTGAACTCTCGCAGAAACATAAGGAGGTAGATAATCTAGATACTTCTCTTGAGAGTAATCAATCCGAGTTCTCTCCAAAGCAGAATGAGTAATATTGAAATCAACATAGGCTGCACCTTTTTGGTAGGCATACTCTGCAATGTATTTCAAAAAAGGCGCATGAACCGTTTCTGCACTCAAACGTAACTTTTGGCCGGGTTGAAGGTTAAGCCCAACATCAACAAGAAGCTTGGCATAGGTTTTTTGAATATTTATTAAATCCACAACGCCAAAGGCTAGCGCAATTTTTCAACTTTTTAAAAGACTAAAAAACTTTATGGACGAGGGCGCCGTCGCCCCTTGTCCCCTTTGTAAGAACCAGAGGAAGGCGATGATGATGAGCCACGACGGAAGGAGGAGCGGCCACCGCCACCTCCGCCGCCTCTATGGCCATTAGAGGGTCTTCGTGAGCCTCTTCGGGCTCCGCCACCTTCACGCTGTGCCGACATACCTAAAAGAACCTTGTCCGGTCCATCTTTCAACATTTCAGGCATAAACACAGCCAGAAAGCGTCCGGCAATCTCTTCGGGCTTCATTTCGCTAATGGTTTCAATCCATTCTTCGTTGAGAAGTTCTATGGCTCGTTTGTAATCTCCACTTATCTTAAAACCGTGAAGGAGTGATGAAACCTTTTTCATGCCAATCTCTTTCCCAGAAGGAATCTTACCAAGAATCATTCGGCTCTTAGTCATTCGTTCAATACGGTCAACTAAACCTCTTGTGCTTGGAGTAACAAGACTTAAAGCCACTCCCGCTTTTCCGCCGCGAGCAGTTCTCCCTATACGGTGAACATAGTTATCAAGCTCTCTGGGAATAGAGTAATTAATTACATGTGTGATGTCTTCAACGTCAATTCCACGAGCGGCAACATCTGTACACACCAAGATTTTCACACGGCGATCTCGAAAAGCTTGCATGGTGCGCTCGCGAGAGCTTTGGTCAATGTCTCCGTGAAGCGGAGCTGAATTATAACCACGTTCGTTCAAGTGACGAGTAAGATCGCCCACCAAGGCTTTCGTTTGACAAAAAATCAGTCCGTAGAAATCATCGGCTGCTTCAATCAACTTACAGAGAATCTGTGCCTTATTTCCCTCTTTAGTGATGTAGTATTTTTGTTCGAGCTTATTGGAAAGCATTTCATCGCGATCCAATTTAACAAGCTTTGGTTTACGTAAGTAAGTGTCGGCAACTCGCTGAACTTCACGACTCATAGTCGCAGAAAAAAGCCAAAAATCACAAGTCTCACGGCTAACATTTTCTAAAATTGCTTCAAGCTCTTCTTTAAAGCCCATCGAAATCATTTCGTCAGCTTCATCCAAAATCACCGTTTGCAAATTATCCAACTGAAGGCTTCCTTTTTTGGTGTGGTCCATAACACGCCCTGGAGTTCCAACAACAATTTGCCCGCCATTACGAAGTCCATAAAGTTGATCGCCATAGCCAGTGCCGCCATAGACAGGGACAGAGCGAATGCCTTTGTATTTCCCCAACAAGTCGATCTGCTTGGAAACCTGCATAGCAAGTTCTCGTGTTGGACAAAGTATCAAAGCTTGAACGCTCTTCTTTTTGGCATCAATTCTTTCAAGCATTGGAATTCCGAAGGCAACGGTCTTACCAGTCCCGGTTCCTGCCAACCCCATAAAGTCTGTGCGCTTCTCCCCCAAAAGAATAGGAAGCGTTTGAGCCTGAATGGGTGTTGGATTTTCAAACCCCATTTCAGAAACAGCGCTAAAAATTTCGGGGCTTAAATTGAGCTCTGAGAATAATTTCATTACCCTGCGACTTAACACCGTGGACGCGCCGCGTAAAGACCTATTTAAAGAACCTTAGCCTCAATAGGCTAGGCAGAGATAAGTCTCAACATATTGACTATAAAGCGAAAAAGTCACCGAAAACCTCTCACCTTCGAGGAAACGACCAAATAGGCCTTTAGAAGGCATTTAAAGATGGGTAGAGTTCTGCCATGAAGACGTTTTTCTCGGAGCTTGGACAAGCTGTTTTAACAAGTTGGGGAAAAGAGAACTTCTCATTAAAAGCCTTCCCCAACATCGCGACTAAAATTCTTCAAGAGTGCAATCCCTCAAAGAATATTGAGTTGAAGGCACTACAGAAGGACTTTCTTCTAAACAACAACCAGCTCCAACAAACGAACTCTGGCTTTGGTCAACCAGAACTGATCGTCTTTCATCACCCTCGCTTCTACATCCAAGTGTTGTTTTGGCTAGATGGAACCACCGACATTCATCAACATGCTTTCTCGGGAGCTTTTCATGTTTTATCAGGAAGCAGTATTCACACTGAATTTGAGTTCACAGAAACAGAATCGCTCAGCTCTCACTTTAAAATAGGCGAACTCAAAAAGAGAAAATTGGAGCTCTTAACGCAAGGAAAAAGTGTTCCGATTAGAGCCAAGGACAAACTCATCCACTCCCTGTTCCATCTAGACACTCCATCAGTGACGGTCGTCATTAGAACTCACAACGACGCACTTGAAACACAGCTAAACTACCTTCCCCCTTGCGTGGCTCTCGACCCAACTCATTCAGATCCGTTAAACTTACGGCGCCTTCAACTTCTCGACGTTCTTCATGCCAGCGATGACGACGAATACGCCGACCTTGTCATTCAAATGATAAACTCACTCGACCTTGAAACGGCTTTCTCTGTGCTTCAACATACAATCTCGCCGCTTACCGAACTGGGAGAGTGGAAGAATGTCTTCTCTCATTTTGCAAAGAAGCACGGTCAAATGGCTACAGAGTTGGAAGCAAGTATTCTTGAAGAAAGTCGCCGAACAAAAATATCTCAAATGAGAACTCATATTATAGATTCAGATCACAGATTTTTTCTGGCACTTATTATGAATTCTTCAATTCAAAGCGAAATCTTAGATTTAGTGTCTCAAAGAGTAAAAGAAGAAGACTCCATTGAGACTGTGATCGCTTGGTTATGTGAACTGATCGAAGTCGATGACTTCAGCACCTCAATTCTCAACGCTAGCTTCCCTGAAATTTTGGATCTTCCCCAGGAACTTCAAGCAGAGCAGATGATCAATGTGGCACGGCAGAGCCTTCTAGGGAACAAGCCCGAACCCGGTAGCGATGAGGAACTTATTCTTCAGGCACTTATCGGCTCCAGCCTGAAACCACTTTTTTAAAAGCAACAAAGAGACAAAAAGACTCTAGGCTACTTTACACCCGTCTTTTTTAAGGCAATTTCCTTCATCTCTTCGTCACTGGCTTCTTGAAGTCGACGAAAATGTTCTTTTTCTTCCTCGGACTTCGCGGTATCAATCAACTCTGGCAAAGCGCGCCTAGCTTCCATAAAGCTCATACGATCCAAGGCTATTTCTACACACATTAAACACATAAACCCTCCATATCTCTATTGTAACACAAAGCTCTAAGTGCCTACTTTTAGGAGGCCTTGTATCCAGACTCTCCAGTGAATCTACTCAACGTCGAAACATCTGATTGAGAAGACCGCTGCAAAAATCTCTCACAAAGTGTCCCAAAGGAACAACGCTTTTCAAAAACTCACTAAGTTCAACGGGAGCTTCGGGAAACAAGTAAGGACTAAAAACCATGGCCCGAACCGTGCTGTCCTTTGCCTTCATATTGGATGAACATGATTTACTGCAAAGTATATCAGGCAACGATTGCCTGTAAAAAAGAAAAGCAATGATCTTAAGAACTAAAGGTATAAAAATCGAAAAGTGTTAAAACTTTCAATCGCTTAATCGATTGCTACTTTATACCGAGGATCTTCACAGACATTAACCTCAATCATACTTCTGGCATTGTGCAAAAGCTGAATACAATCGGCACTCAAATGTCGTAAGATCACCTTCTTACCAAGTTTGGAATATCGCTCGCTAACCTTCTGAACAGCATCAATGCCACTGTGATCGGCAATTCTCGACTCTTTGAAGTCAATGATCACCGTATCTGGATCATCCTTTGGAGTAAATTTGTCTTGAAACACTGCAGTCGAAGCAAAGAATAGAGGTCCAAAAATCTCGTAATGTTTAATTCCTTCTTCATCAATTCTCTTTCGAGCTCGAATACGAATGGCATTATCCCAAGCAAAAACAAGAGTAGACAAAACAATCCCAGCTAACACCGCAATTGCCAAATCGAAAATTAAAGTCATTACTGTAACCATGACCATCACAAAAGCATCGGATTTGGGAATTTTGTTTAAAATTCTAAAACTCGTCCACTCAAAGGTTCCAATTGAAACCATGAACATCAAGCCAATCAAAGCGGCAATAGGCACTCTTTCAATAAGGCTGGAGGTAAACAAAATAAAGCTTAGCAGGGAAAGACTGGCAACAATCCCGGATAATCTTGCCCGTCCACCAGAGCTAATATTGATGATACTCTGGCCAATCATTGCACATCCGCCCATGCCACCGAAAAACCCGGTCACAATATTAGCGGCCCCTTGAGCCACACACTCTTTATTGCCACGCCCTCTAGTCTCCGTAAGTTCGTCAATTAGAGTCAACGTAAGCAAAGACTCTATAAGCCCTATTCCAGCCAGGATGAGTGCATAAGGAAAAATGATCTTCAAACTTTCAAAGGATAAAGGTATGGAAGGAAGATGAAAACTAGGAAAACCTCCCTTAATGGAAGCAATGTCTCCAACGGAACGTGTATCCAAATCAAAGAAAATCACCAACACAGAAACAGCGACAATGGCGACCAATGAAGAGGGAAGCATTTTCGTCAGCTTCGGCAAAAAATAGATAATGGCCATGGTTAGGGCAATAAGCGCCACCATCACCACAAGCTGTCCTTGCGGTAACCACAGCCCGTCAGCACTCTTAAACTGTCCGAACTGAGCCAAGAAAATCACAATGGCTAATCCATTCACAAAACCAAAGATAACCGGGTGAGGAACAAGCCGTATAAACTTCCCCAATCGAAACACCCCAAAAGCTACTTGTATCAACCCCATTAAGACAACCGTCGCAAAGAGATACTCGATGCCGTGATTGGCCACCAAACTCACCATAACGACTGCCAAAGCACCGGTAGCTCCCGAAATCATGCCAGGCCTTCCACCAAAGATAGAAGTTATCAAAGAAACCAAAAATGCAGCATAAAGCCCGACCAAAGGAGGAACGCCCGCAACGAGGGCAAAGGCCACTGATTCTGGAACAAGTGCAATGGCCACTGTTATTCCCGACAAAATTTCATTCTTATAATTGATGTTACCGAGAGATGTTCTGATATCTAGAATCATAAATAGCTTCTTTTCTTCTTCGCTGGCTGTTTGAACTTAAAATGAAGTGACCTTAACTAGCACAGCTTGAGCAGAGAACCATCAGAATTCCAAAGGCTTTGGCGCTAAACGGTCCCTCTTGTATGGCTTCCGCTTCATCCTCAACTTAAGGGTTGTAGTGCATGGCGTTATTTGCTTAATAGAGGCTCATGTTTCGCACAAGTCTCCCGGCCGCCATCCTCTTGTTAGCCCTCTCATTCAGCGGCTCACCCCAAGCGGGGGTCCTTAATTGGTGCGGCTATCAATTAGAGAAAGCGACTGGACGAGTCTTCCCAGGAACTTATAAAAAAATTGAACACAAACTCGACGCCTCCCTTCAAGAACTTGTTGATCGAATTCAAAAAGAAAAATCCTTCATCTATCCTGCTAGAAGTTTAGGAAATCGAGAAATCAATGCCCTGCTACCTCATCTTAAAAATCTCGAAACCCTAGACTTAAGTAAAAACTCGTCATTGAGTTCAAAGCTAATAGCTCAGATCGTTCTCGCAAACCGTGGAAGCCTTCGAGAGCTTTTACTCGGAAAAATTTCTATTTCAAGAGCTCTACTTGCTACCATTGTTGAACTTCCTAGACTTCGCCTATTGCAAGCCGACCAACTTCCTTGGGGTGGATTGAGCCGCTTCTACGAGCACGAAACCCTCAGCGTTTTGGATTTACACCTTGGTCGATTTTCAGCTAGAGCCATCGAAAGATTCTTAGTGCATCAGCCAAAGAAATTCACAAAACTCATCATTCGCTCTCCCCGTCATGTTCAGGAACTAGAAAGCTTCAATAAAATTGTCAATCAACATCAACACCGTGAAGCCTACCTACGAGGCCCCAAAGCAGGACAACTCAGAGCGAAGAGAAGTGTTTCAGTCAACGCAATGATCACAAGTGAGCAGTGGCGCTGGGATGGGAGAGTCAGCTCCGTTTTGGACGGCGACACATTCAAAGTCATGATCGACTCCTTTAGCCCTGCCCTACTCGGCTATAATCGAAGTGCTCGAGTCAAATGGATTGACTCCCCTGAATACGGAAGCAAGGCCGTAACTTTTTACGAAGGACTCGTCGCTTATGTGGCCCGATATAAGCTTTTCAAATTACTCACAGAAATACAAAAACAAAATCCCTACGGCATGCCAACCGCCACAATTGAATTTGGAAAGTTTAGCGAACGCTTTATTTTTGATTTTGTCTGGCAAGGACGTTCAATCGGAAGGCACCTCCTAGATAGCAATCTAGCGAGCTACTATCCCGATGGTGGAACTAAGTCCGTGGTTGAATGGAAGTCACTATACCTTTCAAACCGATCCTATATGGAAAGAGAAATCAAAGCGTTCGGCAAGCTTCTCTATGATGAGGGCGAAATCGAAAACCCAAATCTGGCCGAGATTCTTTATGAAGATTTTGTAAAGGCTAACAAGCGACTCCCCCCCCAGCGAGAGCTCATCGGCAAAACGCCACTCGACCAAAGTTTTTTCGGTCGAATCCGCTAAATAAAACCCGCAAAAATCACGATACCAACACATCATGTTGCGCTTGCCTCGAAACCTCTTCACACTCTCTCCAAAGGCTGTCGCACTCACCGCAATACTCTCAGCCTACCACTTAGAAGCTCGGCCCGAATGGAACTTTTTAAAATGCTCAACTTATTTATGGGCCAACAATCATTTAAAGAACGATCCAAATGAATCTTTAAAAGAAATTCTTAAGAGGGTCCGCTACATTGACGAGATCAACGTCGACACCAGAGACGAGTTTAACAGTTTTAAACTAAGCGTTCTTGAGCTCAGCCAATTCAGAACACTCACCCAAAGCGAAAGAATTGCGGCAATCCCAGCGCTCAAAAGCAACCTCTCAAAGGCTGGATGGAGCAAAGATGAGATTGCAGAACTCGTCAAAATAGCAAGGGCAGGCGCTAGCAAAGAAGATATCCGTTTCTTTTTGGAACCACTGACTGCTGAATACATCACAGCCAGTGTCGACTATAGGCGAGCTCTCTCGATTGTCCTTAGTCCACTAGAAACCATCAATCCTGAGTCCCTAACCGCAGAGAACAAAAAGGCCCATGCTGATGCAATAGCTATGCTGGGTAGGGTTCGACGCCTGATTACCACCATAGAAGAAGCCAGAAACTCCGAATTGAATTGAATCGCACTCAACAAAAGACAGTCACGAAGCACCTATTCCTCCAGGTGAATGTTACAAAAAACAAAGAAGGTGACCTAAAGTATTTAATCCGAGGGTAGCTCGAAACAGACGGAGCCGAAGTGACCTTTTCTAAAATCAGAAACTATAATTTTGGATGCTCTTTCGTAATCGAGCTGGCCTCTCTTTAGGATACAACCTCTTTTGGTGGCCACCGAGTCAAGCACTTGCATGACGGGAGTAGTCGAATCGTCTAGATCAGTTCCATCCTCGAAATCATAAAACTTGCTAAACATCCTCTTATCCAGAGCAAGAAAGTACTTAATTAGAAAAACTGCTGTGTCCTCGCTATCACCAACACTTTCTGGAATCGCATGAAGTGACGAAAGAATCAAAGCTTGGTCTTGGGTCTTAATCCTCGGCGGCAGTATTCCGGGAGTGTCTAAAATCTCTAACTCCTTGCTAACCTTTACCCATAACTGTTGCTTAGTTTGCCCCGGCTTGTCAGCAACTTTCGAAGCATCTCTGCCTGAAAGCTTGTTGATAATGGTAGACTTGCCAGTATTAGGCAATCCGATGACCATCATCTTAATCTTGCTTCGAGCAGAGGCATCAGGATTAGCCTCTAGGAGTTTAGTATTAACAATCTTTAGTGACTGTTTTACAATAGCGGCAAGTGAGTCTTTATCGAGAGCATTACAAAAACAATAGTCTAATCCAGACTTGGAGAACCAATTATTCCAGGTTCGAACACTCTCTGGAGTGGCAAGGTTTGTCTTATTTAAAACGACCAGACTGCTTTTATCTTTAAATTGCTCAGTAAAAGCCATGTTGCTTGTAGTGATTGGAGCTCTAGCGTCACGAACCTCAAGAACTATATTAACCAGCTTAAGGGCCTCGCGAACTTTCCTCATCGACTTGAGCATGTGGCCTGGAAACCAACTCACTAAGGATTTATTATCATCGGGCATTTGAGCAGCCTTAGCGTCTACTTTCTTCTTAGACTTCTTCTTCTTTCTCATCTCAATTTTTAACCTTTAGAGCTCCCAATCCCATTAGAAAAAAGCTCCGAGATCAACTATGACCTCAGAGCTTTTCAAAGCTATACAATGTAACAACTAATAATTACTACCATGAATAGATTGGAGTTTTGTAACAACTTTCAATGTCTCGCTCCAATTCCTGACCGAGCTTCGACTTGTATGAGCGAACCCACTCGGACGCAGAGTTAACATTTTCTGACACATAATAGTGATAACAAGCATCAAAAGTTGTGTCGGTTTCTTCAACAGCGAACGGAAGTTTGATCGCAAAATTAGTCAAAGCATTCGTCACACACTCTCTGTCGAGCTGGTGCCCACAGGCACTCATTGCAATCTCAGAACAACCTTCATCGATCAAACTCACAGCAACCAAAGAAATACCTACCGATCGCTTACAGTCGTTCAAAGTGCTGTAAACTTCTTTGTCGTTGATGATATCAAACGAAAGTTTTGGAAAAGCATTTTCCTTCGACGACGAAGTCGGGAAAAGAACAGAATATTCAATTGTGATATTCTGCAAAGCTTGATTCGCATCTCTCGCGTATTTAACGGCATCTGAATATTGCCAAGATGGAACGTAAAGAGTCATCTGGTAACTTCTTGACAAAATTGTTAGCAGCTCTGTTTTAAGGATAGCAATTTCCACTTCAGCAGCCGATTTTTCTTCGGGCTTGGCCTTTTCTAACAGTTTATTCAAAGAGCCTAACTGAGCAGACACAGACCTTAAACTTGAAACCCAAGAAGAAAATGCGGCTGCAACATACTCACCTTGAACCGGCTGAGCTTTTGCCGAAGAATCCTTTTTCTGAAGTTCGCCGTAAGCTGAAACCTCATTAGACAAAGAAAGTCGAATATTTTTCGCTGCAGACTCAGGCTTTTCACAACCTGTGAAGCTCAATAAACCGACTAGAAAAGTAGACAATAAAAATTTTGATTTCATATATAGAACACTCCCTTTTTAAAAAACTGCACCCTAGCAAAAAAGGAGCAACTTTGCATAGCAAACAAAAATGAACTGGTTTTTTGAAGAGAATTCCGCAGTATTAACAATGCCTTACTTCACCCTAAGCCCCACAAACAAACTAGAGAAGAAGCTCCAAAGGCACAAATGCCTCAAAACTTAGTCCAATACGTATTGAATTTCCTTATCTTCAATTCTGAGATTCAGCTTCATTTGGCGACTTCCATTGAAAGCCTCGTCCATATCAAAGTTCACGTTGACCTTATCACCCTCTTTTACCTTGGTAGGAAAGAACGGCAGATAGGTTTGCGACCAATGAGTATGAGGGCTAGCCGGTGAAGTATCTAGAACAACGTTAGGAGAGAGCTGAGTGCTAAAATACCCGGCAAAACCATTAATTTCGCCATCTTTTTGTATCACAAACTCAACGGAGCCAACACTCTTCTCCGCCCCAGGCTTGGCAGAAACTGTATCCATATGATTGATGGACTTAGCATCGGCCAACACGTGTTTATCATACAAGCGAATCTGGCTAGAATGCCCCATCTCGAGCTCTTGCGCGGTGAACTTTGAAAAATCGATTCCATGAACTAACTGGCTTTGCCAATACCCGGGACCATACTTATAAAAAAGTTCATTATCGTCTATCGGCGCCAACATTATATCGATCGAAGAAGGAAGCATTTTACCACCTGGCTTCAGCCATGCGTCACGCACCTTCATGACAGAATTGAACATGGCTTCAACAAAACCCATATGTCCAATCCATTCACTAACAATCAAGTCTGCCTTTTCATTCAGCTGCAAATCTTTCGCGTCGCCATGGAAAATTTCTACACGACCAGTCAGGCCGTTGTGCTCGATAAGTTCTTTAGCATGAATAGCCATGTTCGACTTTTCAACACCAACAACCTGGCGGGCTCCAGCCTTAGCGGCCAGGATTGAAAGCAAGCCCGTTCCAGCTCCTACATCAATAACCAGATCACCCGGCTTTACAGCCTCGGTAATCGCTTGAGCAAATGCGTCTGTTCTATGGTTATCCGAAACCATCCAGCGTTGTTGTTGTAGGGCAGCGTAATCTAAAAAGTATTGTTCCATGCCCTCCTTCTCTAGACTTAAAGACCAGTTTACTCCAGCAACAATTTCGAATTGAAGTCTAAAACCCTCCCTTCGGGTGCCTTCTCCCCACTGCAATCAAGCTTGATTTCATTGGCTTTCTTAATCTCTAGACGAAGACAGGCTCGTCAATTTGTTGTGCTATCCCCTAAGTGAGCGATTGAGGATAGAATAGGCATTGTGAAATCAACGATTAAAGAAAAGCCTAGAGCTTTATTGGTGGCCATCAAAACTCCTAAAGTTTCGGACATTGACTCCGAGGAATCTCTTCATGAGCTAGAGCGTCTTGTAACGACTCTTGGCTTTGATGTTGTGGCCAAAGAATTTCAGAAAAGGCCTAACACAAAAAACATTACCGTTGTTGGTGAAGGCAAGCTCAAACACTTAGCCGAATACACGGGAGGACCGGGGATCGTTGAGCGTGGTAATTTCGCCAAAAAATCCAAAGCGGCACTAAAAATTGAAGAAGAAAAGAATGTTGACGAAGCATTTGAAGCAGACTCACTAGATCCTGATCTAGACATAATTGATTTACCTAAGGCCGATATAGTCGTTTTCGACTGCGACTTATCTCCCGCACAAATGAGAAACCTAGAAAGTGCTTTAGGCGTCGAGATACTTGATCGTAGTGGAGTTATTATTGAAATCTTTAGTCGCCATGCCAGAACTCGTGCCGCCAAACTGCAGGTCGAGATCGCTCGCCTCAAATATTTGGCCCCTCGCCTTAGAGAAACCGGCGGAGGAAGCGAGCGTCAGGCGGGCAGAGGATCAGGTGAAAGCTCCTTAGAACTAGACCGCCGAAATATTCGAGACCGAGTCACTGAACTTAAAACAGAATTGCTCCAGGTCCAAAAAGAACAAGAGGGTCGACGCTCTGTTCGCTCCGATCAACTCAGCGTTGCTCTGATTGGCTACACAAACGCAGGAAAGTCATCAACGATGCGTGCTTTAACTGGAAGCGAGGTTTTAGTCGAAGATAAACTTTTTGCTACCCTCGACACAACCGTGCGAGCGCTTCACCCGGAAACTCATCCAAGAATTTTAATTTCTGACACTGTAGGCTTTATAAAAAAGCTCCCTCACGACTTAGTGGCCTCTTTCAAATCCACTCTAGACGAAGCTTTGAATGCCTTTTTACTTCTTTATGTCGTCGATGCCTCTGATCCAAACTATCCCTCGCAACTCGAAATTACAAAAGAAGTCTTGAGCCAAGTGGGGGTTAAAAATACTCAAAGTTACATTATATTTAACAAAAGTGACCGACTCACAGAAGAAGAGAAGACCTCGCTTAAAGAAAACTTTCCTCAGGCCATTGTCATGTCTTCGCGCAATCCGGACGACATAAAAAAATTAAGGGAAATAATTTTAAGCGCATTTGAAAAAGACATGCTCGAAGAAGACGTCTTTGCTGCCTACAATGTAACCGGGATAGTCGGCGATATTCGATCAAACATGAGAGTCATAAAAGAAAGCTATGAGAATTTGGGAGTGCGCCTAAGAGTTAGAGCCCGCCCAGCTGATCTTCATCGCCTAAAGAAGAAATACCATCTGACTTAGTTTGGATTTTACGCAAGCCTCAACATTCAGCGCCTCAAATCCACTCAAGCAAGGCACCATCACAATTATCTAAAGAAAAGCTATTTTAGGGTGAATATTGGGTATAAAAGATTACTGTTAACTAAACTCAACTATGAAAACATTAATTCTAACAGAGAAGCCGAGCGTTGCGCGAGACTTTGCAAAAGCCTTGGCCGTGCCGGCACGAGGGAATGGTTCTTTTGAAGGGGATTCTTTTATCATCACCTGGGCCATTGGACACCTCCTTGAACTCAAAGACCCAGCAGACTACGATCCTAAGTGGAAAAAATGGAGCCTCAGCTCGCTTCCAATTCTGCCGGAAAGATTGCTCTACAAAGCCAATCAAAAAACAAAATCACAGCTTTCTATCATTCTAGACCTTCTCAAACGGAATGATCTAAAACGAATCATCATCGCAACAGATGCTGGAAGAGAGGGCGAGCTGATTGGAAGAACCATTCTATCTTCAAAGAAAACAACGGCTGAGCTTTTTCGATTTTGGACTTCTCAAGCACTCAGCCCCGAAGTCATAAAAAAGGAAATGGAGAATCTTAAACCCCTATCTGAGTATGATCGGCTCTACTACGCAGGAAGGGCGAGGCAATCGGCCGACTGGATGGTCGGAATGAATCTCTCCAGACTTGCGACCATTAAAATGGGAGATCTTTTCTCTGTTGGGCGAGTTCAGACGGCCGTTCTTTCACTTCTGGTCAAAAAGCGAGAAGAAATCGACTCCTTTGAAGCCCAACCCTTCTACCTCGTTGACGGGAGGTTTCTTTTCCAAGAAGGCACACTCTCAGGCAGGTTTTTTGATCCATCTGTTAAAGAAAAGAATACTCACATCAAAACAGAAGCTGAAGCGCTCAATATACTCAAAATTTGTGAGGGACTTCCGGTCACTGTGGAGAGTGTAGAGAAAGAAAAGAAATCCCAGGTTCCGCCTCAGCTTTTTTCTCTGACTGAGTTACAAAAAGTTGCCAACCGTTTGTTGGGCTTTTCGGCAAAACAAACACTAAATGTGGCTCAAGAGCTTTACGAAAAGTACAAGTGCCTCTCCTACCCTAGAACGGATGCACGCGTGCTTGGCACAGCCTCCCTATCAGCGGTGAACGAAATCTTAAACGAATTTAGGAAAAGCAACTCTAACTACTTTGGCTCTTTTGACACCAAAAGAGTGAGTCTGAAGAATAAACGAGTTTTTGATGACGCCAAGCTCACGGATCACCACGCCCTCATTCCACTTAAACATGCCTTTCTAACGGGTGACTCAAAAAAACTCTTCGATTTAGTTGTTAAAAGGTTTGTTGCCGTTTTTTCTGAAAACTTCGTATACGAAGACACAAATGTAGTCTGTTCGATTAATAAACATAAGTTTAAATCTACGGGCGTGAGAATTATTTCAAAAGGCTGGAAAGCCTTGGAGGGGCAAAGCCAAGAACAATTCCTACCACCGCTCAGCGAAAAGGAAGTCGGGAAAATTGAGTCTCTCAAGGTTGAAAAAAAAATGACCAGACCTCCATTTGAATACACCGAAGCTTCCTTGCTTCAGGACATGATCAATCCTTCTCGCTTAGTGGAAGACAAAGCCTACAAAAAGGCTTTCCGTGGAGACGTAGGACTGGGAACTCAAGCAACTCGAGCGCAAATTATCGAAACCCTGTTAAACCGGGGTTATGTGGAAAGAAAAGCGAAAAATTTAATAGCGTTACCCAAAGGGCAGTTTCTCATTAAAAATTTGTTGGCCATGAAACGCTCCAAGTCCATTGCGTGTCCGGAAGAAACGGCAAAATGGGAATTAGAACTCGATGACATTGCCCGCGGAGAGGGTAGCCCAAGAAATTTCATGATCAACATGAGAGCCTTCATTGTAGAATGTGCAGACGAATGGAAGGAAGCTTCGCTCTCATTTGCTCCCGCGCGAGGAAGTGATGAGAAAGCCGGCAATTCCTACGGCAAGTGTCCTCTTTGCAAATCTAACGTCGTAGAATCTCCCAAAAGCTATTCTTGTCAAAGGTGGCGTGAAGGCTGCCAGTTTAAGATATGGAAAAAAATAGCCGGCAAAAGGATCTCTCTTACTCAGGTTAAAAAGATTCTCGAAAGCGGAAAAAGCGACCTTTTAAAGGGCTTTAAGTCTAAAGCCGGCAAGAAATTTGATGCAGGCTTAGAAATTAAAAATGACGGCGTGGGCTTTGTGTTTGAAAAAGAACAGGAAAAAGCCAATGTTGCCGTGCGAAGTGATTAAATTTTAGAGTCCATTATAGATCTTCAATCAAAAGCGGAGACGATCCCCAAATTGACGGAGTGTTGCTGGAGGAGTCAGTCCTCTGAAGACAGAAACGCCGCCATGCGTGGCCTTCGAGACGTTGTTTCCAACGTCAGAAGCCGACACGCAGGCTCTGGCAAGACAATGCTCATTGTTGGGCATTCGATGTCGGGAGCCAGATTCATACAAATGCTAGCAAACCAGATCCCCGATGGACGAGTTCAGTTGATCAACGCAAAACCGATCGACCTTATAGAAGGTGATCCGGGCGTATTTTTAAGAGAATAATTATTCGTTTCTCAGTTCAGCTGTGAAATATTTATCTTTCCACTTCACAGCGTTGCCCACTTCCCGAGACCTGGAAAGGTAGAGCCAATAATTCTTCTTTTCAGTTTTGTCGTAAAAAATAATATATGGAACATCTTCATCGAGATGCACCGACACTGCCTCTAGCCCTGACATTGCAAGTTTTGCTTGCGGATTCTCTTTGTCCTCCGGCGGTGCAGGTTTTGAAAGAAAATCGAGAACAGCCTGATTCCCAATTTTACCGTTCTCTTGTAGTTTATTGAGAACGTAAAGAGACATCTCAACCGCCTTCTTTTCTTTAGACTCTTTTGTTATAGGTATGATTAGCCTGAAGGGTTCCGCTGCTTCCGGTTGATTGGAGCGACTAGTGCCAATTTCGTGCACAGCCTTAGCTTGTATGCCAAAGGAAGATAAAACTAAAATGAACGAAGTCACTTTTAACAAAATTCTCATACTTTATATAATACACGAATTTAGAGCTTTATAAGTTAAGTTTTAGTTAAGACCTAGAATGAGCAGTCTCTTATATCTCAATAAAAATCAATGCTTTAGGTTCTAAAGACCTAAGTTTTTGAAAAGAGTTTAACCGCTGTGCTAGGGTCGCGACCGCAACCTCGCTGAGAGGGTTCAAAGGAGTTAAATATGATCAAACTATTTTTCGGAGCTTTACTACTGCTTTCCCTTTCTTCACATGCCGAAGTTCGGCTTCCTTTGGAATGCAGTTACCAAAGTGGTCCTTCTGGATTTAAAGACTTAGTCATTGTTTTCAAAAACACCTCAAAGCAAAACGAAGTTGAAGTAATTTCTGAAAAAATTAACGACAGCAAATCAAGAGAATCAAAAACCTACACCGCAAAGCAATTGGACCAAGACGCTTTTTCAGTAAAAGGTAAAACCAAATACTTCGGTTTAAATTATGCTTTTGAATATAAAGTCACCAAAGATCAGGCTGTTTTAACCATGATGAACGGCAGACTAAAAGTCGTCTATAAATGTCGCCCTATTTAATTGGGTCTTAATTTCTCATTTAGTTCGACCTAACATTGTGCAGAGAATTATCTGAACTTCAGACAACTCTCTGCACAATGTTCCAATGAACCACTACTCCATTTCTCAAGTAGCTTCACTTGCCATATTATGCCCAATCCATGATTTTTGATTAAGTAATAAACTCAACTGCCGAAGAGTTTTGGGAGGGGAAATAATTATGATTATGAGATTAGTGGCGACCACATTTTTTTTACTTTGTTTAATGTGCACAGAAGTTTTTGCGGGAGGAGGTCGGCTTCCAACCCCTACACCACCCACAAATCCACGACCACCGACAGACCCTCAACCTCCTTCTGAACCCCCACACGTTTTCAGAAGTCCAAAGAGCGACGCAGCTGTCTTCTATGTGAAGAACAATTTCACTCTCCGTACCGAAAGCAACTTAAAGACTGCGGTTTCCAGGTTGAAGGGCTCTAAATATTCTTACAATAAATCAAAAGACGTCTATACCTGGGATCTAAACGGTGGAATCCTTGATGGGAAGAATCAAAGTGGGGACGGTGGTCAGGATGAGGATCAAGAACCTCTCATACGAGTAAGAATACCATTGGTCATTAAAAATGGCTTTATACGAAACAACAAAGACGCAGTTTACTTTTATGTGCCTGACAGTGGAGTCGAAAGGATTACATGGTTGAACGTGGGAGAAGATGCAGTAGGAACTTCAAAAGGTGCCTATAACTTTCGAGCTATTGATTGCGAAGCGATCAATAGCAGACGAACTGCCGATAAAAGCTTCCAGTTTAACGAAGCTAAAGGACTGGTCGTAGAAGACAATGTTATCAAAGGGGGGATCACCGGAATGAGAATTGGCGACTCCAAGATTAACTCAGTCTCCGACAGGGCCTACGTTAGAAACAACAAGTTCATTGATGTAGACACTGCCCACAATCTCTCTAGCATTACGGTGGAAGAGACTGGTCCCTCAAAATACATCAATGTCCGGCTTCGTTGGAAGCATTCAAATGGCTCTAAGCTAATTGAATACCATGAAGACTAATGCAGAAAGGCTAGGAAAGGGTTTCTGCAGACTCAAGCTTGGCAAGAGTCTCTTTCATTTTCTCTAATGCCCTGGTTTTGTCTCTAAAAATATGATCCGCGATTCTTTGATCTAAGTTAAGTTGAATTGGAAAGTCTAAACTAACGATGTAAGGTGGAAACGCCTCAAACTCAATCTGGCCCTCAGAAACAAGCGCATTAAAAGCAGGTTGATCATAAAACTTGCCCTTGCGGGGCCAACTATCTCTCATTTTCTTCCACTTCATTAAAACAGAGGGAAGAAGCTTAGTATCAACCAGAAAAACGCCAGTATTGATACAGGGAGAAAAATAGGCGCTCAAAGGTATTTCATATCCACCGAGACCTCCGAGCGCAGACACAGCAGCCATACTTTTGTATGGATACTCTATGTGCCCTACAAACGTGTTTTTTCTAAAATATTGAAAAAGCGTAGAAATGTCGCTTCTCACAACAATGTCAGTGTCTAAGTAAAGAAGAACATCATAAAGATTAGCATCAATGAATTCATGAAGACAAAACTTCAATTCTTTTGCATTTGTGTATTTAGTGCTGTCGAAAACGACCTCTGTCACATCTAAAGAGGCAAGCTTAGTTTGGAGGATGTCCGTAATCTAGGTGAAGTTTGACATTTGAGCTCCGGATTCTAAAGTAAATTTAACTATTTATTTAACGA
>JAACVK010000084.1 GCA_009991595.1 bacterium | reverse complement strand
ACTATTCAAGTGCAGAATCTAGAAAAGATTTTTTGCTCTCGAGTACAAGCTCGGTCTCTCATATGCTCAATGCCTGGCTTGAATCTAGATTTCAATTGATCTTAAATCAGAGTTTTTCAAGTTCTGACGCCGCCAAGTACAATCGCATTCAAGGAAATTTATTGCTGACCGCATTTTTCTGAGATCAATTACGTTTGAACTTCCAAAGTCTTCTGTGGGCCCGCATTACCTGGTTTCCCCTGTATGGCGTTGCCAGAATGACGTGGTATCTACCGCTATCGGTAGGTAAAACGCTACTAATGTCCTCCACATATACTCCCTGGGTTATAGATCCATCAGCTCTCCTGATTTCTTGATCACAATTGTAAAGTGTAGCGGATGGTTGGATAGAGCTACTATTTGGAAATTCATAGAGCGCGACACTCATTTTTTTAGCACCCGCCGGACACTCGATCTTGAGTAGGCTGTCGCTGGGCATATAATCGCTCGAGCCTTCAAACATTGAGAGACCGTCAAGAGTGTTTCCTGCCGGCGCTTGGTGTCCTTGGTAAAGTGTCGTGGGGCTCGGATTTTCTTCAACAGACATGGAGACCGCTGATCCACGATGGCTTATTTGCGGCGTTGTAGCGGCACTATCTGCATAGAAGTGTAGTGTGGCATCCTCAGCGCATCCGTAGAGCGGGGGAAGGGTAGTTCCTGTTTCCCACTCATTTTTCCAATTTTGAGCTGTAAGAGTAATCTGGTTATCACCCGTTACTAGATTTACGGGTCCTGAGTCGTAGAATTTGTAAATTCCGCCATTGGGGTTGGACATAAGTGGTTTTGAGAAGTCCAGGAAAGGAGCGTCGATTCTTCGTCCTCGATAATAGATAGCAGGTCTTGTAACTCTGTCAGGTCCAGTGTTTGTTACGAGTAGGGTGGATACCGGACCGAAGAGAATTTTTCCACTGCAGTCATCTTGACCATCGACCTCGAAGCCCAGAATCTCAATATGCATTTTGTCTCCGGGCGGGACCGAAATATTGATAGATCCATTATAGGGTGCTGGACCAAAGAAGTGTCCTGTTACCGGGGCATCGCTTCTGCAGTCGCGGTAGCCAGTATCTTGTTCATTGTAGTGGATATGTTGTTTGAAGGTTGGACTAGCGACGTGGGCTATATAGCACATTCTTTGTTTGACCAGTTTATACTGGGTATCGACAGGGTAGTACGTGTTGTGAAATTTTCGAGCAATAAACTCGGTTGGAACAGGATTGGGGGGAAGAAGAGTCGTGCTGATCGAGGCGCTTTCGCTAAAAGATTCAGACATCGATGCATCGATAACTCGATCGGGATCCATAGACAATGAAATAGAGGCCGTCGCTTCCTCTCCCTGTATGCCACAAGAGCTCATACTTAAGATTAAGAAGGATGATAAAAGATAATGGGGCTGCAAACGTACTTCATTCATAACTATATTAGTTTATCACTAATGGCTACCCTGACGTCTGCTAAGATTTCGTGAAGAATTGTAAAATGATCTTCAAGCAAACTTAATGCAACATTTAGCTAGGAAACCTGTATAACTGTAAGGGTATCGACCCTCGCAGACGATGGATGTAACTGAAAGACGCGGGAGTATTTGTTGAAGTAGACGCTTGAGTCTTAAACAAAAGCATCCATCGAATCCCCAGATTTTCTTCCTATGTTCCATAGGTGGTCTTAGGGGCTCCTTTGGCATTTCAACAAAAATCTATCGATTTAGCCACTTAAAGGGGGACTACAGTCCATGGGATTTTTTCAATTTATCATCGACAATTTTTTACACGCAGCACCCGTACTCATTGCGGCCTTGTTTGCCATCGCCATCACGATCGAACGTTCCCGATCGCTCTTAAAAACCTATCCCATGAAAGACACCAAAGCTTTCATGGATCGAATCAGCGATTATGTGAATCGCAATGAAACAGCTCAGGCTGTGGCGATGTGTGATCAGCACCTCGAAAAACCAGTTGCAAAAGTCGTCAAGACGGCTCTACTAAGAAGTCACCTTCCAGACGAAGCGATTGAGCAAGGGATTAACATTGCCCTTGGTGAAACAAACGATTCGATCACGAAACGAACTCCATACCTTGCAACAATCGCAAACGTTGCGACTTTAATGGGACTGTTTGGAACGATTTTAGGATTGATTCAATCTTTCCAAGCGGTAGCGAATGCTGACCCCGCGATGAAATCACAACTGCTTTCAGCGGGTATTTCGACTTCCATGAATGCGACGATGCTTGGTCTAGGTGTTGCGATCCCTTGTATGGTTGTTTATGCCTTCTTGACCAACAAAGCCAACAAGCTTCAATCCGAAGTTGATGATGCAGCCCTACGTTGCACTGACACTTTGAGAATGCGCTACTTTAGACCACAAAACAACCAGAGTAAAAACTTGGAAGGCGTGGCTTAATGGCTCATATCGATACATCTGCTAGTGGTGGCAAAGGGGCCTCGCAAGATTTCGAGCTCAACTTGGCTCCGATCATCGACTGTTTGGTCGTGTTGATCGCGTTCTTGATGGTGTCCCTCAGCTACCTCTCCATTCAAATGCTGGATGCTGGTGTGTCGTCTCCTGGTGGAACCGTTCAAAGCACTTCACAAGGGGTGTCTTTGAATATCGAGATCAAAGGAAATGACAAACTTCAGCTCACCATTCAACAAGGCAATAAAACAATTGAGAAATCTTTTGTGGCTCTTGCCGACCTCGACGGTAGTATCATTGCAGTCTTGGCCAAAACAAAATTAACCCCGGAAACGGCATTACTTAGCGCTGACGACGAGATTCCTTACGAGCAAGTCATAACGGTGATGGACCAAGTAAGAAATCATGTTTCGAAAGTTCAGCTAAGTGGATTCTAAGGTATCAATATGAGAAGAAAAAAACGCGGCCTCAATATCGGAGTTAAAAGAAAAAAGTCTAGTGGTGATATTTCGCTAAACATCACGGCTATGGCTGACATCTTTGTGGTTCTCTTGGTATTCCTTTTGAAGAGTTATGCTTCTGGAGCGATGGTGGTCAATCCGACCGCTGAGTTGGACTTACCGATGGCTGTCAATCAATCCGAACCTGTTGAGGCGATGAAGGTTGAGATCTCAAAAGATCACCTTGTTGTCGAGGGCGAATCAATTCTCGAGCTAAAGGATTTTAAATTTCCATCAGACGATCTATTGCCCGTTGGAATTTCGAAGAGGCTGTTTGAAGTTCTAAAAGAGAAGAAGGGTGGGGTTGATAGCCTGGACCCTGGATCAAATAAAGTGATCATCCTAGCTGACAAAGGCACTCCTTACGCAGCTTTAAAGGTGATCCTTACAAGTGCTGCAGGCAGCGGATTAACGGACTTCAAAATGGCTGTTAGGGCAATGGAATAAGGTTGGCGATGGATATGAAGTCTCTCAAATACATTGCGATTTTCTCTCTGCTTATTGGCTCAAACGCCTTTGCGGAAGATGGTGAGATGAAGCTTAAGGTTGTTAAAGCCGATGAGCGCAAAGATCGCGTAATCGACCAAGCAGCTGTGGCCATTCAGGGTGAGGCGATCCGCCGCATTGAAAAACTTCTAAAAACCTCAGGAAGCCGTTTAGGCTATGACCGGGAGGCAGACCTGACCTTTCAATTGGGAACGGCTCGCTTGGAGGCTGCTGCCATAAAGTTCCGTATAGCGCATGAGAAAGCTCACCGAGGTAAGGATAAACTTGATCTAAGTACGTACCGCGAGGAAATGAAGAAGGCTGTTGAGGTCCTGTCTTCCTTCCTTAGCAAGTTTCCAAAAGAACCGAGAGTTCCTGAAGTTGTCTATCTTCGTGCTACCGCGCATGATGAGTCAGAAGACAAAAAGGCAGCGATCCGCGATTTCAAAGATCTAGTCACTAGATTTCCTGAAGTACCAGAGACGGATCCTGCTTATATGCGTCTAGCGGAATTTGCGATTGATGACAAAGACCATCAAACCGCGCTTAAATATCTTCGTCCCTTAGAGCGGAGAGTTCAAAGTCCGCACCATCCTTTTGCCCTATATAAAATGGCTTGGGCTCACTTCAATTTGTCAAATATTGAAATTGCTCTCGAAATTCTTAGCCGTCATATCAAGTATTACGATGACAGGTTTCGTAAGCTCAACGCCCTGGAGCCTTCTGAAGATGCGATTCGTGGCAACTCAGTGAGAGACATTGCACTGTTCTACTTCGAAGGTGTTCAGAAAAATATGAGTGGTTTCTCAGTGCAGAAGGCTATTCCAAGTTTTAAAAAATATGCGGGTCTAAGCCCTACGGATAAAATGGTTGTTCGCTTTACGGGGCTTCTCCGATCTCAGAATGATAAAAAGTCTCTTGATCAGTGGTCCAAAATTGTTCTCAATAGCGACTACTCCCCTGAGACAAAACTCGCTTCTTTAAACACGCTGATTGAGAACCAACAAAATCGACGGTTGTATTCGGAAATGAAGCCTAATATGCAGATGATCATTGGGCTGATTAAGGCGAATCCTCATCTTGAGAAGACGGAGGCCGGGACTGAATTAAAGACTGTTGTGGACCTTGGAGCCAAGGACCTTCATAAGGCCATTCAAGAAAATAAGAACTCTCCTCAGGTTGGCAAACTCGTAGCAACGTTGGAAGATTTGTACTCTTTGATCCGAGTTCTCTCGGTTCAGGATCGGACGGATGTTGTAAAAGGCTACTACAATCTCGCCGAAGCTTACTTCGAGATCAAAGACTATCATAAAGCAACTGGCTTCTACAGTTTAGCCTTTGATGAGCAACTAAAAGTTGAGAAAGCTAAACCAAAAGCTGAACACGAAATAGCCTCACATTCGCTCATGATGAGAAAGATTGCTTCGAGATTCGAAGACCTTAGATCTTCAAAGATTCTTAAAGAACAAGTGACTCCTAAAGCCCTAGCTTCAGAGAAGGGTCCAAGACCACTGCCTGCAAACTTTGTCGAATGGACATTATGGATCGACCAGATCAGGGCTTCTGAGAAGCTTAGCAAAGAAGAGCGATTGGTCCTTAGACGCTACGACTGGGAGAAATTGAAGACTCAATACTACTTCGGTCATAGAGCTAATGTGCTTACAGCGATTGCTGCTAATATCAAGGATGTAAAAGAAACAGATGACATCTTGGAGCCTCAACTTGTTTTATGGATGGACACATTGATTGCGAGTCAATCTTGGCAAGAGCTCAATACTCTAGCTAACAAATGGAAAGAAGATCTTAAAATTGGCAATGAGAAGCTCGTTGCCAAGATCAAAGAAATTGAAGGCGATACCTTCATTAAGAACGTAGAGACTTCCTTTAAAGCCGGACAATCGGAAGAAGTTCTTGCTGGCGTGAAGTCTTGTCTGAAAAAATATAAGGAAGATAACTCAAGAATTCAAAAATGCCGGATCATGGAGTTTGAAGTTCTGATGGCCTCTAAGAAATACGAGCCCCTAGTCGAGCGTATTGAAGATTCTATCGGAGATTTCGACGACAAAGCTCTCCTCGCTAAGGTCGAAGACATGCGCCACGATGCCTTGGTTGAGCTAATGAGATACGAAGATGCTCTCAATATTGAACTCCAGAACAAGAGCTTTGATGCAAAGAATGCTGATGCCGTCGCAGACCTTGCGTTCTTGGCTCAATCTCCGCATTCCTACAGAAAAGCCATTGAGCACAAAGCATTTTGCAGATCAAAAGCTGAAGTTTGCAAAGCCTTTGTGGCCTTAGAAGCTGTTCAAGGGAAAAGAGACACTTTCAGGATCAGTTTTGATGAGATCTTTAAGGCCCATAAACCTCACAGAAGTCTCTACAATATTGCCGCCGTTTCTAACTTCAAGACCTCGCTTGGAGACCGTATGAAGGTCATGAGAAATGCCTTCTCAAACTGGAGCTCATTGGATCAAAGGATTTACTGGAGCTTATTACCTCATGTCGAAACTTGGTTGAAGGACGAGATGGAAACGGACCGCTCTTTATTAAGCCGCAACTATCCTATCCGTGAATCGAATGGAAGCTCGATTGAAAATCGTATTGCTCGCCTGAAAGACTTTGAAACCAGCGCTGACTTCTTATCGAAGACAGTTCCTCTCACAAACTACAAGCAAATTATATTTCTTGGTGTGGCAGGTGCCTATGATGACCTAGCTGTTGAAATACGCGATGTGATGGGCGATGAAGGTAAAGTCTTTGTTGACCAGTTGAAGGCCAAAGCTCAGCTCTTGACCAAACAGGCGGCTCAGCTTCAAGTGAGCAACATTTCAGTTATTGAGGACGAGATCAAACGATTGGATCCACTAGGCCGCCAAACCGGTGAAGACCAATTCGACTACGCTTTGAAGAAAGACCGCTGGGTTTCGGCGAAGCTTATCCAAGCAAATTTAGGCAAGGCTAAAGCCAACACGACTGCCATGAGACAGCATCTTATGGATGCCAAAATTTTTGCGAAATTAGGAGCTTGGTCTGAGGCTCAGATCAAAGTTGATTCGGCGAAGGCACTCGAGGCCAAAATATTCATTGGGAAATTGGACGATACGAAAGGGGCGAAATAATGAAAGCTCTATTTTTGGGAATTGTTTTGTCACTATCGGTTACAGCTATCGCGGGTAGCCGAGAAACCAAGATTGATTTCGAAGACGCACTTGTTGAGGGTGTTAACAAACAACCGTTGGATTCACTTAGTCAGTTGTCTGATGATTCTGCATCAAGGAAATACAGACTTTATCGTAAAAGAGGCGGGTATAAGGATCTTCACGATGCCTTACTGTTGGAAATGAGGAACTCACAATGAGATTTTGGATCAAACTATCACACCAAGATCAATTGCTTGGAAGTCAGGTTTGGGACACTACCGAACCGTTGATGATGAACCAGCCAATCAATTTGATTTTGGACTACAAGGACTCTGAGTTCCTAGTCACGAATCTCGCCACTGGAAAACTTCAGAAGGCTGTGATTTCTGAGTCAGTATTAGAAGCTCAAAACATTCAGATTTCACCCGAATACAAAATATCTGTATTTCCCTTAGAGGTGTTTGGTGAAATTCAGCAATCTGAGATTAGTAAATTCTCAGGGACGAAATATGAGTTGCCAAATCTTAAGTATGTCGACCCAGAAGAGACCTTCTTTAACAAGGTCGTGAAGAATACTTATGCATCAGGCTCAGTGACGATGCTTTTGATGCTCGCGATTGTGACTTTTTGGAACACCACCCCAGAAGTTGAGGAATTGGAAGAGCAGAAGCAAGAATTGAGAACAGTTAGAGTAAAAAATGCCCCTAGTCCTTCTGTGGTAGCAGCTGCTTATGAGAAGGCGATTCAAAAGGGGCAGACTCAAGCTGCTAAGACAGAGAAGAAACCAGTAGTAGCTCGAAAAGCCTCAACGGTGAAAAGTCTGAAGAACGCTTTCTCATCTCTCATTGGTGGCGGTCTTAGCGCTCCAACTCGAGTCGCAGGAAATAGCGCGCCAAATAGAGCCGTTGCTGTACTCCCTGGAGTTGAGAACAATGGAACGGCTATCGGTGGTCGACGACACGGAGCGGGCGGCTCAAAAGGCGATAGCATCGTTAAAGTGGCTATGGCTGGAGCAGGCAATGCTAATGCTTATGATGTTGGCGGGAGTTCGGCCGGTCTGGGTATTGGCGGTGTTGATGGTCAGGGAGAAGGCTTTTTGAGTCTTAATCTCCAAGAAGCTTTCATTGATGAAGGCCTGAGCCGTGACGAAGTTGGACGAGTGATCCATAGTAACATTTCTGAAATTAGATATTGCTACGAGTCTTCCATGATTCGTAAGCCAGACCTCGAGGGAAAACTCGTGGTCGATTTCACTATCGCAGCAAGTGGACGAGTGCGTAGTGCAAATGTAAACAAATCTTCCGTCCGCGATGAGCGTCTAAATGAATGTATCCTGAAACGCTTGGCTCGTTGGGAATTTCCCAAACCAAAATCTGGAGTAGAAGTGGCTGTATCATATCCCTTCATCTTCAAGCGTCTCAGGAGGTAATCAGTGAAGCTTGATCTTAGTAAAGCATTTTTAATCATTAGCATCGTATCCATCTCTCCCATCTCACAAGCACAGGACACCAAGGCTTCGGAGCCCGAAGAGGATATTCTTGAGGTCGAGAAGATCAAGGAAAAGTACTGGGCACAGGGCGAGGAATCGCAATTGGGTGTGGTTCAAAACCGAACCTATTCAAAAAAGGAAAAAATTCAAATTGGACTTCTTGGTGGACGTTCTATGGATGATCCCTTCCTTTCTGTAAATTTGCTTGGAGGCAACATCAGTTACAACGTCTCCGAGTTCTGGGGCTTTTCACTTTTGGGTTGGAACTACAGCGTTTCTCCGTCTAACGCTCTCAATGTTTTGCGTGCCGGTGGAAAAGAATCTAACAGCATCACACCCAAATCATATATTGGCTCAGAAGTTTCGGGAAGCTTCCTGTACGGAAAGCTATCCCTGGTTGGAGCTAAAATCATTTACTACGATATGCACTTTACTCTTGGAGGTGGTGCTACTGCGATAGAGGGTGATTCAGCGGCGATGACAGTGAGTATGGGCTTGGGACAGAGATTTTATTTGTCGGAGAACATGTCCTTCCGGATGGATTACAGAGCGCAAACATTTCAGGCTACTGAATACGAAAAGGAGATCACACCAAAGAAAGGCCAAGCAAATGGCATTATTAGGCATTGGAATCACGTCGTCGGTCTTGAGATCAACTATATGTTTGGGGTGAAATGATGCGTAAACTAATTCTATTTCATATCATTCTATTCGCGCTCGTAGCTTTTCCTTCAGTTGTTTTTGCTTCAGAGGGTGCTTGCAGTAGCAGTGAGAGTTGGAAGAAAGTTGAACTCGACCAAAAATGGCAGACTCGGTTCAAGAAATATTTGGGTAAAGAGTTTTCAAATATGGAGGGAATGGCTATGGCTCGTTCCCTGAAGTCAGAATCTGTGACGAGATATGAGCAGCTATTTTCGCAATACTGGCTGGCTCATGCTCTCGAGCGTTCGGGGCATTTCCCTGTAGCGGCTGATGGCTTTGAGAGACTTGTTAGTTCGATCCCGGATGGCAAAGAATATGCTCCAATCCGTGAGGCAGGTTTTGCTTGTTTGATCAAGATTCACCATGAACACGCTTCTCGCTTTTTATCTTCGAAATTCTACTCGTCGTGGACGAAACTTCCTGAGTCAGACTTAAAAGACTATATTGCTTATCGTTGGGGAATTGAACAAGGAAAATACAAGCAGTCCACCAAGTTCATGGCTTCAAGCTCTCCTTTAAAGTTGGTCATGGAGGCTCTTATTGATTGGGAGAACAGAGACTGGAAGCTTGGTGCTGAGAAGATGGATCAATTTTTTCAAAAGCCAGTTCGTCAGGCCTACCTCAAGAACCACATCAACTACTGGAGAATTTTGGCATCAAGGCTTCATTACTCTAGTTCTTCCTTCAAGAGCTCCGTTCGTTACCTTAGTTTGGTGGACAAACAAGCCAATGAGCTGGTCCCGGCTTTAACTGAAATGGCCTGGGCTCAATTGAAGTCTGGAAAGTACAACGACTCCATTGGTACGGCGCTTTCTCTTCAGACGGGATGGTTGCAGAACACTTACAGTCCTGAGGGGCTAATGGTAATGTCCATGGCTTTCAATGAGACCTGCTACTACCCAGAGTCTATGAGAAGTCTGGAACTTTTACGTAAGCAGTACGGCCCTGTTGCGAAGTGGCTTAAAGACAATAAGAAAATGTCTGGTGATAATCTTTACAGCGAGTTGAGAAAATCTCTTAAGAAAGAGTCAGAAGCTCCGTTTAGACTCACGAGTGAATGGGTAAGAAGTTCAGCCTTTCTGAGTCGCCAAAGTGAAATCAATGAATTGCTCACGCAAGACAAGTTTGCTGTAAAGGCAGAGAAGGAAGCAAAGCTCAGGCAGACTCTTCGAGTCACAAAGCTTTTGAAAGACGTGAGACAGATCAAGAAAGACCTCGAAGATTTTCAGAAGACAGAGTCTCACACAGCCTTGATCCCTGATTGGATTGAGGTGAAGCTAACGGCTTTGAGAAATGACCTTGAAGAATATGATTCTCTACGTGGTTTTGCTCCTGTTTGGAAGCTAGTCCAGAAGTCAAATAAGAAGACGGCCGAGGCTAGAAGAAACGTTTTACTTTCCGAGATCAAGAATCACATCAAAGCCGTCAATACACGAATCGGCCATCAGCTCAGTGATATCGATGAAAATATCAAGTTCATCGAGGTTGAGGTCTATCAAGGCGCGACTCAAGACGTGATCTTCTCAAATGCGAATCCTGACTACGCTAAGAAGTTGGCCTCCTTGAAGAAGAAGGAAGGGTTCAAGTTGAATCCAAACGAAATGAAATGGGGAAGCATCTCTACCAATGATCTTAGCAAGGGTGAAATTTGGGAAGATGAACTTGGCGGCTTTAAAGCTGACCTTCCGAATAAGTGTACGAATGCGAAAGTTGCAAGGAGTAACTAAGATATGAAACAGAATAGATATTACCTATCAAAATCGGGCCAAGTAACCGGACCTTATCTCGACGAGGATGTTTTAAAGTTTGAAAAGACGGGCGAGATCTTTTCCTTTTCCTGGATTTGGCAGGAGGGCAAGGGCGAGTGGAGGCCGATTGATCCAGCTCCTGAGGGTAATCCTGAGATTCGTAGCAAAACTGCCGTTTCATCTTTTGTGGATGTAGCACCAGAGGCTCACACGCCTAAGGAGATTCCGATGGCGTCAGGTAGTGCCTATTGCTTGTGGGGACAGGATATATTTAAAGGAGCGATCGTTTCTAAAACAGCTATGGGAGTTGAGTTTGAATATTCAGATGCTTCTTTGATGCCGCCGTTCGCTGAAGGCCTAGGCATCACTCTCGTTAGCACGAATTTGGAAACTCAAGAATCCAAAGCTCACAATATGAAGATTGTAGAAATTCAACGTGAAGATCAAGCTTGGAAACTTTTTTTAAGACACAACAACGCATAAATCAGATAAACTTATTATTGTAACTTCAAATCTCTAACCGGCCTTGTATGTACGCCCTTTTGCCGGAATCAGAAAAAAATCATTTTAGGAGTGCTTATGAATAGCATGCAAAAAAAGGGCTTAGGTCTCGTAGTCGGTATTATTCTCATTTTGGCTGTTGTTCCCTTTGTTTGGAATTCATCTAGCAGTGGTGAAAGCGAAATCATCTCTGAACAAACCGAGTTAGAGCAAGGTCAACTAGATTCAACTCAGGACTCTGATACGTCGATTGACGCAAATGATTCTGAAAATGCAAAAACTTCAGATAAGTCTTCGGAAAAGGCTAGCACTTCAAAAATTGAAGATTCAGGCAGTCCAACGGCTTCAGCCGTTACTGTGAGCAAGTCTAAGAAGGCTGATACTCTTGTAAGCGAAGATAGCAAAGGTAATATTTCGGCGGGGTCGATTGCGGGAGGAGGATTCTTAGGGCCATTGGTATCTCCTGAGAAAGCTACAGGCGCGGGAGCTATCGCAAAAGCAAAGTCCGAGATATCCGAATCTGAAAATGAAGCTGTTCTGCAAGAAAAGCAAGAGCCTTGCTTGAAAACCGCGTTTAAGTCAGACACTTCAACTCTAAAAGGTAAACTTCAAGAAATTAAACTCGCCGATACTAAGGTCAATAAGAAGAATTTCTGTGTTTTTGTGGATGGGAAACCAGTGGACTACGAAGTCGTCCAAAAAGACACTTTAAGACTTGATTGGACACTCGCTGAGAACAAGGCGGAAGTAACGGCTCTGCATTGCAATAAAGGCGAGAAATGCAACCTCGTTTGCCCAGAAGTTGAGAAAGATTTTTGGGATACCATCGGCGATAGTTCGTCTGATAGTAACTTGAGTGCTGGATTTACGGATGGTGCAACTTCTGACGAGAAATCACTACAAAAAGAATTGAATGAATTGAAGGAAGTTCTGAATCGCAAGCCTGCTAAAGCGCTTATTGCACATTGGAAAGTGGATACCAGCGTTGGTGTTCAATGCGAAAACAAATAGTTAATAAAAAAAGGAACTCAATAGCGTGAAAAAATTAAGCTTATATTTCATTCCGGTCATCATGTTAATGCTTCAGGCGTGTACTGGTCAGTTGCTGGATAGTTTTCGCTATCAACAAGCGGAAGAAACTTTCCAAACCAAGACTGAAATCAACACCAAGATTGACCTTCTCTGGGTTGTGGACAATTCAGCTAGTATGGACGTTGTCCAAAAAAATCTTCGTGAGAAACTTCGGGGCTTTGCCGATGTTTATATGAGCCCCAACTGGGATATCCAAATTGGAGTGATCACTACAGACACCTTTTTGGCTAATTCTGCATTTACGGGCTATATCAATGCACCGATCTCTGGGAGTTCCGGGTATCGATCGCTCCACCTCAAGAATCTGATTCAGGATAGACAGGGAAGAGGTCTAAACGCTGGTAATGACTCTAAGCTCGCTGCACTTCAGGATTTGGGTGTGAACATGAGTTCATCTCCTGGAACTTTCAGTTCAGGTTTTAGCTATGGAGACATTGTTCCTGCGTGGGCAAGAGGTTCTGATTATGCAAAGTTGATCCCAGGAGTCAGGGACGGCCCCATATCTGGTCTGTGCTTTGAGATTCAAGCAACGTTCATCGTGGGCAACGAGTCTGGTTCAAGCGTTTTAGGGCCGAACTGTGGAGTTCGGGATTCTGCTGACCGCACGGGTGTTGAAAAGTGTCTTCGTCCCGATGGATCTCAGAAGAACGTTGAAGAGTGTGTGAACACAACTCTTAATGATACGGTTCACTCAGGAAAAGGTATCATCGCCACTCAATTGCCCAGCGAGAACACCGATGCCAACGCCTGGAGAGAGCAGTTGATTGACGACTTCATGGTTAATATTTCAGTTGGAACTACCGGAAGTGGATCAGAGCGTGGACTCAGCTCTGTTTCGGAATTTCTTGATGTGAATGAGACCAGTGCTTCAAAATTTTTCCGCAAGGATTCTTTGAGAGGAGTTATCATTCTCGCCGACGAAGATGATCAGAGTACGGTCATTCCATCTAACCCTCCGTCAATCTACTCTCCATTTTCTGACTATGTCTGTGACTTGGATGCTCTTGAAGAAGGTAATGCGGATAAGTTTGCCAATGCCCGTGACTATCTAGCGAATAGCTACAAGTACTGCTGTTCAGGAAGCTCTTGTCGCTATGAGAACTTGGGTTGTGCAGAGAAAGTGATTGACGGTCAATCATTTACGGTTGGAATTTGTCCAGATGAATCAAAACTACTTCCAGTGGCTTCTTTTAAGAACAAGCTTGTCGACTATTTCTATGAATTAGATGAAGTTGTGGAAGATGCCGAGAATCCTGTCGCGCGAACTTCAGCGGGGGCGAATTTCTTTGCCATTAGTATTGTTCCCAAAACTGCTGCCACTGTAAGTGCTATGAGGGCAGAGCGTACAATAAGCACCGATCGTTTGGATGATCTACAATACTATTCCGGTGGTTCAGTGGTGACTAGTGATCGGATTCGTCAGGTGTCGGTAGATTACGGCGAGCGCTACATTGCCTTCGCGGACGAAGTAGGAAATGGGTCGGCATCGTTTGATATTGGTGAGCCCGACTACGCTGTGATTCTAGATAGCATCGGACGTACGCTAGTTGCGAAGAAAAGTACTTTTCAATTGCGATTTGCGCCAACGGCTAAGGAAGATATGATTGTAAAAATCATTCGAGAGAATGGTGACGAAGTTGTGGTACGTGCTGATCAATATGAATTTGAGGGCAAGTCATTAACAATTACTGACTTTAATTTGGTTTTGAGTTTGAAGAGTACGGATTCACTCTCTGTAGATTACCAACCAAGTTCTTTGGATTGATCCTAACGCTAACGAGAATTGAAAGTTTAAAAGATCTTAGGGCCGCAGAATTAGAGAGGCTAAAACTCTCTAGTTCTGCGGCCTTTTAAATATGTATTTCTTTTCGCAAAGCCCCGTATCACACTCCGCCATTTCCCTTAAAATCATCCGCTCACTTTCAACTCCAGTGGCTGGATTTCTTATTAAGTCCCACATCAGATCAAAGTTTTCATACTGGTATGTTGGAGATCCGCCGTAGGTATAGAAATAGTGCGTGTCGAAGGCTGGTTGATAAGAGTCAGTCGCTTTTTCTGCGGATCCAAAAGGAAAGGGTCCCATAAGATAACCATCCACCGTGAACTGGATATAGCCTCTCATGGCAAGCTTCGATTCACCGATAAACTCTAGGTATTCTGCAGGCAATGGAGCTTCGAAATCTTCTTCAAGCTCTAGAAATAGAGACTCATAGCCGTCTTCTTCGGGGTTGGCATCGTAGAACCACGTACCATAGCTTGAACTCTCTGGCTGCGGCACCGCTATCAACCGATGAGAAGCCGGGGTCAGTAAGAGTCCTAAATTCAGTAGCACCTCAATCATACGATGTTTTTATCACAAAGGATTGTGGATGAAAAGTGCCTATGGGGGGAAGCTTAGGGGTGCTTACGGAGTTGCTACGCGTATGAGGTTGGCCTCATCGAAACTAAGAACAATGCTTTGCTTCTTGTTGGATTGGAGATGGACAAAATTGTCGGTGCTCACATCCATCACCTTAAAGCGTGCTCCAATTTGAATGTTCTTTGTCTTAAGTCCATCTAGACTAGACGGATTATAATCTGCGATAGAAACGACTGTGATCATTTCTTCGATGTTGGCTGCGGAGAGGGGAATGGAGTCTTTGTTATGGTCGAGGTGTTTGCGACCTCCAGACCTAGGAATTGTGAGGCCGGAGTCATCATATTTTGGAAACTCTAGAAAGGCATCGATGGCATCGAGTAGTCTCGGGCTGATGGCGTGCTCTAATAGCTCTGCTTCTTCATGAATCTCGAGACCTTCAATGTCGAGAGTTCGCAGTAGGAACATTTCGATCAAGCGATGCTTGCGTAATATGTCGTAAGCGAGCTCAAGTCCTTTGGGGGTTAGATAGATTTCCGGGCTCATGTCATGTTTGGAAATGAGTCCCTTATCCAAAAGTTTTTTGACCATTCCAGTAATGCTGGCCCTAGTGACATTCAAATGTTTGGAGAGGTCAATATTCTTAATACCTCTGCGGTCCTTCGGAAGTGATTGCGAAAGGTTCCAAATAGCTTTGATGTAGTTTTCTATGGTGACGTTAAACTGATGTTGTGTCTTTGGGTGAAATTTTGATTTTTTTGTCGGCATTAGTGGATCCTCACTCGGACTCTTTTTTCGATTTCTCGTTGAACTATAAAGGCCACAACAAACACCCCAAATTCAAGCGCTACAATATTGGCCGCAATATTGTTGTCGATAACAAATGCGATCCAGGTAGCAATAGGAACACAAACCAGTGATAGCGCCCAAGACCAAAGTAGCGTGCTCTTGAAATCTCGGCTGAGTAAAAGTCCAAAAGAGGCTGGGAGCACTAGAAAGGCAATGACGAGAACAGCGCCAAGAGCTTGAAAGCAGGCAATGATCACAGCTGAGACTGCGATCATAAGTCCATATTGGATAGCTCGAACTGGAAGTCCTGAGCTTTGCGCCATTTCTTCATGAAAGGCGGTCAAAAGGAGTTCTTTGTGGAACAGGATCAGAAGAGCGCCCATGCTGAGAAGCAAGCTACCAATGTGAACAAAGGATTGCGGCATCCCCCAGATCAAATTTTCAAGCGGTACAAAAGCGAGTTCTCCATAGAGAAGGCATTGAGTGTCGATATGGGCGTTGCCGGCGTAGACTTGTAGTAGTACGACGCCGATGGCGAATAGTGTTGTAAAAACGAGTCCAGTCGCGGCATCTTCTTTGAGTAGTTGTTGCCGCTTTAGAACTTCAATGAGCAGAGCTGTTACAACACCTGTGACAGTGGCGCCTAAAAGTATCCCAAAAGAATTAAGTGAACCAAAAAGTATGTAGACTAAGACCAGCCCTGGAAGAACAGAGTGGCTAAGGGCGTCGCTCATCATTGCCTGTCTGCGCAAGACAAGGTGCAAACCTAACCAAGAGCAAAGAAATGATGCTGCCAGTCCCGTAGCAACAATCCAGACAAAATCTACATTCAAAAAGTCTGTCATGTTGATTGCTGATCCTGTTTTAGTTTGTAGAAGGTGGCGGCAGTGATAAAGCAAAAAGTACTAACTAAGATAATGGCCGGTCCCGTAGGAATATTGGATTTGATAAAGCTAATGTAGGCTCCGGCTGAAGCACTTAGGGCGCCCAGAATAGAGGCAAGAATGAGTCTGGTTGAGAGATCTTTGCTTAGTAAGCTTGCAGTAGACGCTGGAATGATCAGTAAGGCACTTACGAGAATGAGTCCTACGGCTTTGATTGAAACGACGACAGATACGGCTACGAGTGAAGACAAAAGAAATTGAAACTTAGCTGCGGAGACCCCAGATGATTTGGCAAATAAGGGGTCAAAAACGCTGACTCGCAATTCTTTGAAGAAAATGACGATTAAGAAGAGACACAAAACAGCAGAGCTAAGAATTGAGAAGAGATCAGTTCTCGATAATGTTGCTGCTTGTCCAAGAAGGTAGGATTCGAGATGAGCTTGTTGAACTCCTGGTTGTTTTTGGATCCAGGTGAGCAGACCAAGCCCAATCGCATAAAAGCCCGTGAGGTTGATGGCTAAGGCCATCTCAGGTTTGATTTTGGATGATCTTGTTAAGTACTCTTGAAGTAGAGTTGCTGCGATCGCGCCAAAGAAGGCTCCGGCGAGTAGCACCAGGGGGTTCAGGCTGAATTGTGATGCAATAAAAGCCGTGCAGATTCCAGGTAGGACGCTGTGACCAATCATATCGCCAGCCAATGCCTGTCGCCTGAGTATGAGAAAGCTTCCGCTAAGGCCGCAAGTAAAGCCCAAGAGCAAACAGGCCAAAAGGCTTTCAAAGAGAAGAGTCATTATGTGAAGCTTTTCCCGTATGCTTTTTGTAAATTGAGGTTGCTCATAACTTCTGATGTTGCCCCAAAGGACAAAATCTCTTTGTTGATGAGGATGACCTCATCAGTACTCTCTCGAACTGAGTTAAGATCGTGATGGGAAATGAGAAGAGTCTTTCCGTCATCACGTAATTGTTTCAAAACGCTAAGAATCATACTCTCTGTAACCACGTCAACGGCACTAAAAGGTTCATCCAGGAAATACAGTTCAGCTTTGGTCATGAGGGCTCTGGCAAGGAAAACTCGTTGTTGTTGGCCGCCAGAGAGCTCAGAGATGTGTCTCTTAGAGAAGTCTTTCAGTCCAACCCGGTCGAGACATTCCATCGCAAAAGTTTTTTCAGTAGCTCCTGGATTTCTAAATAGTCCAAGTCGACTGTAGGCTCCCATAAGGACCACGTCTAAGACTCGAACAGGAAAGTCCCAGTCAATGCTTTCTCTTTGTGGGAGGTAGGCTATTTGCTTGCGTGTTTCTTCAAAACTTTTGTTCCCAAAAAATCGAACGTCGCCAGTAATTCTGGGGACGAGGTTTAGGCAAGCTTTGAGTAGGGTGGATTTGCCGGAACCATTGGGTCCAATCACGCCAATGATTTTTCCTCTTGTAATATCGACATTTATCTTCCAAAGGACAGGTGAGGATTGATAGCGAACGCTGAGGTTTGTTATTTTTAAAACAGGATTCATTGGAAGGCCTTTAAAAAAATGGAAGTATTGTATTGAAGTGCTTTAATATAGGTGTCCCCGCTGGAGCCGGGGCTGCCAAGTGCGTCGCCGTAAAGCTCGCCACCAATCTTGATGCCAGTGAGACTTTGAAGTCTCTCTATACTGGCGGGCGATACACTGGTTTCGACGAAAATAGCAGGAACGTTTTTCTGCTTTAGCTCATCTGCCAATTCTTGAATGTGTTTTAAGCTGGCTTCGGAGTCGGTGCTAATTCCTTGAATGGCTTTGACTGTGACATCAAAGGCTCTTCCCCAATAGCGAAAAGCGTCATGACTTGTGACTAAAATTCGTTTCTCCTTGGGTATTTGATTTAAGCCTTTCTGTAACTCGATCTTAATTTTTCCAAGATCTGTTTCCCATCTTAGTTGTCTCGAAAACAAGGTCTCCTTTTTTAGTGGAAGTCTCTCGACCAGGGTGTCTCTCACGGTTCTCGACGCTAAAATCCATAGTTCTGGATCAAACCAAACATGGGGATCGGCATCGAATAACTTTTCTTTTGGGAGTGTATCCCCGACAAAAACAAGGGGGTGGCCTCGCTCCTTAAGTTGCAAAAGAACGTCATTAATCCTGCCTTCAAGTTGTAAGCCTAGAGCAAATACAAGATCCGTATTTTTGATTCTTCCAAGGTCGCGAGCAGAGGCTTTGTAGAGGTGAGGATCCACGCCTGGACCCATAAGCGATTCAGCCTCGACTAAGTCACCACCGATGATTTGGACCAAATCGTGGAGGTAGCTAATGGTGCTGAGGACTCTTGGTTTGCCCTCAGAACTATGGGAATCGGAGATCGAAAAAAGTCCCCCAATTATAAGTATGACTAGGCTTCCAAGTTTGTTAGGCATGTCTAACAAATATAGCCCAGACATTTGAATGTGTCACTAAATCTTTCAGAATTTTTGAGGGTGGGTAGGCCTCTGAGGTTCAACTAGGAACGCTTAGTTTAGACCAATCAATGGGTGCCAAGGAGAGTTTAGACGTTAGTATCTCATTAGCCTTGGAAAAATGCTTGCAGCCTAGAAATCCCCGGTGGGCCGAAAGCGGGGAGGGGTGAGGAGCAGCCAATACAAAATGTTTTGTCTGATCAATCATTGAACTCTTCTTTTGGGCTGCTGCACCCCATAGTAAGAAGACAATTCCTGCATCGCGTTCATTTAAGATCTGAATCACTCGATCGGTAAAAGTTTCCCAGCCTTGATTGCGATGAGAGAAAGCCTGGTTTTCACGAACGCTGAGAACGGTATTGAGAAGGAAAACACCTTGCTTCACCCATCCATCAAGCTCTGACTCGGACTGATCGAGATGGCAAGCAAGATCAGCTTCAATTTCTTTGAAAATGTTTTTGAGGCTGGGAGGTTTCGGCATCAACCCCTTGGGAACTGCAAAAGATCTCCCGATGGCTTGGCCGGGCCCATGGTAGGGATCTTGTCCAAGTATGACGACCCGAATGTCTGAGAGGTCAGTTTCTTGGAAAACACGCAAAATATTTTTTGTTGCAGGAAAAATACTTTGCTTTTCGTTATGTTCATTTTGAAGATACGCTAAAAGGTTTTTGAAGTAGTCTTTCTGCATCTCATCAATTAGCAGAACTTTCCATTCCTCTTTTAGATCGCCCAAGTTGAAAAGCTCTTCCATTTAACACTTGTCTATAGCGAGATCGGCTCTGGCTCAACAACTAATGTAAAGGTGCTTAGACTAATTTTCTTAATCCGGTCTCAAAGAGATCTTGTGAATCAGTGTAAACATAAGCTTCAATTTGGCTATGATCGGTAAGGCTAAGATTCTTGAAATCTAGTCCCACCATAGCTTTCTCCGAGTCGACCCAGGAAATCTCAGCACTGAGACTGAATTCAAAACTTTTAAGATTGAAGTAAATGTCGACACTTTGTCCCACTTTTGACTCCATAGCCCAGGCGAAGCTTGGTTTATAAACCCTGCATCCGCCCGTGCTCACATCAAGCATGACCATCTTGTGAGTTTCGCCATCGACAGAAGCCTCAACCTGAACTTCATCTTTTAAAATCGTACGGAGTTGTTGCCTTCTCTGCAGCTTATGGGCAGATTCCGGAATTTCAATTCTAAGCTCGAAGTTTTCATGTTCTCCGCGCACTAGCTTGACTTTTGAAAATGTTGATACCGGACCAAGGCGGAGATTGGTGAAAAGTGTCTCATGTTCATTGCGAAGGAAAGCATTGTCGGGATTGTGTAGGATGGCTTTGTTCTGCCACCGCACGAGCGATTTGATATGAGTGAAGAGGACCTCCTCTTGATTGGCGCTCCAGACGACAATCGGAGTTTGGAAAGTATTTCCTATGTCGTAGTAATTCCTGACAATCTTCTTTGAGCTTACGAGTTCAAATTTCTGAGGTTTTTCTGTGATAAATAGATTTTTGGCTCGAAGAAGATTTTTTCTATCAGGTGTACTGAGGAAGTGATCTAGAGTTAAGTTTGATGGTTTTTTCGGAGCCTCTTCATAGCATTCAATCACGGTTAAGAGCGGCTTAGCTTTCTGATTGGTAAAGGAACGAATTGCTTGTCTAGCTTGCATTTGAAGCACAAGAGGGTGCAATGGTCGATTGATCACATTCATGGCCCCAAAGTTGTAGAAGCTAGAAACTTTGCTTGGGCTGAGATTCGGCGATATGACGAAAACCCATTTCACTTTTGTGTTGAAATGAATGCGTAGTTCTCTAAAGAGTTTGTTGTGCTCAGAGCTAGAGGTGTCGACAACCGCGAGAAATGTTTCAGGCATTTGCGCGAGAGCTTTGCCTTCGGTTGCGTCTTGAATGTAATGGGCCTCAGCACCAATTTCCGCAAGCAACTCGGATACTTTAAGTTTCTCAGTATCTTCGTGCTTCAAAAATAGTAGAACTATTGGTTTTGTGTTTGTCGCAACCTTCTTAAGAGCCGTCATAGTTCTCCATATCGGTAAGAGAAACGTATTATTTAAGTGGCGGTATTTTGACGGAATTCACGCTCTGTATGGGGCGTGGACTATTCTGACGTCTTAGCACTTTTGTAGACTTTGTTGTAGGCGTCGATGATCTTGCTACCGACGTAAGGAGATTGAGTGATGTAGTAATGACCGGCATGCTGCTGATCAGCGGGAAGTGTCACGTACTCGTATTGATGATTGGGGTCATTGTTGGGATTTGCGATGGGGCTTCCACGAAGTGCTATGATTCCACCAACGCCTTTCGTGTCGGTGTCCTGAATAAAGCTGTAACTTTTTTTCACGTTAGAAAAGACACCAAAATGTGGAGAATTGTGCCATGCTCTAACTTTAGGCTGAATTTGATCTGTGTTAGAGAACCAATCGCCAACACCCCTCAGGCCGGCTTGGCTTGCACGTTCAACGCCATCGATATTTAGCATAAGGTCGACATTCGGCTTTTTGCCATGAGTAAAATCTGAGTCATCGGCTCCATCGAGCATCTTACTGAAGTCAACGGCCCTTTTTGCACCTGAGCTGAAGCCAATCACAGTTAAGCTCGGCCATTGTTTTTGACCGTTAGAATCTATGTAGGGAGCGTATACTTTTTTGAGACACTCCAATGCCTTTTGGTCCATCTTGTCGCCAGCGGATTCGGAGAAGTAAAATATCTCGGTTTCTTTAAAGCCATCTCTTTTGGCCATGATCTGGCGGTGACGCAATGGAAAGTCATTATCAGAGCTCGCTCCGCCTTCAAACACATTGAACAAATGTCCGCTAAGTAGTCCTGGGGCATCAACGTCGTCTAATACTTTATGGTTAAAGTTAATCTGCTGGCGCAAGCGTTCTGAAGTTTCCTTGGAGTAGGCACCTTCAAAACGGTGCCTGTTGTGGTGGAGGGTTTTGAAGGATCGAGGGGCCCATACGCCGGTACCTTCAAAGGCGATAACAATATTCGGAGGTCGCGGGACGGGAGCGGATCTAATCTCTTTGATTTTATTTTCGAGAGATTTTTGTGCAAGACTAATTTTCTCGTTATTCATTGCGATCGATTCTTGAGCCTTCAAAGCCGTTTTTTCATATTTCGCCTTTAGTTCGTAGGTGAACTTGATGCCAGTTTCGGTTGGATCAACTATCCGTCCCTTTTTTTCGTTGTAGGTATAGTGCCTGACTCCGCCCACGGTCTCGAGGGCGTCTAGTTCCGCTTCTTTGTTGTCTAAGAGATCTTGATACAATTGATCGGATTGTTTTCTCAATGTTTTGTATTCGCTTCTGGCCGCTGCGAGTTGGGTTTTGTAGGGGGGAAGTGCTCCGATTTTTTGTTTATGATGTTGGCGCATGGTTTGAATCATATCCATGTATTGATACCCGACGTCAGGGGGCTTTTCGCCTCTTCTAAGCATGGCCTCATAGCGGTCCATCTTTGCTAGGGCTTTCCGATGATAGTCTTCTGAATGCTCATGATCACTAAGCTCATTTTTCTTTTCATATGCTGCCCTCAACAACGGGAGGTTCTTTTTGCGTTCCTCTTCGATTCGTTTGCGGTTTGCTAGAATATCTTTGGCGACCGTTTGATTCTTGTTATGTTGATCGACCGTTTGTTGAAGTGTAGCAATTTCCCTAGCGTTGACTTTGACTACACTTTCATTTCGAAGATTTTCCGATTCAAGTTCTCGTTTGAATTTTTCGAAATCTGTTTGAGCTCTGTGGACTTTAAGCTCCACCTGTTGTGGTCCCCATATCTCTTGGCAGATGTTCTCCATGGGATCTAACCTTCCGATCGCATCAGTTCCGCCAAAGTTTTCCGGGATTGAAAAAGAGTCTTTCTCGAAGGAAAGAGGTTTTTTGGGGGGACGAATATTGGTTGGAAAGACTTGGCCTCGAACCATTAACGGTGTCGAATGCCCATCTGAATCGCTTTGAGCGGTGGCTACGGCAGGCGCAACCAAAATCGCAAACAGCAATAGCAAACAAAAGCGGGCGCCCATCATTGGATCATTATAGATTCATATAGATAGGTGAATTGTTAAGATTCGATTAAGTTTTGTTAGAAGGCTTTCGAGAGGGTTTTCCCGGCCTATTTCCACCTGAGGGTTTCGCTCCTCCAGTTCTACTTCCGCTTCTCTGAGGCTTTCCACCTTTGGCAGATGAGGGCCTACCACTAGGCGACCGGCTATAGGAGCGACCATCTTTTCCAGTAGGTTTTGTGGGGCGATCTGAGCGTTCCCCTCTATTCGTTCTATCAGTTCGAGCTGGTCTTGCACTTCGAGGAGACGCTCCGTCTCTTGAAGGTCGTTCACTTCTCGTTGCGAAAGTAGCTTTTGAATCAGCTCGGTCGGATCTACGAAAGGGCTTTTTGCCGCCACGTTTGGGGGCGCCGCCGCTTCTGTTACCGCCGCCGCCAGATGCGCCTCTTCCAGAGGGCTTTCGATTTGAGGAAGGTCGGCCGGCAATAGGCTTGAAGAACATGGGCAGTTCTTGCTCTAGCTGAACTTTGATAATTTTTACGATTTCCAGCCAGACTTGACGATCGTCGTCGGTGACGAAAGAAAGAGCTTCACCTTTTCGTCCTGCGCGACCCGTTCGGCCAATTCGGTGAACGTAATCTTCGGCTTGTTGGGGCAAGTCGTAGTTGATAACGTGATTGACGTGGTCGATATCGAGGCCACGAGCCGCAACATCAGTCGCCACAAGGATTAAGGTTCTCTCATCTCTGAAAGCTTGTATGGTTCTATTTCGTTGACCTTGGTTAAGTCCGCCGTGAATGCAGGCTACATTGATGCCTTGCTTGTTGAGTCTTACGGCAAGTTTTTCAGTATCATATTTTCGTTGGACGAAAATGAGAATGCTGCCTTCGCGCTTTTCAAGCTGTTTGCAGAGAGTGGCATACTTATCTTTCTTATCCATGTGAAACGCATCTTGATCGATGTCTGGTTTTGCGATGTCTTTGGAAACTGCTGTAACTTTTACGGGCTGTCGAAGGAGTAAGCCTACAAGCCGATTGACTGTCGGAGGATACGTTGCAGAAAAGAAGAGAGTTTGCGGATGAGTTTTCTTTGGAAAATGTCTTTTGATGGCGTCGATCTGTGGCGCAAACCCCATATCGAGCATTCGATCGGCCTCATCAAGCACGAATGTTTTGAGATGCTCTAATTCGAGAGTTCCCCTGTTGAGGTGGTCGTTTACTCTTCCTGGAGTTCCCACGATGATGTTGGGAAACTTTTTAAGTCTTCTGATTTGAGGAACGAGAGGGCTTCCGCCAATGAGACCTGTCCATGAAGCTCTAAGGCCAACCTTTTGGAAGTCTTCGATGACCTGACCAACTTGAGTCACGAGTTCTCTTGTGGGAACTAAAATGAGAGAAAGGTGGTGAGGGTTTTTTTGGATCTGTTCAAAGATGGCGAGCAAGAATGCAAGAGTTTTTCCAGAACCTGTAGAGGCTTCGCCTTGAACATCTTTCCCTAAAATAGAATGAGGAAGACTCATGCCTTGGATGGGGGTGGGGCTTGTGAACTTTAGTGCGGCTAGAGCTTTGCTGATTTTTGGGTCGAGCTTGAGCTCGTCAAAGCTCTGGATGAGGGGGGTGTTCATTGGGTGCTTGTACCAGATGCTATGGGCTGAGGCTATGTCAAATCATGGGAGATTCCCCTATAAGGGCTTGAAATTGAGCGGCTAGGCCAAGAAATCGTCCGATTACGAGTAGAAGTTCAAGACCATGCAATAGTGTAGGGCAAAGCCTAGGGTTACGAAGACATGCCAGAGTTCGTGGAAACCAAAGAAGCCCTCCCATAATTTAGGTTTTTTTGTGGCATAGACAATGGCTCCAACTGAATAAGCTAGGGCTCCGCCCACAAGAAAAGCAATCGTTTCAGTGCTGGCGCGATCGATGACTTCGCCAAGACGAACAACTATAGTCCAGCCCATCAGTACAAAAACTCCCGTATAGAAAACTCGCGACTGAGCCCATAGAGGGAGTTTGTGCCTAAAAAGTGTGTACAAGATTCCAATGAGGGCGAGTGACCAAACACTGATGATCAAAATGTTTTTCCAAGGTGGGGCGATCACGTTGATAATGAATGGGGTGTAGGAGCCAGCGATAAAAAGATAAATGGCAAACTGATCAAGTTTTTCCATGAGCTCGGTGAGATTAGGGCCAAGATGGAATCCGTCGTGCAAGAAGTGATACATGGCGCTTGTGCCGAAGACCATCATGGAAGTCACTCCGTAAAGTACACTGCCCCAATACTGCAGTTCTCCGTGAGGTTTTGTGAGCGGAAGTAAGTAGCCGAGCCCGACAATGGTGAAGAAGAAGGTGATGAGATGAATTTGAGCTGCAATTGTTCTCTTGAAAAACACTTTCGGACTGGAGTCGTGGCGCCTGGATATTTTCACTGATTGGCAATTTAGCGGACGATTGTGTTGGAAGCACTATTTGTTGAATGCAAAGTTCAAATTTGTTTTATGAGTTCTATGATTCTAACGCGGGTCATTTTTGTTGCAGCACTTCAAGTCTACTTAATTACTCCCTGAACTCGTTAAGA
>JAACVK010000062.1 GCA_009991595.1 bacterium | reverse complement strand
TGCCATGATTAAAAATAGTTCTCATGGAGTGTGTCTCTATCCTGTATAGAGGCAGATCCATAAAAATCCATCATCCGCTTACGCCTACCACGGATCTTAATGAACTCCTTTTGCCCCGTCGTTCGGTTACTTAACTGTTTCACATCCTCAACCCCCTTTTCTACCCTACCAAGGTAGTAGGCAGACTTCTCCTCTTTATGTTTAAGGTCGTACAAGTTTCCAATCGCATAATCTACGAGGATGCGTGGAATAGGGACTGGCGTGGTGTCAGACGGATTCGTTAATTCAGACATCTTCATATAGTAGCGAACATAAAATGTCCCGCCACCATCTATTGTGGTTGGGTAGGTCTCAAAATATCCCTGTGGATTGGTACTATCACCAGCACGAAGAGTGTATATGCGGAGTTCGTTATTCTCGTCTAGGGACTGGTCTGCTACAAGGGAGTCGAACTCAACCTCGGGTTTGCGCGCCAATCGATACTTATATGTATTATCAGAGTCGTCAGTGTATTCATATAAGATAGCTTCTAAGCGCTGTAAGTCAGTAGGCAACGCATAAATAGCCACACTATCCTCTGAGTCTATGGTTGAGTCCTCCCTATAGAGGAAAAACCACTTATCCCAACGCGAGGATACGAGCTCCTGGGCTTCGTTAAAAAAGTTACGGATCTGGTTACGTGTAGCAGAATCCTCCTCAATGTCATTGAACAATAAATATACCTGATCTGTCATGAATTGGAGGGTATCACGGGCAAATCCCGATGCTGGTAATACAGACGACCAGTCTGAATACACGTTTGTTACCGAGTTGTAGTACCGTGCCTGATACTGGTAAGTTGAAGCACCAGATATGTGATTATATGAAGTATGTGTCTCGTCAATGAGGAGGTCTATTGGCATACCCGCTATCGCCGTCCACGAGCCCGCTGAAGACGTACGGTACTGGATATCTATCTTATCGTAGTAGTACTTATAGATAGGCGCGTTCTGGGAATGGGAGAAACTAATCGCAGCGGAGATCGTGAAACTTGTCTTGCTCGCAACGGTAGCTATCTTGCGCACCTCTGTCTTTTCATTACCAAGCTGGCCGATTAAGATGAGGTCATTAACCGCAAATCCCGACGTGTCTTGTACGGATAGGGTTGTCCCAGAAGCCACGTCATCTGCTAGAGACGTCCTTTCATGCTCATTAACTTTAGGGTTTTTGAATATTATTACCATCTTAGTAGTAAGTGGGATACTTAACGGGGTACTAAAATGGTTACTATTTCCAGATTACTTGATAAACGATAATTTGACAAGTAATCACAAGATACTCAATCCCTCTGGCCCCGCAGTTGGAGAATCTGTCAACGCTGGGGCATCTGCTGGGTCAGCGCCTGTAGATGGATAATCGGCTGGCTGTGGTGGGCCACCCGCATCTACTGTTGTGGTAGTAGAAGTAGAAGTACTTGTAGAGGTTGTCGTAGAAGTGGAGGTGCTTGTACTTGTCGAAGTGGTTGTCGTGGTAGAAGTGCTAGTTGAGGTTGTTGTAGTCGTCGATGTAGAGGTAGAAGTAGTCGTCAATGAGCCGAAGTCGAAGTCTTGTACAGTACCAATAGTTAGACTGTCATGTAAAATGTTATTTTCTCGTTCACCAACGTACATAAGATACTTTGCAGGATCAGTCGAATTTGCCCATATAAAGTTTGCACCATCGAACATTAGTGACTCAACTCCAGTGGCAACCCACTCAGTACTTATCGTCGCACTAAAACCAACCATCTTATAAATCTTATTCCTGTTTGTTGATCCTACCCAGAGATTTCCATTGAACCATGAAAGTCCTTGGGGGTAAGCGTTAGTACCTGTTGGTGTTGCAAACGAAGCCGTTACGGTAGAAGAGAAGCCAGCAAACTTTAGGATTTTAACATTGTTACCCACGATTACATCGGTTCCGTCCCAAGTGATCCCCCTAATGTTCTGAGTACCGTAGCTAAAAGAGTCGGCTACAACTGCAGATAAGCCCACGTGCTTTCTCACCTTGGTTGTCTCTCCAGTTATAATCTCACCTGCGCTTGTAATAGCCATCGAGCTAGGCGTATAACTTAAAGTAACAGAGTCCTTAACTGTCGCAGTATATCCAGATAACTGATAGACCTTAGTCCCAGCGACCTTAAAAATATCGCCTTTTTGTCTAATAATATTGAAGCTTGCAAGTGTGCGATTATCCCAAGCGACATTTACAACCTGATTAGCCCACGCAAATGAGTCCAGTACCGTACTGCTGAATCCCGAGTATTTTATTATTACACCCGTATTCTTAGAGACAATCAAGTTGGTACCGTCCCACGTCACACCATTTACATTAAGTGTGGCGAAATTACTTTTTATCGTGGAAGAAAAACCACTGTGTAGATAGACCTTATCGCCAAGCGCAGTTCCAGCAAAATTCGCCGAGATTATATTACTCCCATCCCAAGAAACGGCGACTGGATTAGTGCTCGGTGCAGCAAAGCTATCAATGGCTACACCAGTGAACCCAGAATACTTATGTATCTTATCCCCATTTGAACGACTACCAACCATGCGAGACGTGTCATGGGTCACATCGGTAAGTCCAGCTGGCGATATAAATGAATCTAATACGGCACCCCCAAAGCCCGAATACAAATACATCCTAGTACCTTCTCTGCTCATAATCCTATGCCCAGATACCTCGACACCAGAGCCAGTACCACTTTGGACGAATGAGTCGAGCACAGTACTTGAAAAACCAGAAAGACGATAAGTCTTATTGGTTACTGCGTCTTGTATGATTAAATTACCATCACCAAAGTTAGCCATGTTTAATAAATATAAACAGAACTATTGGGGAAACTTATTCTTCGGGGGTACTAACTTGGGGTAATGCGAACCTGATTACTTCAATTAGGTCTAGTCTTTTATAGTGACGGCACGGATAGTCAAAGTGTGCGTATACCTCAAAACCTTTTTCTCTTGCCTTATTACAGAAATAGAAATCGTGCCCCATCGTCTGTAATCCATCCTCGTCCCATTTCCTCTCAAACGGTGCCTTAATATTCTCAAGCACCTTCCTCTTAATCAGTATACATCCAGTACCGACAGCATCAACCTTCTGCAATCCATCACGCCTATAGGGGGGTATCTGCCTGAACCCATCCTCCTCTGGTATGTAGTCCATTACAACCCAATACACGTCGGTCTCATGCCATTGTGGACACGGAGCAGCTACTATATCTTTACCAAGCTTAATAAGCTCAAGTAAGTTAGGTGGTGGAACTACGTCGTCGTCTATCATAAGAAGATAGTGGTAGTCTGTTTCAAGAAACGCTTTAACTATCTTATTCCTATTATTAGATGTTGGCTTACTATTAGGCCAAGTTATCTTGAATGGGACATCAGCATGACTCATCATAACCAGCAGATTATTTGCAAGATCAACCGAGATCTCACCCTGATTTAATACCGCTATGTATACTGTAGGCTTAAATTCATCCATTGTAATGTTTATATATCTTACTCGTTCTCATCTTCTTATCTTGATAGATCGGGCTTTTCCAACCATCGTCGCTTGTTTCATATAGGTCGCTGAGCCGATTCCACTTACGACTGTTATCTACTATATCTGGGTTATTTTTAGCATAGTCTGTTGCTCGATACCACTTATGCCATACCCAGGCTTTTGGAGTAACCATAATCCTCATGTCTTTTCCAAACGCCCTATGTACAAGGTCATAGTCCTCGCCACCACCAGGATAGAACCTTTCGTCGTAGACTATTCTGTGGGGATTCTCGTCACCCTCTCTATCAAGGAATAGATTAAGTCTATCGATGCTAAACGTGAGGCACCAGTTAGCACCACCTGATACATACCCACGCTTAAGCGCTATGTTGTCGAGTAGGTACTTGTAATCGACTTCGGTGGGACTGCGCCAACCAGTATCTGCTATATAAATAAAGTCACCATCTTTTTCGGCCCATACAGGCACGTTATTACCGTAACCCCATGCTGGCTCCTTGGGACTAGTCGGTATGACACCAAGGAGCTTGTCGTCACGCACGAACTCATTCTCTATCGCTGCCCACCAACTGTAGTCTAGGAATACAACGTCGTCGTTGCAGGCAGTTACGTATTCGAGGTTTTCAAATTCACTTATGGCAACGGACATACCCGTATTCATGGCCTGTGAAAATCCCAAGTTCTTATTAGCCTTATACTCAACCACCCTGTCAACTGATAGTCCGAGATTATAGTCGGGGATCTGGTTTACAAATACGACGGCGTGTTCTTGCCCACAATACTCCATGAAAGAGAAAAGGAAGTCGTCTATGTTCGACGGCTCTATTAGGGGTACTATGAAGGCGTTCTTAATTGATGATTTTGTCATATGCTGCAAGCTGCTTATCTATGTGGTAGTTCTCCAACACATAGTCACGATACTGTCTCGAATGGTATTCACCGTTTATTATATCTACCGCCTCATCGTGTGTCACGTAAATAAGCTCACTCGGCCATACCTTCTCAGCGTTCCAGAAGTTATAGATCACTGGCTTGACCCCACACAACATGGCTTCACCCGTTACATATGAGAACCCCTCCTTGTACGACGTAACCAATAGGTAATCTACTGTGCCATAAAAAGCTGACAAGTCCTCTATTCTCTCTTCGTGGAATACAACCCGCTCCTCTAACTTATAGCGGGTAATAAGCCACTTAAGGTGATTGAGGTAGTAGGGGGCGTGGTTCTTTAGTGAATCGTGGCTGCCTACAAGCGTCAGCTTATAAGGGAGCTCTGGGTGACGCTTAACCAAGAGATAGAGTATCTCTATTGCTCGTGCTGGGTTCTTGATCTCCCACATATTACCAACGTAAGCTAGGTGAAACCCTGGATTGATACGTTCTTTATACTCCCACCTAGAAGGATCAACTCCACAAGGGATTACTGTTATCGGTGGAAGCTCTGTGTTGGGTAGATAGTTACGGATAGCGCCCTCCATCCAGTCGTTTATAAGTATGAGATCGTCCACCTTCGACCAGTCGACACCAAGTGGCCCCCTCATCCACAGATCTATATCGATCCCCCTTGTAATAACCTTATGCCTTGGCTTCTTGTCGCTCCATTCTTTCGACCACCGTATAAGGTTATTATCAACCA
>JAACVK010000061.1 GCA_009991595.1 bacterium | reverse complement strand
TCGCTCAACATGTTCGGGCGCTGGTGCAATATGTGTGCCGACTCGAACATATTTACCTTGTTTTCTGAATCTTCCGGCGACATTGTCATCAATACCACCTGTCAGCATTTGGTGAAGTAGAACTATCAACTCTTTTGAAACTTCGGTTTCTTTTGATTTATTGCGAGTATATTCGATGACCCGAGCCAAGTTTTTGGCTTCAAAAACCTCGCGCAACGAAACATTACGCGATAAATCCTGTTCTAGTAAAATCTTCTCGGTTTCCTTGAGTGTTAAAGTAGAATTTTCAATCGCGTTGGAATTGTAGACGTTTTCCGGAATCTCGTTTTGATCAAGTAACACCAATAGAGAGTCCTTACCATTTTTGGCGATATCAAATTCGCTTTTTAGCCCTTTAATTTTATCTTTAAATATTTTATTTATTGCCATAGCCATATCCTATCATATTAACTCAATAAAGTCAATAAGTAGTGAATATTGCTTATTTTTTATCATTATTCACTACTTATTAAGATATTCAGATGGCGAGTTGATACACAGTTTCTTGCAATAATGTATAATTTTTTTGTCAGTTTCGAGTGTATTGATGTTTTTTTGGTTCCGAGGCATGGATCTCGAGCGCTCTCCGCCAGCTGGCGGATCGCTTCTAAAAAACCACGGTTTTTAGTATTTTCCTCCACGGGAAACTTCTGTTTCCCGACCCCTTCCCTGTTCGAATCCTTCTACTTTTCATAAACCAAAACAAAAACACTAATTTCTTGACGTTTTTGTTTTGGTTCCGAGGCATGGATTCGAACCATGATACGCAGCTTCAAAGGCTGCTGTCCTGCCATTAGACGACCTCGGATTATAACACAAATAACAAATTACAGATATTGATCGTGTGTTTATCTCTAATTTCTACATTACTATACCTAAATATGGCTCTCTTTTCAATCTATTTTTAGAGGGTATACTAAGTCAGATGGAGCTAGTCATATAATTAATTCACCAAGAAGTAATTAGAAAGGCCAGTTCCAATGAAGCAAACACTGCTGTATCAGATACCAACTGAAGCTCAGATCAGAAAGCAATTAAAGAAGATAATCTTTGGTCACAATGTTTTCTGTCCAAACTGCAGATCAAGGAACATCTTTAAGACCGAGAACCGGTATCGGTGTAAAAAGTGCAAGTTACCTTTTACACTCATATCCGGCACTTGGTTGAAAGGAATGAAACTACCGCTGCGAGTTTTTTGGTCATTATTGTGGTGCTGGACTCAAAAGGTTCCTGTCTTGCAAACTCAGAAGCTCTGTGGTTTGTCTGAAGAATGTGTCCGGCGTTGGTTTGGCACATTCCGCGCTCAATTACCGGCGATCTGTCCTAATTTGAATGGCATCATTCAGATGGATGAAGCCTACTTCAAGTCACTTTCTCTGGTTATGGCTAAGGAAGTGGGTTCAAGAAAGATTGCTCATGTCTTCGTTCAGGGCAATTCTGTCACCAGACCGGATGTCGCTGATTTCATCTTCCAACATGTCAAGCCAGACAGTCAGCTTAATACTGATGGAGCAGCTATTTACAAAGGAATTGAAGGCTGGTGGCCAGTCAAACATGAACGCGATATTCACAAGAAATTTCAGTTTGGCAAGACCAGTGAGATTGAAGGAATGTTTGGCTGTCTCAGGACTTTTATCCGCAGAATGTACCATCACGTCACCCCGGAATATCTACCGGAGATAGTTGCAGAATTTACCGCTAGATTTACCCATCCTGAAATGTTTGATTCTCCAGACTCATACTTACAAAAAACAATGAGGGTTGTTCCATTTGACTAGGTATACCCTTTTTAGATCCCGGATCTTTCACCCCGCCTTGGGCACAGGCGGGGCAAGCAGTCCGGGATGACGGAAGCTCCGTCAATTAAAACACCCCGCCAAAAGGCAGGGTGTTACCCCACTGGTTGCCCAGTGTATGGGCCACAAAGGGGGATTTTGCTTGAAGCAACTTGTAAGCCGGGTTCTGTCCCGTGCTCCGCACTTCACTTACCAATTTACAAATTTTAACTAAAGTACGAAATTACAAATATTAATATTCGTAATTTGGTATTTTGGTCTGATTCGTATTTTCGTCAGGGAAGTGCGAAGCACGATGATGACAATCTATCTACGCGTGAAGATTGTTCACTTTTGCTCGAGTCAAGCATCTCTAGTCAAGCTAGATAAAAGTGTCCAATCCACTCCACTTGCACCAAATGAGGCTTGCCACAGACGCATGTCGCCATGCGAACGCGTGAGCTCTTACCCCACGATTTCAACCTTACTGCCGTTGCGAAGCACGGAAATTCCAAGCTCTAAACGCTAAGTCCTAAATAATCTTTTTCAAATTTTATAATTTGAATTTTGGATTTGACCTGCCCGCAAATGTTTAGCTTGTGCAGGCGGGTTAGAAATTAGAAATTTTGAATTAGGATTTCCGGTGCTTCGCACCGGTTAGCGGTATATTTTCTTTTGCGCTGTTCTCGAACATCACTGCCCGCTCATTTTCACGAGCATTTTACTCTATGGTGCCCGGACTTTCCTCCCCCAAAGGGGGCTGTCATCTCATTTACTTCAGCACTGATATTGTACACAGAAAATGACAAAAAGTCAATGAAAATTACTATTTTTTAGAGTACTTTTTTCAAATAAAAGCCGGTGTGGGATTTGGGAAATTTGACTATTTCCTCCGGAGTACCGACAGCGACTACTTCTCCGCCACGATCACCACCGTCAGGTCCGAGATCGATGACGTGATCAGCTGATTTGATAACATCGAGATTGTGTTCGATGACCAGAACGGTATTGCCCTTATCAACTAGAGCGGTCAGAACTCCGATCAGTTTTTTGACATCTTCAAAGTGCAGGCCGGTGGTTGGTTCGTCGAGAATGTAGAAAGTTTTGCCGGTACCGCGATGAGCCAGCTCTGTCGCTAGCTTGATTCGCTGGGCTTCACCACCGGAGAGTGTCGTTGCCGGCTGACCCAGACGAATGTAGCCCAGACCAACGTCTGAGAGAACTGAGAGTTTAGTCGCAATATTTGGAATGTGTTTGAAAAACTCGAGTGCTTCGTCGACAGTCATCGCCAAGATGTCGGCGATATTTTTTCCTTTGTATTTGACGTCGAGTGCCTCACGATTGTAGCGCTTGCCTTTGCACTCTTCGCAGGTAATATAAACATCGGGCAGAAAATGCATTTCAATCTTGAGTACGCCCTCACCCCGGCACTTCTCACAGCGGCCACCCTTGACATTGAAAGAAAAGCGCCCGGCTTTGTAGCCACGAACTTTCGCCTCTGAGGTCATAGCAAAGAGCTCACGGATCGAGGTAAATATACCAGTGTAAGTTGCAGAGTTTGACCGTGGAGTCTTGCCGATTGGCGACTGATCTATGTCGATGACCTTGTCCAAATTTTCTAGGCCTTTAATTTCCTTAAATTTGCCCGGATCAGTTTTGGCACGATGAAAAACCTTGGAGAGATGACGAGCCAAAATATCGTTGATCAGGGTTGACTTGCCTGAGCCGGAAACTCCGGTAACGCAGGTAAAAGTATTGAGCGGGATTGAGACATCAACATTTTTAAGATTGTTTTCTGTTGCCCCGATGATGTCTAGCGTCGTGCTATTTCCCGGACGACGAAATTTTGGTACGGCAATTTTTCTTTTACCCGAGAGATACTGAGCTGTGATTGATTCTTTGCACTCTTTCATTTTTTCTGGAGCACCATTCCAGACGACCTGCCCGCCATGTTCTCCGGCTCCCGGACCGATGTCGACGACCCAGTCAGCCGAGAGGATTGTCTCTTCGTCATGTTCGACGACGATGACCGTATTGCCGAGATTTTTGAGATCAACTAGAGTTTTTAACAGTCTGGTATTGTCTTTTTGGTGCAGGCCGATCGAGGGTTCGTCGAGAATATAGAGGACGCCCATCAGACCGGAACCGATCTGTGTTGCCAGACGGATGCGCTGGGCCTCGCCACCGGCTAGAGTTGTGGCGTTCCGATCTATCGTTAGATATGACAGTCCGACATTTATCAGGAAAGTTGTTCGCTCGCGAATCTCTTTAATTATTTGTTTGGCAATTTGATTTTGCTCTGAGGTCAGTTTTTCCGATAATTTATCAAAGAAGTCATATAGTTTTTCGATCGTCAGCGCTGAAACTTCAGAGATGTTTTTACCATCGATAAGTACGCCAAGAATTTCTTTTTGCAAACGTCCACCAAGACAGGCAGGACAAACCTTGACGACCATATATTTTTCGATCTCTTGTTTGATATAATCGGAATCGGTCTCCTTGTAACGTCTGGCCAGATTTGTTATGACACCTTCATACTTTGTTTCATATCTTTCGATAGTATAAATTTCCTCGCCGGTGCCATAAAGAACTTTAGCCAAACTGTCTTTTGAGAGCTGATTGATCGGTACGTTTAGATCAATTTCATGAGCTTCAGCCGCTTTTTGGAGAATTCGATAATTCCAGCCGGTGTGTGCAATGTTTCGCGACCAGGGCCGGATCGCTCCTTCGGCAATAGTTAGCTTGGAATTTGGCATGATAAGGTGCGGCTCAATCTCAGATCGCACTCCCAGACCTTGGCAGGTCGGGCAAGCACCATGAGGTGAATTGAAAGAAAATGAGCGTGGAGCTATCTCCGGCATCGAGATACCACAAGCAGGACAGGTATGTTTTTCTGAATACGCTCTGGATTTGTCGGTCTCAAAATCATAAATCAACACTTTGCCATTGGCTTCACTGAGAGCTTTTTCGATCGAGTCGTAAAGTCGGCTTTTGGTTGATTCATCGATTTGACCGTACTCGAGAATAAGTCGATCAACAATAATTTCGATATTGTGTTTTTTGTTTTTATCCAGTTCCTTGCTATCAGCTTCTTCGATATCCATAATCGCGCCATCTACGCGAACTCGCGAGAAACCGGATTTGATCACTTTGGCAAAAACATCCTTGTGTTCGCCTTTTCTATCCTCGACGACCGGCGCCATGACTGCAATTCTTTCCGTCTTTTTCAAACCTGACAAAATACGGTCGACCATGCCGCCGACAGTTTGCTTGGTCACAGAACGACCACAGCTTGGACAGTGGATCACACCGACACGGGCAAAAAGCAAGCGCATATAATCATATATTTCGGTGATCGTGCCAACGGTCGAGCGCGGATTACGCGAAGCTGATTTCTGGTCGATAGAAATT
>JAACVK010000032.1:75671-88816 GCA_009991595.1 bacterium | reverse complement strand
AACCATCTCCATGAGCTCGATTGACCCATCCGAAGATCGTCCGCTACAAATAAACCGTGGGCGATCAAAGTCCAAGGAAGAAAAATCATTTACATTTGCCACTCCTACCGAAAGCGCTTTTGAGGCGAACAGTGGACCATCATTAGGGCTATCGCCTACATAAATTAAATTTCTCTCAATGCTCTTCCTATAAACACTCTCGAGAACTCGGGTTAAACCATCCAGCTTGGAGAACTCGCCCCACCAACCATTCACATGAATGCTAGAAATCTTTGCGACAGCCCCCTCTTCTTCGAAACATTTTTTAATCTGCTCTGCTTCTTTTAGTCCAAGAGGAGGATAAATCTCCTCACAAAAATCAATTGCCAAATCATACAAACGGTAAGGCTGATCGCTGGCCACCTGCACGCCTGGAACTGCTTTTAATATTTTTTCCATAGCGTTTGCATGTTGATCGCGTATATTGGCTGGCGGTTGCGAGGCGAAGCCTTCGGGTGTCCAAAACTCTTCAAAGGCTTTCTCTTGAGCTCTTTTGGCAGAACGACCATTTGGGAAATAACGCAAAACCGCACCATTCTCGGCAACAACTGCATCAAAAGGCAATAATTTAATAATGGCATCGGCCCAACCGGCAGATCGCCCAGTCACCAATATTCGAAGCAAGCCGCGGTCTCCACACTTTTCGAGACATGAGAGAACTTCAGAGCTTAGCTCGCCATCGTAGGTAAGGGTGTCATCTAAATCAAAAGCAAGCGTGTCTCTTAGCTTAAAGTTAGCATCGGTCTTCGGGGTCCAGTCTTTTAAACTCAACATTGAGTTCTATTGAAGTGAATTTAGTGGCTTTTGTAAAGCCACTCAAAAAAAGACTCCGAAAAGTCAAAAAGCACAAAAGTTGGCCCAAATCTTGTAACGGCCAGACTCATGAATTCTGTAACCATTAAAAGTTTCCAATTTTTAGGCCTCGAAAAGCAGCTTATCCGAGTTGAAGCTCTTTGTTCACGTGGACTTGCTAACCTGAACATCTCTGGACTTCCAGACACTGCCCTCAAAGAGAGTCGAGAAAAAGTCAAACAGCTCGTTGCCCAGATCATTGATTGGGGCCCTATGGACAAAGTCATGGTGGAACTCAGCCCATCTGAGCACATAAAAAGCGGCAAACACCTTGAACTGGCCATTGCCCTAGCCTGTTTATGCGTTCTCCACAGAGAGGACAAAATCCCGCTAGACTCGAGCTTGAGCCAAGTGACTTTTGCTGGAGAATTGAGTCTTAGTGGAGAAATTCGAGAAACGGATCTAACACAAGCTCTTCGTCATTCTGAATTGGAAAGTTTTATTGGAGCCGAACAATATAAAACTCTTGAAGAAGTCTGGGAGGCTCTTAAACAAGGCCAAATAGCATCGTCGATCACCCCATCAAAAGAGAGACCATCGTTTCACATCACTAAAAAAAGAGAAGCAATTCCTGAAGTCAAAGGTAGAGTTTGGGAACGCTTTTGCTTACTATCTGCCTGTGCGGCCGAGCTTCCGGCCCTACTTCTAGGTCCACCAGGCATTGGGAAAAGTTTTTTGAGTAAATGGGCAGCGGGACTGTGCCCAGAAGCTGAGGCAGATACCTTAAAGCAAAAACAACACATCTGGAGACTAGCAGAACGCCAAGAAGCTCCGCTTGCCCCAATTATGAATCCACACGCAAAAGTGCAGTTAAGCGAATTCAGAGGAGTGCAAAGAGCTGGAACCGAGTTTCCAGGTCTATTTTCCTTAGCTCATGGAGGAACACTCATCCTAGATGAGTTTGCAGAAATGAATCGTGATGTAAGAGAAATTCTAAGGAATGTAATCGACAACAAAACCATAGAAAAATATTCTCGAGCAGGGCGCAGCCAATGGCCGGCCGATTTTTGGCTACTCTTAACCTCAAATCCTTGCCCCTGTGGATATGCTAGAGGCAGTGACTTGTCTCATTGCCGCTGTTCAGACAGTTCAAGAATCACCTATCAGAATAGAATATCCGGCCCCATCTTAAGTCGAGTAGGAGTAACGCTTTTCATCGACGACGATCACATGAGAGCACCGACATGGGTGCCAAAGAGCCTCGTAGAGGAGTCTCAGTTAATTCCACAAGTTCTAAGAAAAATTAGAAAGTCTATGAAGTCAGATACCAGAACAGCCAAACAGGCTCTTCAAGAATATTGCGCCAACACCAACTGGAGCTTCTCAGAAAGAAAATGGAAAAACATATCTAAAATGCTCACCGCCATGCACGGACTCTCAAACGCGCCCATGGCTGAAATCATCCCCACCTTACTGACTCAACAAATTTCTTCACAGAATATTTTTCGAAGATGAACTGCCTACACTGTAAAAACTTTCACTCCCAAGGCAAAGAACTTTTCTGTAAGAGCTGCGACAGAAAACTGAGACTCCTGCTCCACTCAAGAAGCATTCCTCCCATTGAAATTAACAAAGTGAATCTGATTAGCTTTGGCACTTACGGAGGGCCGCTTGCCACACTCATCAAGAATGCAAAATCTCAACCATGGGGTCGAATCCCTAAAGTCTATCAAAACATAAGTCGCGCTCTCTGTGAGCACTGGAAAGGCGAACTAAATCCCGCCGACCTTATAACTTTTGTCCCTGGACAGCCCTTTCGCTGCTTAATACAATCTGATTTCTCTGAATCGATCGCACTAACTTTAGGAGAAATTCTGAATCTTCCCGTATCGCGTCGCCTTATCCGTCGCAAATGGAGCTCCCCCCAAAGAAAACTCATCAATCTAGACAAGCGTAAAACAACTCTCTCTGGAGATTGCGAACACTTTCAACTTCCTCTCTCACCCTACCCGAAGGGAAGCCGCGTTCTACTTGTGGACGATGTCTGCACGACTGGAAGTAGCCTTAAAGCCTGCACTCGCCTTCTGCGCAGTGCAGGATATGAAGTTAGCCAGTGTCTAACCTTTGCCAGAAGCCCGCGATTCTTTTATGAATGTAAAGATGGACGGCAAAATGAAGACTATTATCGAGCCCTTTCGCATTAAAAGCGTAGAAACCCTTAAGCAAACCACTCTTGAAGAAAGAAAAAAATATCTTACTCAAGCGGGGCTCAATACTTTTCTTATTTCCTCTGAAAACGTTCTGATCGATCTTCTTACGGACTCAGGCACTGGAGCTATGAGCACTGAGCAATGGGCAGCCGTTATGAGAGGCGATGAATCCTACGCAGGAAGCCCAAGCTTCTACCGTTTCGAAAAGGCTGTGCAAGACATCACAGGTCACAATGAAGTCATCCCCACTCACCAAGGACGAGCCTGCGAAAGAATCTTATTCACAACATTAGCGAAAAAGGGAGACTTCGTTGTTTCCAACATGCTCTTTGATACAACACGGGCAAATGCTCAAGCAGCTGGCTGCCAAGTAAAAGACATCCCCTGTCCTGAATTAGCAAGCCCGATGACCCCTGCCGATTTTAAGGGGAACATTGACTTAGAAAAGCTGGAAAGCTTTTTAAAGGAAAATTCTGAAAAAACTTCTTTCGTAGTTTCCACCATCACAAACAACTCTGGCGGTGGGCAACCTGTTTCTATGGCTAATTTAAAGGCAACCAGGGAGCTTTGCACCCGTTACAAAGTTCCGCTCATGATTGACGCCTGTCGTTTCGCCGAAAATGCTATTTTCATTAAACGACGTGAAAAGGGCTATGAAGACAAAACTCCTACACAAATTGCTCGTGAAGTTTTTGATCTCGCTGATGTAATTTCGATTTCTGCAAAGAAAGATGGAATGGCCAACATGGGTGGCATTCTCGCCATGAAAAACCCCCAATGGGCGCAAGATTGCCGTAACAACCTAATTCTCACAGAAGGTTTTCCAACCTATGGCGGGCTTTCTGGTCGCGACTTAGAAGCCATTGCAGTTGGCCTTTACGAAGCACTTGACGAGGCTTACCTAAATTACAGAATTAGAACAGCTCAATACATGGGCGATCAACTCATGAAAGCCGATATTCCTATCGTAAACCCTCCGGGCGGTCACGCCATTTACATTGACGCAAAAGGCTTTTTACCGCACATTCCGCCCCAACAGTTCCCCGGACAATCTCTGGTCGCAAACCTCTATCAACTTGCCGGGATACGAGCCGTAGAAATTGGATCGGTCATGTTTGGATCTCTAGACCAAAGTGGCGCAGAAGTCCCACATTCCCAAGAGCTTGTTCGACTCGCCTTTCCTAGAAGAACTTATACTCAAGCTCATTTTGACTACGTTATCGAAGCTTTAATCGAATTGCGAAAAACTTCAAAGTCCATGAAAGGGGTTCGATTTACCTACAGACCAGAGGTGTTGCGGCACTTTACAGCCCGTTTTGAATGGGTAGACTGATTGGAACTGCTTAAAGGGAATATTCTTTCTACTGTTGTAAAATTAGCAGTTCCAATGATTTGGGGCATGTTCTCAATTGTTGCCTTTAATCTTGCAGACACCTACTTCATTGGTCAACTCGGCGCAACGGAACTAGCCGCAGTTAGCTTTACCTTTCCGGTCATCATGTTTTTTGGAAGCATCGCCATCGGACTCTCAATGGGCTTAACGTCGGTCATATCCAAAGCTTTCGGACAAAAGGACTACCACCTCGTTAAACGCTTAGGGAGTGATTCAATTGTTCTTTCTTTGTTAATTGTCATCGTCTTTTCAACCCTTGGATATTTTTTAATAGACCAGACCTTCGACCTCATGGGAGCCGACGCATTACTTCGTCCCATCATCAAAGAATACATGGAAGTTTGGTATTTAGGGATGGTCTTTTTAGTCGTGCCCATGGTTAGCAATGGAGCTATTCGAGGAAGCGGAGACACCGTTGTTCCGGCCGTCATCATGACGGTAGCTGCAGGTGCAAACATCATACTCGACCCCATCTTTATCTTTGGTGGATTTGGAATTCCAGCCATGGGAGTAAAAGGCGCAGCCATCGCCACGGTGATTGCTCGTGGTATTACACTTTTTGCTAGCCTCTACTTCTTATTGTTTCGCCTAAAGATTCTTAGCTTTGAAATTCCAAGTTGGAAGGAGTTCTACTTTTCTGCTCGATCTGTGCTCCGAATCGGAATACCGACTGCCGGATCAAACATAATTATACCCATTAGCCTTGGGTTCATTACAGCTATCTTGGCTCAGTTTGGAAACGATGCAGTAGCCGCTTTCGGTGTAGTTAGCCGACTTGAATCTTTTGCCATGCTCGTTATGATTGGATTTTCGACCGCACTTTCTCCCTTTGTCGGGCAAAACTTCGGAGCCAATCAAATGGATAGAGTTAAAACTGCCTTTAAACTGGGGATGGCCTTTTCGATTTCCTGGGGTCTACTGACCGCAATTATTTTCTTTTTCATGAACAAGACCTTGATTCGAATTTTCAACACAAGCCCAGGAATCGTTCAATATGCATCCATTTACATGCTATTCGTCCCCTTCTCCTATGGCTTAGAGGGAATTCGCCTCATTGCAACCAACATCTACAACTCCCTAGGGGCCCCCATTCCTCCGACGCTTATGGCTGGATTAAGAATGGTTGTTTTATATGTGCCCCTAGCTTATCTGGGCGCTCAGTATTGGGGAGTAAAAGGAGTCTTTGCAGCTCAGTTTATAGGAAATTCCATAGTCGGCCTAGTCGCAGTATTTTTTCTCAGTCGCTTTATTGAGAGGCTTCAAGAAAAGCCAGAGCAGACTCACTGACAACAAGTGGCACCTCAAAACACATAGACATTACACGACTCTATCAGTCTTTCGACAAACTTAACTTGCAAGATAAAGACTCAAAATGCGACAATACATAGACTACAAGACCATTCAGAATGTACTCCAGACTACGTCCTGCAAAACGGGAACCCTCTAATCACTAGAGGGCAAAAAGGCGTACATCATGCGCTCCAATTACTTTCATTCATTCGACATATGGAAAATTTTAATGGCCTTTCTAATCCTTGCACTAGGCGCCTGTGATCTTTCAGGCGGTGGCGCGGCCCAAACAGCGGAAAACCAAACAGACTATGTAGATTACTCAGAACAATCGGCCACTTCTGCCGAGTATCTCATTTTCAAAGACTCTTTCGAGAGAGAAAGCCTAAATTCCGACTCTACAATCAATCAGCTCTTCGGCTACCGAGGCTTCATATGGGACTACGGCCAACCCGTGATAGGAACGTCCGGTAGAGATGTAAAGGCTGTCATTCTAGACGATCAACACTGGGGTGAGGCCTCTGATGGTAACCGCGCTCTCTATTTTTACGGGAGAGAAGGCCATTCCATACACAGCATCTATCTAATAACCAAAAGCTACGATTTAAGAGGAGTCGACGACCTATACATTGAGTTTGATTACATGACCTTCAGATTGAATGATCCAAAGGATAAAGTCTCTGAATATCTAAAGCTAGACATGTGCATAGACTCTCCCGACGACTGTGGAGTGGGAACAACCATGAATTACAACAAGATTAATGGCAACTCTTGGGTGAATCTGTTCGATTACTCTCCACAACATAATCAGGTAGACCAAAGATTTAACGGGAAAAATCATAAAAAAGAAGACTGGAATCACGCATACATACATTTAGATATTACCCAGTTTCAAAACAAAGAAAACTTCACCTTTAGATTCAACGCTCGAATGACCGACGGACTACTTCACAACGATCCAACCAAGATTTTTGAAGATGCTGCAGCCATCGACAACATTCGTGCGAGAGCTGTAGATAGATTCGAAGAGCAAGATGACCCAACTGGCGGCGGCACCGGTGACGAAGAAGATCCGGACTGCGCTTTAGAAGGAGCTATCGATCTAGGTAACGGAGTTTGTATTATAGAAGTTCTTTAAACGCCATTTAGACATTACCGAAAGTAATTAAAGCTTTCGGCAACTGTCGACACTTTGTCCTCGAGTATGGCAAAAATTTATAAACGCCAAATGAGCTCGGCGCCATCCATCCACTGCTAACTCCCGCGAAGTTAACCAACGATCTTCGTCATTCCCCAAAGTGTTAACGTCAATCCGACCCGATTGAAAAAGCTTTAAACTTTTCTCAAAGAGCGATCTAGACTGATTCAGTATCTTATCTCGGGCAACGGCACTCTTGGTGGCAACCAACATTTCGCTACGACTAAAGCTGATAGATTTGCGAGTCTCTCTTTTTGTTAACTCAAAAGCTTTTGCAGACGCCGCATTCTGATGAACCTGAGCCCGATAAGGTCCCCATGCACTAAACTTTTGAAAGAGTGGAATCGATAAGGTTAATCCTAGGCTCCAAGCATTACTATCCCCCAGAGGGGTAAAGTGTTCGTAGCTACGCCCATAACTCCCCACCAAAGCCAAATTCGGCATAAGAGCTGCCCTCGACTTCATTAGTAAATAGTCTTGAGCCTCGAGACTTTGTTTCACCGAGAGGTAATCCAAATTTTCTTCCAAGGAATTTTGATCAGATTTAACTTCAATCCTTGCTATAACCGTCGGCAAAGAATCAACCCAAGGCCACTTGATGTCGAGCTTCTCTCCTTCTAGATAGCGCAACAAATTAGCTTGAGTCTCAAACTCAGCAAGCCGCGAATCTTCTAACTGAGCTTTCGCGTTAGAAAGTTCAATGGAAAGTTTTTCATATTCCGACCGAGGAATGCGGCCTTTCTTAAACATTCGTTGGGCAATCTCGATGCTCTGTTCTTTGTTCTCAATACGCGCATAGGCTATCTCAAGTTTCTCTTGCTGATAAATATAATTCAACAATGCACTCAAAGCCTCTGCTTCTAGCTCTAAGAATCTTTTACTATAAGCTAGGTCAGCTGACTTGCTCGCAATTCTGGACAAACGGAGCTCAGCCCAATTGCTACCACCACTGAACAAGCTCAACTGGGAGGTCAAACCAATTGAGCGACTTCGTGTAAAGACATCATATGCACTACTCGAATCATTTTGGGTCGCAACGGCTGTCAAACTAGGAAGCCATTGAAAGTAACCTGGCAAGGTTCGTGACTTTGCTGCGGCCAGCTGGTTTTCAATTTGTCCAAATGCCGGATAATCACTCTTGATCTTCAAATAAGCCTCTTCAAATCCAATCGAAAAAGAAGTCAAAGGCAGCAAAAACAAAGCAAGAAAACTAAATCTTCGCACGTTTGAGCCTCCTCGAGATAATACTTGCATGCAGAACAGGCACTGTAAAAAGAGTCAACAACATCGACAAACCAAGTCCGCCACTTACCGCAATACCCAACGGCTGTAGAACTTTCGCACCCTGCCCCAAGCCAAAAGCAATGGGCATCATTCCTAAAACAGTTGTTAAACTAGTCATTAAAATAGGACGCAAGCGCTTACGTGAAGCAGTCAACGCAGCTTCTTCAGCTGAAACGCCCTCCCTGCTTAAGCGGTTCATAAAATCCACTAACAGGATAGAGTTGGCAACCGAGATTCCATTGAGCAAGATAATTCCAAGAACTGAATTCAATGACAAATAGCTACCGAAAACAAACAATGAAAAAGAAGCTCCAATAATACCAAAAGGGATAGCCATCATAACAACCAACAGTTCTGACAAGCTTCCAAATTGAAAAAACAAAATACAGGCAATCATCAAAAGAGAAAGCAGAGTTGCAGTCGTCAACTGAGAAATTGCATCCTTCAATTCAACCTCAGGCTCGGGAAACTCAATGGAAAGCTTCGAATAGGGAATGGTGTCTTCTGAACCAGTTTCTCTTCCAAGTTTTTTTGAGTTTAGCCAATCATTCAGGTGAGCGATGGCCTCGACTCGGCGCTCTCTTTTAATTGGTTCATCTTTTTTATCTAACTTTGCACGAAGCTCGGTTTTCAGCCGACCATTAAAAGTCCAAATCGATGGATCATCCTTCACAATAGACACATCGAACAATGCTCGCAGCGGAATCACCTTCTCACCGACCACAAGTGGAAACGCCCCAAAATCGTCAGGATGTTTTACAAGATCTTTCTCGAACTGAATGTAGGTCATGTAATCCTTCTTATCTAGATCTATGCTGGTCACATATTGTGGAGAGGAAATCATGTGGGACAAGCCGGATAAACTTGCCACGCTCACAGAAGAAGAGTTCATCGAAATAGAATCAAACAACTCCTGCCGAGGCTTCAGCTGCAAAGCATCAGCAATGTGTTCACTGGGCTGCCCCCAAGCTCTGTCATAGAGCCTCTTTTCTCTTAGCTCAAAAACCATTTCACGAACCAAAGCAATTCGATCGCTCTGAGTGGCACCATTGACTTCCACTAGGAAATGCGGCGGATTGGGCAACGACAACTCAGAGGGATTCCAAGGATGCACTCGGTAGCTAACAAAAGGAGTATCTTCAAAATCTTTTTCAAGTGACTCCAACAATGTATTCATTTGAGATTTCTTCTTTAAACGAAGCATCAAGCGAGATGAACTTTCGTTATCTACTTGCATAAATGTATAAGCAATTTGATCTGGATATTTCTTTAAAATGTCATTTTCAACTTCATCGGAAATGCTTTCCATTTCCTTAAAATATTTGCTCTTTTGAGAATGAATCCTCATAGTCAACCAATCGCTGTCAATCTCACCTAAGAGTTGCTTTGGCAAACTTGGCAACAATACCCCCACGCCAACTGCAAACAATGCAACAATACCAAAATACCAAACGCGTCTTAAAGCCTTAGTTACCAGTATACGTTTGAGAAACGCTAAATACCGAGTCTCAAAAAAGTCTAAGGGTTTCTGAATAAGCACCCTTTCTTTGACATCTGAATTCCTTGAAAGCATCTGCAAGCGAATGGTGGGCACTAGAATAATTGCAACAAACGCAGAAAATCCATGAGAAAAAATAATGGCCTTAGCTAAATCACCAAGCACAGCATAAGTAAGCGCAGAGGTTGCCGCTAAAGGCGCAAAGACCAGCAAAGAAGATAGCGTAGAGGAAATCAGAGGAACTTGAACTTCTCGCACGGCCAATGTTACTAAAGCTAAACGCTGTTTAAAACTTTTCGCAGAGGGATTCTCAGCAACGTGCCTAAAGATATTCTCCATCACTACTACTGAGGCATCCACGTTCATCCCAGCAGCTAAGGCTAAGCCTCCTAATGAGATAAGATTCAAATTCATTCCAAAGAAATACATGAGAATGAATGCCAAAAGCATGCTTAGAGGAATCTCAATGGCAGCTGTGATGACATTTTGAAGCCGACCTATAAAGAGGAACAGGACAAAAACCGCTAAAAAAGCAGCCAACCCAACTTCGAAAGCAACATTCTTTATTGAGTCGCGAATAAACTCAGAGGGGTCTACTAAGATTTTATACTGAATATCCTCAGGAAAACTAGGCTGGCTTTCTTTGACAATGGCCAAAATGTCTTCGGACATTCTCTTAATATTGCCGCCAGGCTTTGGAGAGGCGAAGATAATCAAGCTGGAAAACCCACTGGTTTTAAAGCTTCTTCCAAGCTCTGGATTAGGTCCTTTCTCAACCTTAGCCAACTGAGCCAATGGAAAACTTTTCCCTGAAGCAGATTTAACTGGCAGCTGTTTAAAGTCTTCAAAACCATTAACAGCCCTTGGAACCACTACACTTATGCTGGATTCCCCGAACTTAACGGTTCCCCCACCGTAACTCTTTTTAGAGTCGAGAATAGCTGTCTTAATGGCCTCTGCCTGAATACCTAGACTTAAAAGGGTCAAAAGCTTGGGAGTAACCGTGATCTGTTCTGAGCTGGGGTTATAGAGAACAACTCGTTCTGCGTCCGGAACCTGTGAAAACTTTGGCTGCAAAACCGGCTCGATAAGATCGTAAGTCTCAACCGCTGTTCGCTTCTCGCTAAAAAAACTCAAGGCGAGAAAACCCGTATTTGACTGAGAACGCCAAACCCAAAGAGTGTCCCGCATATCTGCGGGAAGAGTTGAAGCAAAAGCATTGGCGATGGTTTGAACTTCTTTCTTGGCTTCATCACCATCAGAGCCCCACTCAAAAGACACATCAAAAGACACATGTCGAGTGTCGTAAGTTGCTTCTACCTTTTCGACCTTGAGCGATTTAGTGTTTATGGCACGTAACTGAGATTCAAGCGTATTGCCATAAGTCGACTCAAACATTTCAGGAGTCATTGAACCCGGGTCAACTCCAACTGTGATCGCAGCTTTTGATGCATCTGGAAAAAGTGAAACAGGAAGTTTGAAAGAAAGAGCGATTCCCAACAACCCAATGATGGCTGTCGCTACATACACTCGAAGCGGAGAGGAATAAATTTTTTCTAACATTTTAGCGCGCCGGACTCTTTTCAGTCTTAGCCTTTATTACCTCTGGCTCTACGTAAAGAACGACTTCTTCACCGTCTGAAATATACTTAGTGCTACGGACAACCACCTTCTGACCATCAACTAAGCCCTCTAAGATTTCGACTTTGTCGCCACGATTCAAACCAACCTTAACTTCATGAAGTTTCACGACACTCCCCTCTTCAAAAAGTTGGACATGAGGAATGCCCCGACGGTATTTGATCGCATCACCGTTGATTGTAATGGCTTGTCGAGGTGGACCTAAAATTTTAATACTTACCAACTGCCCTGGTAGAAGTTTTGCTTCGGAATTCTCTGGTAACTTAAGAACACAAGTGCTTGTCCCGGTTTGCAAATCCACCATCGGAGAAACATGGGCCTTGCTAAGCGACAAGTTTTCGTGATTTTCTCTGAGTAAAATAATGTCGGAAGCTTCTTCAACTTTTTCGAGATCTGAGGCAGGCACCTCAACTCGAATCTCGAGTTTATCTGGGTCAATTAGCGACGCCACTTTATCTCCAGCATTCAACTCCGTTCCCGAAGTAACCGCCAACTGCCAGATTCTCCCCGACACGGGAGCTCGCACCATGACTGCAGAGTAGACGAAGCCAGGGTCTAAGTTTTTAATGGACACGAGAGGAGTGCCTCGTTGAACCGCATCTCCAACATGATGATAAACCCGTGTCACTCGTCCAGCGCTCGGAGCCTTCACAGAAGCCATCACTTCTGAAAGAACTCGACCAGGATAGAGAATTTCTTCCCGGAAAGTAGAAGATTTTACCTGGTCGACAAACACGGTGGCCTTAGTTTTACCGTCCTCGTTCGTGGATGATTTTGTGCAGGAGACCGAGAAAAGAGCCAAAGAACCAAAAACCAAAGTAATTCGATATTTTCTCACCCACAAACACCTAACATAATGGCCCTTGCAGTCAATTTGCAAAAACATCGATCCCTATCTGAAATACGCGATAAGCTTTTGAAAACAATATACAAATTCAAAGTCAAAATTACGACAATTCATAAGATAGAAAATAGAATTGCATCATTTCTGTCATAAAAGTTCTTAGCTTGAGAGTGCCATATTTCAATCATGTCATCTGAGCTCAGCCTTGGTTATTTTAGAGATGAGGGCTCCACGAGCAGTCATCTCTAAGGGGGAAAACATGTCTAGGCCATTAAACGTAATCACCACTCTATTTTTTTCTATCACGTGTGTTGCACAAAGCAGTCACTACTTTCCAAAGACCCACTCTAGCGAGATTTATCTGGAGCCTGGCAATGCAGTCACCCAACAGCTTTACTCAAAAATGAAACCAGGTTCAGACTTTGCCTCACAAGACATTGTGCTCCCTCCGGAATTTATTGCGACCATGGAAAGCGTAAAAGTTTCCTACGATCCAATAAGAAATCAAACTCTCATCGATATCGCGGGCAGAAGCTTAAAGAGAGTTAAGAAAATTACTATTGCTGGAGAAAAAATAAACGACATCCTTATTCAAAAGAATGATTATATTCAAGCTGCCCTTAAAGGCGAATTTCCCTCAGGAACTCACAAACTAGAAGCCTACTGGTCAATCTTTCCCATCGCTATAAAGCGAAGCATTGATGTGAGCGTTGGCGAGCGTGGACCTCAAGGGCCTCAAGGACCTAAAGGAGATAGCGGAGCAAAGGGCGAACAAGGCGCCAGAGGTATTGCTGGCTCAAAAGGTGACAAAGGTGATGCAGGCCCGAGAGGTTTAACTGGTGCAATGGGAGCTCCAGGTGCCAAAGGTGAAACCGGTGCACAGGGGCCTCAAGGCGAAAAAGGTGTTGCCGGTGCGAAAGGTGATACCGGCGCTCCTGGTGCTAAGGGCGAAACAG
>JAACVK010000032.1:0-75593 GCA_009991595.1 bacterium | reverse complement strand
GGAGCGAAGGGCGACAAAGGCGACATCGGAGCAACAGGTTTACCTGGACCCCAAGGAGCCAAGGGTGAAAAAGGAGAGACTGGTGCTCAAGGCGCTAAGGGTGACAAGGGCGATATTGGAGCGACTGGACTCCCTGGACCTCAAGGAGCTCAAGGTGAAAAAGGAGAAGTTGGCGCCAAAGGTGATAAGGGAGATAAAGGCGAAACCGGGCCACAGGGTGAAGCGGGACCTCAGGGCGAGCAAGGACCTATAGGAGAAGTGGGAGAAGTTGGCCCAGCCGGCCCAGCCGGCCCAGAAGGCCCGATTGGCTTAACTGGACCACAAGGTCCAAAAGGAGACCCAGGAGTGGACCCTCAAGAAATTCAAATCTTAAGAGAACGAATCGTGGTTCTTGAAGAAGACCTAAGCGACCTTGATAGACGGCATCGTGAACTCCTCACTGTTCTAAGACAATGGAGAGAAGCCATCCTCAACGGAGAGCCTGACACAATTGGACCTCTTCCAGATGAAGCCCCTAGCTTTAGAGGCCGATTCAAAACTCGATAAAGACACAAAACAAAGAAGGCCACTCTGCGACTGAATGCAGAGTGGCCTTCTTTGTTTTCAAAATTACTTCAAATAATCATCCACAGAAATAACTTCAGACGACTCTAACACTGGCTTTAGATGAGTCGCAGTGGGCCCTTTGGAGCGCTTGACGATTTGCTCGGGAGTGCCTGCATCCACAACCTTACCGCCATGCTTACCACCCCCAGGACCAAAATCAATAATATGGTCGGCGCATTTCATTACCTCAAGATTATGCTCAATCACAAGCACCGTGTTTCCAGCTTCGACTAGTTCATTAAGAACTTGAATAAGCACTTTCACATCTCGGAAGTGGAGCCCTGTCGTTGGTTCATCTAGCACATAGAAAACCCCGTTATTATCCACTCGGGCAAGTTCACGAGCAATCTTCAATCGCTGCGATTCACCACCTGACAAGGTTGGAGAAGGCTGCCCTAAACGCAAATACCCCAGACCTACTCTTTCTAAAGTTTTGAGCTTTTTATTGATTTTTGGGTAGGAGACAAAAAACTTTCTTGCCTGAGAAACAGTCATATTAAGAACATCGTCAATGTTCTTGCCGTGCATACGCACCTCTAAAATTTCCTTTTTAAAACGCTTGGCGTCGCAATGTTCACAGCGAACAAACATGTCTTCCATGAAAAGCATTTCTACACGCTGATAACCTTCACCCTCACAATGATCACAACGTCCCCCAGGAACGTTAAAAGAAAAGTGCCCCGTATGAAGATTTTTCTTTCTCGCCTCTAACGTCGAAGCAAAAAGCATTCTAACTTCATCAAAAGCTTTCATGAAGGTCACAGGATTAGACCTAGAACTTCGACCAATTGGCGATTGGTCGATCATCAACACATCTCGCAAAGACTCAAAAGAACTCAAAGCATCAAAATGCCCAATTTCCATAATCTGACCATTAAAAATACGAGCCAACGCGGGATACAAAGTCTTTCGAATTGCCGTAGATTTTCCCGAGCCAGACACTCCGGTAACTACCGTTAAACTCCCCAAAGGAACTTTAACTTCTACATTTTCAAGATTGTGCTCTGTGCATCCACTAAGAGTGAGCCACTTCACTCTTCGGCCTTGATCCTTGAGACGCTCGACACGCCTTCTTTGAGGAATAGGAATTCCTTCTTTTTGAGTTAAAAAAGCCCAAGTGCTACTTGAACTCACATCTTGCTTCGTAAAGTCTTTAAAAGGGCCTTGATAAAGCAGCTCTCCGCCATTTTCACCAGCGTTCGGTCCAATATCAATCAAATAGTCAGCACTCTTAATGATATCTGGGTCATGCTCCACCACGACAACCGTATTTTTCAAAAGAGCTAACTCCTTCAAAATTCCGATTAATCGCTCTGTATCATGAGGATGCAAACCAATACTTGGCTCATCCAACACATAACAAGTTTGGGTCAACCGAGACCCTAACTGATTGGCTAGAGCAATTCGTTGAGATTCTCCACCCGAAAGTGTCTTAGCCAAGCGGCCCAGCGATAAATATCCCAAACCAACTCGAAGCAAAAACTCCAACCGAGAAAGGACCTGAGGAAGCACATCCTTAGAAACTTCTTTTTCTACTTCAGTTAACTTCTGCTTTTCAAACCAAGCCTTAAGCTCCTCAATGGTCATTGCTGAAAGTTGCCCGATGTTTTTCCCATGAAAAATTACACCACGCGCCTCGGGACACAAACGCTCACCGTTACAAGCATTACAAGGCCTAGGAGAACGATAGCGGGACAAAAAAACTCTCGTCTGAACTTTGTATTTTTTTTCTTCAAGCTCAGCAAACATTCCAGAAATCCCAATGAATTTGTCTGTGCCTTCCCAGATCTTCTTAATGTCCTTTTTCTTAAGCTCTTTCCAAGGCAGATTAAGAGAAATTCCTTCCTTCTGACAAAAGATGAGAAGTTCTCTCAACCAAGTTTTCCCCGAAGGCTTTGTCAAAGGCTCAACCGCACCTTGGGACAGCGTTAAACCGGGGTTTGGCACCACTAAATTTATATCAATCTCAAGCGTGTTTCCAAATCCCTTACAAGCAGGACAGGCTCCAATCGGAGAGTTAAAGGAAAACAACTGAGGAGCCATATCCGGAAAACGCCTTAAACCATCGCCCACCGAAGGATACTCGGTGTAGCGATTCAAAGTTAGAATTTTCTTGTCATCATCGACAACAGCTTCTCGAGCCCGGCCAAAACCTTCAGAATAAGCATTGGTCATAGCGTCTGCAATTCTTGATCTGTTTTCGTTATTGATGTTGTAGCGATCAATCATTACCCAAATAAAATTAGCCTTGGTATCGACTCCAATCAGGGGACTTTTTTTCTTGTTGGCTTCTTCTTGAATATCAAAAACTTCAATGACTTTTTTCTCTACGAAATACTTATCAATCGTAGCCTTCGTAAAACCACGCTCTTGTAAACTTTCTAGCAATCGCTTTCGATCACTAATCTTTGAGCTTGCCGACATTTCAAGTGGGAAAAACATCATCCCTTTTCGGGAATCATTTTTGCTAATGCTTTCTTCAACGGCTGTAGAAACAACATCTTTTTCCACACGGTCTCCCGTCAGCGGATCAAACATCTGGCCGAGCTTTGAATAAAGAATTCGCAAATAGTCATAAATCTCTGTCGCCGTGCCAACGGTCGATCTAGAGTTTTTCGTGTGGTTTTTCTGCTCCAGCGCAATGGTTGGGCAAATTCCTATGATTTCATCCACTTCGGGCTTTTCATGCTTGGCCATAAATTGGCGAGCATAGGTGCTCAGGGATTCCATGTAACGTCTTTGCCCTTCAGCAAACAACGTATTGAAAGCAAGCGAAGATTTACCACTACCAGAAGGCCCCGTAACGACGCTAACAATACCCTTGGGGATGTCGACATCAATTCCCTTGAGATTATGCTGACGAGCACCTTTAATTTGTATCTTATTGTTCTTTAGCAAAGCTGAAGTAGTTTAGCCGATTATGGAGTCCACCTAAAGGGCCAATCTAGGAAAGCTTAATTAAAACCTAAGGGTGATCTGAGGCTGGTTGAGGTTTGTTTTCCTCAAGTAATTTTTCTTTTTTGTCGGGATAAGGCCCAAAAAGAGTTTCTTCATTGCGATCTCCGGTCAAAAAGCGTCCTTTTGACTGAAACAAATCCACTTTCATCGCTGAACCTACAGGCTCATTAAAGCCTTCCCCAACCTTGGTTTGAACAAAGCGCACCCCAGGACCGTCTTCTCGAACAAGCAGCTTGCCAACTTTGTCTCCGACTTGAACATAAAGTTCATCCCGTTCAAAATCATAACTCCAAAAATCAGCCCTTCCACCCAAGTCTCCATTCAACTTTTTACCAAGCTCGGTTTGATAGAAGTCATCATCGACGGGCATTAAATTGATTCTTTCACCCTCTTTTTTTCGCAAACGTTCCTGACGAGACGGTCCCTCCACTCCAGGTAAGTCTGGGACCGCAGCAATTTCTGCTTCGACCCTTTTTTCTGCTTTTACTTTGTCGGCCACATTAAAGGTATCCAAGGACTCTAAGATTGAATTATTTGCATTAACCGAGGAATAGAAAAGATAGCGCTGTATTCGCCCCACTCTATTTTGCTGGGCAGCTAAGGCGTATTCCTCGCGCCTTCGATTCTTATTTGTTATAGGAATTTGATCCAGACGCTTTGAAATCTTCTGAAGCTCTCGCTCAGCTTTAAGCAAGAGCTTTCTGTAGATAGAATAGTCGACGTTATACTTTTCAAACCGGGCCTGTAGCGACTTAGCATCAAGGCCCTTTAAGTGACGAAGCGTAATCTCATCATATTTTTTCCGCTCATCGGGGCTCAGCTTGGAGCTAAACTCGTTGTATTGGCTGTATTCTTTGAGAAGTTGATAAAAGAGTTGAAGGTCTCCCTGAAAGCCTCGTTCCTCAGCAAAAGAGCTACCCCCAGCAATCGAAACGCATAAAAAAATAAAAAAAAATCTTTTCACTAAATACAAAGCCTTCTCAGGGAGTATAGCAGGCGCTCCACAACGCATATGGACAGAAATTTGTTCATTAAGAGGCAAAACAAAGCACCTAAATGTGCGCCGCGTTAAAGGGCGGTCAGAACAAGCTCGCCACGCTAGAGCCCCTCAAGCTATTGTGCCTATACTCGAAGAACTTATAAAATAATGTCAGATAAAGAAAAAAACGATCCGAATTCGGAAAACCCAAGCAACAAAGAAGGCAATGAGGGCACAGACTCATCTTCTTCTCTGATAGAGGATTCCGTTCCTGAACAAAAATTTGGCGAATGGCTAAAAGCTCAAAGAAACGCAAAGAACGTCAGCCTTGAAGAGATTGCCGCCGTTACAAAAATTCATATCGTCCAGCTCCAAAACATCGAAGAAGACAAACTAGATAATCTGCCCTCTTTGGCTTTTGTGCGCGGATTTTTGGTCAACTATTCTAGACACATCGGTCTTGATGAAGACGAAGTTCTCGAACAATTTAGAAGACAAAGGGACATCGACCCTTCTTTACACACCGTCATGAAAAGAAGAGGCGCCGTGCCCACAACTCAACCCAAGGTTAGAGTTGTGCAAGCTCCACAACTAAAGAGATCTCCAGGCTCAAGAGGTCCAGACAAGCCCAAAGAACTTCCCTTTAAAAAGAAACATATTGTATCCGCGCTAGTCGTTTTATTTCTCATAATTACCCTGAGTCTCTTGGTTTCATTAGGCCAGCGAAGCGACACAGAAAATGTAGACATTGGCCCAAAACCAGCACCTGAATCAGAGCAGCTGCTCGATGAGACAACACTAGAAGAAATAGACACCTTGGCCGAAGAAGCCAACCAAGAAAAAGCTAAACAAGCTGAGGCCGCAGCTAAAGTTGAAAAAGCTCCCGAGCCGAAAGCTGTAGAACCGAAAGCTGTAGAACCAAAACCCACTCCTGTGGTCGCGGCAAAGAAAGAAGAAAAGAAACCTGAGCCCTCCGTAGCCCCAACCGCAACCCTCGAGATTCGCGGGCTTGACGCCAGCTGGGTTAAAATTCGAGTCGACAGTAAAGACCCCGAAGGCTTCCAGTTAGACAAAGGCAAAAGCAATCGTTACTCGGTCAAAGACAAAATTGTTCTTTCTTTGAGCAACGCCGGCGCCGTGGAAATCAAATGGAATAATAAATGGTATCAGTCTCCTGGATTTCGAGGCGACGTGAAGTCAGTAACTCTGCCTGATCAACTTTCTAGTTTAAAAGAAAAATAAAAACTAAGCGCTCTTTTTGCCCGCTTGAGTCGCGCCCACTCGACTTAGCTGAGTGGCAGTAACTTGTTCTTTGGGAGCATACTTAATCAACTTCGACTTATCATTGGCATACTCCCAACCCACTTCTCCTGTAATCACTCCGGCGTTTACGGCCTCTAAAATAGACTGATCCATAAGCTGCATTCCATCTTTTCGCGATGTCTGCATGACAGAAGGGAGTTGGTAGGTTTTACCTTCTCTAATCAAGTTTGAAATAGCACTATTGTTCACTAAAATATCGTGCACACAAATTCGATTTTTTTGATCTGCTGTTGGAATTAATTTCTGAGACAAAATCACACGTAAACTCTCAGACATCATCGAACGAATTTGCCCTTGCTGCTCTCCTGGGAAAGAATCTAAAATACGATCTACAGACTTAGAGGCAGAATTCGTGTGAAGTGTAGCAAAAACCAAATGGCCAGTTTCGGCTGCCGTAATTGCTAAAGCAATCGTTTCTGGATCTCGCATCTCTCCAACCAAAATCACATCTGGATCTTCTCGAAGAGCTGCTTTTAGAGCAGAAGCAAAGCTAACAAAATGTTGACCAAGCTGTCTTTGATTCACCATGCTTCTCTTGGTGTCGTGGTAGAACTCGACAGGGTCTTCTAACGTTAAGATATGTCTTCTCTGATTGGTGTTTATATAATCAATCATAGCTGCGAGAGTTGTTGATTTACCTGAACCAGTCGGCCCAGTTACTAAAACCAAACCATTTGCATAACTACAAGCGACCTTACAGATAGGAGGCAATGATAGAGACTCTAACGAAGGAGCTTTTTCACTCAAAGCTCTAAAGACCGCAGTAAGACCCTTGCGTTGAAAGAAAACATTCACACGAAAGACCCCCACGCCCTTGAAAGGAACCGAAAAATCTACGCTTTTGTTTTTTAACAAATCCTGCTTTTGACTTTTACTCATTATGGAGTTGAGAGCAATCTCCATATCTTGAGCCGTTAAGACAGGCATATCTGCTTTTACCAACTCGCCATGCAAACGCATCATAGGAACACTCCCCGTGCTCACATGTAAGTCCGAACCTCGTTGCTTCACCAAGGTTTTAAGTAAATCGGCTACAGACGCTCCCATATTCTCTTTATCGACCTAAAAAGCCCTTAGCTTTAGAGTAATAATCACTCAAATAAATTAAAGGCTTATGAGCACTCAATGGCTTGATGACCGCCCTAACTTTTCGTCAATCATCTTATTTGTTTCATCCACCTTAAACTCCTCCCTAACGGCAATTTTTAAGGCGTGAGAAAACGATTCACCCTGTCGGCACTTAGAAACCGTTCTACAAGCGACTCCAACACAGGTAAGAGCTGTCATCGCAAGCCTTACCTGGGGAACAAAACAACCAGCTACCCCCAAGCCACTTCTAGCCAAAGAGAAGGAGGTCTTCGCCGTATTCAAAGCACTTTCTTTTTGCTCCTCTGAACAAGAGCTCAAAAGAGCTTTAGCCGATGGAATCACCCAATCCCAAAAGTTCAAAAATGAAGTATTTGTTACAAGTCTCTTTCGCAGTTCTGGTAACACAATTTCCTCTTCTATTTCCTTCAACGAAAGTTCAAGTGGAACCTTAAACTCTTCCCTGTTGACCAAAACCAAAGATTCACCAAGTCGCGAGAAATCAAGGACCAAGTCACCAAAGTATCTGTCATGGGCAATGACTGTCGCCCCCTGCACGGAAGCTTCGGACATTCCAAACTGCAAAAGTGACGATAACAAAAACCTTCGGTCATCTGTTTCGATATCTGAAAACTGAGGCGCTTGAAGCAACTTAGCCAAATCACCATTGGGAGAGCGCACTTCCTCTAGGACGAGCTTCAGATTTTTAAGAGACTCTGACATTGTCATCTGCAAGAGTCTCTTGTTGTTCAACGAAACTGGGCTTTCAGCCTGCACGACTCCCACAGATCCCGCTAAAAGCACTGAACAAAGCCGAGCGTAGCCCATACCTTAAAATTTAAAGCTTCGGACCGTTGAGTTCAAGTTAAGCTTGGGTTGGGCAATCCGGCTAAGTTATAGACAATAAGGCGCTTTTCTCTTCCTCCTTAACTCAAAACACACTTATAGGCTCCTGCACCTTTCCTACAAACAAGTGAGCCGAACTTAACGCATTCGGTCGTACAAAAGGTGCTGACACCTTCTGATTCCTTTCGTGCTATAAGAGGGCGCAATGGCAGCGGAGATTCTGATCAATAGCGGTTTAAGAGAAACCCGAGTTGCTCGCCTTGAGAATGGACACCTGGTCGAGCTTCACATCGAGCACGGCAGCTCTCGCGGAATTGTTGGGAACATCTACAAAGGCAAGGCCACTCGGGTTTTACCCGGAATGCAGGCAGCCTTTGTCGACATTGGCCTCAATAGAACGGGCTTTCTGTATGTGAACAAAGTCCTCGACCCAAACAAAATCGAAGCACGAACTGCGGGCTACCACGACGAAGAGTTTGAAGACGTAGAAGAAGACATTGATGACGCGCCTGAAAAGCACATCGAGATTCAAAGCATTTCCAGCTTAGTAAGAGAGGGCGAAAGCCTCCTTGTTCAGGTCATTAAAGACCCCATGGGCTCCAAAGGAGCACGTCTTTCTGGATATGTAAGTATTCCAGGGCGCTACCTGGTTTACCTTCCAAACTCCAATACGCTTGGAATTTCTCGACGAATTGAAAACACAGAGGAAAGATCGCGTTTAAAGAAGATTGTTGAGAAGAACCAACCTAAGAGTGGCGGCATCATTGTCAGAACCGTTGCCGAAGGGGCAAGTGAAAAAGCTCTCAAAGGCGACATGGAATACCTCATTAAGCTTTGGGGCTCTGTGAAGAAGAATCACGAAAAACACTCCAAGCCAGGCTTAATTCACGCAGACTTTGACTTAGCTTTAAGAATTTTGCGAGATCGGGTCTCAGAGGATGTCGACCGCATTATCGTAGACGACCTTCAGCTCTACAGAAAAATGAATAAGTTTGTTCAATCTTTTCTTCCTCGCTTCAAAAAGCGAATAGAGCTCTACAAGGAGCCCATTAGTCTTTTTGAACACTTTGGAATTGAATCCGACATCAACAGGTCGATCTCTCGAAAGGTTTGGCTTAAATCGGGCGGTTACATCGTGGTCGATGAAACCGAAGCCCTCACAGCTATTGACGTGAACACGGGACGCTTCGTTGGCAAACGCAACTTAGAGGACACCATTTTCCAAACCAACATGGAGGCGGTCAAAGAGATCGCCTACCAAATCCGACTTCGCAACCTAGGGGGAATCATCGTTCTCGATTTCATCGATATGGAAAAGAGCATGAACAAAGATCGCATATACACTTCTCTTCTGGAAGAATTGAGCAAAGACCCCGTTAGAACGAACGTGCTCCCAGTCAGTGAATTTGGTCTTATTGAAATGACAAGAAAGCGAACTCAAGAGAGTTTGCGCAAAAAACTCACGGCCGCCTGCCAATACTGCGATGGCAAAGGCTACGTTAAATCCGTGTCTACTATTGCCTATGAAATCTTGCGAGAATGTGAAAAAGAGGCTCAAAACGAAAGCCACGGCCAGACACTACAAGTTTACTGCCATCCAACTATTTCTCAGTTTTTGACCGAAGAAGAGCGTGGAGCCGTCGAGGAACTCGAAAAGAGCAGCAAAAAAAGGCTAGCCATCAAAATTGACCAAAGCCTTCACCTCGAAGAATACGAAATTTTCTCTAAAGAGAACTAAAGAATGTGCTGCGCCCTGCGTTAAAACACCTAAACAAAGCGCATTAAGTAGCTAATTTTCGATTCCACATGTTATCCACCACAGGTCAAGAGAGTTGGGTAAAACTTTCTCAGTTTCAATAAGGAAACAGTTTGCATTATTTCAAAAACAGCTAAAACAAGCCAAATTAAGCTAAAAATAGGAGCTACCTAAACACAAAGTTATCCACGCATGGCAGTGGATAACTTTGTGGATTTCTCTGTGCTGGCGTTTTTTTGACACCCAACCGAAACAGTGTGGATAACTTGTTGATAAGAATCTCTGACGCCCTCTAGTTAGTGCAATTGGCCATCGATTCTAACAACAAGCAAAGATTCCTCATTGGGACTAAAAGTGTTTCCTTTCGGTTGGGGAACTAGACAATTGAGTAAGGATATAGGCCTTAAAAAATTAGACGAGACTTGTCTCGCCCGTGATTTATTCGCTGGCGCAGCACTCGAGGATCGTCCGGACCTTAAACAGGTTGTGGACAGATACCTAAGCCAGGCTCGCATAAAATACCTCTCTGATGGGGTCGTGTTTCAAGTGCCTACGCACATCCACCGCAACCGATTAACCCGATGGAAAACTGAGCTCGAAAACATCGGAAACACTAAAATCCTCGACATCGAGGTCTTAAGATCACCACGTCCACGCAGAGAACCTTCTACGTCCGCACCGGCCCAACAACAAGTATCGTTGCCACTTGCCCCCCAAAACCCCAAGAGAAACATCGAAGAAATAGAGCGGCAAAGAAGGTTCTCTGCCCCCCAGTTTATCTCCAGTCCGGCCTATGAGCTGTCTCACGCACTCCTAAGCCGCTGGGCCAATGGCGTAGACATCGGCTCAGGAGATCGAGTGGTCTGGGTTCACGGCAATCCAGGCTCAGGAAAGACCCACTTGCTCAAACAACTGAGCGGTCTTATCCCATTGGCCAAGAACCTAAAAAGAACGACTGTTTTAGGCTTTCTTAGCGAATGGAGACAGTCCCTCGACACCAAAGATATTTCCTTTAAAAACAAATATCGAAGAGAAACAGACGTGCTTATCTTGGAAGACCTTCACGACTTAGTCGGGAAGGTTGGAACCCAAAAAGAAATTCTATTCACAATAGATTCTCTGATGGCAAGAGGCGCCTATATAGCAGTATCCAGCAGCCCCCCCCCAACCGAGCTTAAGGATCAACTTGACCCCATGCTGTATAGTCGCCTCTTTTCAGGGACTACTATTGAAATGCCCAAGCCCGACCGGGGCTTCAAGGAATCTCTGTGGAGATACCTGCTTGAACAACACGGCCTGAAAGACTTTGAGCTGGATATGATGCTCCAAGAAAAACTTCTTGGAGTCGAAGTTGAAAGCGCAAGAAAGGCGAACACTCTTCTCATTAATGCCGTTGCCCGCGTTTCAGTTAAACGCGGGCTCAGCACGGAAGATCTGCGCTCACTAGAACTCACGCACAGCAGCACTGCCAACACCAGCATTGACCCTTCGCTGAACCCTGCTGACTACATCTCAAAAGTGGCCGAGCTTTGCGGCGTGAGTAGCGCAGCCATTATTGGAAACGGCAGACGCGCTCAGGTAACTTTAGCGAGACGATTTGTCTGCCTATCTCTCTCAAAGCAACTTGGCCTTACGAATGCGACCATTTCACACTATTTAGAAAAAGATCCCTCTTCCATCAGTCATTGCCTTAAAAAGGTTGAAACCGACATTGAAAACAACCGACACATTGCCAAGCAATGGAACTGGATTTGCTCTCAATTAGGAATCCCAAACAAAGAATCGAACTAATCGGCCTTAAATGGCCTTTCACTCCATTTAACTAAAAAGCTTTCAACCTCTTGGAAAACTAGCGCCTTTTTCAGGCAACTGATAATCTATTTAATGAAATGCGAAAAACTTTTGTTCTCGATACAAACGTGCTGCTTTTTGACTCTCAAGCCATTTATAAGTTTGGCGACAATGACATCGTTATTCCGATTACGGTCATTGAAGAGCTTGATCGTTTTAAAAAAGATTTAAACGAGAACGGCAAAAACGCTCGCCAGTTTAGTCGAATGATGGACGACCTCCGCGCAAAAGGCTCTCTCGCCGCAGGTGTCACACTCGACAACAAGAGCGTTGTTCGGGTGGACTTACTCCAAGACATTGGAGATTTACCCAAAGAACTTTTTGACGACAAAGCAGACAACCGTATTCTCGCAGCAGCCTTTGCGGCCGTTAAAAAAGTGGGTGCCGAAAATGTAACCATGATCACTAAGGACACAAACCTGAGAATTAAATCCGATGCTCTCGGAATTCCCGCAAGTGATTACGAAGCTTCCAGCGTCTCTATCGAAGAACTCTATTCAGGCATTGGGATTTTCGAAGTGAACTCCCAATCAATTGAATCGTTTTATAGCGATAAGAAACTAGAAATCGATAGCCAAGATCTGCATCCGAACGAATTTGTTATTTTAAGGGACCAAGCAAACCCAAGCCACTCTGCTGTTGGACGATATGATGTTCGCCAAGGAGCTGTAGTGCCTTTGATCAAAAGTCCTGAAGGAATTTGGGGCCTTCACCCTAAGAACGTTGAGCAAAGTTTTGCCATGGATGTTTTACTCAATGATGACATTCAATTGGTAACACTCGTCGGAAAAGCTGGAACAGGAAAAACTCTTCTTGCTCTAGCTGCTGGACTTCAAAAGACTCTAGACGAAGGTCGCTTTCAAAGACTTTTGTGCTCGCGACCAATTTTCCCCATGGGCAAAGACGTTGGCTACCTACCAGGCGACATTGAACAAAAGCTCAACCCATGGATGCAACCTATTTTTGATAACTTAGAATTTTTGATGGGTGGCACCGACAACACTCGCCGAAGAGGCGGTGTTACTCGCGGTATGCATGAATTAATCAACCAAGGAATGCTCCACATTGAGCCACTCACTTATATTCGAGGACGCTCTATCCCCAATCAATACATGATTGTCGATGAAGCCCAAAACTTAACTCCACACGAGATTAAAACCATTTTGACTCGTGCCGGAGACAACACCAAAGTTGTTCTCACAGGGGATTGCTACCAAATTGACAACCCTTATGTTGATAGCTCCAGCAATGGTCTTGCTTATGTGGTTGAGCGCATGAAGGGCGAAGACATTGTTGGCCACGTTTCACTTGTTAAAGGAGAAAGATCGTCACTCGCCGAGCTGACATCTAACTTACTGTAGAATGTTTGAGAATAGGCAATATTATAGACTTCCTCTAAACAGAAAGTTTGTCGTTGGAAAAGCGGACGGTGTCTTTGCCGGAACCTGTGTAAACGTTTCCTCTGGTGGTGCATTCATCAACCTACTGGATGTCTCTGCCTTTAAACAGAACGACAAATGCCAGTGTGTCTTCAGCGTGCGTGCTGACACTGACCCCATAACTATGGAAGGGGTTATCAAACGAGTAGTTGCCCCGAGCCCCAACCCCGAAAACACAGCCGGCATTGCTGTTCAGTTTGAAGAGGGTGAAGAAGTCTTAAAAGAACTCAGAACGAATGTTGAAGAAATGAGACACCAATTTGAACTCGTTTCCACCATCTTAGAACACGGCGAACCTGAAATTAGAACACTCCAGCCTATATTGGAAAAATTAAACCTTCGCCCCTTCATGGACATGGGCGAGCTCCACCAATACGTAGAGCGCATTCTTCAGTCTGTTGAAATCGTAGAGAAAAAAGAACGATCTTAAAGCAAAACGCCCTTAGCTAAAGTATTTCTACTTTAACTAAGGGCGTTTTGTTATTTAGTAGCGGTAATGTTCAGGCTTGAAGGGGCCTTTTACATCGATTCCAAGATATTCGGCCTGTTTTGGAGTTAACTGAGTTAACTTCGCGCCAAGCTTTTCAAGGTGCAATCTTGCAACTTTTTCATCCAAGATTTTTGGCAACACATAAACTTCATTCTTGTATTTACCAGTCCCCTTCTCATTCCAAAGCTCCAATTGAGCCATCACTTGATTGGTGAAAGAAGCACTCATTACATAGCTTGGGTGTCCTGTTGCACAACCAAGATTCACAAGGCGACCTTCGGCCAAAATGATTACACTCTTTCCATCAGGCCAAAAAACCTGGTCCACTTGAGGCTTAATCTGAACTCTTTCAAGTTTGGAATCGTTAAAGATACTTGCCACTTGAATCTCAGAATCAAAGTGACCAATGTTACAAACAATCGCTTGATCCCGCATTTCATCCATGTGCTTGCGGGTAATCACATCCACGTTGCCGGTGGTTGTAACAAAGATGTCGCCATAACTGGCCGCATCGTCCATAGTTACAACTTTAAAGCCTTCCATGGTGGCTTGAAGAGCGTTGATTGGATCAATCTCAGTAACTTCCACACGAGCACCAAGACCAATAGCAGCTTGAGCACAACCTTTGCCCACATCACCATAGCCACAAACAATCACAGTCTTACCTGCAAACATCACGTCAGTAGCACGCTTAACAGCATCCACGAAAGATTCACGACAACCGTAAAGGTTATCGAACTTACTCTTCGTGCAAGAGTCATTCACATTGATAGCAGGAACCTTCAACCGGCCCTCTTTTACCATTTGATACAAGCGATGAACCCCTGTGGTGGTTTCTTCAGAAAGACCATGGCAGCCCTTTAGGGTCTCAGGGAACTTGTCGTGAGCCATAACGGTCAAATCTCCACCGTCATCAAGAATCATGTTAAACGGCTTTCCGTCAGGCCAAAAAATAGTTTTCTCAATGCACCAGTTAAACTCTTCTTCAGTTTCGCCCTTCCAAGCAAAAACAGGAATGCCAACTGCCGCCATGGCCGCCGCTGCGTGATCTTGAGTGGAGAAAATGTTGCATGAGCTCCATCGAATCTCAGCTCCAAGCTCAACCAAAGTTTCCATTAAAACAGCAGTCTGAATAGTCATATGCAAACAACCAGCAATGCGAGCGCCCTTTAAAGGAAATTTTCCTTTAAACTCTTCGCGCAAGGACATAAGCCCTGGCATTTCTTTTTCGGCGATTCGAATCTCTTTACGGCCGTATTCGGCCAAAGAAACATCCGCTACTTTGTAATCGTTAAATCCTTTAACAACAGTGCTTCCTGCTTGATTGTTAGACATAATATTTATGGTCTCCTGTCCTGACATCAATTGTCTTTCCTTCCGGCGCCCTCAGCTTCACTTTTCTGAGAGCCAAAACTTGAGTCACTATAACTGAGCCTGGGCAAAATAGGCCAATATTCACTACGTCAAAGACTCATAAATCCCTGCGCTTAATGCGTCAAGTCAGGGCGCTCTACAAAGCGCGAAGAAATATCAAGGCTTTAGGTAAATTTGCCGATCAGAATTCGTGGGGAAACACTCAATTCAAAGCCTAATGGACGAGGAAAGTTTGCGATGCGGACGCTGCGCAACCCTCATGCCCGACGAAACACTAAGCTATTGTCCTGCATGCGGAATCATCTTTTCTGAGGTTCCTCCCACAACCAGCTATTTAACAATGGAAAGTCGATTCATTGAGTTGAATAGAAGACGACGTTTGATTCACTTTTCCATCGCCAGCTTTCTTGTGTTCTTATTTGGAATCCTGATTCTAAGCTCCAGTTTCGAACTTCATCGACGCGGAATGCTTCAACAAATAAAGGAAAAAAGAAATCTAAGTTTTTTTATTCAGCAAGACCCTAATTATCCTCAGATAGCACCTTTCGAGGTAATGGCTGCCATCCCCATCGGAGTCCAAGCCTACAAAGACCATTTCGGAATTGAGATTGAAAACTGGACGATTCATCAAAAAACCTTGCCCGATTCTTTTGAAAAATTAGTATCAGACAACCCGGGCCTTTCACAGCAGGGCCTCTTCTGGGCGACCGCAGTTAGAGAATACTTTTTCCCAGACTGGATTAAAGCACCCTACTCCAATTTGAATGTGGTCATTACAAACCGTCCCATTAGGGCAACCCCCGATAGCGAGAAAGTATTGGAGACCTCGCATCTTGGCGACAACAAACTCATTTCCGGACTTGGAGACCCTTCTCTTGTCATTATTTCTCTCCATCGATTAGCAACTGAATACAGTCACTTTAACTCGAATCAAAAATCGAGATTTATTGGAGAGTATTTACTGGCCCATGAGCTAGGACACGCATTTTTAGGCTTGAAGGATTATGTAGTAGATTCGCCAGAAGAAAACCTCCGAGCTCCAGCCAGCTCGGCTATTAGTCAAGAATGCCTTATGCACACTGACGCGGGAGGCGGAAGCCAGGCTTGGAAGGCCATAGAATTGAAACCTCTTGGAAGACTGAGCAAATGCGATCAATACGCATACATTCTCCAAAGCCATAAGCTTCGCAACCAAGCTATCCGTAGCTTTAAAGAAGGCAAAAAAGAAATGGCCATCAGCTCGCTGCGAGAAGCCATTTCGATCTATGAGAATCAAGCCGGAATCGATGGAGCCAACAAGGTTTACCCTCACCTTTGGCGCAGAGAGCTGAAACTCATTAGCGGCTTTTTCTCTAGCTGGACTCTTTGAAAGCCTCCTTATTTAGTGCTTCAATAGCGACATGATTAACTTAGAACTTTCTGACGAACAAAAGGCCCTTCAAGATCTTGCTAAACAATTCGGTCAAAACGAAATGGCTCCCAAAGTTAAGCATCACGACGAAACCATGGAATACCCCATGGACATCATCAAAAAAGCTCACGAAGTGGGCCTTATGAACACTCACATTGAAGAAAAGTTTGGCGGCTTAGGTCTAGGCGTTCTCGATGGCTGTATTATTGCCGAAGAACTCTCTAGCTTTTGCAGCGGAATGTATACTGCACTTGAAGCCAATGGCTTAGCCCAAGCTCCTTTGATTGTTGCCGGAAATGACGAACAAAAGAAAGAATTCCTCGAGCCCATGACCCAAGAGCCCTTGCTGGCGGCCTACGGTGTTACAGAACCCGCTGCTGGCTCCGATGTTCAAGGAATTAAGACTACCGCTGAGAAAAAGGGTAACGACTACATTATTAATGGCGCAAAGATGTGGATCACCAATGCCTCCGTTGCAAACTGGTTTTTTGTATTGGCCTACACCGACAAATCAAAAGGCGTAAAAGGAATGACTGGATTTATCGTTCCAGCCAACTCGGAAGGCCTTGAAGTTGGAAAAAAGGAAATCAATTTAGGCCAACGCTGCTCGGACACTCGAGGCATTAGCTTCACAAACGTAAAGGTTCCTGAAAAATATCGTCTTGGCGAAGAAGGCCAAGGCTTTAAAATTGCAATGACCGCCTTTGATCACACTCGCCCTCCTGTTGCTGCCGGAGCTGTAGGTGTTGCGCGTGCGGCTTATCAAGAGTCTGTAAAATATTCGACCGAAAGAAAAACTTTTGGAGTGCCCATCGCCAAACACCAAGCTGTAAGTTTTATGATTGCCGAAATGGCCATGAACATTGAAGCCGCTCGACTAATGGTTTGGAAGTCTGCTTTTGAAATCGACCAGGGCCGTAGAAACACCATGTATGCCGCCATGGCCAAGGCATTTGCTGCCGACATGTGCAACAAAGTTTGCACCGACGCCGTTCAAGTCCACGGCGGCTACGGCTACAGCACTGAGTATCCAGTTGAGAAGCTATATCGTGATTCTAAGATTTTCCAAATCTACGAAGGCACTAGCCAAATTCAACGGTTGATTATCTCAAAAGAGATTTTTGACCGAAGGTAAAGCAAATCATCTGGTGATTCGCGATCCTGAAGAGAGCCTGTTTCGCTTTTCAAGATTTGAGAATCTCACTGTGCATGTTGAAGCTTTGATGTCGCGATCATTGAGTCCACGCATGATAGAAACAGTTTGGTGTAAACTCAGCTCAGATTTTTCTAAATCTAGAGCGTAACTATAATAATCGCTATCACCTAAGGTGCTGCCGTGGCCAAAGTGATAGAGACCTTTTTTACTCTTCACCTCGGAATACCTCCACGTAGTGGGAGTTCCATCGATGCGTAACAAAATCATGGTGTCTAAATTTACAATGGTCATCGTCGAATCCTCGGACAGGCCAAAGTCAGCACAGTCATTTTCACTATGCTCTTGTGTGATCTCACTCACAGCCAAACGCTGAATAGAGGTAGCAGGCGTCCATTTTGGTGCAGCTTCAGCAGACAATGCTGATGGGTTGAAAGAAAGAGCCGAACCTGCGGCTATGAAAACGAAAAATTTATTCACCATTCTAGGCTCCTAAAAAAATTGTTATCGCCCTCTCCCCAGTTCAGAAACTATTTTCTAAATTCGGGAGAAGGCAACTGAATAGAATCCTCGACCTGTTAGCTCAAGGCTAAGCCAGGCCGAGTTACAAAATCCCTTTTAGGAAGCTTCGCAAAAACTCTGTTTGCGCTCTATCGTTGAGAACTTCCACAAGGGCCTTATGTCTAAGCTGATCAATAGCATCGGAACTTGAGCGCATGGGAAAACCATTTTCATGCTCAAAGACGAGTGCTTCTAATAAATCTTCGTGTTTTTGTTGGCCGTAATAATCTAGCCAACGGGTATAGAGCTTGCGCTCTTGCTGACGTTTTTTGAGGGTTTCAAAGGAGACAATTTTATTATCCATCATTCAAGTTCAACTCCGCTTTTCTTGCACAACACAACCTCTACAAGGATGAAAAGAAGATAGCAAAGCTAATGCGATGCGTCAACATCTAAGTTCGAGATGTCCACATCCGGTCATAAAAACAAACACTTAAATACCCCCAAAGGACAGCTCCACACACGGCTGAGCCCCCCAGCTATGCACTTGATGGAGCCCATCGCTAAAAGTAGGTTTTCAAAATCGTGAGCAAAAAACAAAGTGTAATCTACAAACACCCCTTAATTTACGATGCGATCATGATACTCCTTTATGGGCCCAGCACTTATTTCTCTCGCTTTAAGAGTTTGGCTCATAAGATTCCCAGCAACTCTAGAACCCTTGAGCTCTGTTGTGGCCCTGCAAGGCTCAAAAACTATCTAGAACAAGGGCACTACACCGGCCTAGACATCAGCCCTCAATTCATTGAGAAAGGAAAAAGAAGAGGATTAGATGTAAGGCTCTTTAACCTTCTCCAGGATGAACTCCCAAAAGAGGATTTCGACATGGTTGTGATGCAAGCTGGGCTCTACCAATTTATTCCGCACCACGAAGCCATCGTTGAAAAAATGTTTATGTGTTCTAATAGATATGTTCTGATTGCTGAGCCAATTAGGAACTTGGCCCAAACGAAGAACCCACTTCTAAAGAAAATCTCTTCAAAACTCACGGACCCTGGCACTGGAAATATGCCCAGCCGATTTAATGATGAAAGCCTAACAGACTTTTTTCGTAGCTATTCCTCTAAACTGCTTGAGACTTCGCTCATACCAGGAGGCAGAGAGCGCCTATTTCTTTTCGACAAAACTTTGTAATCTAGAAATATAGGACGGGGCTATCGCCCTTGTCTTCTTTTGCGTGCTCCGAAAAAGCTTCGATGAAGTCGACAAACTTCTTAATGGCATCATAAGACTGAACCTTCTTGTCGAATGTGCAACCGTATTGCCAGACCGGACCAAAATTAGTCTCCACCTTTGCAGCACGAGTGATTTTCACATGGCAAGAAAGAAAGCTTTTGTTCGAAAAATAGAAACGAAGATCTAACTTTTCCCCAACCTCAAAGGAGCCTTGCTGAGTGTTCATGCTAAAGCTACTGCCTGACTTAGAGATATCATTGATTTCGATTGGCTTAATACCAAGCTTCTCGATGACGGTGTAACAACCTAGAATCTTATTAAACAAAAATCGCTCATATTCGCGACGAAGATCCGACTGCTTCTGCTTTACCCGCTCCGAAAATTTAATCAGATTATCCTTATCAGACATAAGTATCTCCTTATGTCTTCTCTTCGGAAGAGAGCACATTAGACTTAAACAAATCTTCACAAAGTCGAAGAACCAGTGCGTCGGTCAATGCATTGACACTCAGCGAGCTGAAAAAACATTAACTTAGGGCCACAGCGAAGTAATGAAAGACTAATGACCCTATGATCAAACTAGAAACTTACTCAACAGAACAAAGGCCTTCAGACCAAGATTCACAATCAAACATCAAACTTCCAACATCTGAACGCACACATAGACATGGATCAACCTGATAGCTAGTCAAGCGAGCGCCCGTCCCCTTTGTTTCACACTCTCTGCGCAAATCTAACTCAGCTAAGTCTTCCGCCTGACCACATGCGATTGACTCTCCAGTAGAACGTGCAAAACCATAGCCACGAACCTCTACGGATTCAAAAGCAAAAACTGATAGAGTCGAAAACGAAACAGTGAAAAGAATAGCTACAAATATTTTCATTCAACAATTCTCCCTCCACTAAAACTTTACCCGTTGGTAAAGTATTCGCAAACAAAGAGAAGAAGTTTATAAGCTTAGCGGTTCATTGTTACAAAGTGTTTGAGCTTTATCCACTTCATCACTGCTATCAACTTCACCAAATGAAGAAATCCCGGTCTGAGAGGAACTCACCGCCGACAAAGCTTCATCCCCGACGAAACGAATTCCCTCTTTTTCGTCAGCAAGAACCCAAGGCATTCCTAAACCATGTCCACAAAGCTTCGAAGATTGAATCATCACTTCTCTATGCTTTAAATCACCAGATTCCACAAAAAGACTTTTAAGAACTCGGCGAAGTGACTTTTGATAAGAAAGAATTTCTTTCGGCTGCTTGAGCATATCATCCGGCAAATAAGTTAAAGATTTAACGTGCAAAGCCTTTGCACGTTCCACCGTAACTACAGCTAGATAATAAAGCTTATTATGCTTCACCGGTAGAAGCATAAGATTTCCAACAGGAAGATCTGCGTTTAACTCTGGGGCCTTTTCAGCAAAGCTCCAATTAAGTGCAATTCCACCCATAGTTTCCCGGGCATCTGCATTGTAATTTGGGTTTGGAACCTGGAAGTCTCGAGCAGCCTCTTTTCCATAGGCATTTTGAAAAGACTCTAAGCCCGCAGCCCAGATTAATTTTTTGCAATTATAGACAGCATCCAGAGACTGAAGAGTCCACCCATCTTCAGCTACTTGCACTTCACTAACGGGAGACGAGAAACGAATTTTTTCTAATTGAAATTCATCCACGGGCGGTTCTGAAACAAATGAAAAACTCTCGCCGATATAATGTTGCCATTGAGGCACACTTTGAGCCCACAATCTCGCATCGAATTTAAACCCAGAAGCCGGCACCCACTCTCGCTCCCACTTAATGAGCGAAGAAGAAAGATCCGGAGCAATTGTTTTCGGGTTCTTCAACAGATGCAAAGAGCCCTGGGCAAGACGCCCCAAGGGACGATCTTCCGACTCCAGAACACAAACGTTGTCTAAGTTTTCAATCTTAGACAATTCAATAAGTCCAGATGGACCCGAGCCAACAACGACGGTTTCAAAGTTATGAATTTCTATTTTTTTTGCCACTATTTCTCCAAAAGCTGCAATCTTACAATTTCTCGATCAATAGAAAGCGGTGCCACCTGAGGACTCACTTTCAACTTCTCAACTGTAGCATAGAGCTCTCTCTCAGAGCGACTAAAACTAGGCCAAATTTCTTTTACCGATATAAGCGACTCAGACTGTAGCTTACGGGGGCCCCCAACAGAAAGTAGCTCAAGATTAGCTCCAACTTTAGAGAGATCATTGAGAGCATTGTAAAGCTGAGTCTGGTTTTGAGCATAAAACATAGGTCCCGCCAAAACTTTCTTTTGATCTTCAACCGCAAGCTCAATCTTAGTGCGCCACTTATCGTAAAAGACCAACCAAGCATTCCTATTTTTCTTGCCCGCCTCTGCGTGCTTTGTATTCTGCCTCAGTTGGCTAGCGGCCGCTTCAAATTCTTTAACCTTGGCCTGAAGAATCTCAATCTCTTTTGCAGCTAAGCCTTGAGTCTCTGCGGAAATTTTTTCGCGATAAAGAACCAACTCAGGCTGAGAGGGCCAATCACCTACCTCAAAAGTAGCCTCTCCCAAGAAAACACCTGCATTCGCCGCCATCACAACCCAACGACCGGGAGGAAGCTCTTCAGACTTATTCAATTTTAAAGGTCCTATAACAAAATAACCTTCAAACACAGGAACCTTCACTCGCCAAAGAGCAGGAACAGCCATCAAATTCTTTTCTGAGTCTGGAAAGATGGCCACATCCACTTCGGTTATTTTTAAAAGAGAAGAAATAGCCCCTCTAACCAATGGATAACTTCGATCAACTTTGCTTACCTCCACCATAAAGGCAGGTGAATTTCTATTAGATTCCGATCGAAAGCTTTCAAAGTGAGACCATGCAGACTTTGATCTATCTTGCTGCACTTCAGAACTCTCTCCTGAAACATCTTGTTGAAGTGATCCCAGCACTAAAGTTTTAGCCTTTTGCACGTAGAGACCAATCGCCGGAGAGTAAAAATAGGAAACAATTCCTAAGCAACCTATAGTTAATAAAACAATGGCCGCCTTTGTAAGTTTAGACATAGTTGTCTTTTTAGAAGACGAAGCTTTTTTCAGCTTCACATCTTCGGGAGCTTTTTGAATCAAAGTTTTTTCAGCTGCATGACCCGAGGATTCCGATGGGCTTGGCCCTTCAGCCCCCAATCGCTCAACATCAGAATGCCCAGTAACGCTTTGAGAGGGAACAAAAGCTTGCTCTTTAGACTCCTTAAGCTCTTTCTCTTGTAAGACTTCTGTATCGGAAATAAGCGCCCAGTCAGGCATTCCCTCTGTGTAAACATAGGCTTCAGAACTAAATTCACCTGATTCAATTTTTAGTTTTAATTCAAGCTCGCTGTAGGGACCCTGCTCGCGCTCCCTATCGTATACAAACCACTGTCTATTCGGATCGGTTTCCATCATGATGGGCGAGTATAGTCAGCACCCGCTCCTAGTGCCAGTTGGAGAGCGCTCGATTAAAACTAAAGGCATGAAAAGCAAGCAGTTAAACGCACTGCGTTGTGCTCGACGGTTAAGTCCATTTAAGTTGTGCGACGCTCGTTAGAGCCGTATTTTCCGAAGAGTCATCGGTTCTAGGGGTAGAAATCGATGACACCCACTCCGTTTTTACGGGTGGGGGAGGGTAGGGGCGACCCCGGTTCAGTTATGAACCGGGGTTTTTTTTGTTACAATGATCAAAGTGCAAAGCTCAATATTCCTGATCACCACCCTTTTCTTCTCATTCTTTAGTTTGGCTCAAATGAGTCCTGCCGAACGCTTGGAGCGCCCCCCTCACCTACAAAGTGTCGAGATGGTCTACAACGTCCCCTATATTGAGGTTTTCGCCACAGGCAGAACTCCCTTAGACTGTTTCAACAAAAAACAAATCGACATCTCCATTGAGCAGGACACCACCTATATTGTTCCGCGCTTTATTTTTATCGCCAATGGAGAACCTTGCTCTAACACGGAGGCCATTTTCTCAAGAGAGAAGATTGCCGACTTAGACCCCTCCAACCCAGCCTCATACAAAGTAGCCGTGCTGGGCTTTGAAGGCTGGCACTATTACAACTTAAAGGAAAAGAGTCCCTCCAAGTGAAATGTCCGAAATGCCAAACAGAAATTCCCTTCGAAGCCGGCGCAAAGCTAGGCAGAAGAGATCAATGCTCTCAATGCACCCAAGACCTTAGAGTTTGTATCCTATGTGAGTTCTACGACCCTAGCTCCCAATGGGAGTGTAAAGAGCACATTAGCGAACAGGTAATGGAAAAAGAGAAGTCAAACTTTTGCGACTATTTTAGACTTTCTGGAAAAGAAAGGCATCAAGCTGAACAAAGCCAAACGCATTTGAGCGCAGCCGAAGCACTTTTTAAAAAGAAATAAGAAAGTTGTTACTCAATGATTTCGAGAACGGAACGAATCTTGATCTTAGTAGAAGCGGCATTAAGAAGAGTTCTTAAAGACTGAGCTGTTCGCCCCTGCTTACCAATCACTTTTCCTAAGTCTTCTTTTGCAACGTGAAGCTCGATAACAGTGGTTTGTTCACCACGCACCGCTGAAACGCGAACTTGATCTGGCACATCCACCAGCGCTTTAACTACATATTCAATCAATTCGGTTAGTTGATTTTCTTGCTCAGCCATGATCGACCTCTACCCCACATTCCGATATGTTAAAAATAACTTTATCATGCAACACTCTCGATCTACCATACTCCGGCCATTGATTGTCATCATTGTAATGACGATATTATTAACTCAATGCGGCGTTAAGTTACCACCAAAGGCACAGCATGAGCAGAGCGGCCCATTGGGTTATCTACGAAACGCTGAAAGCGAAGATGGCGAGGAAGACTCAAATTGAAATTCTGGAAGCTTCAAGCCACCGGGAACGACTTTGTTTTCGTCAACTCAAAGCCAAGGGCAGGAGAGAACTCAACTCGATTTGTTCGCAAGCTATGCGAACGCCATTTGGGCATTGGAGCCGATGGCCTTGTCTACTTTTGGCAAGACGCCAAAGGCTGGACGTGGCAATACTGTAACTCCGACGGCTCGACAGGAGAGTTCTGCGGCAACGCATCATTATGTATGGCTAAGCTCTTAAAAGACGTCTTTTCTGAAAAAAAGCTCGCATGGCAGAGCCAAATTGGCGAAATCGAGGTTCAAAGCGACTCTGAAGACAGCTATCAAGTGCTGTTTCCGGCCTCGAAAGTCAAAGAGCGCCCCATTGACCCAACATTGAAAGAAGAGCTTTACGAACTTAACGACCGAGGACTGAGCCATCTAGCCTTAATAGATGCAGGCGTTCCCCATCTTGTGCTCGGCAATCACGACGAATGGTCCATCCAAGACCGAATTACGCTGAATATGGACCTAAGAAGCCACCCTCTTTTAGGCCCCAAAGGTGCCAATGTGAGCTGGTATTCGAATCGAAATTCAGAACTAATCACCTTTGAGCGCGGCGTGGACACGGAAACACTCGGCTGCGGGAGCGCAGCACTAGCAACCTACCTGGCTTTGGGCTGTAAAAAGGAAAAAAGCTTCAACTTCCCAGGCGGAACCCTTCAAGTAAGACACGTTGGCTCTAATTACCTTCTAAAAGGCCAACCCGAACTTGTTTTTGAAGGAATAATTAGCTAGATAAATCTGCAGTTGCCCGGATGGTGGAATTGGTAGACACGCCAGACTTAGGATCTGGTGCCGCAAGGTGTGAAGGTTCAAATCCTTTTCCGGGTACCACATTTTTTTCCCTTACTCTCGTATAGTATGTTTGCTCTGTGGATAAATTTTCAACATTTCATGTATTTTGCAATTCAATCCTCGAGCTATTGGAGCCAATCGGCATTAAACCCAGTTGGGACGGCTCAAACTTAATCATTCCTTTGTCGGAAGAATCAGAACTCTTTTGGAAACAAAGCAAAGATATCTCAAAACTCTTCTCAACGAAGCTGCAAAAGATACCGAATGTAAAAATTCAAGATCAAGCAATTCACATCCCCAAGAGCACACCAGCAAAAGCACAAAAACAACTTCGACTCGTTCTCGAAAATTGCTGCTCACTCTTGTGCAAAGAAAATATTTTTTCAAAAAAGATTTGGGGACAAGCTACTGAATTTTGCGCAAAGGGATTTGATGAAACAAATCCATCTCTCAGTAAGGACTCTCTCTCCTCACTATACGAAGAAGACTTTGTTGTGGCAGAAAAAAAATCCTTCGTCATCGATCTCAACAAATCTAAAGGCGCTCGAATGATTTCTATTGATCCCGAGCCGATGAGTTTCTTTGATGGTGCAGCACAGATTGCCTCACTGGCCTTGGGTTACAATGATTCAAAAAAGAATTCCCTCTACTTAAAGCCTGAACTCTTGGAATTTCCACAAAAATTTGAAGGCAACGACATCTACGAGGGCTTTTGCCATCTATTAAAAACCCAAAGCTCCCTAAAGCATTGTTATGTCGTCAACAGTGGCGCCGAGGCCGTAGAAACGGCACTCAAAGCCTGCCAACTCGAATATCCAAACCGATCAAAAGTGATCGCCTTCAAAGGAAGCTTTCATGGCCGCACACTTTTATCTTTGCACTGCACCTACAACCCAGCCAAGCGCATTCCTTTCGAGATCTTTCCAGACCTTGTGAAATTTGTAGAATTCCCTGAAGATAAACAGCCCGATCAAGAGCGAATTGAACCCGAGAACTGGCTGAAGCTTTGGAGCCTCACTGAAGAAAAGTCGTTTGAAGAAGATCTTGCTCGAATCAACACTGACTCGGACGAGGTGATCGAATCAGAGATTCAAGCACTTCTTGAAATTCGAAATGAGCTCAAGAGTAAATCTACACTCGCACTTATCTCAGAGCCCATGCTTTGCGAAGGTGGTGACCGCTATGGATCAAATCGATTTTTTAGAGCTTTAAGGGTTCTTACTCGCTCCTATGATACGGCTCTCATTATGGATGAAGTTCAAACTGGCTTTGGACTTGGGAGCGAATTCTTTTGGCACAAAATTTTCAAATTTGAAACACCTGAAGGAAAACCTGACCAACCCGACTGTGTTTGTCTTGCCAAAAAAGCTCAAGCGGCCGCATGCTTAAGTAATTTTGAAATTAAAGACCACAAAATCGACTCCTCCCTAGCTAGTCTGTATCGCGGTTATCTTCAGGGTCAGGAAGTCTTACGTTCTGACATCAGCGTGACTGAAAGAAAATCCCATAGGTTTTTAAAACTTCTGGGACAACATGTTGCAAAAGGTGAAATCCTCTACCCAAGAGCAAAGGGACTTGCCTTTGCTTTTGATGTGAAAAATGCCGACGTTGCAAAAGCTCTCGTGGCAGCACGTTTTCGAAACGGACTGTTGTTTTACCCTGCTGGAGACTTCACCCTACGATTCCGCATGCTCCTTGGCGCAAACGACCATGACTATGCCGAACTATTTACTGGGATAAGAAAATGCTTCATCGAACTCGAAAAATCAGGAATGGTTAAAGAAGGAAAATCTCTTGCTGAGTGGAACGAGGTTCTTAAAGAACAACAAGAACACCTGAACCAAAACACAATTTCCTATAAAACCCCTTTTGCAAAAGCAAAAATCCCCTGCGACTTTGAAGAAGTTAAAAATCTATCCACAAAAGATTGGATTAAGATATTCAGAACTCTTTCCAAAAACATTCCCCAACTTCTATACAGCAAACATAACTGCACTTATTCACTAGAAAAACTGCACAAAGAAAGTTTAGAAACTTTATGGTCTCATTATTTAAAGAATATCGACTTTAGTTTTGTTGATTTCTTATGGCAGTCCTCAAGAATGTGCGGACCTTACATTTCTCAGATAGAAACCAAGCAGCTCAAAGAACTTTCCAGCCAAATCACTGCACTCGAAGAACTTGTCTATGAACCCGCCCGCAGAGCCACCATGGAAGATCTTATTAGTTATTCCAAAGAAAGCGAAAGCATTCTACACGTTTGCCTGGACAAACAGTCAAACAACCAACTACTTGCCATAAGCGTATTAGCTCCATTAAAGTTATTTGGAGACGTCGGGTTAATAGACACCGATCCAAACCAAAGGAATCCAAAACATCTTTACTCAGCTGACCTAACTGTAAACCCCAATGCGCAAGGCCAAGGCTTAGGCTATAGACTTAAGTGCGAACAAATCATTAGTTCGTGGTGCAGTGGTGCCGTCGCTTTGCGGAGCAGAAATCGTTTTCCGCAATCGAGTGGGATGATTCAACTCAATCAGCGTTTAGGAAGCATAATTATTTCGGAACTTGCTAACGCCTATGGCCCGAAGTCGTCGCCCGCTAAGTATCAAAGCCTAACTTTGCCAAAGAAGAATCAAAGTATTCGAATTGGCGATGAAAGACTAGGTGCCCTTCAAAACAAAGGCTCATTGGCCAACTTTGTAAGCCCGTCCTACATTAGAAATACCCAAACACTAAAACAGGTTTTACCCAAACCATTTCAACACATTTATCTGGCCTCTGGAAAAGCGGAAGCCACTGACAAGATTGTTAAGCTATTAAAAGGTCAAAGACCGGAGGCGAATATTTGCCTGAGCATTAATGGTGACGATTTCGGCAACACCACCGCCGCCTCCAGAAGCCTTGGTGGAGATGGAACAAATAGTTTCTTTGACTGGCCGGCCTTTGATATAAACACGCCACTATCTCAAATTGAAGAATATCTTTCATTCCATGAATCCAAACAGATTCTTGGCTTTTTTATGGAGCCCAAAACAAACATCGAGATCAAAAAGAAAGACGACAAAAAAATTAGAGCGCTCGTAAAGCTGTTTAAAACTCACTCCATCCCCGTGGTGTTTCACGAAACGGGCTCCTGCTTTGGGGCCTTCGACTCGAAACAATTTATTGTTGCCGACAAATTTAACGCCGACATTAGTTACTTTTGGGCAGCCCCTCATCTGGCCGCTGTAGCCACGCGAAAAGAATTCTTCAACAATCAACCACTGGCGATGATAAGCACCTGGGACGGAGATGAAACGGGGCTTCACATCCTGAGAAATCGAATTGAAAACTGGTTGTGGAAATAAAAACATATGAAACACATAAAACTCAAAGGAACCCCAATCGAAATTGGCAAAGCTCATGGAGAAGAATTTCGAAAAGACATTAAGGAACTTTACGAAATCCGCCGCCACCTACTCGATGGTTTTTGGAAGAGCCTAGATAGACCTCAACAAGAAGCTTTCTTAAACAGACAGCTTACGGCCTTAGAAAGGTGCACAAACCTTTACGAAGAGTTTGTGGCATTGGCACAGGCCTCTTCATTAACTCCGCAAGAGCTCATGATCGTAAACAACTACACAGATATGCGCGACTATTCGAGCACCAATGCTCAAGAAGAGGGCTGCTCAGTCTTCTATGTTAAAAACTCAAAAGGCACTTTCACCGGTCAAACCTGGGATATGCATGCAAGCGCCACCCCCTATGTGTTGCATCTTGAAGTCGAAAGACCCAACGGACTGAAACTCAATATTGTCACCGTTACAGGCTGCCTAGCTCTTGCAGGCGTTAGCTCAAAGGGACAAGTCTCCCTCATCAACAATATGCATTGCCTAGAAAGCAATCCCGATGGATTGATGTGGCCGGCAGCCGTGAGACTTATGCTCGAAGAAGATAACTGCCTAAGCGCCAAAGACACGTTGGAGAAAAACTTACCCAGCTCTGGGCACAATTATTTAATTTCAGACATCAACTCTGGACTCAACATTGAAACCACTGGCAAGCGTCTTGAAGTAACCAAGTCAGTTCAAGACAAAGGCTATGTTTTTCACACCAATCATTATGTTGGAAGTTTAAAAGATGCTGAGAATTTAGAACGCCAAAGCAAAACCACCAAGGCCCGCTACAAAACCCTAGAAGAGCTATTCTCAGGCGACAAATGGAACAGCTGGAGCTTTGAAGAGCTCAACAGCAAGATCCTCCTTGAAGAGCCCTCCAAGACCCTTTGCATCCCAGAAAACCCCAGCAGCCCACACGCAGCCTCGACGTGCGGAGGAATTCTAGTGGATCTATCCAGCCAACGTGCTGAAATCTTTAAGGGTCTCTATTCTGAGAACGAAAAAAACTGTTTCGATCTGGCGTAGACTCTTAAGCTGGCTAGTGCTATTTCTTGCCTTTCGAAATAAGTCGGCGATTAGCGCAGCCTGGTAGCGCATCTGCTTTGGGAGCAGAGGGTCGCAGGTTCGAATCCTGCATCGCCGACCACTAATCCATTTACTGAGTCGATTCCTAGTGTAAAACCAATAGCTACAAATTAAGACACGGAGGCTTTTATGAAACGAATTTTTAAGATTGCTTTACTACTATCAACCACCCTTGCCTTTGCCGAAGCCAAACAAAGCTGGATAGCTTCCGAAAGCTTTTCTGCACCTGAATCTGTTTATTATGATCCTGCCACCAATTTGCTTTTCGTTTCTTCTATTCACGGTGAAGGAACTGCCCAAGACGGACAGGGCTGGATATCTAAAGTTTCCTTAGATGGAAAAGTTACCGAGGCCCAATGGATTACAGGATTGAATGCCCCCAAAGGAATGCGCTCCCAAGGCAACCTACTTTATGTTTCTGACATTGATCACGTTGTTAAGATCGATGCTAAACAAGGAAAAATTTTGAAAAGAATCCCAATCAAAGGGGCAAAGTTCTTGAATGACGTTGCTATAGATGCCTCTGGTGCGGTCTATGTTTCAGACACGCTAACTTCTTCAATCCATATAATCAAAAATGATACTGCAAAGATTTTTGTAAGCGGTGAAGAATGGGAGTCTCCAAACGGCCTTCTTGTTCAAGGCGAAGAGCTGATCGTAGCTGCCTGGGGCCTAACCAAAGACTTCAACAATAAAACTAGCGGAAAGCTTTACGCGATTAACCTAAAAACACTCAAAAGAACCAACCTCAGCTCAAAGTCTCTTGGAAACTTAGATGGCCTAGAGGCTGATCCAAAAAACGCTAAACGCTTTTACTTAAGCGACTGGGTGACTGGAGAAATCTTCAGCGTAATAAACGGCAAACGAGACGGATGGAGCATAAAGCTTCCACAAGGCAGCGCGGACATTGCCCTTGTGTCTGGAGAAAAATCGATTCTAGTCGTGCCTCAAATGACCAAGAACAACATTAGAGCCTATCGCTTACCTTGATTAGGACTCAAACCTAGTGTTTGGAGCCGCCCCTTCCGTGCCTACTTTTTCTCAATGCAATCGCCTTTCTACCTGGCGACTCCTACCTCGACCTCTGCGCGCTTAACTGCCATCACGCAGAGGTCGAGGTTTCTTTCGAGGCGAATGTTGCAACAGAAAGCGATAATGTCACATGTATTCAACGTGCATTTTCCCAGAATCAAAACTTAACTAAGCCTAAACTTGTAAACAAAGCGGAGCACCAATGGCTATCTGCCAAATCCTCAACACCCCCGATAAATCTTTTGGTAGGGCTTGGACCTCTTATAGACGGAACCCGAAAGTTCGACATGGGCGCTAGCACTCCTAAAACTGAAACGAACTCTAGAAGAAACAACAAAAACAACCCTAGCTAGACCTAACCCTGCACAAATACAGACGGACCCCAACAAACAAAGAAACCACAACCGGCACAAGAAACCCTAAAAATTGAAATTGATTAAAGACAAGAAGGCCAATAAAGCTTCCCAACCCAAAGAATAAAATCAAAAAGGAGCGTATTGAGTTCATCTCCTTTTCTGATTGGTCACCCGCAACATAGACTTTTGACAAGCCAATACCTAAATCCGTAACAAGCCCTGTTATATGAGTCGTTCTTAAAATAGAATTTGAATACTTTGTAAAAAGTGAGTTCTGTGACCCACATGAGAATGCCAAGATAATTAATAATATAAAATTTTTAAAATTAGACATCTCCCGGCCAAAGTCACCGAGGAAATCAAAATAGCCCAGCAGAGCGACCGTTAAATAGAGCAAGCACTGCAACAACAACACATTTACATAGACGGGAGCTCGCCCTCTTTCTCTCTTAACCTCGGTAAAAACACCGGTAAAAAAGGATCCAAACAAGAAAAAGACAGGGACGAACAAAAAATAAAGTGCATGAACATAGTTCTGGTTGAGAAGCTCAACACTGAAATGTCCCGGGAAGCCCGTCAAATGAGAAACAAAAACGTGAACACTTAAAAATCCACCGATATTCACAAAGCCACCCTGAAACGCTAATAGACCCCAAACAAATCTATTTCTCTTTTCAAAAATAATGTCCTTCATGACCCCCCCCTTGTTGGAAGATACAAGAAGAAGGAATCGAGGGAATAGTCTTCTTTTGGATACTTAGTTTCAGCAAGACTTTGGAGCGACGCTAGAGGTTTTGAGACCTCGCCAGCAGCTCGCTTTGCGGCCATTTCAGCCATCGACTTAGGCACCGCCTCGATTGCAGAAGTATCAAAGCCCAAGGAATCAAAATCAACTTCCTTGCCCTTTTCATCCACGAACAACTCAACGCTACTTCCGTCCTCTGAAACGAAAAAACCACTCAAAAGAAAGCGACATCGCCAAGTCGGGTTCTTCCATGCAGCCAAGCCAACTTTGCCCTGATGGTTCTGATAGAAGACGTCGTGAGCCCCCTCAAAGAACGGATGCTCTACGCTGATGTATTCAAAGTCTTCTCTTTCAAGCGCAACTTGACGATCAAAAGTAATACTTTTTCCCTCATTATCTGAAAGCCCTGGAAAACTCTCAAGAAACATCATTGCATCAGCCTGAATATGAAACGAGTCCTTCTTAGAGCTCACTTTATAGTCAACGTCAAAGCAGTCCAGGACTCCAAGCAAACAATGCTTAACTGTATTCTGCCTTTCCCAAGCCAACAGGTTTTCTCTGATTTCTTCATCCAAGGGAGAGCTTACAAAACGACTATCAAGCTGAAGCGACTTTTCATAGACGCTCAACGCTTTAGCATAGAGTTTCTTTGTTTTTGCTAAAAGTGTCTTTGAGTCGGTAAAGCTCTCAACTGAAATTTCTTTTTCGATTTCATAGGCAAAGGGACAAAACTCCTTAAAAGACTTTGTGCCTTCAGCAAAAAAGTCAAAATAGATCTCATCGTTCGACCCTTTTTCCACTGGCACATGAATATTAATCAGAGGCCCTTGGCCAATTCGATCTATGCGCCCAATACGCTGCTCAAGAGTGTCTGAACTTTGTGGCATATCCCAAAGAAGAAGATGGCTAGTGCATTGAAAGTTTCGGCCTTCTCCGCCCAAGGAGCTTGAAACCAATATTTGAGCACTTTCTCTCTCGGTGGAAGCAAACCATGCAGCTTGCTTATCTCGTGTAATAAAATCTTGTTCTCTTGTGAAAAGAGCTACTCGAGCGTGGTGCTTTGCCACCAATTCTTTATGAATCCGAGCCGCTGCGCGACTAGATTCGGTGATGATCAAAAGTTTCTCTGTCGCAGGAAAATCTCTCAGGAACTCAAGCAGCCAGGAAACCTGATTTCCTTTAAACTCATAACGAAGAGCCCGCCTTTCGGGAAAGCCTGGAAAATTCTTTCTTCTGTTTCTGTAAGCCACCATTGATGGAGAATCCAAAAGAGCCTCAAGGCCTTCAAAGGTATTGGAGCCGGCCCTCTCAGGAGTTGCACTCAAAAGCAAAACCCCTTTTGAGGACTGCGAAATTCCCTTGGCCATTTTCCAGAAACTAGAATTTTGAAAATCTTCTTCACATAATTTGTGTGCCTCATCAAAAATAACTAAATCCCATTGATGATTCAACAGGTCTTCCAGCATATGAGGATGATCTCTTAAGGTTTCAACAGAGATCAACACACGGTCGCTCACTGCAAAAGTTGATTTCTGCTGAGATATTTGGTCTTGCTCCCACCTCTCCAAATCAGTCCAAGTAAAAATCTCAAAAAACTTTCGGTAGAACTCTGACATCCACTGCGTTTGCAGAGATTCAGGGATCACAATCAAAGCTCGCTCTGCGAGTCCTAGTTTTTTCATTCGCGTAAAAACCAAACCCGCTTCGATGGTTTTACCTAAGCCAACTTCGTCGGCGAGAATGGCGCGCACGGGCGTGTTCCCAGAGAGCCCCTTCGCAATGCTTAACTGATGGTTTAAAAGCTGAACTCGAGAGCCCAACAGACCCTTTAAATCACTTGTAGAATAGTCAAAGTCGAGCTCCTGTAAGTCTTGTCGGAGCTGGTAAGCCTCAAAGCTGGTGACAAAACCGGTGGCAAAGAGGTCTAAAGCGCCCTGCCCTTCTTGAGCCCCTAAGATCTGGGCTTCAGAATACTCCACCCCCTCTGCTTGAAGCAGGAAAAAACCATCAAGCTCTCGAATTTCTTCAATAACTAACCCAGAGCGCCCTTCAACAGAAAACTTTCTCCCACGCTCAAAAACAAAGCGCCTAATGGGAGCATTGGCCGCGGCATAGCGACGGGTCGATTGAGCTTTGGGAAAGTAAACATCGACCGTGCGGTCTTCCATTTGAGCAATCCAGCCCAAGCCTAGTTCAGGTTCATTTTCAGAGACTACTCGCTGTTCTAACTTCCACATATCAATTTAAGCCCTGTCTACTCCCAACAGGCTTTTCCTTCAACCGTTGGCAGGCATTCAATAGCGCTCATCCTTAAGCAGACTGACTGAAACTTGAACACATTGCTAGTTGTTAACAGTCGGTATTCATTGGATCTCAAAAACTTGGCATGATTGCATACATTTCTATATATGAGCCATTTACGGCACCACAAACTCTTCATAAGAGTTACTCAAATAGCCACATTACTCTTTTCCCTTTCCTATATTCTAACTTCGGTGGCTCAAGAGAAAGATGCTCTAGATTTGGAATTGGAAAGAGGTACCCCTCAATACGAGTCCGTCCCCTCCTCCGCAGAGTTAGATGCCTTTTACGAAGACATACAAAACCAGGCACATGCACTCTACCTTCAGCACGAAGCCGAACTCAGCGGAATTAGCATCACAGCTTGGGACAAGGCCGTTAAAAGAGCTATTTTTCGCTGTAAACAAATGGGAATTGGAATGAGGTTATTGGCCGAGTTCACGCGACCGGCTCAAAAAACCTTTGTCGCCACCAACGTTCTTAGCACACTCGTTCTTCCACCCATTCTCACCGCTTTGGGCTTGGGACCGCTCGGCCTTACTATCTTGGCAACACCATTCGAGCCAGTCGTAGCCGCCGCTCAAATCGCCTTAGGCATGGCGATCGAAGAAGCTAAATTGGTCAAGATGTTAGGGACCGATGACTATATCGAAGTCAAAAAGATAAGGAAAAAAATTCTATCCATGAGCGAACGAGGCCATGTCATTTCCCTAATAGAAAGCGACTTAAGGGGCAGTGTTCCAACTAACCATGAAGCCTGGCTAAGCGTCACCCAAACACGAATGTTAACCAAGCACCCAAGCATCTCCACTGGTGAACTAGAAGAACTCGTGCGCCAAGATTCCAATGGATCAGAGTGGCTGGAAAACTCTTTCATGAGCCAACTCGATCAAGGCAACTATGTTCGCGAACTCTGGTCCTACATCAAAGAGCACCCTGCTCTTATTGAGAACTTTAATAATCGTTACTCATATCTTCTCAACGCCCCTAATAGAAATTTTATCGATGTAAGGATTTCAAGAAAACTCTTTCTTCTAAAAGAACTGAAGAAAACTCTCGCAAAGCTATCCAACGAGATTAGCGAAGAAACTAAAAAGCAACTTAGTCGCAGCTCAAAAGTAGAAAAAGCTGAATACAAGAAACTACTAAAAGAACTAAGTGATCATGATAGCGATTTAAAAAAAGCGGCCAATGCCATCGAAGCCCAAGTGCTTCTAGCTAGAGTTTACAACATTGAACGCTTTGTGAGCCTTGACCAACCCATCGAAGCGATCACAAAGAGAATTCAAGACTTAAAAAGTTTACAGTCACAACTGTATCGAATTGAGCAAGATAGGTTTTTTAGCCCTTCAGAGTTCGCAAAAATTCTCGAATCGGAGTCACGAAACCCAACAAGCGCTGAGAGAACTCAAATGACAGACAGCCTTACCAAAAAACGAGAACTTGTGGAGGAACTATACAAAGAATTGATTGCATCGATTCAATCTCAATCAACTCACCTGAGCGCACAAGAGCAAAAGGAATATCAACAAGTCCTTGTTGCACTAAAGAAGAAACTAGAGAAGCTAACTCAAGGATCGGACCCACTTTTAAAGATGGCCCATCTCACTCAAAAAACAAGCTTCACGGCTAGCGAAACCAATCGACTTAAAAGAGCAATTGATATCATTGATAGAAATATTCAACTCACTCATAAAGCATTGGAAAAGAGCAAAGAAATTGCCAACGATCGGCTTTTAACATCGGCCACTTTTATTCGTGATCTAAAACTTCAGCCTTTTTTAAATTCATCAGATAACTCGATTGCTAAAATTGATCTAATAGGAGAACAGGTAATATCCACTTCAGCCACTCGCTGTAATGAGGTGGTCGGGAATCTGAAAAATTGATTAGAGTCCGGCCGTTTTATACAGTCCCGTGAAACTGCTTTGATCCGCGTCTAAATCATGTTTATAAATGGACCACTCTTTATTCGAGTATTCTAACGAAGTTAAATTCTCTACCCAATCTCCGGAATTGAAATAGGTGATACACCCACCTTGTTTGGAGGATCCGATGGATTTAATTTGAGGCTCGTGAATGTGCCCACAAAAAACCCAATCAAACCCCTCTTCCCGCGCCAACTCAGCAATTGTGTCCTCAAACTTATTCACATGATCCATTGCTCGCTTAACACCAGCCTTTACCCTTTTTGAAAGACTCAACCTAGGTCGCCCAAGTCGAACAAGAAAACAGTTAGCAAAACGGTTAATGAGAATCAACAAATCATAACCAAGTCCGCCCATCCGAGCCAACCACTTTGCCTTTAAAACAACAGAATCTAAAACGTCCCCATGAAAGAACCAGGCCTTCATTCCATCAATTTCCAAGACAAGCTTATCTCGAATAGAAAAATCACCCATGCAAAAGGGGCTATAAGTTCGAAGAGGATCATCATGATTGCCTGTCAGGTAATAAACCTTAGTTCCACCCGTTGCTTTTTTAAGTAGAAGCTCTAAAACCCTAGTATGAGCAACTGGCCAATAGCGCTTACTAAACTGCCACATATCTACAATGTCTCCATTCAATATGAGCAGCTCTGGATCAATCGACTCCAAATATTCAGCTAATTCTTGGGCATGGCAACCATAGGTTCCTAAATGCACATCTGAGAGAACTACAATATCAACTGACCTTGGTATTTTAGTGTTTCTGATCACTTGTCTAGCATTATGACAAGGCAGTGAATAAAACCAAACAAAAAAAAGAGTCTAATCGATTTCTAAGCGAGTTGTTTCACCAAGCCGCCAATGGCGGCATAGAACAAAGAATAGCCTTTGGGTTTCCGCCCGACTCAAAACCGAACTTAGTTCCCCTATCGTAAAGTAGATTAAACTCCACATAATGAGCTCGTCTCGCCAATTGTAACTTTCGATCTTCCTCAGAAAAAGGCAAGTCAATGCGCTTTTCATAAATAGGAAGAATCGTATCTAAAAAACTATCCCCAACAGACTTCCACATCGAAAAATCTTTCTCGAAGTCACCCGAGTGAAAATGATCGAAAAATATTCCACCAACACCTCGTTCCTTATTGTAATGTTTTATGAAAAAGTATTCTTTAGCTTGTTGACTAAACTTTGGATAGAGCTCAGCTCCATGGCAATCTAAAGTCGCCTTTGCAACAGCATGAAAATGCTTCGTATCTTCTTCAAACTCGAACCCCATGGGCGTAAGGTCATAACCGCCCCCAAACCAGCAACTCTCTTCGGTTTCAATATAGCGAATGTTAAAATGGACCGTCGGCGCTTTAGGGTTAGACATATGAGTAATCAAGCTAACACCGGAGGCAAAAAAAGCACCTTGGCCATCTTTCATAGGAAACTGATCGCCACTAATGCCAGACCAATTAACCGCAGCTTTTTCAAAAGTTTTCGCACGAAGAACAGACATTTCTCCGCCCCCACTTCCCTTTGCATAGAGCCAGTCTTCTCTCTGAAACCTCTCACCAGATTGTTCCATTCCCTCAAATCGTTTGCATATTGTGTCCCTGAGAGACTTTAAATACTTAACAATTTCAACCTGCCTAGGTGATGATTTATCCATAAAGAGAACGCAGGCTAAAGAGAGTTCCTTTTTTTGTCAAAGAAGAAAACCTGACAAAAATCAGATCCTAGAGGAAATATTGGTAGGCCACGTAAACAATCGCCGCATCTGCAAAAAAATGAGAAATCCAAGGCGAAACAATGCTATTACTTCGATAAAGGAGGTAACACCAAAAAAGTCCGGCCACCATAACTCCAACCGCAGAAAGCACCCCCCAAAGCAGACCAAAATAGAAGTAGCAAAGTAAAAAATGATGCAAAGTAAAAGCCAAGGACGCCACCAAAGAGGCCCAAGGAAACCCCAGACGCTTTTCTAGTTCAGAAAATAAAAATGTGCGCCAATAATATTCCTCTAAAAACGAATGAAACACGCACAGGAACAAAAAGAATAACTTCAAATGGTCTTGGATCCCTAAATCCGCAACCTTTGCCCATATCTTTTCGCGCCCCATTTCGACAATTTCACTAGGGATAAATTTTGAAGCTAAAACAATAAACGCAAAAAAAACAACTCCCGAGGCCAGGGAAAGGAGCAACTGACCTGAAGACAAGCTCCTAAGTCGAAGCCCCTCCACGAGCTCGCTCTTTCGCCAATAGAGCAAAGGCGCCACCAATAGAAAAACCTTTCCCGAAGCGTAAACCACTTTAGGTAAAACACCACCTAGATCAGAAAGAAAGTAAATCCAAAAGCAAAGACCCGGGAGCAAAAGTGAAAACAATAAAAAGAGTCTTCTACTTAAAGCAAAGCCCACTAGAAGCTTCCAATACTCAAGTTAAAGCGGTATTGATCTTCTCCAGGCTTAAAGTCCATGTTGTAACCAAAGTCTAAAGCAACAGGTCCAACTGGCGTTGAATACCTAAACCCGACACCAGCAGCTTTTCTAAAACTGGTTGTGTTCTTTTCTAATGGGGTTCCTTTATAGGTTCTTAGGACATCAACCTGCCCGCCTTCGACGAAGACAGCTGCCCCCCACTCTGCAAAGATGGGTTGCCGATATTCAGCTCGTAAATTGAGGCTTTGTTGATCCAAAACCCCCTTTTGGTCAAATCGCAACCACCGCTCAGGGAGGCTTCGAACAGAGGAGCGACCGCCGAGCACAAGGCGCTTGTTCTCTGGAATCTGATTACTTTTTCTAAGAGCCCATGTTCGCGCATAAACTCCAGACAAGGCAATCGTGGCGCCCTTGCCCAATGGGACGTAGGCATTGTATTGCTGTTTCCAGTTTATAAAATGAGCCTCGTCGCCCCCGCCTAATTGAGGATCCGCATAGGTAAAACTATGCGAAATTGCATATCCGGAACTCGGATCAAAGACATTGTTTCGCTTGTCATAACGAAACGACATCCCTGTACTAGAAATTCTATAATAATTTTGACTGCTCTCGGGCTCCTCGACAATATCAAAAATTTCAGCGATAGAAAATTCATATAGCGTAAAGGACCAGAAGAAGTCTCTGAACAACTCACGATCAACAGACAGCCTCAACCTAGATTCTTCAGAATTATAACCAGACACTCTCTGGCCTTTCTTATATTTAATATCATCTCTTTTTCTATAATCCAACTCAGTGCGAAAACGCATTCGCCAATCAAACAAGTAAGGCTCTAAATAAACAATAGAATACTTCTGCTCTGGAAACTGATAAGTATCTTGATTTAGTTTTCTACTGACCTGAGAACGAAGAAATACACTTCGATTCCATCCACCAAGGTTTCTATAATTCAGCTCAGCAAAGGCTATTGCACCCAAATCAGTTCGATACCCGGGACCAAACTCAATAGAGCCAGCTGGACGTTCTCTAACTGCTACGCGCAGGTCTTTTTCCTGAACCTCAACCGACTTCTGAGTTGCATCAGATTTCTGCAATATTCTTCCATTAACCGGCTTTATATCAACGGAAGCAAACAAACCTAGGCCAAGAAGCCGCTGTTGGTAGTCACTAATTCCCTCCGGGCTCATGGGAGCTCCCTCTTCAAGCGAAAACTGATTCAGCTCCCGAAGAAGAACATGATCTTTCGTATTGTCTGCACCCTCAACGATTACCCGACCAACTTTCACCTGGGGTCCCGGAATAATAGAGTATGTAACATCAACAACACCCTTCTCCCGAGGAAATTGAAAAATATCTTTTTCAGTCAACGAAAGCTCAACACCCATAAATCCGCGAGACTGATATTCTTGTTGTAATCGAGAAGCAATTCTCAAAGCTTTTTGTGGGCTAACAAAAGCTCCCGACTCTAAAGAGACAATGTTATCAAGCTCTTCTCCGCTTAAAACAATGTTACCCAATACGTTTATGTTTCGAACTCTAAAACGACGTCCAAGACGAACGTTAAGCTCTAGCGTATAGAAACGACTATCTTTCTTTAGTTGAGAAAAATCATAAGCAACAATAGCGGCCTCTAAAAAACCTTGATTTCTTAGAGAATTAACAAACTTTCCCAAAGTTCCTAAAATCAAATCTTGATTATAATAAATATGATGAAAAGGATCCCTCAATGGCCGCAACCATTCTTGAACGGCGGGCTCTAAAACGGCAAGCTCAGAAGGTCGGGCTCCTTTAAAAATAACGTCCTTAAAGAAATATTGCTTCCCCTGTTTAATGGTAAAGACAACTTTCTTCAGACCATCCTTTTCCTCAACCTCTCGAGAAATCACCACATCAGCAAAGCCAATTTCTTTATAGACTCTCTGTAGTCTTAACGTGGATTCAACAACGTTAAACGGAAGTCCTAACTTAACCGAACGTTCCAAAAGTCGTTCACGCAGATCTCTCTCCCAAAAAGCAGTCGCCCCAACTATGTGCACTTCGTATAACGGTCCTTTGTTTAGGACAAAATTAATTAACTGGGATTCTGGAGGTCCCTCCGCCAGCATATTGAAATTGATATCATAGTAACCTCGCTCTCTTAAATCAGTCACAAAGCGCTCTTTCGCACGAGACAGAGATTCTAGATCGTAAATCATACTCTCAGAAAGTGTTCCCGCCTTAAACCCTTGCACGCCAATTCCTGTCAAAGCAGGCCGGAGCGAAGATTCTGATCGCAATTCAGCAAAAAAATCTCGATAAGCTCGATCTTCAAAGCCAATAAAAGACAAGCCTCGAACAAAGCGTGGCTCCCCACCATTGATTGTAATCTCAAGTTGTTTGCGCACACCCGCATCAGAACTCGTCACAACAACCACAACCTCAACACCAATAAAACCACGACGCTTAACGGCTTCCAACACCTTCTTTCTAATGTCTGAAATCATATCTTGAGAAAGAATGTGGCCCTCTGCCAGACCGACTGCGCGTTTAATATCCTCGACCATATAACTGGGAATTCGCCGTTTAAAATAGGGAAAGTTAATTTTCACTTCACTCATTCTGTTATGAAGCAAAAGAAATAAATCCAAGCGGCCATTCGAATCATCAAAACGACTTATGATGGATTGAAAATCCCCAGTAAGGGCCAGTCGAGCAATCCCTTGATCTAAAACAACGGGGTCAAACCGATCCCCTTGCTTAAGGCCCAACAAATCCATTACTCGGGGTAAATCTACACTTTCATTGGTTTCTATATTTAAGACCGAAACCAATTGATCAGCAGAGGTTGTGGCTGAGAAGAAGGCAAGTTGCATGAAAACAAACAAGGAAACACTAAGCCTCCTAAGTAATCTCAATTGCTCTTTCTCAAAAACTGCCATCACTTTAAGTCAAATTTAAAACGTAAATCTGCCCCCATTGACTGCTCTTCTTCGTCGGGCTCCGGACTCTCCCAAACACCCGTCAAGTTTAAGTTTTTTAACAACTGATAATCGACTTGAAGATTATTTTCAGGTTTAGCTAGATCAAGACTTCTTCCGAAGGTAGCCGTCGTCTTGTCTCCTAATCGCCTCATGACCTCAACCTTAGGAACCGCCTGTGCGTCCGCCGAATCAACCTTAGTGCTTAGACTCACATTAAAGCCAGTGCTCTTGTTGATACTAGCTCCTATTTGCTTTCCGAATATAGCTTGAAAAGCCTCGACGCCTGCACTCTGAACAAGTCCATTATCCTGTCCAGCATTGGCGCCATTCTCAAAATCCGAACGTATAAACCCAAAAGTCAAAAGAGAGATCGTATCTTGAGTAGAAAGTGCAGGTTCGCTATTAAAATCGAGTTTCATCTCAGTCGCTCTACCGCTAGCCAAGAGATTTATTTTATAGCTCTCTGTGTTGTAACGAACATTTGTTTCAGCCTGCAAACTAACGATAGGAATGTTCGAATTCTCTCTAGCGAAGCTCAAGGTGCCACGCTCAACTTGAAAAGTGTTGTCGCGGGCGAACAAAGATCCACCCTCTAAAAACAGAACCCCTTGAAGTTCAGGAACAACGTTATTGCCAAGAACAAACAGTGTTCCCCTAATACGAGTGTTAATCAAAGAGTTCTTTACTAGGAATTGATCGTTAATGTTGGCCCTTACATTAAAAAGCAAATCGGGCTTAACCTCTGTGGCTAAAATAGAAGGCGTGAAGGTGGAGAATTCATTAGAATACAATCCCTCGAGTAAGTTTACAGAGCCGGTCATCTGATAAGGGCGGGTTGCACCATTTATGCTTACATTACCCGACACAGTCATCGGATACTCTTCCAAAAGAACAATTTGCGCTTTATCAAAGTCTGAGCGAAGAACAATTCCTTCGCTCTCAAAGTCAATCTTGTATTGCCCCTCAAAGTTTACCCAGCCGGCGCCCAGCCTCCCTCGGCCATTTGAAATTTTAAGAAGTGAGTCCTCGATAAAAATATTTGCAACTGTGGATTGAATAGGCTGCCCTAAAGCAGAGACCGATAACTCGGAGTCTTTCAATGTAGAGTCTAAGGACAAATTCTTAAGTTTTGGCGGCAAATGCAAACGACCTGACTTTAAAACCAATTTTCCGCTTCTTAACTTCAAAATATCGGGAATGAACAAATCAACTAAAGGGGCAGACAACTCACCCGAGAGTAGAAAATGGTCCTTTGAACCTCCCTTAATTCCCAGCGCCGAATCCCCTCCCCAGTAGAGTTCGCCAGAGGTCGAGGTCAAGCCCTCCCAAGCTATCTTCTGCTTGCCTTGAGCATCCAATAAAAGAACTTGAGTGGCATCTGCGCCCTTAGGGCCCAAAACCTTGAAATCTATTGTCTCGAGAGCTCCACCAGAAGTAGACCAATCAAATTTTAATCTTCCAGCCACTTTAATGAGTTGTTCTGTTGTCCAACCATTCAAAATAGCCAAAGCAGCATAAACCCCTCTAGAGTCTAAATCCGCTCGAACCGTTTTTGCCCTTAGATTGTCGTCACTCCAAACAGTTTCGTAGGAAAGTAAATTTTCTTTATCTAAATCCAGAGACAAATTGATTCCCGAATCATTTCCATTCACCTTCATTGAACCGGCATCAAAATCGTAAGAAGCCACCTTCAAGTCGCTAAGACCCGCATCGACCGTCCAAAGACCAGAATCGTCCCATCGGCCCTTCGCTTTAAGGTCTCCCTTCGAAAAGACTTTTTCTATATCCGGGAAAAGCCCCAAAGAAGCTATAGCGACCTTATCTGAACTATACTCGACCCAAGACCCCTCATCTTTGAAATTACCCTTAAGCTTCAAGACACCGCCAGACTTATGAGCGCTCAAGTCCTTAATGTCCAAATAAACAAGACCCACTTCACCAGAAGCATCCACGTTCTCGAATGGAATTCCAAATGATTCCACATTCTTTCCAGTTAATTTGATAGGCCCCTTAAAGGCTTGAGCAGAATCGCCCCCGAGGATTCCTCTTAAACTAGCCGTCCCGCTCCAAACACCCTTCACGGGATAGGCTCCAGATCCAGTTACAAAACCAAACTCATACTGATCAAACAAACAATCCAAGTCCAACCACGTTCCGAAGCCATCTTTAAAGTAGAGATTACCCAATATATGGGCGAGGCCCCCGCCTTGAGCCATCGAGAAGGGTCCAATTCTCAAACGCTTTCGAACGAACTCCACGGTCCCCTTCAATTCACCAACAGATTGTCCTAAAAGATCGACATCGGTGATTGTCACCGTGGATGTAACTTTGGTTTTATCTTTTGGATCGACCGCATCATGTCGATAATTGATTGTGGTCTCGGTGTTAGCTCCGCCGACCAATGAAATTCCAATAAAATTATCAATAGCCTCTTTCAACTTCAGCTGGCTACTGGTTGCGCGGATTGAAACAACAGTAGGCTTATATTTAACATCCCCACTAGCGGAAAAGAAAGATTTGTCAGACCAGGCCACCATAGCATTCTCAATGATTAAATCTTGCTCCCTAGCACGGAAAACGCCAGTCAATTTGGCCGGATTAGCTGTAACAATTTTTGAAGACTCCTTCGTCCGATACATTTTCGGATCAGAATAGACATCAAAAGCTTCCAAAGCTAAATCAGGATAAAGAAGTAAATTAAAGTCTTTTAGAGTTCCATCTAGGGCCACTTTCCCAGAGATCTTCAAGTCGACATGGCATTCTTCAACACTTGAAGCTCTCAAGATGGCACAAAGCCCGGCTCTATTTAAGTTTAGTGAACCTTCAATCTTATCATCAACAACCTTAATGCTGGATCCAATGATCGTATTAGAAACTGAAGCAGGCTCCCAAGAAGTTCGAGGCAATTCAATTTTCAACTCTTCTATACTCCACTGATCAAAATTACTGCTTAGAGAAAGATCGACATTGTTCGGGTGGAAGACGTCTATCTTAAAGTCATTTAAATTCAATTTTAACTTCGTTGACTCTAGACTTTGAGCCCCAATTTTAATGTGGCCACTAGCCTTGAGGCCACCGCTGAGAAAAACATCCGGATCTTCCTCTTTCAAAAGCGGACTGGACTTTAAATACTCATTCAAACGCTCAGCATCAACATCAACCTTAAAGTTTACATCGCCGGGTAATCGCCCAGAGACTTTCACTTGAGGAGACTTAGAGTCATAAAGACGCAGACTTAAATCTCGAAGTGCTAGGTAATAGTCTTCCGAAGACTGTCGCATTAAAAGAGCAGAGAGTTCAGAACGATGGATTTTCTCGAGACGATTCTTTAAAAACAACTCTTCAAGACTAGTCTTCAAGCGCAACTGCGACTGGCCTAAGTTTTGAAAATACACTTCGTTTACAACTGCGAAAACTTCAGGGGAATCAAAAGTCATGTCTAAAAATGTAATGTCTTCAAAACTTAAACTTTGCTCCCGAAGAGTGTTGTTCAACGAACCAAAGACTTTAGCTATGTCATTTGAAATGTCTTGATAGTTAAGGGTTTTGTTCTCATCTTCTTTGCTGTCAAAAAACTTAAAACTAGTTGATATTTTAGACTTCGAAGCAACAAAATTCTTCAAATGAACTCGACCGACAAAAAGGTACAAAGGAGAGAATTGAAAGTTAAGGGTTTCTACTTCAGCCTTCCATTTAGACTCTTGCACCTCCACCCCCTTAAAGACCAGAGAAAAAGAAAACGGCTGAACCGTCCAATCTTTGGCCTCTAAAGGAACTCCTGTTTGAAATCTAACTAGTTTGAGAGTGAAATTTAAAAGCAAACGCGAAACGGCCTGATCCTGAAGCACGGCCAAACTGAAAACAAAAGGCAAGACTAAGCTTAAAGCTATAATCAAAAACCTATGCCTATAATAACGCATATCCCTTAAGTTTAGTCTTGGTTGAGCTTAAGAGCGATGTCTCGATAGTTAGGATTTTTACGGTTGACTGCGTCGAAGCGAGTCTTAGCTTCTTGATGCATTCCCAACGATCGAAACGCCAATCCGGCCAAATAGTTGACGTGAATTTGGCTTCTATCGGCCCAATTTTGAGCACGCACAATCGCCAAGGCTTCAGAAAATCTTTCTAATTCAACAAGGCATCGCAACTGCCAAACTTTCAACAGCTCCAAATTCACACTTTTGTTAGACTCCTCCAACTTCAGCGCCAATTTGTAAGCCATTTGCCAATCACCTGACACTCCAATAAGCATGCTCAAATCGAAACCAATTCGAACAAATTGCCCCGAAGGAAGTAAAATTACTTTTTCAAACAAAGATTCAAGCTCGACACGTGAAGAATAAGCATCTCCACCAGAAATCTCCAAGGCTCTCAGCAAATCCTCAACTAGTTTGTCAACATTACGTTCTAAAGAAGAGTCACTCATTCGCTACGCCAAAAGATCGTTTTCAATCCACTTAGTCCAAAACGTTGCTTGCTCAAAAACCTCTGTGTCTAAAATTTTCTGATGAAGAGGAATGTTTGTTTTAATTCCATCAATCATAAACTCATACAACGCTCGCTTCATCGTTTCAGTAGCTTCTGCGCGATCAGAACCGAATGTAATAAGCTTGGCAATCATTGAATCGTAAAACGGAGGCACAACCGCCCCGTTAAACATTCCTGAGTCTACGCGAACATTTCGACCACCAGAAGGCAAATACTCCTTCAAAGTTCCTGGACAAGGAACAAACGTGAAAGGATCTTCAGCATTGATACGGCATTCAATGGCATGCCCTGTAATCTCAACATCTTCTTGATTGATTGTTAATTTTTCACCCATAGCCACTTGCAACTGCGCTTTCACAAGATCGATGCCTGTAACAATTTCGGTGACAGGGTGTTCAACCTGAATACGAGTGTTCATCTCCATAAAGTAAAAATTAAACTTATCATCAACGAGAAACTCAACAGTTCCAACTCCGCGATAATTAGTCGCTCTTGCAACGGAACAAGCTGACTCCCCCATTCTGGCACGCAATTCAGGCGTCATTACAGGAGAAGGAGCTTCTTCAATAACCTTTTGATGCCTTCTTTGAAGAGTGCACTCACGCTCCCCTAGGTGAATCACGTTTCCGTGCTCATCAGCTAAAATTTGAATTTCAATGTGGCGAGGTTTCTCAATAAATTTCTCAACAAATACTTCCGAAGAAGCAAACGCAGACTGAGACTCGCTTTTTGCCGAATGAAAAGTTTTTTCAAGATCCTCCATGGAAGTAACTACGCGCATTCCGCGCCCACCACCGCCATGACTTGCCTTGATCAAAACAGGAAGCCCAATTCGCTCAACCTCACTCTTGAGTTGAGCCATATCTTCAATTGCGGAAGAACCCGGAAGCACTGGAACATCTGCACCTTCAACAAGCGCTCGCGCCCCTACCTTAGAACCCATGCTTCGTATAGTTTCAGCCATGGGCCCCACAAACTTAATTCCATGTTTCTCCACAACACTGGCAAAATCTGCATTTTCACTTAAAAAACCATAGCCAGGATGAATAGCATCAGCTCCAACCAATTCACACGCAGACATGATCGAAACAACGTTCAAATAAGAATCTTTTGCACGATTTCCACCGACACAAACACTTTCATCCGCAATTCTTACATGCAAACTGTTAGCATCTATTTCACTGTGTATAGCAACAGTCTTGATACCCATTTCACGAGCACTTCGAATAATTCGAACAGCGATTTCGCCACGATTTGCAATCAATAATTTTTTCATAATGGTTCAATTTCGAAAAGTGGCTCGCCATATTCAACAGGAGTTCCATTATCAACAAGCACTTTAGCGATACGCCCCTTAAGGTCGCTTTCTATCTCATTCATTAATTTCATAGCTTCAATCACACATAGACTATCCCCGGGCTTCACAATTTCGCCGACCTCGACAAAAGCCTTCTGATTAGGACTTGGCGCCCTATAAAAAGTCCCAACAAATGGGGAGTTAATTTTCTTCGTATTTAACTTCGGTTCAACCTTAGGCACAGCCTTAGGAGCGTCCACGGAAGCAACTGGTTTCGTTTGAATGGGTGGAGCAGCAAAGTGCCCATTAAAAACTGTGGCCGCACCTGACTCCGGACGCCGTAAATGTAGTTTTACCTTAGAACTATCCCATCTCAACTCGACCAAATTCTGATCTTGCATAAAAGAATTAACCTGCTCCAAGAGCTCAAAGTTAACTTCTTTCGATTTTGGTAGCTTGCTCAACTTTTCTTTAACTGGAGCCTCTTTGACAACCTTGGCAGCTTTTTTCTTAGCTGCCGAGACATTCCTTTTTTTATTCACTGACTTTCGCAACGTAATCTCCCGTCCTAGTGTCGATCTTCAACACATCACCCTCTTTTAAATGCAATGGCACAGTCACAGTGTGCCCACCAACAAGGCGAGCTGGCTTGGTTGCACCTTGAGCGGTGTCACCCTTAAAGCCAGGTTCACAATACTCAATTGCCAACTCTACAAAGTTGGGGATTTCAATATTGATTGGCTTCCCGTTAAAGAACAAAACAGTTACTTGCAAACCTTCTTTCAAAAAAACAATTTGATCGCCAAGCAAACTTTTCTCTAAAGCCAACTGCTCATAATTGCCCGTGTCCATAAAGTGATACATGTCACCCTCAGGATAAAGGTATTGCATATCTCTGTGATCTAAATCAGGCTGTCCAAATTTTTCTCCAGATTTAAAAGTTCGTTCTAACAATTGCCCGGTTATCAAGTTTCTCATTTTAACTCGAGTGAACGAACCACCCTTACCAGGCTTCACATGTTCGAAATCGATGATTGCGTAAGGACTACTATCGAGCAAAACCTTGGAATTCTTACGAATGTCATTTAGTTCAATCATGAGGAGGGAATCTATCTTAATCCAGAGGCAGTTTAAAGGGTTTCGATAATATTCTGGAGAATTTTTGCTTCGCGCTCAAGGGAGTTTAAGCGACTAGATTTATTAATAAAATTATCAGAGCCACCTTGTAAAACTCGCTCAATCACGGGGTCGGAGGCCACGGCCGGAGCCAAACTCTTCAAAGCACCCCATTCACGGTTGGCGCGCTCAAGCTGGCCACCTGCAGCCAAAGCCCGAATTAGAATTTTTCGGGCAAGTAAATTGTCTGGATAATAACTAACAACTGCATCCGCCTCTGATACAGCACTCTCCAACTCTCCACGGTCCAAAAGAATATGTGCCAAGGCAACCTTGCCTCCAGCATAGTAGGGATGCCTACGCAGACCTTCTCGGCAAATGTCTTCGGCTTCGTCCAATTTACCTAATCGACGATACAAATCGGCAAGAGGTGCAAAGACCCTTGAATCTGGATTCTCCTGATAAATACGTAGATAGCGCTCTATCTCAGTTGGATCGACGACGTCCACGCCACTTCATCCTCTGAGAGCTTAATCGACTGCTGATTTGTGAAATGACTTCTTCTGCTTTTGATGCAGCAAGTTCTTGAACCTTCTCTCCCTCAGAGAGAATACGGCGTCCTTGTTTTTTAATGTCTATACGAGCAAGACGAACTCGTTTTTGAGCCTCTTTACGAAATCGCACGGCCTCATGAAACCCAGCTTGAGCGAGTTGATCAAAAAGGTGCTGTGCCTTTTCTTTATCCATTTCGGAGAGAACTCTTTTAACGTCCTCAACATTGGTTTTTAGTTTGGATACAATCTCTTCGTGCTTCATAACCCTATTATCTAAAATTTTAGGCTCAATTACAATCACCTTGTTCCACCTTAGTGGAAAAAAGCTCATATTGTTCGACAGTTCCATCTTTTGGATAGACCAAATTAAGCTTGGTATCGCTACAAGAGCCCGAAAATGAGTAACGCACATCCTCACTGGTGTCCTCAAAACTTGACTCTATGTGGGCGGAATACGTGACATTGTAGATCTTTGAGGCCACATCATGAGTATACGCACCCTTGAACACAGCGCCCGCTAAAGCTTTATTCACCACCTTGCCCAGACAGATGGCGGCACCTGGCTCCACGACGAGGAGCTCATAATTAAATTCCCGCTCTTCCTCAGTCGTTGGAGTCTCGGCATTTGAGGAGATTTTCTTCCATTTCCCCAATAAATTATGGGTATTCACACTTCCTGATTCAGTTTGGCAAACACCTTTAGCGTTCTCCTGAGAATCAGCCGAACACCCGCCCAGCCACATGAGAGCAGCAGTCAGTCCAAGCGTTATAATGAAATTGTGTGACCTCTCCATAGAACAAGTGTGCCTAGATCCAAGGGGCCGAAACAGTTAAACTTCTGCTAAGGTCACAGACGCCTCTCATGTGATTGATTTTAAAGGATTAATACAAAGCCCAAGCTCACCCACGAAGCAAATCCCAACAACTACGTGAAAAGGTAGCGGGTATCGGTGACAAGTAAACGGATACGTTTCAACAATGAGGACTTTGCACCAAGAGGCTCCTATGGCATATGCTCTAACGTAGGTAAAACAACTATGCTCAACAAAATCGTCTTATGCTTTGTCCCACTTTTTATCGCCATCAACTTTTTTGGACTCATCCCCATGTATCTATCTTTCACAGAGGATGTCTCAAAAAAAGATAAACACGAACTAGTCAACCAGGCCTGCCTAACCGTCCTTCTCACGGGACTTGCCTTTCTTGTTGCCGGTCACGCTATTTTCAACTTTCTAGGAATTCTTGAAGGTGATTTCAAAGTTGGAGGAGGCATTATTCTCCTCATTATCTCCATTTCAGACCTTTCCGGTAAAAGCGAAGCTCGCAGAATGCCCTCCACCCAAGTAGGGGTTGTCCCCCTAGGAATTCCGCTTATTATGGGCCCCGCAGCGTTGACGACCTTACTTGTTGTCTCTGACTCTCAAGGCTATTGGCCGACGGTTGTGGCACTCCTTATGAATCTGGTCATCGTTTGGTTTGGCTTACGCTACTCTAATTTAGTCATGAGGCTTATTGGTCAAGGCGGAGCGAGAGCTGTTGGCAAGATCGCCTCACTATTTCTGGCGGCCATAGCCATTAGCATGATTCGATCAGGCCTTACCGGCCTGGGGATAATTCCAACCGCGATTCACTAAAGGTCCCCACTCGCGGCACAGCGGGATAAGAGAAACCGTGCCCCAGTAAATCATTCGGCTTCACGGGCAACTTGTATCCTCGAGGCTTATGCAAATGAGGGTCCGCAAGATGAGTCGTCAAAACGCCCATTGAGAAAAACGCGGTCATCACATTTTGCCTACGACCTGGATCAGGATCTGCTGCTAAAATCATGTCGATTTTTTTCCATGGCATGAAGTCCAAGGTAGCTTTAGCAATTTGCATGTAAGAAACTAACTCATCCTGGTTCTGTTTCGAGAAAAGAATTTCAGACGGTGCAAAAAAAGCAAACTTCTTCTTTTTAGAAATAGCTTCCGGCAACCTTTTTTTAGCGATCTGCTTCAATACATATTTCTCACACAAACCTCGAACCAGCGTCCCTGGCGACAATGTTCTCGCCAGCTTGACCAAGCGTTGATCCAAGAAGGGTGTTCGCCCCTCTAAAGAATGTGACATTTCTTGGCGATCTCCCACATTACTCAAAACGTAATGCAATAAATCTGTTCTCAATCCAAGCCAAAGGTCTGAATCAAATTCCGAAACACCTTCGGCAGACGAAGGCATATCTTCGATCATATATTTTTTCAAATCGGATAAAGCATCATCAATCACTTTGTCAGGTTTTTCAGCTATCAAATAACGCAAATTTCGAGGGTTCACCAAACGCCTTAGAAGAGCAGGATAACGACCACCAAAATGCTTCAAAACAAGAGAGGAGTAAAATTCGCTTTCTCCATTCAAATGCCCTCGAGCGGTATCACCTTCTTTTTGGTGAAAAAGATCTAAATTAGGAAGAGCTAGGTTCTCATGCCTTTTATTGAACTCTAAAATTTTTTGGATTCTCAAATAAGGGTAACCACCAAACCACTCATCTGCGCCCTCGCCCGACAACACGACTTTCACATGAGAAGCAGCCAATTCCGATAAAAGGTTCTTCGCTGCTCCATGCGTATTAAAAATTGGATTCTCAAAAGCTAAAATAGAACGTTTGAGAGCAGGAAGGTAATTTTCTTGATTCAAATAAACAACATGGTGAGAAAGGCCCAAGTGCTTTGCAGTGTCTACAGCCACAGTGGTTTCATCAAATTTTGGATCTTCAAAACCCACGGTAAAGGTTTTAGGATTCGCACCATTTTCCATCATCAAAGCCGCAACCAAAGAACTATCCAGCCCACCGCTCAAATAGGCTCCAACCGGCACATCTGCCTTCAACCTCCTACGAACCGAGGCATTTAATTCCTCGTAGACAAGCTCTTCGGCCGATGCATTTTTTAGAGATCTTTTATTGGTCTTAGAAAATAAAAAGTCATAATTCTTCCACTCAAGCTTTTTGTTGTTCAAATCAAAACAATACAAACGACCCGGTAACACATGCTCCACATGCTTGATGGCTGTTCTTGGCGGCACAATTAATCCCGAAAAAAATTGCTGAATGTAGGTTGAGTCTAACTCGGGTTGAACAGAACTAATAAGAGCTTTTCCCTCTGAAGCCACCTCGATTTCGCCATCAACAAACTTCATAAACAGGGGTTTCACACCATGGATATCTCGACCGAAATAAAGCTTAGCTTCTTCAAAGTCATAGATGATAAAGGCAAACTCACCGGACAGATGCTCAAAGGCTTTAATCCCTTGAGTTGTGAATAAGTTTAAAAAGACTTCGCTATCTGAATGACTCTTAAAGTGAACACCCGCACTTTGAAGCTTGTGGCGGTGTTGATCATAGTCATAAAGCTCACCATTAAAGATTCCCAAATAACGACCGTTATGGCTCAAAAGAGGCTGACGACCTTCGACCGTTAAATCAATAATGCTAAGTCGGGTGTGAACCAAGGCAACACGCTCATTATTAAAGTAGCCATAATCATCAGGCCCTCGATGCGCCAACGACCGAACTGCCCGCACCATATCGGAACCTTGCTCTAAACTTGATTCCGACCTGGAATAACTTCGACCCCAAATGCCACACATGAAAAGACTCCTTTTAGTTTAAAAAGTGGTTATATAGACCGCTTCCACCGAAGCCAATTAAAAGTTCTGACATTTTCAAGAAAGTTAGCTCCAAGCATCTATATAAGAACTCGATTTTAATAACAATTTTCTTTTGTCTTCTCTATTCAAATGAATGGGTAACTGAGCGACCCCCAACAACCTTCTCGAAATCTCTATTCCCGCCATCGCCTCAAGCAATGGGCGATCAAAAGAATCTCCTCCGGAGTTTCGATAGGCGTTCAAGAAGTCTTCAATCAATCCGTCCTTCTGAGAGCTTAAATGCAAATGGGCAATGAATACACCAAGATCGAACTCCCGCATTCCAACATGAGCAAATTCGGGGTCGATCAAAAAGACTCGCTCTCTTTTTAAAAAACTTCCTGGGTAAAAGTCTCCGTGTAACAAACTATCTCCCGACTCAAGATACAAATCTGCTAGCCTAGAGATCTTCTCCATCCGAGCGGGAAGACTTGTGAATCTGAGTAAATCATCACTCAAGCCCAATGTAATCTCATCCAAATTGAAGCCATTGCCTAGATCGAAAGGAAAAACGAAAATATGAAAATGATTCAAATCTTTCATTCTTTGGTTTTGAAACACTTTTCTCTGTTGAGAAGAAAGTTTCAGAGAATGTATATGGCTAAGAATTTCAGCCAACTGTGAAAGCTCATCAGAAGATAGAACCCCTCCTCGATAAAGCGCTCCCAAATCCTCTCCCTCACCAAGATCTTCAAGGAGTTCAATTCTGTTTTCTGGATCAAAGAACAAAACACCTGGAGTGTGCTTTTGCAAAACCCCATCCATTGAGCAACTTTGATAAAAAGCAAATTCCACCTCCAGCCGCGATGCCGGAGCTGCAATTTGCGGATATTTTTCAACCCAAGGCCTTGCTTGCTTGAGAATAAAACTCTGTCCCTCTGCCTCAACTCTCAAAGTGAGATTCATATTGCCGTCTCCAGCCTTTGAAAGTTTGAGTTTGTCGGCTTGCTTCGACAGTCGACCTATAGAAATCAGATAGTTTAAAATCTCTTGCGGGTTGGCTGGGTCCACATAAAAAAGAGCGGGGTTATTCTTCCGCTCATCGGCGATTTTACTGCTTAACAATAGATTTCCCACAAGGACAACACTTAAACCCGATGCCCCAATCTGTCGAATCGAGCCCTCTCGCAAGGTTAAGCCTTCTTTGAAAAAGTCAGCTGATACAAACCTGACTGACAAACAACCACCCCTGGACACTTTTTTCGCACTCTGGCCAATAGATTTTTAAAGCGGTTTTCGGCTAAGAGACTATTTCCCTCATCTGGATAAAGTAAAGAAACCAACTCCCATTTTGAGCAACTTTTTGTTTTCAAAAGCTCTAGTAGCTTTTCCTCTAATGGCCCTAGTTTAACGGAAAAAGACTTCTCAGCCATCACAAACGAAACAGGCTCCTCTCGAAGACGAGCGCCACTCCAATCCAACTTCTCTATTATCTGAAGAAGTTTTTCTTGATCTTCTTGCGATAAACTGAGAATCAGTTTTTGTACGTTTGTATAATTTTCCACATAGGGAGATATATCCAGACGAAGCCCTCCTGTCTACCTCTAACTACCCACAACTACCTTGCTTGAAAGAAGAGCAATAACTAACTTGTGCAACTTATCCAATAAGGAGGAAGTCTATGAAATCATTTAAAAACCTTTACCTGTTGAGCGCTCTCGCATCGGTCTTGATGCTGAATAATTGCGCCTCGGTAACCAATTTACAAAGTGCCGAAACACTCCCTGAAGGAGAATACTCGCACACCATTGCAGCAGGCTATGGAGAGGTGAACCTAGACAATGACAACGGTGTTATTGGCTCAGCCGCTGCCTTTGATTACATGCTTCGATACGGTCTCACTGATCAAGACGAAATTGGCTTCCGACTTGTGAATTTCGCAACCTATTTCCAAGGTGACTACAAGAGAAAACTTTATGACGATGGCGCGGTTAAATTATCCGCAGGTCTCGGCCTCGGTGGAACTAAAGTAACCATCGGCGTGGGAACAAGCGAAACAAGCTTAACCTTTGTTGATGTTTTTGTTCCCGTCTATGCCGATTATTGGTTTGATGATCTCAAAGCAATTTTCATCTCACCTAAATACATGTTGAGTTTTTCAAGCGGTGGGGGAAGCAGCGAAACGTTTCATCGCTTAGGCGGTAGCGTAGGCTTTCGTTGGGGGAAATCCCAAGGTGTCCTAACGGAAGTTGGCTACCTGAAGACCCTGTCTGAAGATAACCTGGACCTATGGCAGGTTATGGTCGGAGGCTTCTTCTAACGTAAGAAAACAAGGAGATAGGGAGGTGACCTAAGCGTCATTTCCCTACCTCCATCTTTAAGAGTCCTTCTGATATACTTGTCCTCAATGACGCAAAAGCAGCGAAAAAGCACTCTATTTTTAGCAGCAACACTTCTCGTTACTGGCGCGATCTTTTCTTACTTCGCTGTCACTCATTTTGATCTGCTAGAAGCTCGCCCCACACTAGGAGGTGAAGTTAAACTCAAAGACCGTAGCCTGGCAGGAAGCCGCCTCGTTCTTAACGGCTCGTCAACCCATTCACGATTTATCTTTGAAGTTTACAACCTCTCGCTTTATTTGACCCAAGAAACCAAAGAAGCTTCTGAGATCATTGAGCAAGTTTTCACCAAAGATAAATTCTTGATTGTCGAAATGCGCTTTCTTATGGACTTAACTCCAAAAGAGTTTCGACAAGCCTGGGAAGAAAGCTTCGTCGAGAACTGTGAAAGCTATTGTGAGAAAGCAAAAGAAGATTTTCACACACTCTTAGCACAAACCAGAGGCTTCAAACGTGGAGATCAACTCATCATTGAAATATTCTCTGACCACTTGTTGATTCGCTTTAGCGATCAAACCTACAAATCAGAAAACAAGGCTTTTGCCAAAGCCTTACTTTTAACCTGGATTGGAAAGAATCCACCAAGTCGAGGCTTCAAACAAAGCCTCCTTGGAAACGGCTAAGCTCAAACATACTTTCTGAATAAACTATTATAATGGGATTGAACCGATTTTAAATCGACTTTGTTAAAAAAGCTTGAAAAGCTCATCCAAACAGCCAAACCGTTAATATCTGAAAACTGCGGTGGTAAGAATTTTGGAAAAGTCACAATACCCTGCTGATGCAACTGATAAAGCAGAGGAATGTCTTCAACATGTAACTTGCCTGCAAATAAGAATGGAATCAAAAAAGGCTTGTTGGCCCTAATCGCCGCTCTAAGAAAATTATAGTTCTCAACAAATCCTCTGCAGTAGCTCAAATCTTTAGTAAAGGCGCCATCTCTTAGATTGGTCCCACGAAACACCCTCATCGAATTGGTCAAACACTCCTCTTCTGCATAGCCCTCTGTTCGAAAGTATTCAAAGACCTCTATTAAATTGGCGCCCTCTTCGGCCTTTGCAATAGCAATGATTCGATCATTGATCTTCTGGGCGCGAGTAACCGAACTTCTAAAAGTGAAGATCTCCATCAAGACGGCCAACCCTTCTTGAGTGGAAGTGCATCGAGGAGGCCCTACCGACAGCCATTTTGCGACAGGTTGAGCCCTACCCCCTAAGGAGGTTCCAACATGAACCCAGCCTTCATGAACCTCTAGAAAATCTAAATCACGCGGGGAAAAAAACCGATCACTCCTAATTTTTACAACATCGCCTCCGGCCGCTGCATCTGCGACAACACCATCGGAAAGTATGGCAGGAATAGCTTCGCCAAAATATCTCAAAAACCTTGCCGACAAATCGTCCACGGCTTGTTGCGCACTAAGAGTTTTAGCCGAGTTTGGGACGGGAATTGTATTTTTTATCCCAGACAAAATCCTATAGAGTAGTTTTGCCATCTCAAAGACTGTATTCTTGTCTGAGCGGATTGGATCGCTTGAAGAACCATAAAGCTTTTTACTAAAGGCATAGAAGTCTGGACTTCCGCGAGACTCCAACAGATCTACAACTTGAGAATACTGTCGAACGGTCGCGGACAACAATCGAGCTAACTCAGGATGAGCTTTCCCAATCTGGGTCGAAATATCTGAATCAAGATCACTTAGTTCTTTCTTCTTTTCAAGGGTGTCGAAACCCAAGATAGCCTTGTCGTAGTCACTCTTTCCCAGCTTAGGAATATCTTTATAATTAGAGGCTTTAAATTCTTTTATAGCTCTCTCTGGGGTTTTAATCGCATTGAGTATACGAATTGGACGTTGAGCAAGAACTATTCGTTCAGATAGATCCCGAACCCGTTCCTTTAAGGTTGCCCACATAAAAACTATTCGGAACAAAGAGCTCGCGACACAAGTCTAAAAGCAAAGCCTAAGACTCAACGCAGCTGCCAAGAAACTGTCAGTATACTCTTTGCTTGTTATAAACCTCGGACACACGCTCTAGAGGAATCGATGGGGCCACATTACCTTCCACCCCCTCCATTTCAACTGCCATACACAAAGAATTCCAAATAGCTTCTTCAACCACTTCAATAGCTGCCTCGTAGGCCACGTTTATATGCGAATCGTTAGTCATTTGAAGTTTATAAAAGGGCTCGTCCCTTGGAATCACGTTCGCCGTAGAAAAGCCCAAAATAATTTCACCGCTGCCATGAGCCGCATGCGAACCTACTCGCCCAATACCAAGCGCCGCCCTCTTGCATAAACGTTGAAGCTGCAACGGTCCCAAGGGTAAATCTGTTGCTAAAACCGTAATGATTGAGCCATAGTTTTCTCTGCGAGTTTTCATATAACTAAACTCTTTTTTTAACGCCTTGCCGATTGGAACTCCATCCAGACGCAATTCATCCATGTCACCAAAATTACTTAAAACCAAACAACCTAAGTTAAAAGACTTCGAACCAATTTTTACAACACGAGAAGAGCTTCCAATCCCTGCTTTAAAATCACAGCAAATCATCCCCGTGCCAGCACCTACGGCACCTTCAGCCGGCGGCTCTGAGCTTAAATTCCCCACAGCCTCACGAACATGGTGGGCTTTTACATGCAATCCACCCGAATCATTCAAAAAGCTATCATCACACTCTCCAACGACAGGAATAACAACCTGACGACCTGAGTGAATATCTTTATATTGATCTACCATCCATTGAGACAAGGCCGAACCAACCTGCCCGACACTCATTGTATTAGTTAAAGCGATCGGAGTTTCAATCAAACCCCATTCATTCAATTGAATCATCCCTGTCATTTCACCGGCTCCATTAAGGATGAAACCTCCAGCCATCAACTTCTTATGGTAGATGTCGTCATTTGGAGAAATCACAGTGACCCCTGTTCGGATAGGACCCGTGCCGGGCTTTCTTTTTCCAGTTCCATCAATCAATGTTGCATGTCCAACTTTTACACCCGGAACATCTACGATTGAATTGGTTTTCCCTGTGGGTAATCGACCAACCTTAATACCTAAATCCCGCAATCTTTTACGTTTAAGCGAGCGCTCTAAAAAAACCTCGCGTAATTTTTTAGCCATATAGAGAAACTCTCTTTCTCCAGCGTCTGATGGCTGGTCTTAAAATAGATTGAATCAACTTTGGATACTCAATCCCCTGCTTCTCAGCCATAATGGTTAAATCACTAAACCCAGGAGAAAGACCTGGCAGTGGATTCACTTCAATAAAGTAGACCCCTTTATCATTCATCCTAAAATCAATGCGAGCAAAATCTCGGCAACCTAAAACGCGAAAGCACTTTAAAGAAAATTTCCTAATCTTTTTCCACTCATCCTGGGAAATCTTAGCTGGACATTCCATTTTCAAATACTCATTGTCTAGCTGTTCATCTAATTGCTTATATTCAAAAGTATACACTGGCATTTCTCCAGCGGATTCCTTAAAGACAATCTCCAGAGGTCTTAGCACCTTGGGACGATCTCCCCCCAAAACTCCGACTGTCATCTCACGTCCTTGAATGTATTCCTGAATCAAGACCTGCCCTGAATAATCTTTTTGAAGCTTTAAAAAGGCGGCCTCTAATTCAGCCTGATTGTTAACAACAGAGCTAGAATAAATACCCTTAGAGGTGCCCTCATAGTTAGGCTTTACTATGATAGGAAAACTCATCCCCTGAATCTTAGGAATTTTCTTTCCATCAACCACAGCACTTTTAGGAGTTAAAATTCCTTCAGCTTCAACCAGACGACAAGTCACGGCCTTATCCAAGGTCAAAGCCAAACAAGTTGCATCACTTCCGGTATGCTCTACCCCCATCAAATCACAAAGCGCGGGGACTTGAGCCTCGCGGCTACGTCCTCCGCCACCTTCTGCAATATTAAAAACAATATCGATTTCATCTTCGACCAACCTCTGAGCAAGATCTCTTTTTGCTTCAATTCCAAAAACAGGAAAGCCTGTTGTTTGTAGGGCCGAAAGTAGCGCCTTAATTGTTGTAGGTGAATCAAACTCAGCCTCTGCTTCGTAGTCCTCATCATGATGAGTCTTTCGCTTCATATTGTAAACCAAAGCGACATTCGGCTTTCTCTTATGCGAATGTCGCAAAGGTAATTTCCTGGTTTTTAAATCCAACCTGGAACCCGCTGCCGTAATAATCTGCCCCAAGGTTTGCGAATAATTAAGCCCATGCCTAGAAGAAGCCTCAAACAACCCAGCTCCTGGCTGTAAGCTAGGAAGTGCATTCAACTCAATGAAATACACATCCCCATTAGGAGTTACTCTAAAATCGGCACGTCCCATGTCGACCACCCCCAAAGCGCGCACGGCCTTTGCCATAGATCGGGTCACTTGATCGGCTTGCTTTTGAGTAATCTCAGCTGGACACCGAACTCCTACCAAATCATCTTGAGAGTTTTTAAGCTCGTAATCGTAAATCCAACCATCTGGACTAGCGGGCCCAACGTATTCAACAGGGCTCAACACCCCTTCTTTGCCAATTCCTGCAACGAAAGGAACCGTAATATCCTTACCTTCTATATAACTCTCCACCAAGAGGCCTTCGGGGAAACGACTAAGCAGAGATTCGACTACTCTATGGAGTTCTTCTTTATCGTTGCACTTTGACTCCTTAGAAATTCCTTTACTAGATCCTTCAAAGTTGGGTTTCACAAAAACTGGAAATTCTAAATCGGACTCTAGATTCGAAAGCTCTTCTATGCGAGACACAAAAACTCCAGCAGGAACCATTACGCCGTGCTTCAAAACAACTTGCTTGGTTAAATATTTATCCAAAGTCAGAAAGCAAGAATAGGAGCCGCTTCCGACAAAGGGAAGTCCAAGCTGCTCAAAAACCAAGGGTGCATAGCTTTCTCGCCCTACTCCGGTGAAGCCTTCTGCCGTATTAAAAATAAGATCTGGTTTTAGATTCAAAAGACGATCGATCCACGCACCATCACGAGTCATGTCGACCAAGTCTACCGTGTGCCCACAAGCTTGAATCCCCTGGGAAATGGCTTCAACCACCTCAGGCGTGTCAAATTCGGCTTCAGCCTCATCTTTAGATCTTTGAAGGTTATGAACGAAAGCAATTTTCATTACCGCTCATACTAACAGGACAAATAAACTAGAGAAAATAAATTAAAATCTAATTAAGAGTCACTCCAATGAAAGCGACTTAAGTCCCTATACCTTTGTAAAGTGATCTTGGATCAGAGCTCAAAACTCAAGGTAATAACTTTGCCATTTTTATCTTGGGCTTGAACAAAGTGCACTCCTGGCTTCAGATTCCTCAACTCAACTGTCTTATAAATATTTTTTGTAACCATAAGACAAGCTACATTCGCTTCATCGAAGACCATTGCTCTTAAGACATGAAGAGAGGCACCCCCCTCTTCTTCTACATTTTTGAGCACTTCCAACTGGGCCCATTCTTGACAACTGTTCTCCAACAAAGCCGAAACTTCCAACACTACGTCTTGAGTGTTTTTATATTCCAAAAAGCGTATTTCTGTAACATTTGCAGGGTGCACATACTCCATAGCCATAGCTTGTGAATGCACAAGAGTGATAAGGAAAGTTAGTGTAATAAGTTTTTTTATATTTAGATATCGTTTCATGTTTCCTCCCGATGTAACTTTTAAAAAACGTTCAACACTAATGATGCAGAAACCATGCCAGCCTCTATCCTTGGCGTCGAATGGAAAGAGAACAGACAATTACGAGGCAAAAAGGCTAGTTTTCGATCTCATCTAGAGATTCCAAAATTTCTTTAAAAAGCTTCAATTCACTCTCGAGCTTCTCTTTCGACATTTCCTCCCCCGACTCTCTGAGACTTCGATCCAACCTCTCCGCCCACTCACCCATCTCAGGAAAGCCATACGACACAGCCGTCCCCTTAATTCGATGCGCGATAAACTTGGCGTTTAAAAAATCGCTGTCCTTAAGACACTCCTCCAACTTGAGAAGGTCTTCATTGCGCCGCTCTAAGTAACGACGCTTCATATTGGAAAACTCGAGCTCAGAATCGTCTGTAGTCATAGCTTCTGTTTAGCAAAAATTGTTCCACCAGAAAAAGCTTGCAAAACCCACTCCACATTGAGTAAATAAACCCCAAGTATGCAAAAAATAAGACAACATGCCTCAAAGAGGCCCGTTAAAATCCTACTTATAGACGACGATTGCGACGTGATGGAGTTTCTAGAACACATCACAAAGAATCAGCCCATAGAAATAGAATGGGGAAAAGACCCCACAATAGCGCTAGAGCACCTAAAGTCTACCTCCGAAATGCCAGACCTAGTTCTCGTTGACTATCAAATGCCCAAGCTATCGGGACTTGAGTTCATCGATCAATTTAGAGCCTTGAACCGCTCGGTGCCCATTATCTTCATCACCGCCCACGCAGACATTGAAGCACTTAACCAAGCCCACGAGAAAGGCGTCCTAGACTGCCTCCTTAAGCCATTGCGCCCAGCCGACGTAAACATATCCATTCGCAGAGCTATTTCATTTATTGAACTGGAGCGAGAAAACAGACAACTCAAAAAAGACACCCTTACAACAAACAAAGAACTAATCGGTCAAAGCTCAAAGATTTTGCATTGCAAGAAAATGGCCGCTCGTGTGGCTGGCACAGATAGCACCGTGCTCATAAATGGAGAAAGCGGAACAGGAAAAGAAGTTTTTGCCCGCCTAATCCATTCCCGGAGCAATCGATCAAAAGAGAACTTTGTCGCGGTAAACTGTGCGGCGATCCCCAGAGAGCTACTTGAATCTGAACTTTTTGGACACAAAAAAGGAGCCTTTACAGGGGCCAATGAAAATCGAGCTGGGTTGTTCGAAATTGCCTCCAAGGGAACCTTGCTGTTGGATGAGATTGGGGATCTCCCCCTAGAGCTACAGGTCAAACTATTAAGAGTTCTTCAGGAAAAGAAAATTCGAAGAGTAGGCTCCAGCAGCGAAGTAGAGATAGACGCCCGCATTATTTGCGCCACCCACAAAAACCTCGCAAAAGAAGTTCAAGATGGAAACTTTAGAGAAGATCTTTTCTATAGAATCTCCGTATTTCCTATTCAGCTACCCGCCCTTAGAGAGCGAGAGAATGACATCGCTCTCTTGGCTCAACATTTTTTTGAAAAGTTTTCCAGCAATCAAAACAGAGCAGGCTTAAGGATTTCATCTGAGGCTATGAAGAAATTGCTTTCCCATACTTGGCCTGGAAACGTTCGAGAGCTCGAAAATACTATCGAGCGCTCTATTATCATGTGTCAAGGCTCCGTAGTTTCAGAATGGGACATCATTCTTCAAAGCGAGCTTTCTGGAGACAGACAAATCGACACCAAGAATCACAACTCACTATTCGAAGCTCTGTTTGTAAATGGCTATGACCTTAAGAAAATTGAATATTCCTATGTTAAATTTTTAACAGAACGAAAAGATCTTTCCAAAGAGCAAATAGCAGATCACCTGGGAATCAACAGAAAAACGCTCTATAGAAAAGAAAAGGAACTAGAAGAGCTAACACTTTAGCTTCGCACCGCAAACCGGCGGCGACTTTAAACAAAAAAAGGTTTAAACAATTCTATTTTTGACAAGGTTAAGTAAAACTGTCTTTAAAACAGTTTTACCAGTCACACTTGTAACAAATGGCACAACCACCAAACCTCCGGCGGCAGCTAAAGCAACAGCCTTCCAAGGGTTTTCTCGAGCAAATCTCACAGCCCTCGACAACTCCGAGGGCTGTGACTCAAACCGACTAAGCTCGGATAGCTTAGCCATGTTCTCTACTTCTTGAAAAGGCTCTCATCGCCCAAGCTGATAAAGCTATCCCAACACCAAAAGCAATACCCATAGCCATCAAGGGATTTTTTTTGATACTTCTCTCCGTAGTATTTAAAGCTTCCCTAGAAGCCTCGGTAACTTTTCTAGCATTATCCGACAAAAACTCCTGAGCTTGCTCCATTGTTGAATTCACACCTCTTACCACTTCATCCTTACTAGGAATTGAGTCCTTAACCTTTTGTTCAAAATTTCCATTAGCTGTTGTATTTCCCATACTATTCTCCTTTATTGTTATTATTTAAAAAAACGAGCATCGCACCCACGCCTATTCCAGCGACAAATGCATTGGCCGTTAAATGAACTGCATTCCTCTTTATTATCTTAGAGGGACCAAAGCGATCTTTAGCACTTTGAGCAACCCTATTAAGATCTTTGAGGATTCTATCAGCGTCTTTACTAATATCTCGAGCCAGTTCCCTAGCTCCAAACTGCGACTTATTACTCATCTCGCCTCCACAGCATCTTTCTTTGTTGAAAAGAATGAAAACTTAACAATCAGTGAAGCAAGAACGTTAACGCCGAACAAAAGCCAGAGAGCCGCCTTTATTCCAAGATAAAATTCAAAAGTGTAGACAAGAGCTGCAGATAGACTTCCCCAAACAAAAAAAGCAGCTAAAGCGTAGAACGCTATAGAGACTTTAATCTCGAAATAGGAGTTCAAGGCATCCTTTGCAATCGCCTCAACAGCTCGAACAGCATCCACACCTAATGCAGAAACAGAGGTGCCCAAGCTTTTTAGAGAAGCCTCCAGACTATTGTCGTCGAAAACTTTCTCAACAAATTCTAACTCACGAATTGCTTCCATATCACAATAGATGCAAACCTAATGCCAACACTTAAATCGAGCGGAGGTAGCTCTAGAGCCAAAAGCAGCCAAATGGCTGAGTCAAAAAGTCACCTAAGGTTGTTTTTGCCCCAAAGCCAGTTCTAGATCAACCAAGAGCTCTCCAAACAAGAGTCGAACCGAAGGATTTTGAAAAAATAGTTCATCCAACACGATTCCAATGGGCACAGCAAAAAACAAACCAAACGGGCCCCACATTAGTCCGAATACTCCTAAATATAATAAAATTCGAAGGGGGGACATCCTCACTGCAACGCTCGAGATTTTTGGCTCTACAATATTTCCGATAAAAAACTGTATCAGGGCCGTTCCAACAAAAATGGAAGTAAAAAGCGCCGTTGAGTGTCCGAACTGAATCAAGGTAATCGGTAGGGGTAAAAGGGTGGCAAAAATAGAGCCAAAATTTGGAATAAAATTTAAAACAAAAGCGCCGAGTGCAAAAAAGCTTGCAAAATTATGACCAAAGCTCTTCAAAAAAATAAAGATAGCCATCGCAGTCACTCCACTCACCAAAGCTTTTGCAACAAAAAAACGTGAAAGCTTGCTAGCTATCACTCTAATTCTTTCAGAACGCCTCATCATCCGCGTTGGGAGTCTAGTAAAAACTATAAAAAGAAAAAAAAGTAAAAACTCTGAAATTGACCTAAAGACGGATCCAGACAGAACACTCGCAAGACCAATGGCATTTTTTGCTTCAAACTCCCTGATAGAAGACTCACTGACTCCAACGCTCTGCAGAGCACGATAGGCTATCTGGTAAAGTTCATTTAGACTCTGCTCATAGGAGACATAATCCTCAACTAAAGCAGAAAACCAAGTTACAAAAAAAAGAACACACAGCCCAAATAGCAACACTGAACCAGACAGCAATAGAAACAATGTCTTCTTTTGAGATAACCCGAAGCGCTTTCTCAAAAAGTAATAAAACTTCGTAGCTAGCACATTAAAAAAAAGAGCTGCAATCAAAGGACACACCAATGAATCAAGTAGAACTCCAGCGGATACAGCGATTGCCAGCAAACAAATCAATTTGAAGATTATACCCAAAGATTTACTTATCAGATCGATCCGCTCATGATGTGAGATTTTTTCCATATCTGACACATTGTATAGCAGATTTTTTTTTAATTGAGATACTTTTCATAATCCAATAGAATTAGCTTCTAAAAATGACGAATTACATACTATTAGTTGACGACTCCCAAGACATTCACGAAATTTTCGGACTTCACACAAAGAATGCACAGCTTTCCTGGAGAGGTTTTTTAAACCCACTCCAAGCCCTAAAGTTTCTTGATAATTGCTCCAAACTACCTTCGGTCATTATCACCGACCATGAAATGCCAGAGATGAACGGACTAGACTTTAGAAAAGAAATTTTAAATAGACCCAATCTGGCTTCAGTCCCCTGCATTCTACTAACAGCCAATCAACTTTCACCAGACGAGCTCCGAGGGCTAAATTTCTGGAAAGTAGTCGAAAAACCCATAAGCTTCACGCAACTTCTTTCAATGCTACCCCAATAAAATTTATATCTTTAGGAAGGCTTCTATTGCTTTGTTAGCTCTTAGGTAAGCGAAGAGTAAAGCACGACCCCAGACCGAGTTTTGATTCAACCCCTAGGTTTCCATTCATCGCCTTGGCTAGACCAAAAGAAATACTCAACCCTAAACCACTGCCACTACAACCTCTAGAATCCTCTATTGAGGATTGAGAATGTCTTTTAAAGACTTCTTCTAAGAAGTCTGGCTCCATGCCCCGACCAGAATCAGAAATGGAAAGGCACATGAAATCGGCTTCATCAGCAAGCCTAAACGAAATCGATCCCGACTCAGTAAACTTTAAAGCGTTGTTAATAAAATTCAAAAGAATTTGCTTAACTCGAAAAAAGTCGCCATAAATCAAAGTTCCTTCCTTCAATTCATTCGAACAAACCCACGTTAAACCCTTCTGCTCTACTAGATGTTTGGCATAATCGGCGACCTCATGAACCAAAGCCGAAGCAAGAAAATCTTCACACTCAATCGGCATCTTTCCCGATTCAATTCGAGAAGAATCCAAGGCTTCCTGCAATAGCTTCAAAACATCGTGACTAACTTTAGATATTTTAACTCCCGTTTTTTGAGATCTTTCATCCGAAGAAAGTTGTAGCAACTCAGCAAACCCCAAAATTACATTTAAAGGATTCTTTACTTCGTGAGCCAAAAAATCCAAGAGATTTTTTTTCCTTTTAAACAAAGTCTTAAACTCCTGGTTCTTCGCCTCTAGTTGTCGATTCAAATTTTCAAGCTGTAAAAGCTGTTGCCTTTCACTTCTTATTGAAAAAAAGTTCAAGACATCAGAATCAAAGGTAAGCACATCAAACTCGACAACAACTCCTTCATCGATGAGAGTCGTCTTAAAATAGTCGGACTTTATCGTTTCCCCACCTGTGCATTGAAGCAAAAACTGATTTTTAGAGATGAAAAAAATTTCAACTGGCTGAGCTAGGCTATAGCCAACTTTCTGAACTAAGCCCTCAAAACCTTGAACTAAGCGCTGAGCCCGAGCCTCATCAACCCCTTGGTGCGAAGCCGAGAGATAAAGACACTGGCAAAAACGAGACAAATCTGCCTGCTCAAAGATAGGGAACTGTAAAACTTTGTTACTCATACTTTAAAAACCGAAGAAGAAAACATTGAAGAGACATGACTAAATGGCACTAAATCCGACATGACGTGCTCACTTTCTTTAATCATAAAACTTCACTCCTAAAGACCCGAAACAATAGCACAACCCATGAAGGAAACGGAGCGAAACTTTTCAGCCCAACCCGCTCAAGACAACAGACTAGAGCATAACTCTTTGAAAGAATTGAAGAGCCCTCCCTGAGAAAACAACAAAGCCGAGGACAACAAAATGCCTCAACGAGGCAAAATGTCTCCGATTTCCCCCTATATTGCACCGACAGAAGCCACACCCCTTGGCATCTTTATTGCAATTAAGAGAACATGAAACAAATGGAGTGCCACTAAATGTATAAAGTTGCCATCATTGGCGCAGGCACCGCGGGAAAAGCGTGTCAAAGTATCACATCAAGAAACACCAACAACTACGTAGTCATTGATAAAGACGCAAACCCTGTCTCCAAATGTAGTGAAACAGCTTGTATGCCGACTAAAAAATTAATTGCCCAGGCACAATCCGCACAATCTTATCATTCACACTTTCCCTCACAAAACGACTCTGACAACAGAAATTTACTCAGAGAAGCCCTAAAGGCCTCTAAAGAAGCAGGAGCATATTTTTCTAAGAGAGAAGAAGAAAGCAATCAGAACTGGATGAGTAGCCATTTTATTCAAGGGTTCGTAAAGCTAATCAACGAAAATCGACTTGAGGTCTCGGGGAAGCAGATTGAGTGTGAAAATATCATCATCGCAACAGGATCATCACCTCGAGTTCCGAAAGGCCTTGATTTGAAGCATGATGCCGTTCTGACAAGCGAAAGCCTATGGCAGAAAAAAGATCTTAGCGACGAGCCAGTTGCAATATTAGGAAGTGGAGTTCAAGGCATAGAATTCGCCACAGCTCTAGATGCTCTAGGCGCCTCTGTTCATCTATATGGAATAAACGAACAGTTTGCCCTTTTGAGCGAAGAAGAACTGAATAAATATTATCACAAGAAACTCGAAGAACGATTCAAAGTCTCTATTGGCGAGAACCAGTTAAAAGCTCAAGGCGACAAAATCTCAATAAATACTAAAGGCTCAGAAATTGCATTCAAGAATGTCCTTCTTTGCACGGGAAGCCAAAGTAACCTTCCTTCGCTCGGTTTCGAAAACATAAATTCTGGAGTCGAAGAGGATGGAAAAATTAAAAACTACGACCAAGAAGGACTCCGAATAAAAAACACCAACATCTTTATCTGCGGAGACGCAAGCGGTCTAAGTCAGAACATCCCAACATCAAAGAGACAAGCCCATGCGATTTGCTCCAAGATTTTTCCAAAAGAGGAAAGCATACTAGAGAATAAGGCGCCCAAATTTGACCTCAATATTTGCTTCAGCATTCCACAAATAGCGACTGTTGGGCAAAAATACATTCAACTATCCAAAAGCAAAACAAATTTCAAAACTGCTGTGGCCTCATTTGAGGATCAGGGGAGAGCCCGCTTAGAAGACGAGCGGATTGGGTTCATTCACATCTATCATCACGAAAACAGATTTCTAGGGATGGAAGCCATCGGACCAAGACTTGAGAATCTTTCTCATTTAATCGCATGGTCAGCTAATTTAAACTCAGATATTAGAGATTGGAAACATCTACCAATCTACCATCCAGTATTCGAACAAACACTCAATCAAATTTGGGAGCAGATTAAATAGGCGTAAAAGCCCAGAAAGGAGTTCGAACGCGACAGAATGGATAAGAATGCAACCTGTCAGCCTATCTCAGCATTCAAAGTCCTATATCTGTGCTGACGATAGCAAGATGGGGTCAATTGGCTTCGTGAGTTTTCTTACGACCTAGTGACGATCGACCTTGAGTTGGATGAAGAGAATAAAGGCAGCTATCTACGTGTTGAAAGCAATCATTCTGACAATCTTAAATACAAAGTCAAAAACAAACTCTCGAAGGTGAAACCTAGGGGCAATTCGCCTCAACACAGCCATACCGCCTCAAAAGCTAACGTCCAAAGAACCCTTAAAAGCATCTGAGAGTTGGCATCTAATTTGCAAACACTAATCTGAGCTCGTGAAAGCGACCCTCAAGAAGAAGGAGAATTAACATGCTTAGTTGGACAGTTACATTTTTTATCATTGCGATAATAGCCGCAGTCTTTGGTTTTACCGGAATTGCCACAGGCGCAGCCTCGATTGCGAAAATTCTATTTTTTGTATTTCTTGTCGCCTTTGTAATCTCAATCATTGCAAATGCATTTCGAGGGAAAAAAGCTATTTAGACACCCTCTAAAAAGAAAAAAGGAGAAAACACTATGACAACTTATAAAGAAGAATTAACAAATATCTTTCAAGGTGAATTAGCTGCCGTGAACGCCTATGAAACAGTTATAGCAAAGGTCGATCAAGAGCCGGTCGCTAAAAGGCTCCGCGACATAAAGTCTCAACACGAAAAGGCTTCACAACTCTTAAAGGGCTGGCTTCAGCTAGAAGGGCAGTCAACACCCAAAGACGCCGGAACATGGGGAAGCTTTACAAAAAGTCTCACCAAAGCTTCTAGTGTCCTTGGAGAGTATTCGGCTCTAGCCATTTTGAAGCAGGGAGAAGAACACGGTCGAAGAAAATACAAAGAACTACTATCAAAAGCAGACTTAACCCGAAGCGTAAGAGAAGCCATCTCGACTCAAATGCTACCATTGCATGACATTCACATTAGCTCTCTTGATGGAATGATGAAGTATACGAAATAAGGAGTTAAAGATTATGAAGATTTTAAAAAAGATCATTCTACTATCAACACTGGCTTTCACGTTTACTGGATGCGAAAGCAAAGTTGAAAATGGACTAGAAGATATAGGCGAAGCTGTAGAGGATACGACTGAAGACGCCGGTGATGCCGTCAAAGACACTGCGGGTGACGCAAAAGACGCCGCTGAAGATGTTGCAGAAGACACCGAAGAGGCTCTAAAAAAGAAGGATAGATAAAATGACGAATGAATTTCTAAAACTTAGCAACGACGACAAAAGTGCCCTAAGTGAGGGCTCTACTATCCATGGAGAAAAGGCTCAAACTGTTACAATTCTAAACGAACTCGCAGACGCTCAGTTTATGCTTCTAGGAAAGACACTCTGCTATCATTGGAATGTTTCCGGGCCACGGTTTCACTCACTACACGTTTTTTTAGATGGCCAATACAATGCTCTCCTGAAAATGCTGGACACCATGGCAGAACGAGTAAAGATCATTGGAGGCGCAGCCTTTGCCCCAATGAGACAACTTGAATCATTCAGCAATGGCCGGAAGCATGATTTAGAAAAGTTAAGCACTAATGAAATGATTTCAGACTTGGTTCGCGAACATCACACAGTCATTGCAACCACTGAAAACTTTTTAAAAAAGAATGACTCAAAAATTGATCCAGGAACAGAAGATCTTTTGGTTGCCAACTTAAGAGAGCACCAAAAAATGACCTGGATGTTAAAGTCCCATCTAAGCTAGTCAAAATACTTAAACCACTCTATGAGCGCTTGGCCTGAATGGGCCTTGCGCTCCCCCCCATCTTTACCAAGAGTCTTAATCCTCCAGTTTCGACCAATCCTTCTAATATATCCAACCCCCTCTACCCCTTCCTCACCAGCAATCAGCTCAACCGAAGAACCGTTATCCAGCCTGAGACGAGCACTTACAGCCTTTGTCGAGGGATCATAATTAAAGCTCTGAAGCCTGGAATTACCAAACATGTAGAAAGAAGCTAAACTAAGCGCCCCCTGAGCAGCGGCGACATCAAAGTGTCCAGCAGCGGCTGACTTTTCGCTCTCATCAGCGATATTTGGGTCGTTAAATAAAAGAAGTGCAATAATTTGTCGTCTCTCCAACGGCGGAGAGCTCTGAAAGTTTAGTTTTATAGAATCAGGTTTACCAGAAATCATCAAAGACACATCATACTCAAGTGCTTTGGTCGTTAAAACTCCACTAATTTTTTGAGAGGGCATCTCAACTTCGAAACTCTGAACCCCAATCTTACGGTTAAACAAATTACTCTCAAATGGCTCTAAGTGAATACTTCCTTGAACTTTTTCTTGGCTACCGCCCTTTAGATCAAAAACAACTGGCATCACAAAACGAGGTTTAGGGTTGTTTACCAACAGTGGCTTTCTAGTCCTTATCCTGAAGTGAGTTCTTAGAATTAAATCCCTTTTCTTCTTATTTTTCGCTTTTCCTAGCACTAAACGAGGATCTTTTACAGGAAGGACTGCTTGTTTAAGGTTCACCTCCGGCAATTGAACCTGAGAATCAAGTAAAAGCAAATCTGCATCGATTCGAACTACACTCTTCTCTAAAAAATCGCCTGAAACGGAGGTTGCCAAAGTAGCCGATAATTTCTGATGCTCCGACTTCAATTGTGACTGTGCATTCAAAGTCGCCTCTAGCTGCATAGTCTCCCAACGAAACCTTCCCTCGAGAGTTGAAGACACAACTCCATCAAGAACGTGAAACGGAGCCGGGACCGCCAAAAAATACTGATTTAATGTTGCCGCAACGTTCTTGAAGGAATGAAGCTTTAAACGTCCGACGACTTTGGCATCTTCTAACTTTAGCTCTCCATTTCCAGTCTTTGAAAAGTCGATGTCTGAGGCAAGCTCTCCTTCTCCAAGTTTCTCAGAAAAGGGCCTGCTTTTAAGGGAGACTCTTCCCTTAACATCGTATTGAGTTGAAAAACTGACCTTAGCTAAGAGCTGCACGGAAAGTGAATCAATCAACAGATCGTTACCCCAAAGCATTTCTTGGCTTTTTTTTATTTTTGAACTCAAAACACAACGCCCCTGAAGGACACTCCCCCATAAGCTTGTCACCAGCTCTTTAGACGAGGCACTTTTTAGCAAAGAAAAGTCACATTGATCGATTAAGACTTTTGGAGCAAAAAAATCTGCCTCTTTTATTTCTAGAATGGTGTTTTCCAAGAACAAGCGCAGCTCTTGACTCCAATCCAAACCCAACAGCCCTTTTGCACTAAGTCCATTTGCCGAATTAAAATAGGAGAAAGCAAAACGAGAAGCCTTCAAAGTATTTGTTTTATCAGTCTGGTAGTTCAGCTCAAAAAAATGAGGAAAAGCAAGAGTTTGTGATTGAAAACTCAATTTCTCTAAAAACTCTGATTGATCCTTTACCCAAGGAATTCCAAAGACGGCATCTAAACGTTCACTTGAAGTTCCTTTTGCCTTCAAACTAATTTCAAGTTGCTTCCGCTCAGGCGCCTTGGAGACCTCAAAAACCTCTACTTGAAACATCTTCTCTTCGGCGGTAAAAATCTTTAAGTCGGAAGTTTTTAAATGAACCTCTCCAAGCTGAACCCGCTGAACCATAGATTGGAAGGAATGAAACAAATCAATCGGATCAAAAGACGCCGCCGTATCTTCAGAATCAGAGCTATTTTCGGATTGAGTCAAGTTCAAGCTTGCATTCTCCAACTCAGCACTTAGAGAGCGAAGCTCAGCCCAGACTCCATCTCTAATCAGAAACGGTTGAAAAGCCAACTCTAGGCTCACATCCTTTAGACAACCTTCAAACTCTTTTGAGTGATGACAAAGTCGTGGATGAAGATAAGACAACTTATAAGAAAATAGCGCGGGAGCGCTTAAAACCCACTGAGCTTGGTTGATCTCTCGAAGAAGTTCAGAGTCAACCTTAAAAAAGCTCAAAGCTCGAGATACATTCGACCGATTGACCAAAACTCCTGGAGAGAAGACAAGAAGCCCAGAAAACAACAAAACAACTATAAGCAGACTCAAAAGAAGCTTTTTAATCAAACTAAAACTCCTCTCCGAAGCTCAAAAAGAACTGCATGTGAGTTCTTTCGCCATTGGTGGCAAGCCATGTGTTTTCATAACCCAATCCTGCAGTAGCTCTAAAGGTCCCAAACGAAGTTCCTAAACGCAAACCAAAGCCTGGAGAAGCATAGAAGTTTGAGTCAAAAGCAAACGGAGCATCGCCCAGTTTACCAACATCATAAAACAAAAACGGCTGAATAGAATTATAACCCGCTGCTCGCAACTCTAGACCTAGGTAGAGAGCCGAAGCACGCCCATTGGGAGTTCCGAGCTGCTTTCTGGCAAAGCCTCTTAAATCGCTGGATCCACCTAAGAAGTTAAACAACTTCGGACTAACAAGCTCTCGATTGGCAGACTCATCGTAACTCAGCAAAAAATCCCACTTCACCCGAGCACCTAAGACATAATCCACCTTTGGCGAGTCGCTTAGCAAGAAAAGAACTTCAAAATTATTCTTAACCAAATGAGCATCATAATCTGAATAAAAATCTCGATGACTTGTCTTGATTGAGCTACTTAGTAAAAAGCCGGATCTAGGCTGTTGAGCATAGTATTCATGAAGAGTTGATTCGACGACAACAAAAGCATCCAAACCAATAATTCGAGCATTCTTCTTCCCAAGCCCCTCAAGATTCCACTGCCTCTCAAGATAAGGCCCCACGGCCAGGGATAATGAAAGCGGCTTGAACTGAAGAAATTTAACTAACTTCGGTGAAAAATTTGCCGAAACTATCTCGTAATTATCCTCTTCCTCTCGATTGATTGAAAGCTCGTAAAGAACCTTTAACCGATCTTCCGGCTCTAAGACCGGATCCTCAAAACCAGTTTTTAATTCTTGAAACCTAAACGAAGCAAAAGCACCTGTATTGAACTTGGCGCCGTCATCAGTCAGTCTGACATTCTCGTATTTTCCTTTAATCAAAAAATACTCTTCCGTATCAAAGCCAAAACCAAAAGATATGAATTTTGATGGCCCAGGGAAAACGACTCTTTCAATACTTTCTAAGTTTTGATCAGAAGAGCAAGATGAATAGTAAAAGACATTGCTCACAAAATTAGAGGCTCGGATGCGTCTTTCACTCAACTCCACTAATCTCTGATCAAAGAGCCATCCCTCCTCAAAGGCTTCGAACCTCTTTAGAGTTTCAAACTTTGCATTGTCTTTAGACAGAACTCTGCCAAACCGAGCGAGCTCAACGTCTTTGACACTAACCGTAACCCTATTCAAATTAAGGTCGGCACGAATATTAAGCTTAGCGCAGAGGTAGCCCCTGCTGGCAAGCAAAGTTTTGATCCCTGCCTCGATCGAAGAAACTCTCCCTTGATCGAGAGTTCCTTCAAGTAAAATGTTTTGTCGAATTTCTTCCCTCAGCTTCGGTGGAAACCCCTCTAATACAAGGGACTCCAGCTTAGCGCTTCGCCCCAACTTAAAGCTCAATTGTTTGGCAGAGCTCCACCACACTTTAGGGTGAGGATAACCACGATTAAAAAGTATATTCTCCAAGTGAATTTTTATCTGCTTTTGAGGAATTCGATTCCATTCAACCAAGCTCTCATCCCCACACAAAAGAGTCTCTTCACCACTGGAAAATTTTTGAAAGTCTCCTTGAATCTTATAATGTGGACATTCCAATGCTGAGGCAAAACGCACTAGTCCCAAGGACAAGAACAAAAGAAGAAATCTCAATATTGCAGCCTGCATCAGAAGGAGAAAAGTATGGTTGTTTACCTCTCAAGGCAAGCCTTCTTATTAAGAGATATCCTTTCTGCTAATTGGGGAAAGGCTTTTAAAAGAAGGGAGATTCAAAACAAGCAATTGCCGCTAGTGCTAGTGTCAGAAAGACCCCCTTGAGGCAATTCTTCCCATGTATTTAATCTACTGAAGCCAGGGCCCCCTCTGACTGGCATATATCCTGCACCCTATAGAACATGGTAATCGTTCTTAAAGGACTGGCGCAAAGTAAAGCCGACTACGCTTTAGCTCTACAGTTTGTCGAAAACTACGCTCATGAATACGAGGTTCACAACAAGCTCAAGGTTTCATCTAAAAATAAATAGGTCTAACTTTGGCTTTCACAAAAAAGAAAGAAGGATCAATCCAATCAGAGCAGGTAAACCTTGGACTAGCGCAGCGGTCCATTTTTGAGGGGCGCTAAAAAACAAAACCGTCGCTGCGCCAACAATGGCAAATAAAATAACAGAAGCCACGGCCTTTCCTTCAGAAACATGACCCGTGTTTAAAAGTAATATTGAGTAGAATAAGCCGAGCGCCAAAAACAAATTATAGAAACCTTGGTTAAAAGCCCAGGTCTTAACAACTTTTCCTTCTTCTGAACTCAATCCAAATCTTTTCAAAGTTTTTGCTTTCATGAAATCTATGGACTCAAGCTTGAAAAATAAACAATGAAGCACACCAACCAAGCCAATAAAAAAATTTACTGCTAACACCATAACAACTATCTACCCTCTTATTACTAAGAAAGTAAAATCCAATCATCCGGTTTAAAAGTCGGAAATCTCTTTCGGGGAAACCGAAGCCCTTAAGGCATTAAGAATAGCGAAGACATCAATCAACTCTTGAAAAATTGCACTGTTAACCGGTGATAAATACCCCATGCCCGCAAAGGCCATTCCCCCGAGACTTAAGACCATACCTCCAATCGCACTCTGCATGGCGATGCTCTTCATGTGTTTGCTTATATGAATAAACTCATCCACTCGCTTAAGAGAGTTATCCATGATCACAACTCCTGCAGCTTGCGAGGTAACATCACTATTTTGTCCAATAGCTATGCCAACCGTTGCGGCCATCATGGCTGGGGCATCATTGATACCATCGCCTACATAAAGAACCTTCGCCTGGGAGTTTTCTTCTAAAACCATGGCTAGCTTGTCCTCGGGAGTCTGTTGGGCATAAACCTTATCAATGCCAACTTGTTCAGCCAAATATCTTACTTCGGGTTCTCGATCACCTGAAATAATCATAGTGGTATCAAAACTGTGCCGAGGGCCAAGATGAGCGATTAGTGATTTGCTTTCTGCTCGAGGAGCATCGTGAAAACGAAAAGTTGCCGCATATTGTTCATCAATCAGAACTACACACTCTAATCCGCTTTGTTGCTCGGGAAGCAAAGCCATCTGCTGAAAGCCTTCCTTCATGAGTTTAGTTCTACTAGTAACTTGAACCGATCGACCGGCGACAACGCCCTTTAGACCTTTGCCAGGAGCTTCGTGCACTTCACTTGCCTCGAGCATTGCCAAAAACTCCTCTTTAGCAGCCTTTAATATTGCCGAAGCTAATGGATGCTTGGAATATCGCTCAAGGCCTGCCACAAGCCCAAGGACTTCATTGGACTCGAAAGAATTAGAAACAGAAACACTTGTCAGTGAAGGCCGCCCATAAGTAAGTGTGCCCGTCTTATCAAAGATAGCTGTGCGACATTGTGTTACCTGCTCCAAGACCGTGGGGTCTTTTACAATGATGGCATGTTTTGCAGAAAGTGAAATGGCACCAATAATCGCAACGGGAATACCAATCAGCAAAGGACAAGGAGTGGCCACAACCAAGACAGCCAAGAACCGCGTGGAGTCGCCACTTAGAGCCCAAGCAAGCACAGCAGCAGAAACTGCTAAGGGCGTATAGAGAGCGCCCAGCTGATCGGCTAAACGACGAAGCTGAGGTCTTTTTTGCTCGGATTCCTCCATGACCCGAGTAATTTTCTCATATCTTGAATCAACACTTCGGTGAGTTGCCCGAATGGTTAGGGCTGCCTCGCCATTGATGGCACCAGAAATTACAGTAGACCCAACTGTTTTAGTCATCCCAAAGGGCTCACCCGTAAGATACGATTCATCCATGCTGCCCTGGCCTTCAATCACTTCTCCATCGACCGGACAAACTTCATGGGGATAAACAACCAGAGTATCTCCAACTAAAATGTCTTTAAGGGGAACGTCTTCCAACTGAGCGTCGTTCTT
>JAACVK010000124.1 GCA_009991595.1 bacterium | reverse complement strand
GTTTATCCCGCGAAGCTCGGAAGAGCGAAGTGGGAAATCCTACTCCCAGCACCATTGCCGATATAGCTCAATGGTAGAGCAACTGTTTTGCGCCAGCTCCGCACCGAGCCGTCTTAGCTCAATGGTAGAGCAACTGTTTTGTAAACAGTAGGTTATCGGTTCGAATCCGATAGACGGCTCCACCTCGCCAAAACTGGCTCGGGGAATACTTAAATCTAGGAAAGGAAAAATATGGCGAAAAACGCACGAGAAATTATCACTTTGGAATGCGAAGTCTGCAAAGAAAGAAATTACCAAACTGAAAAAAATATTAAGTTGCAAAAGGAAAGACTGCAGCTTAAAAAATATTGCAAAAAGTGCAAAAAACATACTTTGCACAAAGAGGCGAAATAACTCGCATTTTTAAGATCATCCTAGATTTTTGATAGGGGCATAGTACAACGGTTAGTACAGCGGTCTCCAAAACCGCGGATCGGGGTTCAATTCCTCGTGCCCCTGCCAATTTGTAAAGTTTGGAGGTGATATGAAACTTAACTCTTCTGATTTTGAAGACGGGGGCGATATTCCGCTGAAATTTACCTGTCAGGGAGAGGGGATTTCGCCAACGCTTTCTTGGTCGGAAATTCCGGCTGGAGCTAAAAGCTTGGCACTTTCATTGGTTGATCCTGATGCCCCGGGCGGCAATTTTATCCATTGGCTGATCATAAATATTCCAGCCAGTGCATCAGGCATCGGTCAAAATGAAACCATCGGTGATGAGCTGCCAAACACCACCGGCAACACCGATTATATCCCTCCCTGCCCACCTTCTGGCAAACATCGCTACATCTTTACTCTTTATGCGCTGGATGTGGATCATCTCGATCCGCAAATTATCAGCGATTTTGAAGCTGCTATAAAACCATATATTTTAGATCAGGCACAATTAATCGGGCTCTACCGAAAGCAGTAGTTTGCCAGATTGGTCTAAATAATTTATAATCAGGCTAGAGATATT
>JAACVK010000083.1 GCA_009991595.1 bacterium | reverse complement strand
CTTTAGAATCCGGAGCTCAAATGTCAAACTTCACCTAGATTACGGACATCCTCTTCTACGATAAATCCCGAGCTAAATCTGAGCTCGGGTGAAGACTACACCATTGCTCTTTGGTTCTATCCAGGAGATACAGCCCCTGGAGCAAATGCCATTGTCAGCACTTTTGATGGAACAGATCAAGGTTATAAATTAGAACGAAATGCTAGCAACCAACTAGAATTCACCTTCGGACATGGATCAGGTAGTGGGAGCACAACAATGGCAGGAGTGTTCACGGTTAGTTTAGCTTGGCACCACATAGTTCTTGCCGTAAAGAATCAAGCGATCACCGGTAAGGTCAAAATCTGTCTGGATGGAGTCTGTAACGAAAGAGCTCTAGGCCCTAACTCTGCCGCCGCAGGTGTCACTAATTTTATTGTAGGCCAAGCACATGTTGGTGACACAGACGCGATCGATGCCATGGGACTTTGGAGCCGATACCTCAGCGACGAAAACATCTCCGAGCTCTACAACAGCGGCGCCGGCAAGCAATACCCCTTCTAGCTTCCCGGATACCTTAAGAGCGTAATTATGCTTAGTTAATCACTGCAATTATAGCATTTGCAGCATTCAATGCTCCATCTTCATCTTTCATCTGTATGGATATTGCCCTAGCGGCTTCCTTCATCTTTTTAGAACTAATAACATTCTGTATCTTTTCTAACAAAGCACTCTTTGTTAAGCGCTTTCGCTCGAGCACCTCCCCCGCGCCAAGCCTTTTTACGCGATATCCATTATCAAACTGATCCATGCAGAAAGGGAGCACAATTTGTGGAATACCGGCTTTTAAGCAATTGGCAGTCGTTCCCACTCCCCCTTGATGAATGACAAGGTCTACAAGAGGGAATGACTTTGTGTAGGGAATATAATCTACAAATAGGACTTTATCAGTATTACGTTTTTTAAACTCATTCAGGAATCTTTTTCCTGTTGTAATTATACAACCTACAGTCAGCTCTTTTGCCACATTATAAAAAATCTCTAAGAATTCGGCAGGGTCCAAAATGCTTGTTGATCCAAGTGTAAAAATAAAAACACTATCATTTTTAAATATAAAGCGGCTTACTTCTTCTTTAAGCGGAGCTTCTTGCGCCGGATCGTAAAAGACAAATCCAGTAGTAATAGCATTCGAAGGCCAGTCCGGTTTTTTGTCATAGAAATGCTTAGACCAAAAGCAAAGAGTCTTTTGTCCTTGAAAGAGCCCTTCCCAAAAGGGATTGAGACCTGCAGACATTCCATATTCTTGCCGTAATTTCTTCAATGGTTTTGCCCACGGTTCAGAAACTTTAAAAAGTTGTTTCAATATAAAGTGGTGAATCGCGGGGGGGAGAAATCTCATCTTACCTAAAAACGGGACAGGCGCTAATATAGGAGGATCATATCCTGACCACATAGAAATAGGGGAAAGGATACCATTCACCCAGGGAACGCCAGAGATGTGTGAGACCATGGGCACATAGTAGCTAAGGACACTCGATACAATTAAATCTGCTCCTTCAGTTATATGCAGTAGGTCTTCTACGCTTTCTCTTAATTCCGGAAAGATGTAGTTTTTGTGTAAAATTTCAGGCCCTTTTTTAGTATCAAGGACTGCCTTAATAATTGTGGGATCTTCATGGTTTATAAACGGACGCACGGGATGAAAACTTATGTCCGCCGCCTCAATGTAAGTTCTATAAAATTCACTGGCAGCGATTATAGGTTGGTGCCCCATCTCCTGGAGCTTCTTGGCTACCCCCATAATGGGATGGAGATCCCCCAGGCTTCCAATGGTGGTAAAGATTATTTTTTTCATCGTAAATACTTAACCTTTGCTAAAATGAATACTATCATATATATTCATTTTAAGGTAGTGTTTTGCGAAGTTTAGATCAAAGAAAAAGAAAGCTAATAATGAAGATTGCTCGATCCCATTTTAAATCGAGTGGTTATCGGGGCACTTCCATGTCTGGCATCGCAGCAGAGGCAGGTCTTGCCGTAGGAACGCTTTATCTTTACTTTCCGAACAAGGGAGAACTTTTAAAAAGTACCGTAGAGGACTTTATTGAAGAGCATAAAACACAAATTAAAAATGTTCTGTCTTCAAAAGGACAGGTGAATAAAAAATTAAAAACCTATCTATTCGGACGATTTGAGTCGGTTTCTGAAGTTCGAAATAATGAAAGTCGAAACTCTGAACTAGACAGAAAGATATTGGAGTTATTTCCAGAGAGACGGCAAGAAGAAGGCTCATTGATGGTCAATACAGTCACTGAAATCCTAAAGTCGGGCGCTGAGTCTGGATATTTAACTAAAGTCAAAAATGTCTCGAAAGAGGTTTTGGTTTTTATGCATTCTATTGCCTGGTTCTTCCTCCCTACTGAGGAGTTTTATGATCGCCCCCCTTCGAGACGAGATCTTGAAACGGTAATTGATTGGTTTATTGAGAAGTGGAGAGGATAAATGAGTTATTCTGAAACTGATATCTGTTTTCACTATGCGACAGTCCAGGAACATCCATTTGTAAAACTGCACTATGCTGAGATTAAGCAAAACAATCCAGACGCTAAACTAATTATTTTACTACATGGATTTGGCGAATATTGGTACGCTTGGAATGATATTATGCCAATGCTGGCAAAAGAAGGCTATCATGTCGTCGCCCCCGATCTTAGAGGATTCAATAAATCAGATCGGCCAGATTCAAAAAAAGAATATGACATAAAGTTTTTGGTTAACGACGTTAAAGAACTTATTTTCTCTTTAGGGAAAGAAAAAGCAATTGTTGTGGGGCACGATTGGGGGTGGTTCAATCACCTGGGAGCTGGCCAATAATTTCCCCGATATTTGCGAATCTATAGTTGTGCTCAACTCCCTGCACCGAGGCGCTTACGCAAAGAATATTAGAATGAATCTTCTTGTAAATCTGAGACAGTCGTTGAGATCTTGGTATATTTACTTTTTTCAACTACCTTGGCTGCCAGAGCTGGCACTTAGAGGCTGCAACTTTAGATGGTTCAAATACAACATACAAGGTTGTCACCTTGATCAAGCAGTTTCAAGATAACATCCATCATCGGTGACCGTAGTCTTTTGTAGTCTGAGCGAAGATAACCCCATGCAATTATTGTACCCCCACCACATCGCCCATTTAACCCAAACTAATTACCCCCTCCGGGGAACACAAAAACAAGCACTCACAACGGAATTCCTCACGGAGTTTGGAGCGACTGAGCACCAAGCGGGTTGGAACAGAATGAGCCATGCCTGTAACAGGAATAAGTCACTTTAGAGAGTTTTAAAGAGTGAAGATGACTTCTCTCTGCGGAGTGTCTTCTTAGGGCCATTGGCACATTCATTGCACATCTCTAAAAGACGAAGTGGATAAAGACACTCCTGAGGAGATGAAAATGCTAAAAAAGAATTTACTGCGTTTGTTTGTTCTGGCAGCGCCAGTGGCGCTCATGAATTATGCGGAGGCCTCTGGGTCCTCCACCCCCAAAGATCAAACATTGGCAAACCTACACACTGAAGAAAGTCAGATCGAGGGTAGTGCTAGCGATGTAAAATTGACTCGCAAAATTAGATCTTTGATCACAGATGATGATTCACTTTCTGTTGCAGCCCATAACGTGAGAATTGTCACTTCGAATGGCAATGTCACGCTCAAAGGTCAAGTGAAGAATGAGAACGAGAAGGTGGTGCTCGAACGGCACGCCAGAACGTTTGCCCTGACCTCAACAATTTCTAATGAACTAAAAGTGAGCCCCGATTCTAAAGACTATTAGAAAAAGTGCCACCAAGAATAATGAACAATAAGGAGAAGACGATGAACAATTATATGAATAGCAATGTGAATGGCAATCTGCCCAAAAACCGAAATAACAAGAATGAAAGAAATGAGCAAAATGACCACAAGGCCGTGTTCGGAATAAGCAATACCAGACGAGAGGTCGACAATGCGGTTGAGCTCCTCAAAAAACGCGGATTCAGTAGTTCTGACATTTCTGTCTTACTTCCTTCAAAGGAAGAAACCAAAGATTTCGCGCACGAAAAGGCAACCAAAGCGCCTGAAGGTGCCACCACAGGAGCGGCCAGTGGCGGAGTCTTGGGCGGCACACTCGGCTGGCTTGCCGGAGTAGGACTGCTCGCAATTCCCGGCATCGGCCCCTTTGTCGCCGCAGGCCCCATAGTTGCCGCAATAGCGGGTGTGGGCATTGGTGGTGTGATTGGTGGACTCACTGGTGCACTCATAGGGATTGGAATCCCCGAATATGAGGCAAAACGATATGAAGGCATGATTAAGGACGGTGGCATTCTGCTATCTGTGCATGCCGGCAACCGAGATCAAATAAAGAATGCCAAAGACGCGCTTGAAGTTTGCGGTATAAGAGACATTTCTGTCGCGGGAGAAAAACGCCAAAGCTCCGATGACAAAGAATTCAGCAGCAGACAGACAAGTGTAATTTCAAGGGATGAAGGGACTATTCTATGAAACTTGACACACTAAAGAAATTGTACATCGAACAGCTCAAGGACCTCTACAGCGCAGAAAAGCAGCTCATCAAGGCACTTCCCAAGATGGCAGACTTCGCGAGCAATAAAAAGCTTAAGGAAAGCTTCAAAAAGCACCTAGAGGAAACAGAGGGTCAGGTTGAACGTTTGGAGAAGATTTTTTCTGACCTGGAAGTCTCTGGCAATGGAAAAACCTGTGCCGCCATGAAAGGCCTCATCAAAGGAGGCGAAGAACTCATGGAAGAGGACGGCGACCCCGCCGTGCTCGATGCCGGCCTTATAGCGGCGGCTCAAAGAGTAGAACACTATGAAATGGCAGCCTATGGTTGTATCCAAGAATTTGCCGAAATCCTAGGAGAAGAGAGTGCAGCTCTGTGTCTGAAGCAGACTTTCGCCGAAGAAGCCAAAGCCGACGAAGACCTTGCCGAGCTAGCCACATCCTCAGTCAATCCCGATGCTTCCAAAGCAGGCTCGGGCGAAAAATCCAAACGCCGGAGCTCAGACAAAAGTCAATTTTACAAACAGGGCGAACCCCGCCCCACCGATGGTTCTCATCAAAACTTTAGGGTTTAAAGAATTCTGTCCGATCAAAAGCCTAAAGCTTCTGCTCACTTAGTCTCCAAAGAAACTGTCTGACCAAACTCTAACTTTCTTTTTGACGAAGATTTGGCTAAAGCACACCCATTAGCGTTAGGTCGCTTAAGAGGAGATTCACATGATTCGAATGTTTTCATTTACTGCAGTTCTATTTTCAATAGTTGCGGGAGCGATTCCCGGAGTTTTTCTGACAGAAGTTAAGGTGGACCGCCTTTACAATACTGCTGGCAAAAATTTCGTTAGAAATTCAATGTTAGTAGAAATTGATCAAGACGCTTGGAATAAAAGTCTTTTCAGAATATCGCCCTTCCGTTGCGACAGGGCTTACAAAACGGAGCTTCCCACTTATGAGTTTAATGCAGATGAATCGAATCCCGAGAGCGTCATTCTAACCGCAGAGACTCTGTATGAGATTTCAGGCAACAATGGCTATGTAGAGTTTGATATCTACCTATGCGCTTATAATGTTGTCGAAAAAACTTTCAAGTCATCGCTGCTAATTGGCGAAGGCGAGTACTTCGATAACGACTGAAGACTAGCCCTGGAAATCCAGAACTCTTGTTGGCATAAAGGCGAATATTGTCCGAGCGCCCCCATACCGGTAAAGATAGAAAGCTAGTCACCGAGACCCATAAGTCTCGGTGACTAGCTCAAAAAGGTTATGAAACAGTTCTTTACTAATTCTTTCTCTTGGCTTCTTCTATGCTAAGACCCCAAGCGCGGGCGCCGCAAAAATTGCGACAGTCGTCGCCCGTGGCGACAACGTTCACTGTTTCTGCATCGATTAGATTCACAGCAACAGTGCAATATTGGCCATCCTCAAATCCTGAGGTCTCGCGAGAGATTATTTGATTCCCCTGGAGCTTACCAATCCCCTCAAAGTTACAAGAATGAAGATTAGATCCCCAGGTGCTCACACTAACCACATAACGGTTGGACGCGTTTTGCTTTTGCAATTCTACAATGTCTTCAACTTCAACAACGCAAACACCTTCATTGTATTCAATGCCGCCGTTCTCAAGACACTCACTCTCATTCTCCGTGTAATAAAACGAAGTTGTGGGCGAGGCATAGGTCACCACAGCCTCTGGTGGAGCATCACCGCCTATGGCCATAACGCTCATTCCAGCAAACAAAACCGTACTAAGAATAGTTGAAATTGATTTCATATTAACTTCCTCCTAAACACTAAAGTGTTCTCGGACGCGGATCCTAGGCGAGTTCTGATAAAATGTCAGATCAAAGCGTACTAAAATGGGGCAAAGTTTTCTCAAGTAAACACTTTCTGCATAGCAGCTTGGCCTTTCCTTTAACAAACTAGCGAGCAGGCCCCATGGTGCGATGCGTCGCATGAGGCTATCTATACCAAAAATCATCATACCTTTGGCCATGCTTTTAAATTTCTTCTTCGAGCTTTCGGCTAAAGTCATTGGCAAAAATAACAGACGTCCTGTTGGTGGAATCTTTAGCCTTTACTTGAACAGTTCCAAAAATGTACATTCAACAAATGCGACAGCGCCTACTCTTTAGCCTCATTATATTGCCCTCTTTGCTGTGGTCCACGGCTTCCTTCTCAAACTCAAAATGCAACGACGCCGTAAAGGACAGTGACCGCACTAACTTTTCGAACAACCCTATTGTTGCCCAACTTAATCTTCGCCTAACAGACCCTGCTTACAAAGTTATAGTTCTTGGCAGACATGGAAAGGCCTCGCAAACAAACAAATTCACCGCTGCCGAAAGGCAAGAAGATCCAGCAAAAGTAGAACTTGATATAGAAAGACCTCTAGCTAAAAAAGGCAGAAAAGCAGCCAATAGGTTAGCAAATCTAATGTCTCACTTGAGCTTTCGTGATGTAGGCATGTGGGGCTCTCCTGCTCTTAGAGTTCAAAGCACAGCTGAACCCACAATTAATGTAATCGGTGATGCCTTAAAGGTCAGTCATTTTGACAGGAGTCTCTATTACGCTGACGTCCCTAAAGAAATGCAAAAACTTTTAACCGCCGACGAGCACAGCCATATTAACCATGCTTTTTTCTGGGGACACGGAAAGACTACTTTAGCTCTTTTTAAAGAACTCACCGGGGTCACAGAGGGCTTTCTTCCTACTGCCGCCGTGATGTTTGTCGTTGTAAAGGCAGATAACTGGAAGCAAGTTTTTGAAGGCAAATCAGAACAAGTCGAGGCCTACGCGTGGTCACCCAACAAAAGTCATCAAATTGAAGGAGGAAATACTCCTGTGGCGAGTTTAGAGAGCCTTGGTGGACTTGAAAGCGCAGTGGGTCTTGAGTCTATTTCTGTCCCCAGCTTAAACCAAGAAGCTACTAATCAAGGGTTCCAATTTACGGTCCTCAAAGGCAACTACACCCCATCTGATCCGTTACTCAACTCGCCATAAGCAACAGCTGTGCTTTTGTCTTAATCTCTCGCTCAGCCCGGCAAATACCTTCCAATCTTAGCTAGGAAGTGTTAAAGATTGGGAAAATTCATGATTAAATTTAAAGACCTAAAAATTGACAAACTAATTCTAGATGCCCTTATTGAACTTGGATACGAGACTCCCACCCCCATTCAGGAGCAGGCGATTCCCCTGGTGCTAGAGGGCCATGATCTTTTGGGAATTGCTCAAACAGGCACAGGAAAAACAGCAGCCTTTTGTCTACCCATTTTACATATACTAAATCAGAGAAAGCTAAAGCCTTCTCCAAAGTCTCCTAGAGTTCTTGTGTTAACTCCTACAAGAGAACTGGCCATTCAGATTCACGATAATCTTAAAACCTACGGGAAATATCTGCCCCAGAAATACGCAGTTATTTTTGGCGGGGTTGGCCAGCACAAACAGGTCCAAAGCTTGGGACAAGGCGTAGAAGTCCTTGTGGCAACCCCAGGAAGACTATTAGATTTGTCCCAACAAAGGCTTTTAAAATTAGATAAAGTCGAAATTTTTGTGCTTGATGAAGCAGACCGCATGCTTGATATGGGATTTATGAATGATATTAAAAAAATCATTCCGATGCTCCCAAGCAAAAGACATAATCTATTTTTCTCTGCAACCATGCCTTCCGTCATTCAGGCTTTAGCGAACAAGATTTTAGAGTGCCCTAAAAAAGTAGAAGTCACACCTCCTGCAACAACCGTTGCTCTTATTCACCAGGAAGTGATGTATGTCGACAAACTTGAGAAGCCTGCCCTACTGGAACATTTATTAAAAGATAAAGCCCTCAAAAAAGTTCTAGTCTTTGTTGGAATGAAGCATGTGGCTAATCGTGTTGTTGAAAAACTAGAAAAATGTGGAATTAGCTCCGCGGCTATTCATGGAAACAAAGCGCAGGGAGCAAGACAGAGAGCTATTGAAAATTTTGCCCAAGGCAAAGTAAGAGTTTTAGTGGCTACTGATATTGCGTCTCGGGGAATCGATATTGATGGCATTACTCATGTAATTAATTATGATCTAGGTAATCTTGCTGAAGCCTATGTCCATCGCATTGGCCGCACAGCACGAGCTGGCTCAGAAGGGGCAGCAATCACATTTGTAACCTCTGAAGAAAAAATCAATCTAGTTAATGTTGAACGGACGACCAAGCAAAAGATAAAAGTTATAGTGAATCAACCTTTTCATTCAGTTACTGCAGAAAAAGCAGCCGCTGTCGCAGCCCCTAAAGTGCGAAGCCGAGGCGGCAGACGTCCACAATCAAAAAAACGGCAAAAAAGGCGCTTGGATCGATAAGTGCCATGTGGTTGTGCCCTAAGAGCAAAACCATTGAACTTTTTTCTACTCTAAAAGAACAACGTAACTCCGCCCGAATAGCCGTCACCCTTAAAGTTACTTAGCTCCGAACCCAACGAATTTTTGAGAATTCGTTTCTGAATAATGTAGCCGCCGTGCACTCGCAGAATGGCAAAGTCAATAAAGGCCTCCAACTCAACATCGCTTCCAGAAAGGCGATTATCTCTTGAGCTTTTGCCGGTGATAAATCCTCGGTAGACTCCCTTTACACCAAAAGCTTTCATCAAATAAAGAGTTAAGGCACCTTGATAGAACTGATTATTAAACCGCTCGCCATTGTCTTCGCGTTGACGAATTCCGTAACTAAGAGTGATGTTGGTGTTTTGAGCCGCGTCTCCGATGGGACGTAAATTGAATAATGCATTCCAACCGTCGCCATCGCTATCGTTTGTAACATAATGACCCTCAAGCCCCACCATATGCACGTTGGCCCCCAGTAGTGCTTGATTGAAACGATAAGTTGAGCCATCAGCATCATTCTCCATATAGGAGGTGCGATAACCTAATAAAAATTCATAAGGACTACGATTAGTCACCCCGGCTAACCACATATCTTGAAGGCGAAACTTACGTTTGGTCTCAAACCAATCAGCCAGCGTCCAACGGTTTTTATACTTTTCTTCCTGCTTGTCTTGCACGGTCACTACATAAGATTCGGCAATGGCAGGCCTTGCACTAAACACAAGCACCGACAAAACAAACAGCAGAAAGGTGAAGTATTTGAAGTCTTTGCTCATTACCTACTCTATCGGCAGAATAGCTTGTTCTGTTTAGCCCTCATTTAGAGCGCTTTTATGGAGTTTTTCCATCTCCAGTAACCACAATTGGATAGGCCACAACTCATAAAACTTTGGAATTGTTTTGATACATGCTAGAGGTTTTTCCTAGCAACTTTTTAAAAGGAGAGTCTTATGAAAAAACTACCGATCTTTTTGTTTTTATTATTTTCAATCAGTGCCTGGTCTATGCCAAACAGACCTGTTCAATGGGGCGGCGACCCTGAATTCGATGCTTGCGGCGGATTTGGGTATGTAATGGGCACAACTGTGATGATCACGACTACAAGCAACGGGCGCACAGAAATCAAACGTGTTATTCCCGCTGGAACCAAAGTGACATTCTGCGATAGCGACGATGATTTCCACGGAGTGCTCATCCACCAAGAAGGTGTCGATTGTGGAGGCGGTAACGCCAATGTTCCTGTTCGTAGAAGCTATGACGGCCCTTGTGAAAGCGGTTGGATCATGAACAACTTTCTACTTATGACTGCTGGTTAATACAAAATCTTAAACAAAGAACAAGGCATTCGCTGCCTTGTTCTTTGTGCTTTTCAACACACACTAACTAAACTGTGAATGAGCCTCGAGCTTTGCTTGAAGTTCTTGCCAGGAAACGCCCTCAAGAATCTCGTCTTTAATGCCGCTTCTTGCTAGCTTCTGCATCCACTCAGAGCCAAGCAATTCAAACTCAGTCCCCTCGTGCTTAGTTAAAGCCACGGTGGTTTCTGTTTTAGGGGGGCTTGCCTTGCCCTTGGCTACAAAAAAGCCAGCTAAAAGCATTCTTACCCTAACGGCCGTGGAAGTTGTGTAGTTAAACAATTCACAGGAACGATCTTTGGCGTAAGTAAAAATCTTTTCAAAGGTATCGAGCGTCCACAATTGATTGTTGGTTTTAGAGGAATAAGGATCAAAGAAGATTAAATCAGGAGCGGCCGCTTGTTTATACAACTCTAAGAAGTCGCCCTCCAATAGTTGCCAAGACAGGCAGCCTCTTTCAAACAAAGCCTTATCTAAAATAGCATGAGGCCCCGAGTGCCGCAGATGCGGAAAATACGTTGGGTGATAAAGCGCAAGCCTTAGAGCATCTAAATCATTTTCAAAGCTCACAAGCTTAAGCCTGCCTTTTGACTGCAACCCATCAAGGGCATGCACCACGGCCATGGCATTAAAGCCTGCCCCTAGGCCCACATCCCACACAACAAGCTCTTGGCCTTCGTCCAGGGCTGCAAATCGCTCCACTAGCTTTGATTGCTCAAGATACACAGAACGAGCCTCGTCCATAGGGTCTCTACCTGGATGCATAACCTCTCGGCTGTCCACATGACGAATCGACAACAGTCCCTCTGAGGCCGTCACGGTTTCAAAAGCTCCCATTTGTTGCGGGCGCCTTGAGGGGCGTCTTCCCACCTTGGGGGGAGTTTTTACGGGAGCGACATCACGGACCTCGAGTATTTCTCGCCACTTGTTGTAATAGCTTAAAAAACTGCTGTCTTTGATGGAGGCCCTAATTTGCCTCATCATCGAATGATAGAAATGAATGTTGTGCACACCTAGCAATTGCGTCGACAAGGGCTCACAGGTTTTGACCAAGTGATGCAAATAAGCCCGACTGTGTGTTTTGCAAGTGGCGCAACTACAATCAGCATCCAAGGGTTCGTCTGAAAACTTATAAATTCCACGCGAAATTTGAATTCGCCCCTTAGAGGTAAAGGTAGCCCCTTGCTCGGCAAGTTGCGTGGGAATGATGCAATCAAACATATCCACCCCGCGGTGCACGGCCTCCAATAAATCAAGCGGTGTGCCCACCCCCATCAAATAGCGAGGTCGATCGGTGGGGAGCAAGTCTGTGACAAGCTCTGTGAATCTTTCGCGCTCGTGTTTGGTTTCGCCCACAGCAAGACCACCAATGGCAACACCATCGAAGTCTAAAGAAGAAATAAACCTGGCACTCTCACGACGAAGCGACTCATGACAAGCCCCTTGCACAATACCAAACAAAGCTTGCTTAGAAACCACCCTAGCCTCCAGCGAGCGAACAGCCCAGCGATGGGTTTGCTCCATAGCCCGCTGACTTTCTGTAAAGTCAGAAGTGGAGGGAATACACAGGTCCATAGCCATCATGATGTCTGAACCTATGGATCGTTGCATCGAAATAGACGCTTCAGGCGAGAGCAAATGCTCGGTGCCATCGACGTAGCTTTTAAACAAAACCCCGTCCTCTGAAATCTTTCTGGATTGCGACAAAGAAAACACCTGAAAGCCACCCGAATCAGTCAGCACCGAATGCTTCCATTTCATAAACTCGTGAATAGAACCCAAGCGATCAAAGACTTCTTTGCCCGGACGCAACATAAGGTGAAAGGTATTAGCCAAAAGAATCTTAGAGCCTGCAAGATCAAGCTCCTCACAAGAAACATTACGAACGCTGGCTTGAGTGCCCACGGGCATAAACAAAGGAGTTTCAATCGTGCTGCGCAAAGTTTTAAAAGTCGCAGCACGCGCCTTACTGCCCGCCACCTGGGCCAACACCTTAAAATCTAAAAAGCTTTTAGTGGATTCTGGATTCACCCGGTTTCTCTAGCAAAGAATGTGATTAGGGGCTAGAGGGGGGGCTATTTTAGAGTGCTTACGGCCAGGAAACACACCGGAGAGCACCTAATTTGAATCCGGAGGGTTACGGGTTCAAGCCCACCCCTCTCCATCATTATTAGGAAACTGAGAAGCAGCGAAACCAAAAATCGTTAACATCACTCGATTGCGCTTGATGAGATTTCTGAAGGTGGTGAACCCATGTGTCCGGTCACATTATTCCGGACACATGGGTTACACTTTATACCGAGGGCACAGTTTAAACTTTTTCGAAGCGGCACTGGCGGCCCAACTCTCTGGGTAAAATTGAGAACTCACTAGTGCGGAAGACTGTAGCCTTGTTTGCATGATTCGGGGATTTGCTGCATGGTGGGCGACTCAAAAAGATTGGTTTTAGCATACTGTTTTAAAATGGATTTTGCTCCCCTCTAACCAATCTGTTCTGGCTTTTTATTTCAGGTGTAAAAATAATAGACAGCCCAGAAAAAGTTTCAACACAATTAAAGACAGCAGACAGCTCAGAGCGCCCTTTTTTCTAATGAACTGAGCTAAGCACTTTGCGATACTAACTGGCATGAAAGCTTTTCTTGCCCTAGCAATCATCACAAGCTTCGGCCTAAACGCCCAAAATATCTTAGAGTCCAGAGAAGCAGATCCAACCATCGAACTAAAAAAGCTACTGATTTTGGATGACGGAGAGAAGCCATCACTTAACAAGATCAAAGACTTTCTAGACAGGCATCCTCACCTCGACCTAACTCACGAAACACTCACTCCTACGGATTGGAGCCGAGCCTTTCCAGACTCGCAAAACTCAAATGATACCGAAGGTGTGATAATCAGCGCATTTCGGGACTCCTCAACGCCAAGTAGCATCCAGCCCTCAGCTAGCAAAGAAGAGCAACACAAAATTCTCAAAGACTTGAGTCTCAATGAGTTCTTTCTTCGCTCCAGCTTCTATTATGAAACAGAAGACGGGTTTCCCAGCCAAGAACAGATGGATGTGATGGAGCTACTCGCAAAAAGAGGCTCATACCTAGGATCTAGATCCTTTCAGAAGAATCCTGGCTGGATAGGCTCTAAAGACGCCGACTCATTGAGGAAATTAAAGCGAATCATAAAGATAAGCCATCCAGAAAACCGCGGGAAGAAGATTGATGAAGAAAGGAAAGCGGCAAGCGAAGGCTCTTATTCTAGCGCACACCAGATAAGAAGATACATTCCAAAGGATGAAAAACTTGGGTCGTTAGGCCTAGAACTTATCCAGAATTATACTACAGAAGCTTCAAGCATCCCATACAAGGCGCCAAGCCCAAGTGAGGCCGCGAGACTCTCAGAGATTTTTAGCATCTTGGAGGTCCTCGAAGACAGAGGCGCAGATCTCGACGTTCAAGTAGACTCTGAAAATAGTATGACCGGACTCGAATCATCCCTGGCCGAAGAGAGCCTCCACTTTACAAGTCAACCAGAGGCCTTCAAGAAGTTGGTCGGAATGGTCCCAAATGTTAACCGTCGCTTCAATCCTTATGGCAGAACCTTGATTGCGGACTTCTTCAGCCAACAAGAGCATCGCTTTCAGCAACTGGGTGATTATGGCCTCAAGCCAGCGGAAGCCGTGGCAAACCTCAAGGCCAACCTTGAGGTTCTTTTGAAAAATGGTGCAAATCTTAGGGTGCCGGACTTTATGAAGCGACCGCAACTAGAGGTTGAGCGCAATTCGGCTGTCATTAAGCTTGCACGCGATCTACAGAACGGTATGGACTTTGAGGCAGCATGGAAAAAGAATGAAAAAGACATCAAGAAATACGCAGAAACTGGTTGGAAGTATGAAGAAGGTGACACCAGCTACCCTGAGATAGCCGATCATCTCACCAAGTTTCAGAGCCTGGACACATTCATCCTATACATTGAGGGGTTCGGAGATTTAAATGATCCTGAAAACTCAAATTTTGATGAGCTCGAAGAACTGATCGACAGCCCTTCTTTTGACCCTTGCCTGGTGGGAAGGAACACCAAAACGGCAAAGCAAATGCTCACAGAGCTTTTAGCCGTAACCACAAACACAGGGTCCAAGCAAAGGTTTGTATATCTTCTCGATAAAGCAACCAAGCTTGAAATGAGCGCTAACTCTTGCCGTTTTGACGAGTCGGGACGGGCAAAGTCTTTGAGTCATTAAAGACTCTCGACCGAGCCTTTGGGCGTGCTCAACATTGTTCATCCGACAAGAAAGCCGGTCTTTTTTTTCAATGAATTGGCTTAGAAGGCAAACGGTACCTAAGCCAGAATGCAGATGAATACGTAGATAAAATCGAAAAATAGGAGAACGCACAATCTAAGTTCTTGCTTATTCAACAGCGGTAAGATATCAAGATTAAGACAATTAACCGTGGGAGTTGCTCTGTAGCAACTGAGAGGCTTGTTAACAACAAGCGACCATTTAACTTGATCCAGGTAATGCTGGCGTAAGGAGATCAAAATGAAACCAATCTTTATTTTATTGTTTTTAGTGGGTAGCAGCCTCTTTGCTGGTCCGGGCTCTACCGGGTTTGGAATGGCCGAGTCTATGAAAGTGCAAGAACATAGCGTTTTTTGCGAAGTCATTGAAATGCTAAAAACATCAGGGGGCCTTAAGTACTCCCTAGAATTTAGACACCTCAACACTAAAGATGCCGAAAGCGAACTAAGAATGCACTCCCCTGCATTTAGCTTTAAAACTCCCATAAAAGATTACGATTATTCGCATGACTTGATAAACGAAAAAAGACAAAATTCGGGCCATAGCTGGGGCTATATTCCCTTAGAGCATTCACAGTTTCTTAGACTTGCCGGCTGCAGCGAGTAGAAAAGTTCCTGCATCAACTGCCAGCGCAGGATATATACAAAGTAAAGCGAGGTCGCTTGCTCAATCGCACTTGGGGAGACGACAAGCAACAAATTAAAGAGCGACACGGTCGTTCCGACTTTGATGGAAAAAGGCTAGAGTTATAAATCGACCTGTTTACTTAAGTGTTGTCACTTGTCTTAAGCTCCAAGGTCGTATGCCCTACACTGTATTCATCTTTTAATAAAGCTCTAATCTTATGAGAAATATTTTTCTGCTCCGCTGTAGCAGAAATAAGAATGTGCCCTTCAAAAAAAGTCATCTTTTCATCTAATTGCCAAAGGTGAATGTGACTCGCATCCTCTACGCCCTCAATAGAAATCAAACTCCGTCTAACTTTCTGTAGGTCGACCCCATCCGGCACTGCCTGCATAAGAATACGAATGCTTTTTTTAACCAGATCTAAGCCATGATAAATTACATAGATTGAGATCAGCACTGTCGCCACTAAATCCACAACATAAAGCTGATATAAAATAATCAATGTGCCAGCAATAACAACAACTACCGAGGCCAATGCATCAGAAACATTATGAATAAAAGCTGCTCGAATATTCATACTGTCTTTAGCACCTGCTTTATGAGTTAAGACCGCAGTAACAACATCTATAACGAGTGCCAAAGAAGCCACCCAAACCACGATCCACCCATCAATCGGCTGTGGATTAAAATAGCGAACGATGGCTTGGTAACAAAGATAAACTCCGACGATTAGCAATGAAGTGCTGTTAATCAGCGCGCCTAATATCTCTGCTCTTTTATAACCATAAGACAACTGATCATCAGCCGCCTTGCCACCAATCTTTTTGGCCAAAAGAGCAACAACTAGCGCTCCGGCATCACTAAAATTATGAAGAGCGTCTGCAATCAACGACAAGCTGCCAGAAAATATTCCAAAAATGAACTGAACAACCGACAGTAGAACATTGATTAAAACCGCAGCTCCAAGCTTGGCGGTCGAATTTGAATGACGATGGCTGTGTGACATTTCCATCTAAAATATCCGTTCAGCTGGATAGGTCAACAGCAACTGTTTCTAAGGTAACTAAGCGACGTCTTTGTCCCACTTTGATCCATGAGTGATATTTTCTTTGGCGCCACGTCTAAGACTTTCCATAAAATCGAATTCCGCATTGATTGCAATCCATTTTTTCTCAGCCTCATGATCGGGTGCAATGGCTTGAACGGGACACTCCTCTAAGCAGGCATCACAATCGATGCATTCGCTTGGATTGATGTAAACCATTTTCTCCCCTTCATAAAAGCAATTTACCGGGCAAACTTCAACGCAGTCTCCATACTTACAATCAACACAACTCTCTTGAACTACATAAGCCATAAACTCTCTCCTTAATTCTTAGTTTCCTTAAGATTCTGCTCTAATTGAGATAGGACCTCTTCTACAGATTTCTCAGTATCAACTCCGTAATTGGAAATGAGCACACCCAAAGGCGAACCTTGTTTTTTACTCACACCATAAGCAACAGATTGTCCCGATCCGGAGGAGTCTACATCCACTCTATACACTGCAGTGATCTCACACGCTTTCACATCAAAGCGGTTGTCACTTGCGTCTTGAAGCGCACCGTTCACTACATGCAGATCAGCGCTGTATCCTCGGCTCTTTAACTCATTGCAACTTTCTATAAGACTTAACATTTTTTTCTCCAAACTAGGTCTTCATAAAAACCGATGTTCTGTAATTTCATGCACGTTTAGTAGCATATTTCATGCCAAGCTTCACAAGCGAAGCAACGTTTGACTATGGGTAGCTCTTTTCTTCATATGTAGAAAGAGAGAAAAGGCAGCTACACTATGTACGGATAACGCCAAAACTAAAATAAAGCTTAAATATAAAGGTTCATTACCGATAGGCGAATACAGATAAACTAAGTATCCAGGCAATAAATGGATAGGAGCAAGTATAAGAATCCAACTTCGAATTTTGGAATCCACATACTTACTTGCAAGGTAGGCTCCCGCGAAGACATCGATCAAAATCGCAAAACTCACCAGAAAAATAGTTACCCTCAAAGCAGGAAAGGAGAAAACTTGATACAGACCCACAAGAGCAAAAACAAAAGCACCAAAAGCAGACCAGAGAAAAGCTGGCCTTCTAGAGGTAAAGGCCGTAAACACTCCTCTGAATATTCCTGCGCCTAAAAGAAAGACACCAATCCAAAAGCTCCATGCTGTCGTAAAATTCACACTGGCGATGACAGCCCAGACAACAAGAGCTAGAAAGGACATACCTAAAGACGCATTCCAACCTACGAGATCTCTACGTTCGTCAACCGAGCCTCTGACACCATCTATTGTTTGCAAAGGTTCGCCATTATCTTTCACAGTAGTCCTCACAATCTGTATTTAACTTGAGTTCTAATTCTAAAACTCAGTCCAAACTTAAATATCTAGGCTGATTTAATAGCATAATTTGTGCCAAAACTTAGAACGACTTCCACGTAGAACTCTTAAGAAATCGACTAAGATTCGTTGGGGCAAAAACAGAAAAGACGGGTAAAAAAGTCTCAAAATTAAGGGAAAACTGTTGCCACCTCCCTCAGCGCATACCTGGCACGGTTGATGCTACTACTTACATCGAACAAAAAGATTATTCTTAAATTTAAAAGGATTAAAAGGAGAAAAAGATGAAATTAAGTTACGACGCCATAAAGTCTTTTAAAATTAATTCAATCGACGAAAAGAACATAGGAAAGATAGATGACTTTCTTTTTAATGACTTGACTTACGAGATTAAGCATTTGGTTTTACGCTGTGGCAATTGGCTGACCGGAGACTACGTCCTCGTGCGTCCATCCAACTTGATTGCAATTCATCCAGAGAGAAGAGAAATAGATATTGGCCTTACAAAAATTGAGATCGAAGCCCATCCATCACGAAGTAGTGCTGAGACAGCGTCAGACTTTGCAAAGACGCTTAAAGATCTACGCTTTAGTAGAGATTACGCTCTTTCAAACGCCTATACCGCTTTTGCCGGCTGGGGTCATGTAAGCACGCCACTAAGAGATTACTCACCTGACTTAACCTCTTTTGAAGAGCGCACAAACGATTCTATTGAGCAATTTTCATTTAGAGATTCAAATCACCTACGATCATGCGAAGAACTAAGTGGATATAAACTACTAGATTATAATCGAAAAGAGGTTGGCAATGTAGACGAACTAATCCTCGACATTGCGAGCGGAAAACTTCAATACCTGGTAGCCAACACAGGTTCGTGGCTTAAGAATAAGCTCTTTCTTGTAAGCACAGACTGGATAAATCGAATCGACGCAGGCACACACACAATAGAGCTAAGCCTAAAGAAGGACAGAATTGAAGAGTGCCCTCATTACGAGCAATCCGCACCAATCAACGCCAATCAAGAAACAATATTACACGACTTCTATGGAAGACCCTATTATTGGCGCGCAAGTAGCACCTACAATATTGGCAAACAAGATCGCTCTAATGTTCAAAAGAACAAAAAGGAAAAACAACAACATGTATATTAATTTTTTTAGAAAACATCTCCCGATACAGCCTTGGGTCCATCATTGACTTTCTGTAGCACAAATAAGGTCAATAATCTACTAGAAGATAGTTACGATCAAATTAAACGTTAACAATTTTTAAAAGGAGAAAATACCTATGAGCAAAAGAAACGAATATGTAGAAAACATGAAAGATAAATTAGATGAATGGAATGCCTATATTTCTAAACTTGAAACAAAGGCCGACAAATCAGAAGTAAAACTAAAAAAAGAATACCAAGAAGAAGTTGCCTCTCTGAAAAAGATGCGTGATGACGCATCGGCAAAGTTAACCAAGCTAAAATCATCCAGTGACAATGCTTGGGAAGATTTAAAAAGCGGAGTGGATCTAGCCTGGGAATCTGTTAGCACCGCCGTTGAATCAGCCGCAGCTCGCTATAAATAGGCACAACTTAGTTTTAGATTAGGAGAAACAGCAATGAACTACAAAAAGGCCGAAAAGCTAACAACTCAAAAAGAGTTTAGTCTAATAGAGAGGGCTCAAATGGATTTGAGCCTTAAGGCTCTTAAGTCGCTCATCTCACGCGCAAGAAAGCTACGCAATAAATACGTAGATCTTTCAAGACGCCAGACCATTAAGAAGAAAACCGGATCTGGCACCCCCAAAAGAACCGCAGATAAAACTAAGCTCTTTGAAAATGTACTAGATAAGCTTGAAAAGAAACTCAAAACAAAAGAGAAAGCTACAAAGAAAACAGCAAAACCTCGACTAGGAACAGAGAAGTTGAAATCATCGAAGGAGGATGCTGTCAACCGATCTTCAAACGAGGAAACCTTTGCTCATGAGGTCACCCAGCCAGAGAATTTTTCAAAAAAGACTCAGGTAAAGAGAAAAGCAAAACGCATAGCAAGAGCCTCATCCAAACGTATTGCCGGACACATAAGCAGCCGCAATAAGCGAGACCAGAAAAATAGAGATGTGAAGAATGGTTAACTTAACCCCTGTGAAACATTTCAACTTATTTATGGGAGTGAACCCTTAGAACTGAACAATCCCACGGTAGGTCATAAAGATTCCGAGTACAAAGATCACAGCTGAAACCACCCGCCTAAAAACATGCTGGGGAAGACGCTTTAAAAGTCTTGCCCCAAGCAGGGTTCCGAACACCACGCCTACGGTGCAGATCACAAGCCACTTGGAGCTGGCTAGAATTCCTTGCCACTCACTCCAAAAATAAACCGGCATGCGAGATACATCCACGATAAGTCCAATCGCTGTAGCTGTAGCCACAAAGGATTCCTTTGAAATGTTAAACCCAAGTAAGGCAGCCGAACGTATCCCCCCTTGATTTCCAACCATTCCGCCCAAGAAACCAGAAAAGCCGCCAGCCAGCCAGGCAGCTACACCCTGAAACTTCATTTTTGCAGCCAGACCTGAAGCCCCCATAAAACCTGCAAACATTAGGATGATTCCAAAAATTAGCGTTAAGGCCGGTATGGCAAAGTAAACATGGAGGAAAGCACCCATCAATCCTCCTGCGGCACTCATCAGACCAAAACCAAAAAGTACTTTCTTGTCCACATGCTTACGAAGCATCCAAAAACGCATCGCTGTGGCCACAAAGTGAGGCACCGACACAACGGCTACCGCAAGCTTGGTTCCAATAGACAAACTAAGCACCGGGGTGATCAAACTCCCGATGCCAAAACCAGTTACAGACGCAACTGCAGCCGCACAAACTGCAATAACAAAGACTCCAAAATCAATCATGAGTTTATTTTACTCCTTTCCTACGGCGACCATTTTACGAATCAGAAAAGAAGACAGTAGCGCAACCCCTACCATAACAACCGCCCACACTGTAAGCGTGTTAAAATAGCCACCGTAGACAGTTTTAACAATTTCTTGAGTGATTTTCTGATCCTTTTCCAAAGCAATCGAGGTTGAGAACACGGCACCCACGATGCCACTTAGGGCGATACTCACAGAGAACAGGCTAACTGAAAAGTTTTCGATGTGCTTGGGCGCCACAGACAAAATAGAAGCCACTACCATGGAACCCACTATTACCTCAGCAAAAGCCTGAAAGAAGTGAATCACCAAAAATATCTCGGGCCTTAGAATAGCGTCACTGCCAATGTTTTTAACAGCTAAAGTCAAAATACCGAAGGCAATGGCCGTCAACACAAAAGAGAAAGCCACCTTGGTGGCTGTGCTAAAATCGATGCCTCGCTTTTCGAGAGTTGAGAATATGAGAGCAATCACCGGCCCCGCGACCATACACCACAATGGATTCATAGACATCGCCGCCTCTGGAGCAATAGGAATAAAGCCGAACAAGTCTCCGCGCATGGTATTGATTGTCACCATGGTCATAGAAGTCATCATTTGCCCGTAGTAAACAAAAAAGATGATTGTCAAAACAATCATGATCAATATGGTTCCCATGTTCCAAGCATCTTTACGGTTGGCCTTAAACATTAAGCTAATAAAATAAACAATGGCCGTGACGCCAATGGCATAGACAACGTTTTTCCCCAGAGCCATGTTCGAAAACATAAAAAAGACCAAAGCGATCATCACAACCGACAACACTCCAAAGGCAGTCCAATTTTTAGTAGACACCGGATTGCTGTCGATCTGCGCACCGATTTGCACAAAAGGTTTACGCAAAGAGAGAAGAATAACAAAACCAAGAGTGGCAATTGCACAAGACATCATAAAGCCACCGCTGAAGCCAACAGCCAAAACTAGCATAGGAAATAAATACTGCCCTAAAAAAGCGCCAACGTTGTTAACGGAATAGTTAACTGGATAGCAGTTTTCAAAATGCTCCTGGGTCTTGAATGTGCGCCTAAACAGACTGGGATAACTAGGCGACATTAGACCTCGAGCATAGCTGGCCAGAGCAATTCCAGTTAAACTCAAAGAAACGTTCTTGGCACTAGCACCAAGAACCAAAAGCACGTAGCCAGAGGCAAAAGTAAAGTAAGCGATCGTCAAAGAGCGATATGAGCCCAAAAACTTATCAGCAATAAAGCCCCCTGCAATTGCAAACAAAGGACCAATTGCAGAAAAGGCCCCAACCACCATCATGGTGTCAGCTTCGCCGTAGTTTAAGTCTTCTAAGAAAAAGCGGGTCAAGATGACCATCACTCCGTAATAAGAAAGGCCAAAAGCCATCTGGCAAATCATCATGGACTTGTTGAGTTTATTCCACACAAAAACCTCTATTCACTCGTCTAATTAAAAAGTTAAGCTTCTGGTCTAAATTTGATACGCAAACCTTGAAGAAAGTTGCGTAGCACTTGATCTTTACACGCTCTATAGTTTTTATGATCAGGCTTTCTAAACAGCGCCGACAACTCGTGTTTACTCAAACTAAAGTCAGCTAGACTTAAGACCTCGACAACGTCTTCAGCCTTAAAGTCTAAAGCAATTTTTAGCTTTCTTAAAACAATGTTGTTGGTCATTTTCTTTTCGGGCTCGGGCTGTGGGCCCTCTTTTTTGCCGCGTTTGTCGATAATCAATCCATTCAAAAAACAAGAAAACTCCATGTCTTTGCAACTGACATAATCGGGATCTTCTTCCTTTTTTAACCACTGACACACAAGCGTGCGATCCACCTCGTGGCCAACCAACGCAAAGATGGCTATCATTTTTGAATCGCCAAAATCAAAGGTGTAGCGAAGGCTCTTTAAAACGTCATTTGGGGTCAAAGGATTCTCCGATCATATTGCCGGGGACCATATACCCTGAAAGGGCCAGAATAAAGATTCTTTTGGACCATGAAACCCTAATGCGACCGAGCCCTGAAGGCCTTTGGCAGCTAAATTGGCAAAAAATTGTAAAAAAAACTCAATGAAAACGCTCCCAAAGTATCTTGGAACCTAAGAATGGTATATACCCTAGCCAGAGGTAATTATGAATAAAGGTACAGTAAAGTTCTATAATGGTGAAAAAGGTTTTGGATTTATTACTCCCGATGACGGAGAAGATTTGTTTTTTCATGTTTCTGAAATTCAAGGCGATGCACCACGTGATGACGACAAAGTTGAGTTCGAAGTTGGACAAGGTAAAAAAGGCCCCTGCGCGATTAACGTAAAAGTACTTTAAATAGCTTTTATCGAACTGATCTTGTTAGCTTGGCCAGATAATCAATTTTTTTTTAAACAATGTGAGGCAATATGGATAATCCCTACAAAACTCTCGGCCTTGCCGAGGACGCCACGCAAGCTGAAATAAAAAAAGCTTATCGTAATTTGGCCAAGCTTCACCACCCCGACCTGAATCCGGGGAAAAAAGCATCCGAAGATAAATTCAAAGAAATAAGCCAGGCTTACGAACTCATTGGCACGCCAGAAGCTAAGAAGAAATTCGATGAAGGCGAAGTTCAGAAGAAACAAGAACAACAACAAAGAGAATCTTTCTACCGAACCCAACAGGGCGCGGGCCGATACTCACAATCCTTTGGCGATGGGTTTTCTGAAGAAGATTTCTTTTCCAATCTTTTTCGCTCAGCTCAACAACAACAAGAAGCCACTCCTCGCAAAGGACAGGACCAAATTTACGACTTATCTATCTCCTTTAAAGACGCCGTGCTTGGCGTAGAAAAGGAGTTAACTTTAGCCAACGGCAAGACACTAGCCGTTAAAATTCCTGGTGGAATTGAAACCGGCAAGAAGCTTCGCTTCTCTCAGATGGGTTCTCCTGGAAGCAAAGGCGGACCAGCGGGTGATGCCTATGTAAGAATTCATGTCGAAGCCTTGAGCGGATTTCGAAGCTCTGGCGACACCATTGAAACCGAAATTCCGATCAGTTTTTACGAGGGCCTTCTTGGCGGTGAAATAGAAGCTCCCACAATAGACGGGAACGTCTTGCTAACAATTCCTCCTGGCTCCAGCACCGGAACTCGCCTTAGAATCAAGGGCAAAGGGGTTGTAAACAAAGCCTCACGCGGAGATCAAATTGTTACCCTCAAGGTGCTTCTCCCTAAAAAACCCAGCCCCGAACTACAGGCCGCAGTCAAAGAGTGTGAAAAGAACTTCCCCTTTAACCCAAGGGAGGCCTTATGAGTGTGAAAATTTATTTTGAACTTCAAGAAGTTGCCACCATTTGCACCCTGCCCCCAGAAGACATCAACTACTTTGTTGTTATGTCATGGATTGAACCCCATGACCCCGAAGAAAACATTTTTGACAACGAAGACATTGCCCGAATTCAGCTCATACGCGACTTAAGAGAAAACATGGGCGTCAACGACGAAGCCATTCCAGTGATATTGCACCTCATAGATCAGCTTAATTTTATTCACAGAGGCGAAAACGCGTAGGTGTTTGCACAACGCTTTAACCCAAAAGCTCTGGCAAAACATTTACATTCTCTTGTAGAGAAAAAAGTATGGTTAAAGGTTTTGATTGCTCTCTTTTTAGGCATCCTTACGGGCGCCTTACTTAAGGAGTTTCAAAATAGCTTCTCGACCTTAATATTTAACTCACTGGTTAACTGGATAGGCCTTCCGGGGAAACTGTTCCTGGCTCTTATTCAAATGATTGTCATTCCCCTAGTCTTTGTTTCGGTAGTCCGAGGCATATCCTCGGGACAAAGTATCGAACAACTAAAGAAACTCGGCTTGAGAGTGGGTATCTATTTTATATTTACGACTGTAATTGCCATTACAATTGGGTTTTCGATCTCTGCCCTCATAAAACCAGGGCAAGACGCCTCCCTGGCAAGGGAAGCCACCTCCAGCGCCCCAACAGCAATTGAGACAAACACCACAGCTGGACTCCCTTTAGACACACTTCCAACTAAGATTGTAGAACTATTGCCTCAAAATCCACTCGTCGCCATGACAGAGGGACAAATGCTACAAATTGTTTTGTTCGCAATGATCGTCGGCTTTGCTCTGCTTTCTATTCCGGCCCAACAATCCGAACCCTTGATGACGCTTTTTGCCTCCATTCAAGATGTTTGCATGATTGTTGTTAAATGGGCCATGTATCTCGCCCCTCTTGCCGTCTTTGGGCTTATTGCAGAAACAACAGCACGATCGGGTATAGAAACACTGGCGGGAATGATGGGCTATGTGAGCACGGTCATCTTGGGCCTTGTGGGCGTTTTATTGTTCTATCTGCTATTGCTTCGATTTGTTGCTAAACAAAATCCCTTTCATTTTCTTTCCAAAATTCGGCAAGTTCAACTCCTAGCATTTTCTACTTCAAGCTCGGCTGCGGTCATGCCACTGACCATGGAAACTGCAGAAAAAGATTTAAACGTCGATCCAAATGTTTCTCGCTTTATCATCCCCCTTGGAACCACTATCAACATGGACGGGACGGCTTTATATCAAGGTGTGGCAACCGTGTTTCTGGCCAACATATTTGGAATTGAACTAAACTTAAGCTCCATGCTCCTAGTGGTCGTCACCTCCATAGGAGCATCCATCGGCTCCCCAGGGACGCCCGGAGTTGGGATTGTGATCTTGGCAGGAATCCTCACCAACATAGGAATTCCCGCCACCGGAATAGCGCTCATACTCGGAGTGGATCGCATACTTGATATGTGCAGAACCGTAATCAACGTCACCGGCGATTTAACGGCCGCAGTGGTCATGAATTACTGGATGAAGCTCAAACCGAGACCCCTCAATGCCAGGTAAGAAAACTAGGCTCTTCTCGACATCAAGTGGGTAAATTCAAGGGCTTGTGTCTTGTAAAGTTTGTGTAAAGCTGTCCGAGGATTCCGCAACGTT